>JBGAPH010000088.1:0-17216 GCA_044221365.1 Pirellulales bacterium
CCGGCACGTGGCTCGACGAAGCCATTTTCGATGGCTCGCCGTTCGAACAAGTACGTATGTGGACTCTTGGCATGCGACTTCTCTCCCGACGGCCCCTCGCATTCTCTCTCCGAACGTTCATGTTGGCAGTGGTCCTAGCCGGCCTGGCTTGCGGTTGGCTCGGCTTGCAATGGCGGATGGTGCAAGACCGCCGGACTGCGATAAGGCGAATCGGGGAGCAGGGCGACGCGCTGGTCGTGATGGCGGCCGACGCGCGTAAGCTATTTGCCCTGGCGCCGCGGTCCGTGCCCTGGCATCGCCGGATAATGGGCGATCAGGCCGTGAATCTGATCTGGCTGAGGCCGGACGCTCCCGATGCCGAACTGAATCGCATGTCTCTGCTTTTTCCCGAGGCGGATGTAAGAAGAGACCCTATATGGCCGTCGGGGCCGCTATAGCCACTGCCTTGGCCTCGGAGCCCCTACTTCGGCTGCCGGGAGTGCCCGGGGCTAACCTAGGAGAGCTGCCAAGACTCGCAGTCGAAGGCGCGCATGTCGTCGACGAGTGGCTGGGTGGCTGGGCAACAGCGAAGACATCGCCCGGCGGCACTACTACCAGACCACGGACGGACGCTTGACGCACCATAGGCGATGCCGAAAAGGCGAAGCAGAATCCGAAGCAGCAAGTGGCCGAAACGGGCCGCAGCACGTCGCACCAAGAATTTGTGCGTTTCTGCCGGGGAAAACGGCATGGTGCCCCTTGCTGCGATTCTCAAGGCGGATGGGGAGGGATTCGAACCCACGGTGGGGTTGCCCCCACGGCAGTTTTCAAGACTGCTGCCTTAAACCGCTCGGCCACCCATCCGGTGGTCGTTCCAGGCCACGATCGTGCGGCCGAGGTCGACTGTCCAACTCTATCGGGCCGGCCGACCGATCGTCAAACCTTGGAGCCGCGGGGTGAGGCCGCCCTGGGCTAGGACAACCATAAAAAAACGGAGTCCGCCGACCGCGCGATTCGCGCCGCCGACGGACTCCGACCACCAGAAGAACACACTGCCTGCGAGAGAGGCTCCTTAACCGCGGGCGCGGCGACGGAGACCGAACACCATGGCCAGGCCGCCGAGGCCCGCCAGAATCAACGTGCTGGGCTCAGGCACGGCTTCGGCGCGGAAGGTCTCGCCGTTGTCGCCCACTTCGCCCACGTACAGGTAACGGTTGACCGACGGATCGATGGCGCTCGTCAGGTTGAGCGTCAGGGCGCCGCCGTCTCCCATGCTGAAGTAGCCGTTGCCGGGGATGAGGCCGGCGGCGTCGAGCGCGCCGAGCGTGGCGGCGCCGAAATTGATCGCCCCGCCGCCGGAGACGTTGAACAGCGTCGGATCGACCGGGGCCCGCTGGGTGCCCGGCACGAACGAGGTGCCGGCGGCCGAGTAGTCGAACACGGCGGCCTGGATGAGCGTGGCCGCGGTCGGGGCATCGGCGGCGGCCGTGGGAGCGATGAAGATGGCGTCGAGGTCGACGCCGCTATACTGACCCGACGAACCACCCTTGCCGCCGCTGGTGTCGGTAAGGATGATTTTGTCGATGCTCCCCAAGCCGGTGGCGGCCAGGTCGGCCACGTAAACGGCCGTGAAGGGCCCCTTGACGTCGCCGGTCAGGCCGGTGAGCTTCGTGAACGTAAGGCCGGCGGCCAAGGCGCTGCCGCCGCACAGGGCGACGCTGAACGCCAGCAAAGCGAGCAAAGCCCGCGAAAAAGTTGCCTTCATGAACGAAATCCTCGTGACGAGAAGACTGGAAAGGACCGAATTGAACGGACAGGAAGGAAAGCCACCCATCCCGAAGGACGGAGACTGAAGCGGACTGTTAAAATGGGCAATCTAGGTAACCTAGGAAGTATGATCAGCCGGGTTTTTCTCGTCAAGCCAATGCTGCCGTAGAAGCCATTCCGCTCGCATCGCCTTGACTGATCAGAGGTTCCGTTTTCGCCACGTGACCGGAACACGCTCGTGCAGCGGCGGCTGCGGGGCCAATTGCGGGAGCCGCCAGGGAGCCCGATAATGCCGCGAGAGACGCGGGAAGAGCCAACTAGGGGGCTCGGGCGGCCCCGCTCCGAACCGCACCCCTCCGGGAAAAACAGCCATGGCTGGCCGTCAGCGACGACGCCTGCGTGCACGCCGCCGATCCAAGCCCGGCACGGCGCCAGGCACGGTGACGGTCGATCCCCAGTCGCGGCCGCCGGTGATTCAGCTCACCGCCTACGACGCCACTCGGATCGTGGAGCGGCCGATCGAGCGCGTGGAGCAAATCCGCGAATATCTCGATGCCTGGCCGGTGGTTTGGGTCGAGGTCGACGGCCTCGGCAGCGCCGGCACGATCGAAGCGCTCGGCGAGCTCTTCAAGCTGCACCGCCTAGCGCTCGAGGACGTGGTGAACGTCCATCAACGCCCCAAGGTCGAGCTCTACGACGAGCACCTGTTCATCGTCGCCCGCATGGTGTCGTGGAACTCCAAGCTCGACACCGAGCAACTTAGCATCTTCCTGGGCAAGAACTTCGTGCTGACGTTCCAGGAACAGGACCACCCCGGCGACTGTTTGAGCCCGTTGCGGCAGCGGCTGCGCGAGGGCCGCGGCCTGACGAGGACGGGCGGGCCGGGCTACCTGGCCTACGCCCTGCTCGACGCGGTGGTGGACGCCTATTTCCCGGTCCTCGAGACCTACGGGGAACGGCTCGAGGCGATCGAGACCGAGGTGATCGACGGCGGCTCGGCCGAAGTGGTGCGGCAGATCCACGACATCAAGCACGACCTGTTGCTCTTACGGCGGGCAATTTGGCCGCAGCGGGAGGCGGTGAACCAGCTCGTTCGCGACCACTGCAATTTCATCAACGCCGAAACCCGGGTCTATTTGCGGGATTGCTACGATCACACGGTTCAGTTGATTGACCTGGTCGAAACCTTCCGGGAACTGGGCACCGACCTCCGCGATTTCTACCTCTCCGCGGTCAGCAATCGCATGAACGTCACGATGCGGCTGCTGACGGTCATTTCCACGGTCTTCATCCCGCTGACGTTCATCGCCGGCATTTATGGCATGAACTTCGACCCCAACTCCTCCCCCTGGAACATGCCCGAACTCCATTGGCGCTATGGGTATCCTGCGGTGCTAGCGGTCATGGGCCTGATTGGGGCGGCGCTGATGCTCTGCTTCTGGCGGGCCGGTTGGTTGCGGGGGGACCGGAGCGGGCTGGGCGACCCCGCCGCGGGCCACGGTCGCCGCCCGACCGACGCCGACCGCTCCCACGCCGGGCCCGATTCCCGCTCCCCTTGACAGATATTTTTCTGCGGGGATTGTGTGCGGCCTGGAAACTTCACTATGCTTGCACGCGGTTGGAGCATCGGACCAGGTAGAGGTTCCCCTTGCCCGGCAAGGCGGGATCGGTCCACGGCGTTCGATCGTGCTTCGATCCGTGCGTCGGCCCCGTAGGCCGTTGATTTTTCGAAGTAGCCCGTTGTTCGTCGGGCGATGTCTGATTTCTGTCGAGGAGAGATTCGTGGGTAAGCGGCTGTACGTGGGGAACCTGAGCTACTCGGTGAGCAACGCCGACCTGGAGCAGATGTTTGCTCCATTTGGCTCCGTGGTCAGCGCTCAGGTGGTGATGGATCGCGAGACCGGCAAGAGCAAGGGTTTCGCGTTCGTGGAGATGGGGACCGACCAAGAAGCTCAAGCGGCGATCGATGGGCTGCACGAGCAGAAGCAGGGCGGCCGTCCGTTGACCGTGAATGAAGCGCGCCCGCGCGAGCAGCGTCCGGGCGGCGGCGGTGGCGGCGGTTACGGTGGCGGTGGTGGCGGCGGCGGCGGCGGTCGTGGCCGCGGTGGCTACGGCGGCGGGGGCGGTGGCCGCGGTGGCTACGGCGGTGGCGGCGGCGGCTACGGCCGCGACTAAGCTGCGGGCCGCGTAAGCACAAACGAACCGACGCGTTACTTCTCGGCGTGAACGAATTCGCTCACGACGATGGAGTCGACCATTCGTTTTCCGAGTCCTTCGTTGACGATCTTCACCGCCATCGAGCGGAGGTTCGCCAGCGTGGGGTCGGTAACGTCTTCCAACGAGAGTTGCCGCGCCGCCACGAGCAATCGTTCGCGGATGCGGTGCTTCTTTTCCTCATAGCGCGCTTCGAATTCGGCCGCCTGGGCCGCTTTCACCGTGCCATACAACTGAAAGCTGATCAGCAGCGACGTTTGGCGCTCGGGCTGCCAAATGGTGGCCGCGTACTGCCCGAGGTCGACCTCGGCCTCGCTTGCCGCGTGGCCGTGGGAGGTCGTTTTTCCGTGTTCGCCGCCGTGGGCGTCGCCATGGCCGCCGCCGCCGTGCGCTTTCTCGGCGTGGGCGTGATCGCCTTCGTGTCCCCCCTGGCCATGGTCGTCGGCGGTAGGGCCATGTTCGCCGGCTTCCGGCGGAGCATCGAGCGGATCGGGCACAAGGGCCGGTTCGGCGCTCAGGTGCATGACCAGGAAAACCGTCATCACGGCCTGAATGAGCCCTACGGCCGCTACGACGCCCACGATCATTAGCGTGCCGGACTTGCGGCCGGCAGGGGCTTCGGCGGCGGGGGCGGCGGTTTTCGCGGGGGCAGACATCGCGGCGCTTTCCAAAGTGACCACGGAAGACCCAACAACTCGTCCTCAAGAATAGGTCACGGAATGGCCAGTTTCCCCCTGTCCGATTTGCCCTGAAAGTCGGCTGCGCCAGGGAGTTTGCACCGTCGCCGGCCGCTACTGCGCGTCGGTCTCCGCAGGCTTGCGCCAGAGCATGCGCTGGAGCTTGGGAAATAGCTCGAGCGCGTTGTCGCGCAGGATTTGCCGGCCGATCCGGCACGCATGTGCCTCGCTCAGTTCGCCGCGGTCCACCTTTTCGGCGAGCGCCTCGGTTAGGCACTGGCGCGTGAACTCGGTGGCCGCGTAAATGCCTTCGGCGTGGACCGTGTCGGCGCCCCAGAGGATCCGGTTCGAGGGAACCGCCTCGAGCCATTCCTGGTACGCCCGCTTGGCGACGCTGTAGCTGAGCGTGGGCAACCAACAGGAATCGATCCACACGTTCTTGTGCCGCATGGCGATGACGGCCGTTTCGCCGATCCAGGGGTAGCCGCCGTGGAACAGCACGAACTTAGTGCGCGGGTTGGCCTCGATCAGGTCTACGAGCAACATCGGGTTCGAGCCCTGGATGCGGGCCTGCCCCGTGTGAATCTGAAACGGCAGATCGTGCCGGGCGCTGAGCTCGCAGATGTGCCAGAACATAAAGTCTTCGAAATCGCGTTTCTCCTGCGGCGTGATCTCCTGCGGCGACTTGCCGAAGACCGCGGCCGCCCGCTCACGCGGAACCTGTTCGTACCGCAGGGAGCGCTGATAGGCCTGCGTGGATTTCAGGCAAACGGCGTCGGCGGCGACCGCCTTGGCGAAGATCGCCTCCATGACCTGCAGGAATTCCTCGAAGGAGTCGGCCTTCAGCCCCTCGCGGCGGGCGAACTCGAAGGGACTGTCGAGGGCCGACGGCGTCGCTTCGGGGTGATGGGCGCCGATCAGCATCGTGACGTTCAGCACCGGAGCCGAGAACTCATATTCGCGTGCGAATTGCAGGCGGCTCCAGTAGGGATCGATCAGCATCAACTCGATGTTGGCCCGCCGCGTAATCGTGTCGCGGAGCCAGGCGTCGCTCTGATAGTTCTCGAAGATGCGGCGGTTGAGTTCGCGGGCCTGGTCGTCGGTGATTGCGTCGAAATCGACTCCGTACAAGTCGCGAAACGCCGGCAGTAGGTAGCGGTAGAAGCTCGTGGCGCGGGCATTGTCGAAATCATGCCGTGCCTGAGGCCACCAGGCGTCGAAACGGCCGTCCTGCGGCCAGGGAGAGAGCGGGTTGGTCCAACCGTAGTAGCTGCCGGCCCAAATGCTGTGCAGCGTCATGCCCGTTCCGCGCTCCGTGGACACGCGGTGCGGAATCTCATCGAAGGCCCGCAGATGCTCGTGGGTGTCGATCGCCGGCACGGCGTCGAGCGAAGCCTTGATGCGGCCGTAGAGCGCGGTCCGCTTGATGTCGTCTGCCCGGCAAACACCAGCGGCCAGCAGCCCACACAAGAATGCGACGGCGAGGCGGTCAAGACTCATGGATGTAGCTCCGGTTCGCGCTGCGGGTGGACAAATTCGCGCTTCGCCCGCATCGTCCGAGCTTACTCGATCTCCGCAGTGCCGGCAGCACTCTCCAGGAAGTCGGTGGCTGGTCCCCGTAGGCGGCGCTGAGGCTCGCCCAGCTTGCCGCTTCCGTCGCCGCGGGCGATAATCGGTCCAGCGTGCGTTTCGCTCTCCGCCCGTGCAACCAGCCCCTCCCATGCCAGGCCCCGGCGCCACTCCGAGTTCCGACGCCGCGGATCAGCCCCCCCATAAGCTGGCCTCCCGTGCGATTGCCGGTGGTCCGCCGAGCACGGTCGAAGCTCTTTTCAAGTCGCTCTATGGTGAGCTGCGGGAAGTCGCGGAGCGGTGCTTCGTCGCCGAACGGGCAGGACACACGCTGCAACCCACGGCGCTGCTGCACGAAGCCTATTTGCGCCTCTCCCGCAGTCTGCAATCGCAGCAGATCGACCAGGCCGAGTTGCTCCCCTACGCCGCACGGGCAATGCGCGAGATTCTGGTCGACCATGCCCGCAAGCATCTCGCGGCCAAGCGCGGCGGCGACCGTGCGCGGGCGGCGGTCGACGTCGACACGCTGCCTGGTGAGATTCCCACCGACCTGGTGCTCGACATCGATCAGGCGCTCGAAAAGCTGGCCGCGCTCGACGCCCGACAAGCCAAGATCCTCGAGCTTCGCGTGTTCGCCGCCCTGTCGGTAGCCGAGGTGGCGCAGGCGCTCGAGATGTCGAAACGTTCCGTGGAGCGCGAGTGGACGATGATCCGCTCTTGGCTGCGCCGCGAGTTGGAAGACCACGGGTCATGAATCCCGCGCGGCATGCCCAGGTGAAGCGGTTGTTCTTCGCGGCCTGCGAGCTGGGTCCCGAGGCGGCTGCCGCGTTTCTCGAGCAAGCCTGCGGCGACGATCGCGAGTTGCGCGAGGAAGTCCAGTCGCTGCTTGCGCACCACACGGCGTCCACGCTGCTTCCCCCGGTCGACGGCCAAGCCGAAACCGCGCCGCTCGCGCCTGGGCAACTCACCGACGACGCCAATGCCACGGCCGTCAGCGAGGAGCAGCGGATTCCCGTGGGCGAGGTCGTCGCCGGACGCTATCGCGTACTTGGTTTGCTCGGGCGCGGCGGCGTGGGCGAGGTCTACCGGGCCCACGATCTGCGGCTAGGGCAAGACGTGGCGCTCAAATTCCTGCGGGCCGACCGCCTGTCGCGCCCCACGCGCTGGGCCGACTTCGCCGCCGAAGTACGGCTCGCCCGGCGCGTGTCGCACCCGAACGTGAACCGTGTTCACGACCTCGGCGAGTGGAACGGCGAGCGTTTCATTTCGATGGAGCTCGTCGAGGGCGAAGATCTGGGCTCGCTGCTCCGCCGCGAGGGGCCGATGACCGCGGACGCCGCCATCGACCTCGGGCGGCAGTTGGCCGCCGGGCTGGGCGCGGCGCACGACCGCGGCGTGCTGCACCGCGATCTCAAGCCAGCCAACGTGATGATCGACGCAGCCGGCCAGGTGCGGCTCACCGACTTTGGCATCGCGCTCGAAGGCCATAGCGACGAACCGGCGGTGCTGGTTGGCACCCCGCAGTACATGGCCCCCGAGCTGTTCTCGGGCGCGACCCCCACGGTGCAGTCCGACCTTTTCGCGCTCGGCATGGTGCTGGCCGACTGCCTGGGAGGGCGGGCATCCCCGGCCCCAACCGAACCGGCCGCGACGAAGGCTCAAGGCGGGCCGCGCGCGCGACTGCCGGCCGACACGCCTGAAGCGCTCGCTGACGTGATCGAACGCTGCCTGGCCTTCGATCCCACGCGGCGGCCGAACTCGGCCTACGAGGTGCTTGCGGCCTTGCCCGGGCGCGACCCCGTTCAAGCGGCGCTCGATGAAGGGCGGCTTCCCTCGCCTCAGGCGGTTGCCGCCACCACGCTCAAGCGACCGTTGTCGACGCTCGACACCTGGCGGCTGGCGGGGCTCGTGGCGGTTCTGCTGCTGATCGTGGTGCTGCTGAGCGACCGCACGCATCTGGCGCCGCGCACGCGACAAACGACTCCCCCGGAGGAGATGGCCGAGAAAGCCCACGACACGCTCGCGCAGTTGGGCTATGAAACAGACCGGGCGAACTACGAGCATGGCTACTCGAGCGAGCCCGACCATCCCGATCGCACGGCCGGCCCCACGCTCGAAGCGCCCGCCCTGCAGTGGCCGGAAGACCGCCAAGAGAACCTGCTCTATTGGTACCACGCCGACGCCGACGCCGACACGCCGCCCGCTTGGGGCGAACTCCCACGGGAACTTTCCGACGGCGACGAAGCGCCCGTCGTGCAACTCGACGCCGCAGGCCACCTGCGCGCCTTTCACGCGCCCGTCGACGCCCTGGGGGCTGCCAAACCAGCGCCTCCCTGGGCCGACGTCTTCCGCCTGGCCGACCTCGACTACCAAGGCGCTCGCCCGAGCACGCCCCAAGGGGAGCCGCCGGCCGGGCTCGAGCATTGGCAGCTCTGGCGAGTTGACCGGCCGAACGCGCCGCCGCAATATGTGCACGCAGCGCTCGTCGACGGCCGCCTGGCGCTGTTCGTCGTACGGCCCACGGCCAACCTGGCGGAACTGCAGTTGGCCGTCGAACGCGGCGGCAGTCCAACCCGCGAATTCTTGTTTCGCGTGACGATTCAAGTGTCGCTTTTGGCCGTGAGCTTGGTGCTCGCCGTGCGGAACCTGCGCTCCGGAGCGGCTGATTTGCGAGGCGCGGGGGCCATGGCCGCGCTCGTCGCCGTGCTCTGTGCGCTCGAGTGGGTGTTCTATGTCCGGCACAGCCATCAGTTCATCGAGGAGGTGGCAGCCTCGTACTGGTGGCTCGCCCATTCGAGCCTGCTGATTGTGTTCGCCGGAGCGGGCTATCTAGGACTCGAGCCGCTCGTGCGGGCGCGGTGGCCGCAAACCCTGGTGGGGCTCGAGCGTTTGGAACGCGGAAACTGGCGCGACGGCGTGGTTGCCCGCGAAGTGCTGCTCGGCGTGGTGGTGGGCGTGGCGGCGCAGCTCCTGCTGCAAGCGCTCTGCCTCTGGCCGCCCAGCCCCGGGGGCGGGCCCGCGATTGGCCTGGCGGGCGACGGCCGCAATTGGCTGGGCCTTTGGCCTGCGCTAGGCACGATCGTGCATTTGGCCATCAGCGCGCTCTGGGTCGGCCTGGGCTCGCTGCTGCTCTTATGCGTGCTGCGCATCCTCACACGCCGCGACTGGCTGGCGGGGATCGCCTTTTGCCTGCTGTTCGCCGGCCTGCAAGTGGTGCGACATGATTGGCCGTTCGATCGCGGCGGCGCGGTGGGGCTGCTGCAGGCTGTGGGGCTCTGGCTGCTGATTTTCCGCGGAGGCGCGCTGGCGGCCGTCGTCGGGCCGATCGTGTTCGGCATGCTGGCGGTCGCTCCGCTCACGACGCACCTCGGCGCGTGGTACGCCGGCGCGGCCCTGCTGTCGCTGGGGTGCGTGGTGGGATTGGTCGCGCTGGCGATCTGGCTGCGCGGCGGCGCCACGCCCTGGCACTTCAAGCACGCCACGGCGGCCGCTGCGTAAACGGAGTGGCCGATCAGGAAGCGAACACGGGCCTACTCCGGCAGCGTTTCCGGCTTGTACTCGTGGTCGCGCTTGCGGATCACCTTGGCCTCAATAATCTTCTCTCCCGGCGGAGCGCTCGGATCGTCGGGGTTGCGGGGGGCGATCTTGTCGACCACGTCCATCCCCTTGATCACGCGGCCGAAGGCCGTGTGCAGGCCGTCGAGGTGGGCCGTCGGCACGAACGTGATGAAGAACTGCGAGCCCCCCGTGTCGGGCAACTGCGTCTTCGCCATGCTCAGCGTCCCCCGCAGGTGCTTGCGGGCATCGGGGTGCTTCACCTCGTCGCGAATGCGGTAGCCCGGGCCGCCGCCCCCCGTGCCTTCGGGGCAGCCCCCCTGGGCCATGAAGCCCGGCAACACGCGGTGGAAGGTGAGCCCGTCGTAGTAGCCGCGCTCCACCAGTGAAATGAAGTTGGCCACGGTGTTTGGCGCCTGGTTCTCGTAGAGCTCGAGTTCGATGTCTCCCTTGGCTGTTTTGAGCACGACGCGCGGCAGGTTGTCGTCCTTGGCTTCGGCCGCCCGCAGTTTGGCCTCGGTGAGGACTACCCGGCCTTCGTCATTCAAGAGCCCCGCCTTCTCGGCTTCCGAGAAGTACTTTTCGGTCTCGGCGTAGTTGTCGGCGTAGAAGGCGGCGGTTCCGGCCAGCATGAGGGCGCGGCGGTCGTTGGCCCCATGGTCGAGCAGCAGCTTGGCCACGCGGAGCCCTTCGGCCGGATTGCCCCGGTTGGTGTCTTCCTGAGCGGTCTCCAGCAGGAAGTCGACCAGCTCGCCCTTATTCTTGGCCCCCGCCACGAAGGCGGCCTCGCCCGCCGCGCGCAACTGGGGCAACAGCTTTTCGCCCTGGGCAGTGAGCTTTTCGTATTGGGCCTTGATCGCCTCGCGTTCGGCCGGCGGAGACACGCGGAACCGCTGGGCGAGCTGCCGCATTTGGGCCAGCATCTGCTTCCACTCGCCGAAGAGCGCCTGGAACTGAGCCTCGGCCTCGGCGGGGTTGGCGGGAGCGGCCGGGGCCGCCTTGTCTTGCGCTTTCGCGGAACCAGCCATCGCACTCCCCAGCAAACAGGCCACCAGAATTCGTTTGAACATTGCGCGCCGCCCAAAGGATGACGTGAGAACCGGCCGAAGTCCCCGGCATGGCTGCCGGCGGCCGACTAACGTACCATACCTTAGCTCCGCCGAGGCGGGGAGTGGCAAGCTCTCTCCGGCGGTCTGCCTTTTTGCTCCCCTGCCCTTCATGCCCAAGCGCCAGGTCCCCCGCATTCCCGCCGCCGACGCCAAGCCGCGGCTCGATTCGCCGCCGCGGATCGTCGGCGGGCGGTTTCGCGGCCGCAAGCTGCTCTACTCGGGAGACGCCCGCACGCGCCCCATGAAGGACCGCGTGCGCGAGGCCGTGTTCAATCTCGTGGGCCGATCGGTCGTCGGGACGCACGCGATTGATCTGTTCGCCGGCACAGGGGCCCTGGGGCTCGAGGCCCTCAGCCGGGGCGCCGTGCGGGCCACGTTCGTCGAACAGCACCACCCGACCGCCCGCCTCATCGAACACAACATCGCCCACCTTGGGGTTCAGGCTCAGTGTGAAATCGTCGTCGGCAGTGCGCTCCTGTGGCCAGTGCGCGAGCCGCCGCCGGGCGACCTGCCCTGGACGGTGTTCTTTTCGCCGCCCTGGGAGTTCTTCCGTTCGAAGTCGGCCGAGATGCTCGGACAGATCGAGCGGCTGTCGCGGCTCGCGCCGCCGGGGAGCACGCTCGTGGTGGAAGCGGATCTCGAGTTCGATGCGAGTCAATTGCCCGCCGGCCTCGAGTGGGATGTGCGCGATTATTTGCCGGCGCGGGTGGGGGTGGGCAGGATTGCACCTGCTAGTGGGCCACAGGACACGGCTCCATGACGCTGCGTGCCGCGCCGGCGCCGTTGCAGCTCGACGTTTCCTTGGTGGAACACCTGCTGGATACCGAGGCGGTTGTAGCCGCCCGAGCCGAGGTGGAGGCTCGCCGCACAGAAACGTGGGCGTTGCCGTTGCTTGCCGTGGTCGAACAGCCGCGGCGAGCCCTCGAGGACTACTGCACCAACCGCCGCGCCAGTGACGTGAGCCGCATGCTGGCGGCCGCCGCCCGCCTGCGCGAGTTGGTCGACCGCGTCGTCATCGTCGGCAGCGCGAGTACGCTGACTGCCGTGCGAGCGCTGCTTTCGTCGTGCCTACACCCGTACCACAACGAGCTGTCGCGTGGCGCCCGCGGCGGTCGCCCACGGGTCTACTTCGTGGGTGACTCGATCGACAACGATGCTCTGCACGGACTGCTCGAGATCCTCGAGCCGGCGGACGCTCAGCGAAACGTGCCTGCCGACGCCTGGGCGATTCTCGCCATCGACACGGGGGACCAAAAGCCCGAATCCGACGCAATGCTGCGGCTCCTGCGTTCTCAATTGGCGATGGCCTGTGGCGGCGACGAGCAACGGGCGGCGGAACACATATGCGCCGTCGCTGGTCCGGGGTCATCGCCGGCCGACGTGGGCGAAAAGCGGCTTTCTCAGTTCACGACGGCAGATGAACTCGCAGGCTCTTGGTCGATCTTTACCGCTGCGGCCCTGCTCCCAGCAGCCATCGTTGGCATTGACATCGTACGCCTGCTGGTCGGGGGCGCGGCGGCGAGCGAGGCGTTTGCTGACGGCGATGCCTGTCCAGCGCGTGAACTCGCAGCATTCCGGCGCGCGCTCGCCAACGGCGGCGCTGCTCGGCGGACGCTGACGACTGAGCTGCGCGCCCTGCGGGGCTTTTGCGCCTGGCACGACGACTGGCTCGCGCCCACAATCCACTGCGGCGACACCCCGGAGACCGCGGGGACCGTGCAGCGGTTAATCGTGACCGCCGCGCGCACCCGCTGCGACGCACTCGGGCTAGCATGCGCCGCCTCGGCCGACGCTGCTGCGGCCCGAGAATCCTCGATCGGGCTCGAACTGCCAGCGCTCGACGAAGCCTCTCTAGGGCAACTCGCCCAAACGCTGCTGCTCGCCACCCTGCTCGAGCGGCTTCCCCCCAGCTAGCCGCCTCGGCTATTCTCGGGTGCGTCGGGTCCGACAACCTTTGGAAGGATTACGCATGGCGATCACCGTCACCTGGCTCGGCCACGCCTGCTGGCTGATCGACACCGGCCGGAACACGCTGCTCGTCGACCCGTTTCTCGACGACAACCCCGCGGCCGCTTGCAAGGCGGCCGATGTCGAGGCTGATTTCGTGCTCGTCACCCATGGGCATGGCGACCACGTGGCCGACGCGGCGGCGATCTGCCGGCGCACCGGGGCGACGCTCGTCGCCAACTACGAAATCTGCGAGTGGCACGCCGGGCGGGGCGTCGAAAAGGCTGAGCCCATGAACCTGGGGGGCCAAATCGAGTTGCCGTTCGGGCGGGTGAAGATGACGATCGCCCACCACAGTTCGACCATGCCCGACGGGGCGCCAGGGGGAAATCCGGGCGGCTTCGCGCTGGCTCTCGCTGGGGCGAACATTTACATCGCCGGAGACACGGCCCTGTTCGACGAGATGGAGCGGATCGGCCAGGCGACCTACGCGGGCCGCCAGGGCATCGACCTGGCGATCATGCCGATCGGCGACCGCTACACCATGGGGCCCGACGACGCGCTCGAGGCGGTGGCCCTGGTGGCCCCCAAGCACGCCGCCCCCTCCCACTACAACACCTGGCCGCCGATCGCCCAAGATGCCCACGCCTGGTGCGAAAAGGTTCGCCAAACGGGGGTTGTCGCGCACGCCCCGGCGCCTGGCGGATCGATTAGACTATAGTTTGCCGGCAGCGCGGGGTGCGCCGCCTTCCATCCTTGGCAGCCTGGGCCACCATGAACTTCTCTCGCTTCGATCTGCGTTCGCTCGGGGGCCTTTTCGGCTGGGCAGTGCTCGTTTCGCTGCTCGGGGCCACGGCGCGGAGCGAGGACGTTTTGCTGCAGTGGCAGTTCCAGCCGGGCGAGGCGCTCCGCTACACGTTTCCGCAAACAACGACCACCTCGGCGCAAGTGGGCGGACAAGCCCTCAAGACGAAGACGGACAGTCGGGCCGACGTGAGCCTGCTGGTGACGAAGGTCGACCCGGAAGGCAACGCCGACGCCCGACTATCGCTCGAGCGGATGCGGATCGACATCACGGCGCCGCAGTTGGGGGTCTTTCACTACGATTCGGCCGGACGACAACGGACGACCGGCTATATGGAGAACGTGATCGCCGGCTACGAGGCGCTGGCAAAACGGTCGTTTCACGCGGTGATCGGCGGCCGCGGCGACCTGCTGTCCGTCAGCTTGCCGCAAAAAGAAGTTCAAGATCTCGCCGCTGAGAAGCTGCCGCTCGACAACCTACTGACCCCCAAAGGACTCAGCCAGTTCCTGGGGCTGAACTGGCCGCGGTTGCCCGCGCAAGCGGTGGCCGTCGGCGACACCTGGGAGGAGCGCGCAGAGGTCGTCAACCTGGCGCTCGGCAAAGTGCAGTCGACGCGAACCTACAAGTTTGACGGCCCGGTTGACCGCGCCGGCAAGCAGCTCGACAAGATCTCCTACACCCTCGAACTGGCCGCCCAGGATCAACAGCAGCGAGGGGGGGTAAACTTCAAGGTGCTGCGGCAGCAGAGCGCTGGAGAGGCTTACTTCGATCGCGCGGCCGGCCGGTTCGTCGAAGGCAAGTCAAAGATGGAGCTAACGCTCCTGACCGACACGGGCAGCCAGCAATTCGAGCAGCAAGTGGTCACCGAGGGCGCCTTCGTGCTGGTCGACGCCAAGCAGGCCGGCGAAAAATAAGGGGCCTTAGTGCCGCGTCACAGCTTAGCTTTCGGGTGCGCCACACTAACCCGCAGCGCAAGCAAGGGACGGGAGCGCCCGCTGGCGCGCTGGCTGAAAATGCTCCCCGGCCCGTGCAGGGGTCCGCGAGACTTGACCAGGGACGCGTAGCTCTCCCTTGCTCGCGCTGCGGGCTAGTATCGATCGGGCAACCCGAACTTCTAGCAGTGACGCTGCGCTAGTCCTTCGCCCGCACCTGTACCAGTCCGTCGACGACGCGGACTTCGAAGGTGTCGATCTTGATCTTGGGATTGTCGCACCAGCGACCGTCGCGCACATCGAACCGCCAGGCGTGCCAGGGACAGGTGACCACCCCGCTCTGAAGCGCTCCGTCGGCAAGCGAAGCCCCCATGTGGGGGCAGAGGTCGTCGATCGCGTAGTAGTTTCCCTCGGAGAGAAACACGGCCACCAGCCGCTCCCCCACGGTGGCGACGAGGCTCGCGCCTTCGGCGATTTCGCCGACCTTGGCCACGGTTACGAACTCCGACATCGAACGTCCAGAGATGATCTGTAGAAGCTGCGCCCCGTGGAATTGTACGCGGCGAGCAAGCCGGCGATAGGCGGGATCCTGGTTCCCTCTCCCTGTGGGAGAGGGCTAGGGTGAGGGCCAGTGAGCCTTTTCGGCAACCCGCCGTGCCTGACTCCCGCCCCTCTCCCACGGGAACCGAGGGGGAGAGAGGAGAGGTTTACTCGGCGTCGTTCAGCGCCTGGCGGTACTCGTGCCAGTCGATCGTGGGGAGGTTGGCCATCTGCTCGTTCGTCTGGCTGATCCGCTTGCGGTCGCTGTCGATCAACCGGTAGGCGATCTTGTGCTCGCTGCGGATCACAAGCGGCTTGCCCAGCGCTTCGCGGGGTTGGAGCGTGAGCTCGACGGACTCGGCCACGAGGCCCCGCGAATGCAGTTCGGCGTTGAGCTGCTGGCGCACGAACGGCGGAATCGAGCCGGGATGGAGCATGGCGCCCAGGCGGGCATAGCCGTCGCAGTAGGCGCGGTAGTGCGGCAACACCGCGTTGCGGCCGCGCTGCACCGGCACGGCGACCGCGGCGTATTGCAGGAGCTTGTGCTTGAGCAACAACTCGTCGCGCTCGGGATCGAACTCGACCTCGAACTGCGGCTGCGCGGCGAACTGCAGCAGCGGGTCCTTCTGCTCGGCGGCCCACCGCTTGAGCCCCTTGCAGAACTCGTCGATCTCGCGAGTTTCGATTTCCGCCTGGTGGCCGCGGACCGGGTCGATGAGGCGGAAGCGGCCGCCGCGCGGGTCGAACACCGTGACCTCGCGGGTGTCGGGCAGGTAGTCATACACGGCGCCGGCGTGAAACAGCGTGAGGTTCTGGCTGACCGGCTGTTCTTCGCGGCCCGCGAAGACCTTGGTCTCGATCCGCAGCTCGTCAGGCGAGGCGGCGTGGAGGGGCGAAGCGATCGCCAGGACCGTGAGCAGCAGAATCAAACGAGCGAAGCGCCGTTGCATCGGGGTCGCCTCCGTGCGCTGTGCGAGAGAGAGCATCAGGTGCCGGGGAGCCTTGCCTTGCCTTGCCGAAAGGCGAAGGGAAGCTCCGTGGGCCGCGGAGGATAGCCGGACTCCGCGACGGCGCGAAGGCCAACCTTAGGTTCGTCACCCACGTTAGACAGGCTGGAAGCCTGTCCCACGAAAAGCCCGTCCCAGGAAAGAAAGTCAGGCGGCCTGTCCCAGGAAGGCACTGGAAGCCTGGCCCACGAAAGCGGGAGCACCCACGTGGCACAGGCTTCTAGCCTGTGCTAGCAGCCGCCGCGAACCCGCTAGATTTCGAGCAGGAGCCGGGTGGGCTCTTCCATCACTTCCTTGATCCGCCGCAGGAAGGTGACCGCCTCGCGGCCATCGACGATGCGGTGATCGTAGGTCAGCGCCACGTACATCATCGGCCGGATGACGACCTGCCCCTCGCGGGCCACGGGCCGTTCCTGGATGGCATGTAGCCCCAGCACGCCGCTTTGCGGCGGATTGACGATCGGGGTCGAAAGCAGCGAGCCGTAGATGCCGCCGTTGGAGATCGTGAAGGTGCCGCCTTGCAACTCTTCGAGCTTGAGCTGGTTGTCGCGGGCTCGCACGGCGAACTCGGCGATCGTCCGCTCGATGTCGGCGAAGCTCATCCGCTCGGCGTTCCGCAACACCGGCACCACCAGGCCCTTGCCGCCGCCGACGGCGATGCCGACGTCGTAGTAGTTGTGGTAGATGACGTTGTTGTCGCGGATTTCGGCGTTGATCTGCGGCACCAGCCGCAGCGCGTCGATCGAGGCCTTGACGAAGAACGACATGAAGCCCAGCTTCACGCCGAAGGCCTGCTTGAACGTCTCGCCCTGCTCCTTGCGGAGCTGCATGACGTTTGTCATGTCGATTTCGTTGAAGGTCGTCAGCAGGGCCGCCTGCTGCTGCGCCTGCACCAGCCGCTCGGCGATGCGGCGGCGGATGGGGCTCATCGGCACCATCTCATCCTCGCGCGAGCCGCCGGTAGCGGGCGAACGCGAGGGCATCAGCTCGCCGCGAGCGGCCGGCTGGGGGCTCTTGGCCGGGGCAGGCGTCGGGCGAGGCGCCGGGGCCGGGGCGGCGGGACGCGGCGGAGGCGCCACGGCCGTGGCCGCTTCAGCCCGCACAGGCTCTGGCTT
>JBGAPH010000017.1:0-125597 GCA_044221365.1 Pirellulales bacterium
CCCGCGACCGCCGCACCGCTTCGCCCATGAGACAACGAGGAGAATCCCGCAGCTCCGCTCAAAAAACAAAAAAAACGCGCTCCCCCCGCCGCACCAATCCAAAATCACACTGCTAGGCGCAAAAACTCACGGCCTCGGAGCGTGCGGGCTACTTTCGAGCTTTCCAGCCGCCGTGGCATCCCCCTCCCCGGCCGGGCTATGATAGGGGCGGTGACCGGCTTCGCCGAACTGCGGGCTCGCCGCGGCTGACCAGGGCAATTATGAGCGACGTGTTGGATCCCCAAACCGCCGACCAGGCCGCGGCCGCCGAGCTGCGCGAGGCCCTGCTCCGCGCAGCCGATGGGCTGAGCGAGGGAGAACGCGTCGATCTGGCCGAGCGGCTCTTCGGCCGCGAGGTCTGCCGGAGAATCGGCGTCTATCGACTGCCTGAGGGCTTTCTGCTCTCGGTGGTGATCCCCGTGTTCAACGAAATCCGCACGGTGGCCGAGGTCGTCCGCCAGGTGCAGGCGGCCGGCGTCCCCTGCGAGATCATTCTCATCGACGACGGCAGCACCGACGGCACGCGGGCCTTGCTGGAAAGTTGGCGCGGCCAACCGGGGATCGAGATCGTGCTCCATCCGCAAAACCGCGGCAAAGGCGCCGCGGTGAAAACCGGCTTCGAGCGAGCCCGCGGCGACGCCGTGATCATTCAAGACGCCGACCTCGAGTACGACCCGGCCGAGTACCGCAAGCTGCTGCAGCCGATCGTCGAAGGGGAGGCCGACGTGGTGTTCGGCAGCCGCTTCAAGAGCGCTACCCGCGCCGTCGACGGCTTCTGGCACGTGTTCGGCAACCGGGCGGTGACGTTCGTCTCGAACCTGTTCACGAACCGGCATCTCTCGGACATCGAGACCTGCTACAAGGTCTTCCGTCGCGACGTGGTGCGGCGGATCACGCCGACGTTGCGCGAGCAACGGTTCGGCATCGAGCCCGAGATCACGGCCAAAGTGGCCAGCCTCCGCGACGTGCGGATCTACGAGCTGCCGATCCGCTATCGGCCGCGGACCTACGCCGAGGGGAAGAAGATCACCTGGCGCGACGGCGTCGCCAGCCTGTGGTGCGCAGTGCGGTATTCGCGGGGGATCGAGTAGACTCGGCGATTGGGCAACGTTTTTCCGTGGGGCCAATACGGCGCAGGCTTACATCTCGCCTGGCGCTTTGCCGGGGCGGTTGCGGTACAATTCGCCGCAGAGTTTCCCGCCGCTATTGCCGCCATCACCTTCGCAGGGGGGAACCCGTAGGGTGAGGCGAGGCTCTGCGAGCCCCACCGTGCTTTGGATCGAACCGCGCTTGGCAATTCAACGTGTCTCCGCGTGGGGCTGGCGCCCCACCCTACCGCATTCGAGGTTTTGCGCCGCCCCATGAGTACTGGCACGGAAGCCGCCGACGGGCCGGCGCGGTTTGTCGTTGGCATCGATCTTGGCACGACGAACTCGGCCGTCGGCTTTGTCGACACCGCGCGTCCCGAGCTGCGCGTCGAGACCTTTCTCGTCCCGCAGCTCGTGGCCCCCGGCGAAATCGACGCGCGCGACACGCTTCCCTCGTTCCACTATCAGGCCGCCCAGGGCGAGTTTCCGGCCGACGCCCTGCGGCTGCCGTGGGACAAGTCTGCGCCCGATTACTGCGTCGGCGTGTTCGCCCGCGACCACGGCGCCGCTTCGCCGGGCCGGCTGATCGCCTCCGCCAAGTCGTGGCTTTGCCACGCGGGGGTCGACCGCACCGCGCCGCTGCTCCCCTGGCACGGCGCGCCCGACGCCGAGCGGCTCTCGCCGGTCGACGCCAGCGCCCGCATCTTGGCGCACGTGAGAGCGGCCTGGAACCACCGGCATCCGCAGGCGCCGCTCGAAACGCAAGACGTGGTGCTCACGCTGCCGGCCTCGTTCGACGAAGTAGCCCGCGAACTCACCGTGCGGGCGGCCAAGCAGGCAGGGCTGCCACGAGTGTGGCTGCTCGAAGAGCCACAGGCGGCCTTTTATGCCTGGATCCAGCGGCAGAAAGAGCAGTGGGACCGGCAAGTGCAGTCGGGGCAGAAGATCTTGATTTGCGACATCGGCGGCGGCACGTCGGACTTCACGCTCATTCGCGTGCGGTCGGCGGCCGGCGGGCGCGTGCAGTTTCATCGGGTGGCGGTCGGTCCGCATCTGATTCTGGGGGGAGACAATCTCGACCTCGCGCTCGCGCACCACTTGGAGAAACGGCTTTCGGCAGGCGGGGAACTTGCGCCCCGGCAGTGGGCCGTGCTCGTGCGAAGTTGTCGCAAGCTCAAGGAAACGCTGCTCGGTCCCGATCCGCCCGAGACCTACACGTTGCGGCTCCCCGGGAGCGGTTCCAAGCTCGTGGGGGGCGGCTTGCAGGCCGAGGTCTCACGCGAGGAAGCGGCCCAGGTGCTCGTCGAAGGTTTCTTGCCACGGGTGGCACTCGACGCCAAGCCGGAGATCCGCCGCGCGGGCTTGCAGGAATTCGGCTTGCCGTTTGCGGCCGACCCGGCGATCAGCCGCTACCTCGCCGCCTTTTTGACGACCCATCGCCATGCGGGAGACGAACCGACGGAAGCGGCGCCCAACCACGATCCTGCCCGGCCCGATTTGGTGCTTTTCAACGGCGGCCTCTTTGAGTCGACGCAGTTGCGCGAGCGGTTGCAGGCGGTCCTGGGGGATTGGTTCACGCCGGCGGGGCAGACGGAGCGTTGGCACCCGGTGGTGCTCGGCAACCCGCGGCTCGACCTGGCGGTGGCGCACGGCGCGGCTTACTACGGGCTGGTGCGCCGAGGGATCGGCGTGAAGATCGCCGCCAATTTGGCGCGGAGCTACTACATCGGCGTGGAAACCGAGGGGGACGCCCAGGCAGTGTGCCTCGTCCCTGGCGGCGCCGAGGAGGGGCAGCGGATCGAGCTCGCGCGGCCGCAGTTTCAACTGCGGATTCGCGAGCCGGTGGAGTTCCCGCTGTATGTGTCGAGCACGCGGCTGACCGATCGCGCGGGGGACGCCGTGCCGCTCGACCCGGAGCAGCTCACGCCGCTGCCGCCGATCCGTACCGTGCTCGAGGCGGGCCGCCGCTCAGCGGGCGCCGAGACGCTGCCGGTCACGCTGTTCGCGGGCCTCACCGAAATCGGCACGCTCGACCTCGGCTGCCGCGAGGTGGGCGGGGCCAAGTCGTGGAAACTGCAGTTCGACGTGCGGGCGACCACGCAAACCGACCGCGCGGCCCACGCGGGCGCCGGCGAGCGCGGCGGCATCGTCGACGAAGCGGCGCTGGCCGCCGGACGCAGCGTGGTCGCAGAGACCTTCGGCAAAGACGCGAAGGCGGCAATCGACGGGGTCATGAAGCGGCTCGAGGAAGCCGCCGGCCAGCGACGCGCGGATTGGCCGCCGACCCTGCTCCGCGGGCTGTGGGAGGCACTCTTCGAGCACGAGGCCGGCCGCCGCAAAAGCCCGCAGCACGAGGCCCGCTGGCTCCAATTGCTGGGCTACTGCCTGCGGCCGGGGTATGGCCTGGCAGTCGACGATTGGCGGGTCGGCCAGACCTGGCGGCTCTTCCAGGCGAGTAAGCTGGCCTTCCCGGCGGGGGCCTCGCGAATCGAGGGGCTGATCCTTTGGCGGCGGATCGGCGGCGGGCTGACGGCCGGGCAGCAGCAGTCGCTGGCGACTCCCCTCCTCCCGGCGGCGGCCGTGTCGATCGGGAAGCGCGGGGCGAGCAAAGGACGGGGGGGAGTCAACGCGCACGAAACCGCAGAGCTAATCCGGCTGCTGGGGTCGCTCGAGTTGTTGCCCGTTCCCACCAAGCAGAACCTGGGCACGGGGCTCCTCGAACGTGTTGCCCGCGAGGAGGTAGGGGCCCTGCGCGACGCGGTGGTCTGGGCTTTGGGCCGGCTTGGCGCGCGCGAGCTGCTGTATGGCCCGCTCAACAGCGTCGTCCCGGCGGGCACGGCCGAGACGTGGCTCACACTGCTGCAGCAACTGCCCGTCACACCAGTCCTTATGTTGAGCATCGCGCTCGTGGCCCGGCTTACCGGCGACCGCTACCGGGACGTGGGGGGGGAGGCTCGGCGGAGCGCGCTCAAGTGGCTTGCGGATGTGGCAGCGCCCTCACACCACCTCCGTCTGGTGGAGGCCGGCGGATCGCTCGAAGCGGAAGAGCAGGCCCAGGCCTTCGGAGAGACCCTCCCGCGGGGGCTGCGGATTACTGGGGACTTCTCTTGACATCCCCCCCGCAATACCTAGATTGGGCGTAACGATCGGCGTAACCTTACCGCGGAGCAAAATCTTGGCGGTTCGGAGAGTTAGATCGTTTACAGAACTAGTGCGGCGTGTTATTTAGGGATGAAGGGCGCCGCCTGTGGGGGGCCCCAAATCGAGTCAGCTAGCTGGCGAGTCGCCGCGCTTGGGGCCGTCGCAGCGCTTTCAACCGAGATTGTCCACCATGATCCGCAATATTCTTCGTGTCGTCGTCCTTGGGCTCCTGCTAGCGGCGGCCGCGCCGGTCGTGGCCGGCATCGTCAACGAAACGGGTGGAAACAACACCCTGGCGACCGCCCAAAACGTTGATGCGTTCTTCACGCTCGACTTCAGCGACGACATTGGCGACAAGGTGGCCAACACCTCGACCAAGATCCCGCATGTGACGATCTTGGGCAAAGGCGATGCCACGGGAGACGGCTCCTTCGATTACTATTCGTTCACCACGCATCTGCCGAATAGCACGGTGATCTTCGATATCGACCACACGAAGTGGACGAACAACGTCCCGCTCGACACCGAGATCCTGGCCTTCTCCCCGTCCGGCACGTTCTACGGCAGCAACAACGATTCAGACATCACCTGGGGAGCCCTTGGGAGCACCCGCACCGCCGACTCGTATCTCGAGGTGACCTTCCCCACGGCTGGCCTCTACGTGATCGGCGTGGCCCGGTATCACTCCATCCCGCTGGGCAACCCGAATCCCGGCATCGGCGGCACCTTCCTCAAGGCGGGGGACGAGTACACACTGCAGATCTCGGTGCCGGTGCCTGAGCCGTCGACGCTGGCGCTCGCAACCCTGGGCGTGTTCGGCGTGTTCGCCGCTGGGCGCCGCTTCCGCCGCCGGTAAACGCCGCGCGGACTCCGATTCATTCACGCAAACGGCCAGCGAGATTCGCTGGCCGTTCTGCTTTGGTGGATGCTTTCGGCCGAACAGCCCTCGACAGCATGCCGCCCCTGGGGCTAAAATGCCAGGCTTTCAAGCTTGACCGGCGTTTTCCGACGCCCAAGCGCCCTGGGATTACGAGAGCCAGCATGTACGCGATCATCGCCGACGGCGGACGTCAGTTTCGAGTCGAGGAAGGCCAGGAACTGGCCATCGACTACCGTCAGGATTTGTCGACCGGTGACCAATTGACGTTCGGCGATGTGCTGGCGATCCGCAACGACGCCGGCCTGCAAATCGGCCAGCCCAACGTCGCCGGCGCGAGCGTCGCGGCGGAAGTGATTGGCGTGGAGCAGGGCCCCAAGCTCGTGATTCAGTGGTTCAGCAAGCGGAAGAACGCCCGCCGCCGCACCGGCCACCGCCAGATCCACACGGTGGTGCGGATCAACAAGATCGGCGTCTAGACCGCCGGCTTGTCGCTTCTCGGCTTATAGGCGAGCCAGACCCAGTGCCGTCCCATCGGGCGGACGCTCGTCGCGGGAAAGCCGAGCTCGGCGACCCGTTCTGCGATCTCCCCAAAGCTCGGCAGACGGCATGGCCACTTCGCTGCTGCAGCGCAGCCCCGCGAGGCGCCCGGCAGCAAATCGCGGAAAAGCAGCAGCCCGCCTGGCGCCAGTACGCGCACCGCTTCGGCCAACACCTGCTCGGGCCGCTGAACGTGGTGCAACAGTGCGTTGCTTACCACGGCCGTGAACGCGTCGTCGCGATAGGGCAAACGGTGGGCATCCCCCTGGTGAAAGGCGCAGCTCTCTGCCTGCGCATTTTCCGCCGCCTGCCGCAACGCGCGGCGACGAAGGTCAAAACTCAGCCAGCCTCTCGGAGGGCTGCTGGAAATCGGCCGGCCCCGGCCAGCGCCCAGATCGAGCGTCCACCTTGTCTTGGACGGGGCGGCCCCGTGAAAAAGGTCCAGGAAGGCTGGGCACTCTACGTCGTCCATGGAGCCGATGATGACCTGAGTTTGCCTTTCCCTGCAAGTCAGAATGGCCGATAAATACTCGCGCGCTTACGCGGTTTGAAGGCCGCGCCAGCCCTCCGCGGCCGCTGGATCGAGAGGCCACGTCAGCATGATTAGGCGGCAGGAGGCCACGATGGCCAAGAAGCTCTCGCTGTTGACCGCTGTGCTCGCATTCGCGGTTTGCCCTGCGCAGGCAGCGCCCGTGTTTTGGACCGAGAACGGCCACTACTACGAGGCCGTGCCGCGCGAGGGCAACTGGCAGCAAGCGAGCGACTTGGCGCTGCGGTCGCTGGGCTATCTGGTCACCGTAGGCGACGCTGCGGAAAACATCTTCGCCTTCAATCTCGTCGACACGCCCCAGTATTGGATCGACACCGGAAGCACGCAGGTGGGCCCGTGGATCGGCGGTCTGCAGGCGCCGCTGTCAACCGAGCCCGACGGCGGCTGGAAGTGGGTCACCGGCGAGGCCTTCACCTACACTGCCTGGCGGGAAGGGGAGCCGAACAACGTGGGGGGCGGCGAAGACCGGGTGAACTTCATGGGCGCCGCCGACGCCGGGCGCGGACCGTTTTGGAACGACGCCGGCGGCGGGTCGGCCATGCAGGGCTTGGTCGTCGAGTGGGATGTCCTGCCCGGCTGGCGATTTGGCGACTTCAACGCCAGCGGCCACGTCGATCTCAACGACTTTGGCGTGCTCAAGGCCAACTTCGGCACGGGCACGCAACCGGCTCAAGGGAACGCCAACTTCGACGATGTGATCGACTTGGCCGATTTCTCAATCGTGAAGGACAACTTCGCCACGTCGCCCAGTGCGATGGTCGGCAGCGTGCCGGAGCCCAGTGGCTTGGCGCTCGCGTTGATGGGCGGAATCGTGACTCTGCTGCTGCGGACCCGCAAACGCTAGCGAACGGCAGAGGCCCACGGCTCTGACTTCCGCGGCGTGTTCTCGGCGCGCCTTCTCTTAAGGCAGCAGCTTTGCTGCGCGCACAACCCTGGGTGCTGTGCGGCCATTCCGTGGATGCATGGCAAAGCTGGGCTGACTCTGGCAGTCAGGGCCTCCCTGCCGACAGAACGACGAATGCCGAATTCGCAGTTCGCCCCTGCCCGATGCTAGCCGTGTGTACGGACTGTGAGCAGGGTACGACCTCGCACTTGATTGGCGGTCATGCTGGGCGTACCGAAGAGAACCCACCTAGAAACTCCCGCTGCGAGCGTTGCCTTGCCTGGCAAGCCCGGATGCGTTGCTTCCGATCGCGCGATGCGCTGGCTGTCCAGCTTCCTAGCTGCGATGTTGCTTCCCCTGTGCGCTTGTCGCAGCAGCCATGATTTCTACTTCGGGGGGGATGGCGACCTGGCGCACTACCGCGACGTGGCGACGTCGCTCGAAGAACCGGCGGTCGACACCGATCCCCATCCGGAGTATTTCACTCCGCCGCGGCGGATCGACGACGGCCGGCCGCCTGAGTACTGGGACGTCACCCTGGAAGAGGCCATTCGCATCGCCCTGGCCAATAGCCGCGTGATGCGCTCGGCGGGCGGCCGGATCGTGGAGCAACCGCAAAACGTCCGCACCGTCTACGACGCCGCCCTCAGCGAAAGCAACCCGATCTTCGGGCAGCAGGCCGCACTCAGCGCCTTCGACGCGCAGGTCTCGGCGGGCCTGGTGCTCAACAAGAACAACCGGGTGATCAACAACTCGATCCTCGGCGGCGGCACCAACTTCCTGCAGCAGGACCTGAGCGAGTTCCAGGCTCAAGTGGCCAAGACGGCGGCCACGGGCACGCAGTTCGCTTTCCGCAACAACACGACCTACGACGCCAACAACAGGCCGTTCAACCTGTTCCCGAGCTCGTACGACACCAACTTCGAGGCCCAGTTCACCCACCCGTTGTTGCGGGGGGGCGGCATCGCCTACAACCGCATCGCCGGGCCGAACTCTCCGATGGGCTTTTACAACGGCGTGGTCATCGCCCGGATGCGCACCGACGTCGCGCTCGCCGACTTCGAAGAGGCGGTTGGCACGCTGCTGATGGACGTCGAGCGCTCCTACTGGACGCTCTACTTCGCCTACCGCGACCTCGACGCCAATATCGCCGCCCGCGACGACGCGCTGCAGACCTGGCAGACCGTGCGCAACAAGGCCGCCGCCGGCGCCGAAGGGAGCGACGCCGAAGCCGAAGCGCGAGCCCGCGAGCAGTATTTCTACTTCACGGCTCTGGTCGACAACGCCCTGGTCGGACTCTCGCAAGACGCCGCGCTCAACGCGACCCGCGGGATCCCCATCGTCGTCGGCCCGCCCAGCGGCGTGCTGGCCTCGGAGCGCCACCTGCGCATGCTGCTCGGTTTGCCTGCCGAGGATGGGCGGCTGCTGCGGCCCCGCGACGAACCGCTCGAATGCCGGGTCGACTTCGATTGGTCGACCTCGTTGCAGGAAACGCTGGTGCGCCGCCCCGAGCTGCGACGTCAGCGGTGGATTATCAAGCAGCGTGAAGCCGAGATGACGGCGTCGCGCAACTATCTGCTCCCCGAGTTGAACGTGGTGGGTTTGTATCGCTGGCGCGGCTTCGGCAACGATCTGCTGTCCGCCCAAAACCAACCGCTCGACAGCGCGTTCGGCACCCTGTTCGACGGCAATTTCCAGGAGTCGCAGCTCGGCGTCCAGTATTCGGCGCCCATCGGCTTCCGCCGCGCCATGGCCGCCGTGCGCAACGCCGAGCTTGCGCTTGTGCGTGATCGAGCCGTGCTGGCCGAGCAAGAGCTGCTGGTGGCCCATCAGGTGAGCGCCGCGTTCTCGGAGTGCGATCGCTCGTATCACCTGATGCGGGTCAACTTCAACCGCCGCGTGGCGGCGGGCCAGGAATTGGCCTCCGTGCGCGAAAAGTATAGCGCCGGCGCCGCCAGCGTCGACAGCGTGGCCGACGCCCAGGCCCGCGCCGCCGAGGCGGTGAGCGCGTTCCACCGTTCGCGCGTGGACTACGCGATCGCCGTGGCCAACGTCCAATACCGCCGCGGTTCGATCCGCGAATACAATAGCGTGATGCTCAACGAGTCGGCCTGGCCAGCTCAGGCCTACGACGATGCGCGGCGTCAGGCCCTCCGCTGGGCGCCCACGCCTCACAACTACGTGATGACTGCGCCGGGCCCCGTGGGCCGGGGCCCGGTCCCCGATCAGTGGGCGCGGCCATCAACCGGGGCCGATCTGCCGCTCGAGACGCCCGCCGTGCCCGCCGACGCCGTCTTGCCGCCGGCGACGGCCATTCCGCTGCCGCCCCCTGAGGCAGTGCCGCTCACGCCCGTGCCGCAACCAGGCACGCTGCCGCCGCCGCAGTAGCGAGCGAGCTTACCCTTCCCCTTCGAGGGGCTCGTGCTGCCGGAGAGAGCGGCGCTTCTCCGCCGAACCGCCAAGCCGGCGGGCCGCTTGCAACCCACGGCCGGTTTGGTATCGTTGCGGGTTCTTCCCCCCTGGTTGATTCCGGGCCGCGGCCTCGCTGGGAAATTTCTCCCCAGTGGGCGTTGAGCTTTCTCCGCGGCCCTTCCCTGGCAAGCATTCGAGGAGACTGCGGACATGCTCATGAACATTGGCGAAGCGCTCGTCGGCGATGGCAACGAAATCGCCCACATCGATCTGCTGATCGGCTCCAAGGACGGCCCCGTCGGCGTGGCGTTCGCCAATGCCTTGGCCCGCCAGAGCGAAGGCCACACCAACCTGCTGGCCGTGCTTACGCCGAACCTGGCCGTCAAGCCGTCGACCGTGCTCATCACCAAGGTCACGATCAAGGGCATGAAGCAGGCCGTGCAGATGTTTGGCCCCGCTCAGGCGGCCGTGGCCAAGGCCGTGGCCGACTCGGTGGCCGACGGCGTGATCCCCAAGAACCAGGCCGAAGACCTGGTCATCGTGTGCGGCGTGTTCATCCACCCGGCCGCGAGCGACGACAAGAAAATCTACGAATACAACTACGAGGCGACCAAGCAGTCGATCGCCGCGGCCATGAAGTCGAAGCCCTCGGCCGACGAGATGGTGGCCGGCAAGGAAAAGGCCGTGCATCCGTTCCGCGGCTTCTAAGGCGGGAACGAAACTCGAAGGTGCGGAGTTTTTCACCGCAAAGGACACAGCGGACGCCGAGGAGGCCCGTGTCCGGCGGCTAGGATCTGCTTCGTGTCTTAGTCTTTGTGGTTCCCAATGAATGGGTGAGCTGCGCGGCCCTCTTCTCTGGGTGAGAAGGAGGGCCGCGTTTGCATTTTGGCTTCCGGTTTGTCCCTCGGTAGGTCGGTGAATTCGCCATGGCCAAGCCCAACATTCTCGTTCAGCTCGACGTCGACCTGCAGCCCAGCGTGTTCGACTCCGTAGTCGCGGTCGACGCCGGTGTGGCCCACCTTTTTCGGCACGGCGGCGTGGCGCCCCAGGATGTGCGCGGACTGGTTCACGGCGCGCTGTTCACCCGTGGGTTCGACGACCTGAAGCACACGGCCGTGTTCGTGGGCGGGTCGAACGTGTCCGCCGGCGAAGTTTTGCTCGACGAGGTGCGCAAAGCTTGCTTCGGCCCCTTCCGCGTATCGGCGATGCTCGACTCGGGCGGAGCGAACACCACGGCCGCCGCGGCGGTGCTCGTGGCCGGCAAGCATCTGGATCTGAAGGACGCGAAGGCCACGGTGCTGGCCGCTTCCGGGCCGGTCGGGAGCCGCGTGGTGCGGCTGCTGGCCCGCGCGGGCGCCGAAGTGGTGGTCGCCAGCCGCGACGCCACGCGGGCGGAGTCGGTTTGCCAGGCCGTCCGCAAGCGCGCGCCGAAGGCCAAGCTTACGGCCGCCGCCACGCCGGACGCCGCAGGAACGCAGGCTGCCCTCGAGGGTTCAACCCTCGTCGTGGCGGCGGGCGCGGCGGGCGTGTCGCTGCTGCCCAAGGCGGTCTGGCAAGGCCACTCGTCGCTCAAAATGGCGATCGACCTCAACGCCGTGCCGCCGGCCGGCATCGAAGGGATCGACGTGGCCGACAAGGCGGTTGAGAAGAGGGGCGTCGTCGGCTACGGCGCCGTGGGCGTAGGGGGCACGAAGATGAAGATCCACCGCGCGGCCATCCAGCGGCTCTTCGAAACGAACGACGCCGTACTCGACGCGGAAGAAATCTATGAGCTGGGACGGGACTTGATCGGGTAGGGTCGGCTCTCGCGGACCAATGTCCGCACGCTGACCTCTACAGCCACAGCCGCAGACGCCCCTCGAACATGTCGGGCACGCGCGACTGCACCAAATCGCGAATCCGCTGGCCGTGGTAGCGGGTGCTGAAGTGCGAGGCGATGATCAGCTCGTTCTGAAAACGGCTGCGGCGCTCCACCAGGTCGTCGAGGTGCATGTGGCCGAACTTGTGGATCCGGTCCTTGCGATGCTTCGGAGAGACGAACGTCAGCTCGGTGATCAGGATCTGCGCCTCGTACATCGCCGGGCAGGCGTCGAGCCCTTCGGGCGCGCTGTCGCCTAGGTAGGCAAGCCGAGGAATTCGTTTCTCCTCGGTCACGTCGACGCCCGAGAGCCGCAGATCGCGGATCTGGTCCCCCGTGAGCGTGATGTATTCCGAGCGCAGCTTGCGCCGCCGCTCCCAAACCACAAACCCCAGAGATGGAACGGTGTGCTTCGTGGCCGACGCGGTGACCACGAGTTCTCGCGAGAGCTCCACCTCGTCCCCCGGCCGCAGCGGCTTGAGCTCGCAAGGCATCCGCCCCCGATCGAGCCGAGTGAACAGCTTGAGGATGCGGTCGCAATACTCCACCGCGTGCTCTGGCAGATAGATGACCGGCGGCTCCATCTTCATCATCCGCCGCCGAGCCACGTACACCGGGAGGGCCGCGATATGGTCGAGGTGCGTGTGGGAAACGAACCAAGTGCCCGTGCCCATGAACGACCAAGGTTGCGCCCCGAGATCGAAGCCGAGCTTGAATTCCGGCGCCCGCCAGTAGGTTTGCACGGCCGCGCGCGAATACCCCTCGATCGTCAGGCCTTTGTGCGTAAGTTCTTTAACAGGCGCGTTATGGACCATCGGACCGAGTGGGGAGCCGCAAAGTGGTTGGGCGAACCCGCCAGTTTAGAGGAAGGCGGCCCAGGCCGGTAGGCTTGACGCGCGGGGCAGTTGAGGGGAACCGGCGTCCGAAGAAATTGCGCGAGTGCGATCCACTTCGCTGCAAGTGTCGGGCGGCCCTCACCCTGCCCTCCCAGGGGGAGAGGGCTCCTCAGTCGCTGTCGCCCGCGGTGGGTTGCGAGGGCGGCTCGTGGTCCTCGTGGTCGTGGTGCTCGACCTCTTCTTCCTTTTCGTCGGCAAAGGTCAACTTGCGCTGGGCGAGCAGCGCTTCGGCCGCCCTTTGCCGCGAGGCCACGCCCGGCTGCGGATAGAGGCCGCCCGCCAGGATCAGCCCTGAGAGCACGAGCACGGCGAACCGCTCCCGCGCGCCGAGCGCGAGCGACACCGTCGAAACGTGGCGGGCGCCGGTGAAGAGCCTGAAATATGCCCGCATCACGGCGATGCCGTTCAGGGCCGAGGCCAGCACTACGCCGAGGCCGACGTAGAGGTTGGCGTGGATCGCTCCGTCGATCAGCAGTTCGCTCGATACGAAGCCGAGCGTGCCCGGAAAGCCGACGCTCGCGAGCCCGGTGAGCAAAAAGCACACCGCCAAGGCCGGCGACTGTTCGTAGAGCCCGTGGTAGCTCGCAAGCGAGAGTCGACCGACCCGAGATTCGAGCGCCCGCAGCGTGAGTCCAAAGCCCCCGAGCGACAAGATGATCGAGAACCACAGGCAGAGCGCGCCCGTAAGCGAGATCGAAGTGTGCAGTTCCATGCCCACCAGCACCACGGCGGCATGGCTGAGGAACAGGTAGGCGAAGAAGCGACGGGCCTCGGTTTGCACGATGGCCATGGCCGCCGCGTACACGGCCGTCACCAGCGACGCCGCGCCGATGCCTTGCAACACCCAGTTGGGCGCCACCGGCAGCACGAGCCGCACCGCGGCGTACACGCCCGACAGCGGCGTCACGAGCAAGAGCGCGTTGCCGAACGAGGCGTGCTCGAACCAGTCGGTCACCCAGCAATGCGCCGGCACGGTGCCGCAACGGATGAGGATGGCCATCATCAAGGGCAAAGTGGCCCAACGGGCCAGCTCAGGCCCGCTTTCCCTCGTTTCCACGCCCGCCCAGCCGATGATCAAGAGTCCGACGAACAGCGCCATGTGCAACACATAGACGCGCGTGGGCCGGCGGCGATTGACGAGCTCGATGTAGGGCGGAACCGTGGAAAGCGCGAGCAAGGCGACCAGCAGCCAGGAGGCCTGGCAACTAAACACCGCCAGGCGCAGCCCGTCGGAAGCGAGCGACCAGGAAAACGAGAACCGCCGCATGCGGGTGCGCGCGGTCGCCACGGCCGTCATGAAGTGCAAGAGCGCCACCGCCGGAACCAACGGTGCGCTCAGTTCGTCGAGCGCGAGCCAGCGCTTGCCGAACCAGCGATACTGCAGGCTGAAGCGATCGAGGAGGGCGTCGTCGACGCCGAGATAGACCGCGAGCCCCGCGAGAAAAGTGCTGAGAAGCACCAACCCCGTTAGCCCAATGCCCCACGCGGCTGCCCGCTCGGGCTCGCGAATGCTGGAGACGATGAGCGCCCCCACGAGCGCAAGCCCAATCGCCATCTCGAGCCAGGGCCACGCCAAAACATCGTTCATGGCGCGACTCCCCGCGCCGCTCGCTGCGCCAGATCGGCCATTTACGAAAACTCCTCGATATGGCCGAAGTGCGGCTGCACCATGTCCGATTCGCGCGATTCCCCGCGCGACAAAAAGTCGGTCCAGCGCCGCTCGAGCCCATCGCACGCGCGAAACAGGCGGGCGAAGGGCAGGGCAATGTAATCGACGAGCAGGGCGTCGAAGTAGGTGCGTTCCATGCCCAGGCGGTAGAGCCAGGCGCCGCGCCCCGGAGACACGCGCTCCCACGGCGCCGCCGAGCGGGGCAGGTGCGTGCCGAGGGCGTTCTCGAGCGTGTGATAGTCGGCCAGCAGGCTCGGCGCCCGTACGAATTGCAGCGTGCGCGAGCAGGCGTGCCCGAGCAGATGAATCAGCGCCACGTAGCGCAGGCCGAAGCCGATCTCAGCCACAATCAGCCCAACTTGCGTGAGCGAGGCGTAGGAGAGCGCCGACTTGATGTCGGTCTGCACGCTCCCGGTCAAATAGGCCACAACCGCCGTGGTCAGCCCCATGACCACCACGATGGCCGAGAGCGTCAGTGATTCGTTGAGGATCGGACTGATTCGCAACAGCAGGAACGCGCCCAAATGCACCGAGAGGGCGCCATAAAAAATGGCGCTCGACGGCGTAGGCCCTTCCATCGCCCGCGGCAACCAGCCAGAGAACGGCGCCAGGCCCGATTTGCCGGCGGCCGCCAGCAACAACAGCCCGCCGACGACCAGCGCTTGGTGGCCGCTGAGCGAAGCATGACCATCGGGCCAGGGATGGTCTCCCATGAGTTGATCGAAGTCCCCCTCGCCCGTCATGTGGTGCAGCACCACGGCCGCCAGCAGCAGCGCCGCGTCGGACACGCGGTAAATCACCCACACCCACAGGGCGTTGCGCGAGGGGGCTGGCCGTTCCTGAAAGAACGCCACGAGCAGCGCCGACGACAGCCCCACGAGTTCCCAGCCGGTGAACAGGGTCTCGATCGTATCGGCCAGCGAGGTGATCACCATGCCGGCCACGAACAGCGCGTAGAGCGAGAAAAACCGGTTGTAGCCCGGCTCGCGGTGCATATAGCGGCTGGCGAAGGCCCCGATCGCGCCGGAGAGCAGGAACGACAGGATCGCCAGGGGCACCGACAACCGGTCGAAGGCGAATTTGACCGCAAAATGAAACCGCGGCGTTTCGACCCAGTGGCCAAAGTCGACCACCACGTGATAGGTGTTGCTCGCCAACATCAGGCCGAGCACCGACACGGCCGCGAGCAAACCAACGAGAATGGCGGCCTGGGCCGCGCGGTGGATCGTCCGCTCGCTGAGCTGCCAACCGAGCAAGGTCGCTCCGCCGAGGCCGCCGAGCAGCAGCATGGGCGCGAGCACCACGATGCCCCCCAGCACCGGCAGCAACTGATCGATCGTGGGCATCAGGCGAAGGTCTCCGTCCCTGGGCTAGGCATCGATTTCGGCGAATTCGAGATGGTCGCGCCAGCCACGATACCATTCCACGCTCGCCGCCGCTTTCGGCAACGGGTTGGCGGGCGGCGTGAACCGCACGAACTCGCCCTGGCGGAACCACCAAATCTCGCCGGTCTCGGCGTGGAGCACCGCGAGCGCACACCACTCGTTGCGAAACAGCCGGCCAATGTTCTCGTGACGATCGAGAATCCCCAGCACGATCTCGGGCGTCGATTCGAGCATGAACAGGTGCCGGGTAGGCTCGTGAATCTCCACCATCTGCCAAGGCAAGCCCGTCCGGAGGTCGCTCGCGGCGCCGTCCATCACCCCCAAGAGCGCCGACACATTGTGCGGCAGCTTGGTGCCGCAACCGAAGCCAGGGTTGTCGACGTACGAGAAGTAGTACTCCAGGCTGATCCCGGCGCACACGGGCAGGATCGCCTGCAGGATGCCGGTCAGCGTGGCGCCGATCTCATTATCTTGCGTCGCGTCGTAGGAAACCAGGAAGGCGCGTCGGTCGAGGAACAGTCCCCGCGACCGCGAGCGCCGCCCTACGATTGTCAGCGCGTTCGTGGCGTGGCCGCACTCCGGCCGCGTCTGTCCCAGGTCTTCCGCACGTTCCTTCACGTGTTCGTGCGCCTGGCGGAACGACATCGTCAGCGGCGCCGACATGAACCGCCGGCAGCGCTCGTGGGCGTTGCGCTCACAGGCCTCTTGCATGGCCACCCGGGCGAGTTCGAACTCTTGCCGCTTGGCGGGCGGGAGCGATTCCACGTCGTAATAGGTGACGACGTCGTTGCAGGTGTTGTGATAGCCGCCCACGAACCGCGTGTCACGAGGGATCAAGATGCCTTTGGCGGCCAGACGATCGCGGACGCGGTCGTCGTTGAGGATTTGGGCAGCAGCCCGAGCATTCGGCCCGCCAGCAGCGCCGCCGCAGGCCCCGCACATGTAGGCCGAGTTATGGGGATTGTTCTGGCTGTTCGAACCGTGGCCGTGCAGGAGCACGAGCGGCGCAAAGTTGCGGGTCAAACCGGTGTCACGGAGCAGCCGCTCGGCGACGGCCGCCATTTCGTCGAGCGAGAGCCCGATATGTCCGTTTTCCGGGGCAGCCGTCGCCTCGCTTCGTTCGAGTTGCAGCCGCGTGCGCGGCGGGGCCTGGAGGAAGCGGTTAAAGATCTGCCGAATTTCGGCCGCCAGGCGGGGAAAGAGAATCCGCGCCACCAGCGGCGCCGAGGCCAACACCCCCACCGACCCAGTGAGCAACGCGCCAACGGCCAAACTGCGGCTGCCCCGGTGGAATTGGTGCGTCGCCTTGCCCAAGGCCTTGCGCGTGCGGGCGCGGCGGCGGTGCGTTTCGCCCAACCCGTCGTCTACCTCTTCGCTCACCCACTGCTGCGGTCGGATGACCACGGGGCAGAGAGGCGTAAAGTGGGCGTCGGCGGCCCCACGATAGTAAATGGCCACACTGAAGAACCCTGCCGCACCGAAGGTCTCGGCGTCGGGAGCAATTTCTTCCAGATGTCTGCGCAGCGATTCCTCGCGCTCGTCGATGCAAAAGAAAGCCTGGAATCGCGGCGTTTCCGGGCGGCGAGCGCCCCCCTTGACGTGAATCGCCACGGCCTCGAGGGCCCGCTCGTGCAGCCGGCGCTCGTAGGCGCGATGAAACATCCGCCGGCGCTCGATCCCGGAAAAGGCTTCGATCTCCTTCACCATCGCCGCCCATTGCTCGGAGGAGAGCCGGTGCAGGGCGTCGGGCGCGAGGCCCAGGATTTGCGCGAGCTGGAAAACCTGAAACGCGCGCTGCTCCACGCTGGGGGGCCAAACGGCGGGCAGCAGCCGCTCGACGTGCTCGCGCAAGTCGGCGAGCGACCCGCGGTAGTCAAGCGCTTCGGCCGAATACTGCAGCGAGAAGCGATCCAGCAGCAGCCGAATCGCCAAGAACTCGACCAGGCTGCCCGCGGGCGCCGGCTGAACGACGCGGTCGCCGCGCATCTCGATCTGCCGGATCATGCCGCCCCAACCGCGCAGCGCCAGGAATGTGGCGTTCAGATAGGGCGTCCACTCGTCCTCGCCCACGCCGAGGACCTGCAGCGATTCGACGATCGAAGTCAGCGGGTCGATCTGCTGTTCGACCAGGCGGTTGAGCTCCCGGTCGAGGCCGCGCCGCCAACGGTCGGGCGGGCCAGCCGGCTGGCGGTAGAGCTCGCAAAACGCGCGGTAGAAGCCGTGCTCCCGCCCGGGAAGCTCCCAGGCAGCCAGCCCCTGGTCGAGGAAGGCGGCGCAGAACCGGATCAGCAGATCGTGGACCGGCAGATCGGGATCGGCGCCGGTGGCTTCGAACAGGAGGTCGCGGTGCCGCACGGGCCGCGCCGGCGGATGCGAATACGGGGGAAGATTGCGCACGCCGTCGCAGCAAACGCGCCACAAGGCCTGGACCGTGAACCGCTCCCACTCGGGCTCGCTCCACGTTTCCATGCTGTGTTCGCCATAGCGGTCGATCAGTTCCGCCAGGCTGGCCGGGGCACGGCGTTTCACGGACGCCCGCTCGGCGTCTTCGTTGCCGCCGCGCAATTCGCGCATCACCCAGCGGCGTGTTTCGGCAATCAACCGGTCGCGCACCACCGACGAGGTCTCGCGCCGCACACGTTGCAGCGCCTGCTGCTCCGCCACGTACCAAAGAAGCTCTTCGGTCCGCCCTGTGAGCAGCGGATACTGGAGCATCGCCAGCCGCAACTCGAACCGGGAACAGAGGTCGAGGATCGTTTCGGAGGCGCGGTCGCCTAGATCGTCGCGCAGCTCTTCTTGCAGCTCGCGAAAGCGAATCCGGCCGCTCGAGAGCTCGCGCCGGTAACGCTCTTCGCTCAAATAGGGTTGGCAGCCAAAGATCTGGGCGGCCTGCCGCGCCGCCTCGTCGAACGGCAACTGCTCAAACGCGTGCAGCGTGTTGTGATGGATGAAGACGGTGATGGGGCCCTGGGCCGGCAGCAGGTGGGCCGCATGCTCGATCGCGTGCGACAGCCGCTCCCGCAAACCCTCCGTGTCGCCGCCGAGCGAAAGGTCGGCTCGGTCCACGGCGGAGGGCGAAGCAGTGTGCATAGAGCGCTTAGCGGGAGCGGAACGGAAGATCGAACGAAGCACGGCAGGCAGGAATACGGCCGTGCTGGCAGGCGGGGCGCGAGCATGCGCCAGCGGGTGGAAACGACCGCCCCCAATGACCGCTGCTGCTCACGGATGTGCGACCACGCATGAAGAGCCCCGGCAACCCCCACTCGATGCAATCCTAGAACCCCACGCTCAAAGCGACAAGCGAAAGATCGGAGGGCGCGTGCGACCTTACAAGAATGAAAGGTCGCTTGTGCGCAAAGACTTTTCTCACTTGGCCTTGCGGCTGCGCGCTGCGAGTTTGGGATCGCTTCGCAAGGGGAGTTGCACCGCCCGACCCGATTCGGCCGACTTGTAGATCGCCAGAATGATTTCCACCGCGCGGCGCCCCTCGCGGCCATCAATCGCCGGTGCGCGGTCTTGCTTGAGCGCCGCCACGAAGTCTTTGAACTGGCGGGCATGCGCGGCGTGGCCGATGGCGGCTGGATCGCTGGCGCCGCCGCCGGTCTTGGTCGTCGTAAGCCGGGCGCGGATCTCGTCGTCGCCCCGCCTGGGCTTGGCGAAATCCCACCGGACGATCGACTCCTCCTCGAGCGTGGCCGAGCCCGCGTTGCCGTGCAGTTCGACCCGCTTGAGGTAGCCCGGCCAGGCGGCCGTGGTGGCTTCGATCGTACCGAGAGCGCCGCTGGCGAATCGGAGCGCCGCCACGGCCGTGTCCTCCACCGCGATCCGCTCGTGCGCCAGGCAACCAGCCAGCGCACGGACCTCCACGACTTCCCCGCCCAGCCAGGCCAGCAGGTCGACGTTGTGGATCGCCTGGTTCATGAGCGCCCCGCCGCCGTCGAGCTCCCAAGTGCCGCGCCAGGCGCCGGAGTCGTAGTACTGCTGCGTGCGCCACCATTTCACGTAGGCGTCGACTAGCGTCAGCCGGCCGAAGCGTCCCTGATCGACTGCCCGCTTGAGTTCCTGCGCGGCGTCGTGAAAGCGCGAGGGAAACACCGTGGCCAGTCGCACGCGGTGTTCTTCGCACGCGCGAATGATGGCGTCGCAACGGGCCAGGGTGATCTCGAGCGGCTTTTCGACGATCACGTGCTTGCCTGCCCGCGCGGCGGCGACCGCCGGATCGCGGTGGGCGCCGCTGGGGGTGCAAATGGTGACGACCTCGATCTCGGGATCGGCCAGCAGGCCAGCCAGCGAGTCATGCGCCTGGCACTTCTGTTCGGCGGCGAACGGGGCGGCCTGTTCCGGGCGGCGCGAATAGCAGCCCACCAGCCGCGCGCCGCGAACGTCGCCGATCGCGCGGGCATGAAACTTGGCGATCATTCCGCAACCGACAATGCCGAAACCAACGGGCATGGAAGCTCCTAACTCGAGACGAAGGAGCCGGCGATTCTAGCCTGGCTGGCAGCGACTCGCCACATTGCGCCCCTGCCCGACGCACTAACTAACGGGCATGATCCGAGCGCCGATCCGGCCCCAGGAGCTCGATGAGCCCGCGCGGCAACGTCGCGCCCCAGTGCAGATAGTCGTGGCCGGCATGAGAACCTTGGTCAGCTCGCTTAGGCGAGGGCTGTGCGCCTCGCCCACCGCGCAGGTGAGGAAAAGAATGATGAGCGCTGACGGAGCCGGGAGGGCTGCTCGAGCAAGAGTTGCGCCGCAGAGAGACGCCGTGGACGCGGCGATTTGTCTAACGGTCAGTCGTTCTGCGCGGCCATGGCGGCGTCGATCGCCAGGGCGGACCGCGCAGTTGTGAGCAGGGCGTAGGGGATGATCTGAACGGGCTGGCCAACGGACGGCGCATAGTCGGTTCGCGCACCAAAGTTCGAGCGCATGATGCCCACGTCGTCGAGATCCACGTCGCCGTCGCGGTCCACGTCGGCTGAAAGCCCGACGCCGCGCTGGCCCATCTGGCTCTTGAGAACGCCAAGATCGCCGAGCCCAACCGCGCCGTCTTGATCCACATCACCGATGTCGAGCCGCAGACCAATGTTCTCGAGCGCAATCTCCGACGGCAAACGAGCCCGATGCTTGAAGAGCAGTCGGTCACTGAACCAACCTGGGTCGGAGACGATCTTGCCTAAAGAAGCGATCGCATAAGACCCGACGAGCACTCCGTCTCGCTTGACGTCCACGTTGCCCGCGGTCGTGGCTTCGAGTTCGAAGCGATCGGGGCCGAACCTTCCGATGAGCAGCAGGTTGTCTTTTCCTGGGCGAAGCGGATCAATCTGCAGGCCAACGAAGTCTCGGTTGTAGACTACCTCCGCAAGTTTCGTTTCCGGCTGTAGGATCGGGCTCGCCTGGATCGTTTCTCCGGAAATGGAATACAGCACATCCCCGATCCTCAGCCCGGTGAGCACCTGGCTGTTGTGATTCGCCTTGCCTCGCAGTTCGATGCCGAGCGACGGGCTGACGTCGAACACCCATAGCGCGCTGTCGATGCGGCTGATCCTGGTGTCGAACTCGCCGTCGCCATTGCTGTCGAAAGGAATCTCCGTGAAGCCCGAGTCAACGGGGATTGCGAGCGTGTGGTACTCGGAATCGTAGAGCACCTTGTGGTGGTCGTAGTCTGCGGTGCTCCATACGCCGGGGGCGAACTTGAACTGGTCCTTCACGCGCGGCGCGGCCTGGTCCGACACGTCGAAGATCGTGACCATGAGAACGCTGGGCTGTCCCGTCACCGGATCCGCGTCGCGGCCAATGCCCAACAGCGTATTCGCGTCGAGCACCTGCAGGTAGTTGGAGAAGCCGGGCAGCTTGAGCTCGCCGACGACGCGAGGGTTCGTGGGGTCGGTGAGATCGAGGGTGAACAGCGGGTCGACCTGGCGGAAGGTGACGATGAACCCCCGATTGCCCATCAGCCTCGCCGAGAAAACCCGCTCTCCCGGCGCCAGGTCGCGCAGCGCACCGACGATCGTGAGCTCCGTTCCTTGCTCGCCGAGCACGAATAGATTGTTCCTCGAACTCGGTCCCCAACTCTCGGTCGTGACGACGCGGAGGTAGCCGGCGTGCTCGCTGAGCGAGAACTGGTTCAAAACCGAACCCTCGACCTCGCCCGTGGCCGCGAGTTCGATGCCGGTCGGCGTGAAGTGGAACTTGCGGATCTCCGTCTTGGTGGTTCCGAACCCCGCAGGATCGTTCAGCCACCGCGAGGAGAGCACGTAGAGATTGTTTTCGCTGGAGTAGATCATCTGACCGGTCGCGCCCATCACGCTGGCCGCGCCGATGGGGGCCGGCTTCGCCGCCCGCGTGTCGACCACAACGACCGAAGTCAGACTTAGATCATCAGCCCCGGTCGGCTTATAGATGTCGGTCGGCGCGGAGAGCAACTGCGGCGTTCCAGGATCGCTTACCGTGCGCACAGTGTAGTGCGGCAGCTTTTCTTGCAGCAGCGGGCGAATGCGGGCGCGGTAGGCAGCCTCGGTTTCGACCTGCCAGCGCCCCGGCGTAATGCCGTTGGGGCCTTCGATCTGCTCCACGAGCGGCAGCGGCAAGTCGATGTTGTTGGTGACCGTCAAATACAGTCGACCTTCGACCTTTCGTGAAGATACCAAATAGCCGTCGAGCTCAATCTGCGAGGCCAACTTGGGGCTCGTCCGATCGGCGACGTCGAGCACCGTGACGTTGAACTTGCCCTGCGTCGGCCCAGGCCAGATGTTCGTCGCAAAGCGAACGTCGGCCAGGTAGACCGGCCCCGAATTCTGCGAGACGATCGTCAAACGGTCGCCATCGAGATAAATGCCGCCAGCATAGCCGTCGATCTTGGTGCGAGAGAGCAGCTTCAGTTGCTCCGCAGGCCGGGCGTCGAAGATCAGCAGTTCTTGACCTTGCAGGAGGTAGATGTACTCGCCATCGGTTTCGACCATGTCAGCTTCGTCGACGCCCGACTCCTGGACATTCGTCGTGCTGTGCGTCGGACCGCTGCCGATGCGCGCGGTCGAAAAATTAACGTGGTCGAGCACAATTCCGCGCCCGTCCCACGGCCACCACCATCCAAACGGGTTGTAATCGAACGTCTTTCCCAGCGAATCGACGTACCGCCGCACCGCCGCTTCGGTCAGATAATCCTCGAGTTCGGCGGCCGAGGCGAACCTCGCCTGCGCATCGGCCTGAGCGGCCGCCGAGACCGCGGGGGCGCTCGTCGCCGACGCCGTGGCTGGCTGCGGCCCAATGTCCGCGTAGTCGGCTGGGTCGAAGCCCGCCGGCAGAAGCTGAATGCCGGCCCCATCCCCCGAGAGATACTGCCGAGGCTCGAGCCCCTCACACACGCGAAGCCGCCGCAAGGGCCACCGCTGCCGATCCCGACGCGTCATCAGACTACCGCCCTTCGCCTGGATAGGAGAGAACCTCGCGGAAGCGCCGAACCCGCATTCGGCGGTTCGTTCAGGCGTGTCTTGCCGGCCGCCCAACGAACTCCGCGAACCGGATTGTACTGACGGGGGGGCGGGCGATGCAACGAAAGCGCGCGGCAGATCTTGCCTGGACCGCAAGGGCGCGCGTGGCCCGGTGTCCGCCGTACGTGGGCCGCCGTCGGGGCGTACTAGGGACGAGGGGCCCGATGCGCCTATAATTGAGTTCGTTGCGGTATTTCTTTGCTCGCCGGCGATCGCCGGTCGGCCCGCGCCCTTTCCCACCCTCGCCAGAAAGCCCCTCCGATGACCTCGGCCACGGCGCCCTCAGGGAATTCACCCGGCCCCTCGTCCGGCAACGGCAATGCCGACCGGACCCCCTCGTTCGCCGAAACCGCGCTCGAACTGGCCGGCAAGAGCCGCGACGAGGCGCAGCGCACGGGCGCGATCGACAAGGCCGACGACCAGGTCGAGGCCCTCTTCGCGCCGCAGTATCAGACCGTCAACAGCCCTGTCCATCGGGCGATCTGGGACGACAAGCTGCCGATCGAGCTGTTTGCCGCCAAGCCGCCGGCGACCCCCCCGGCCGTCGAGCGGGTAATGCAGGAGTCGCTGGCCGTCGCCCGCCGCCACCGCGCCGCCGGCACGCTGCTTGACGCGCACGGCAAGATCGCCGACCCGGTGCTCGCCGACCTTGGCCAGGTCGGCTACTGGGGGTTGCTCGTCGATCAGGAGTACGGCGGTTCAGGAGCCCCCTTTGCCCGCTTCGCGACGTTTCTCACGCAGATGTCGCTGGTCGATCCCACGGTCGCGGGGCTGGCCAGCGTGCATGGCTGCATCGGCGCGGTCGATCCGGTGCGAACCTTCGGCAACGCCGAGCAGAAGCGGCGGTTCCTGCCGGAACTCGCCAGCGGCCGCAAGCTCTCTGCCTTTGCGCTGACCGAGCCGTGCGCCGGCAGCGACCTGACGGCGCTGCGGACCAAGGCCGAGCGGATGGGCAACGAATTTGTCGTCAACGGCGAGAAGCTATTCATCACGAACGTCGTGCCGGGGCGGACGATCGGCCTCGTCTGTTTGATCGAGAACCGGCCGGCGGTGCTGGTGGTCGATCTGCCGGTGGCCGAGAACGACAGCTTCCGTCTCAAGCAGTACGGTCTCTATGCCCTGCGGCGGGCCTACAACCAGGGCATCGTCTTCAAGAACTTCCGCGTGCCGGCCGACAACTTGCTCACTCCTCCGCGCGGCGATGGCCTGACGATCGCCTACCACGGGTTGAACTTGGGCCGTGTCGCCCTTTGCGCCACGGCCGCCGGCAACATGCGGGTGATGCTGGCCGGCATGCTCCCCTGGGCCCGCTTCCGCCGAACCTATGGCGCACCGATCGTGCAGCGCGAGCTGGTGCGGCGGCGCGTCGCCCGCATGGCGGGCCTCATCGTGGCGGCCGACGCCCTGACCCACTGGTGCGCTGGCTTGATCGACGCCGGTTACCGCGGCGAAATGGAGTGCATCATCGCCAAAATCTTCGGCAGCGAGGCCCAGAAGGAGGCCGCGATCGAGCTCTGCATGAAGACGCACGGCGGCCGCTCCTTCTTGCACGGCCACCTCTTCGGCGACCACGTCCACGAGTTCCTCGCCCCCTGCATCTACGAAGGGGAAGGCGAGATGCTGGGCATGGCCTTCTTCAAGTCGCTCGTCAAGCAACACGGCACGCAGTTCTTCGAACCGATCGGCAAGGCGCTGCAAGCGGCCGGCATCCGCAAGCCGAATCCGCTCAATCCGGCGCACGCCTGGGCGCTGCGGGGTGCGCTTGTGCCATATGGTCGCTGGATGCTCCATGAGCGGCTGCGGCGGCGCGCGCGGCCCGAACTGCCGACGCTCTCCGGCGGGTTGCGCGAGCATGCCGAGTACGCGGCCGACTTCCTGCAGCGCTCGCCGCGCGAGATCAGCGGCGCGATGCGGAAGCACCAGCTCGCGCTGGCCGACCGGCAGTGCCGGATGTCGGAGCTCTCAGGGCGAATTCAGGCGGCCGTGGTGATGCTCTGCACGAGCCTCTACGCCGCCGGGCAAGACGCGCTCGTGCGTGATGCGGCCGAACTCGTCTGCGGCGATCTCCGCCGTCAACTGGAAGGCCGCCGCCCCAGCGACCGCTCCTTCCGCCGCGCAGGCAAGTTGGGCGAAGCCATCGCCGAGGGAACCTTCTCCCCCCTGGCCGGCGTCGACGCCCAAGACATCCTCATGCGCTACGATCAGGCTTGAGCTGTCTACTCACCACGGAGACACGGAGACACGGAGAAGAATTTGAACCACAAAGACACAACGGCACGAAGATTTGAGAGAAACCAGCAGGCAACGAAAGTCGTCGTGTTGTGCCTTCGATTATTGTGCCTCGATCTTTGTCCTCTCCCTGTCTCCGTGTCTCCGTGGTGAATCGATCCTTGAGTCACCAAGCCGGTTGCTCGCGCCCCGTGGCGTCGACGTAGCAGGGGCGCCAGGCGAGGGTGACCTGGCTGACTGTGATGTTCGTCTTCTTGGGGGCGATGCGGACTTCTTCGAGGGCCACGCTGTCGGGGCTGATTGCCTGGGCGATGCGGTCCTTTTCGGCCGTGAGTTCAGTTTCGAGTTGCTTGCGGCGCTCGAGGAGCGCTTCGACGTTGTTTTCCGCGGCGCCCACGTCGGCCCGCTGCTCCATCGCCCGGCCCGCCGCACGCACCGAGCTGCCGGCGCGGTTCACATTGGTCACGCTCTTGAGCTTGCGTCCGAAGAGCGCCCCTAGGATCGAGGAGCCGAACGACATAGCGGCCTGCATCGTCTGCTGGTTCGCTTGCGACTTTTCTTTTTCGACCTTCTGCTGAGCGCGGCGAATCTGGTCGTCGAGACGTTGCAGCTTGGCCGCATATTGATCGCGGATCTTTTCTACCTGACGGTCGCGCTCCTCGCGGGCCGCTTGCGAGAGCCGGATGCGGAAGTCGGCTTGGCTTTCGCCGGGGCGCGAGGTCTGGTCGAGCGCGGCGCACTTCCAGACCGAGAGTCGGTAGTTGCGGTAGAGGAAGTCTTTGAGCCCGGTCGTGAGCCCCGCGAAGGCCTTGGGCTTGCTCAGCTCGCTCGGCAGCGGTGCGAAGCGCGCCGCCGATTCGGGGGACTTCTCGAGTTCAGGCTCGTCTTCGGCCGCGCCGTCTTCGCCCCAAGGATTCTCAGGGAGCGAAGCCTCGAGCCCCGCTAGTCGCCGCCAACGCTCGTTGACGTCGACGCCGGTCTTGCTGTCGACAAAGTGGACCTCGGCCACGCCATAGAGCGCCGGACGATAGAGCACGGTCGCGCCGGCCGGCATCACGGCCCGGCAGGGGATGAACGCCTCTGGCACGTCGGGGGGCAGTAGGGGCCGATCGGAGGGAGCTGGGAGCGGGGAGCTAGGGGCTGGGAGTGGGGAAGATGCGGACGCCTGCGGCGCAGCCACTCCCTGCTCCCCGCTCCCTGCTCCCGGCTTTCTCCCCTTCATCAACCCCGCAATCTGATCCCGCGTCAGCGGGCCGCGCAAATACGAGAGGGCCCAGCGGCTTTGGAACACCACCGGATGGTCCTCGTGAACGTTGTTCAGTAGGAACACTCGGTTGCCGAGACCCGAGAGGATCTGTTCCATCTGCCGACGGTCGAACTGCGCCCCGGCCGCCGCGCTCGCTCCCTCGAGCCCATCGAGCACGCGGGCTTTGTCTCGCTCGGTTTGCAGGCGGCCCAGAAACCACGTGCCGGCGTTCGAGAGTCCCTTGTAGTCGAGGTCGACCGGGTTCTGCGTCGCCAAGACCACGCCCAGCCCATAGGCCCGCGCCTGCTTGAGCAGCGTGAGCATGGGGGTTTTGGTGGGCGGATTGGCCGTTGGCGGGAAGTAGCCGAACACCTCGTCCATATAGAGCAACGCCCGCAGGCTCGAGGTGCCCGACTGGGCCCGCATCCAGGCGATGACTTCGTTGAGCAGAATCGTGACGAAGAACATCCGTTCGGCGTCGGAGAGGTGCGCGATCGAGAGGATCGCCAGCCGCGGCTTGCCCTCCGGCGTGTAGAGCAGGCGCTGGATGTCGAGCGGCTCGCCGCTCATCCAGGCGCTGAATCCCGGGGAGGCGAGCAGGTTGTTGAGCTGCATCGCCAGGGCGAAGCGGTCGGCCGGCGGGAAGAAGCCGTCGAGATCGATGACGCCGATCTTGTCGACCGGCGGCGACTGGATCTCGCGGATCAGCGCGGCCATGTCGAGCCCGCGCCCCTCGCGCCAGGCGCGGTCGAAGAGGGTGGCGATAAGAATGTGTTCGCGGCTGCGCAGCGGATCGGCGTCGATGCCCAAGAGCGCGAGCAGCCCGGAGGTGGCGGCCGAAACGCGCTCGCGCAGCGCATCGGCGTCGGCCAGCACGGCGGGCGAAGGGGCCGCGAACGACCGCATGACGCCGAGCGGCAAACCGGCGCTGCTGCCGGGGGTGTAGATCGCAACGTCGGCGGCGCTGCGGAACCGCGCGATCCGCTGGCCGTCTTGTCCCCACTCGCCCAGGCCTTGTTTCCAGCGCTCGGCGGTTTGCTTCGCCAGTTCGTCGGGCGGAATGCCTTTGCGCGCCGCTTCCGCCGGATCGATCCAAGGGGCGAAGTCTGCAGGGCGCAGCTCAGGAAACGTGAGCAGCAGGTTGCCGAGATCCCCTTTGGGGTCGATGGCGATGGCCGGAATGCCGTCGATGGACGCCTCTTCCAAGAGCGCGAGGCAGAGCCCAGTTTTGCCGGAGCCGGTCATGCCGACGCACACGGCATGGGTCGTTAGGTCCTTGGCGTCGTAGAGCACGAGCTTTTCGGTCGGCTGCTGCGCCGCCAGGTCGTACTCGCGGCCCAGATAGAAGGCGCCGAGCTGTTCGAAATCGGAAGGGAGCATGAAGGCTTCCGGGTTGATTCGCAGGCAAGGAAATGCAGCGGTTCTGGGAAGAGTCGACTGCGATTGTCGACGCGGCGCGTGCCGCTGACAAGCCGGCGCGAAGGGGCTAATCCGCGCGCGCCAAGCGTTGGCGGTGGCCGACGTTGAAAGCTTTGGCCAGCAAAGCTATAAAGATGGGCGTCGGTCGATTGCGATGGCGGGGCCGGAGGGAACTGCACATGCGGCGGACGGGCCTGACGCTGGTCGAGTTGCTGGTGTGCATCACGATCATCGGCCTGCTCCTGGCGTTGCTGCTGCCAGCCGTCCTGAGCGCTCGCGAGGCGGCCCGGCGCATCACATGCGCCAGCCAGCTGCGGCAGCTTGGCTTGGCCGTTCACGCGTATCACGATCGGCAGAGCATCCTGCCGCCGGTCTTCTTCGGCGACCATCGGCTGCCAAAAAGGTTCCGCTTCGACCGCTTCTCGTTTTCATGGCGGGTCGCAATCCTGCCGCACCTGGAACAGCAGAACCTTTTCGACCAGTTCGACCTGAAGCAGACTGCCTACTCCGTTCGCAATCAGGCGGCCGTCTGCACGGTGTTGCCGATGTACTTGTGCCCGAGCCGTCCGCGGCCGGATCGGTCCAGCGGCAATCCCTATATCTTCCACCGGCTGGCGGTCCCCTATGGCCCGGCGGAGAAAGTCGATCAAACGCTCAAAGCCGCCGCCACCGACTATCAGCCGACGCGCGAAGTGATCTGGCCCGTGCCCGCGAAGGGTGCACGCCAGGAGTCGAAGCCTGGCGTTTGGGGGGAGGTCGTGTACGTGGAGCGATCGCACGATCATCTCCGCATCGTGCGATGGAGCGACGTCGTCGATGGGCTGTCGAATACCTCGCTCATTGCCGAGTCCGTGGGGTTGCCGGAGTACTACCACCGGGAAGATCCTCCCCAAGTGGAGCTCGACCCTGGCTTCGACGCCGCCTATGGCGCATGGGCATTGGGGAGCTTGCAGTTCACTTCGACGCGGATCAACGTGCGCAGCGACTTCATTTTCTTTTCCCTCCATGCTTCCGGTCCGCTGTGCGCTGTGGCGGATGGCTCGGTGCGGAGCATTGCCAGCGAAACCTCCGAGGCGGCGGTCGCCGCGCTCGTTACTCGCGAAGAAGGGGATGTACCGTTGCTGGGATCCGCACCGTAGAATGAGAGCGCAGGAGCGGACCGGGTCGCCGCGAGCGGCCAACGCCTCTCTCGCCAAGGGAACCTAGAAATGCGCCGCGCATTCACGCTCGTCGAAGTGTTGGTGGTCATCGCCATCATTGGCGTGCTCGTGGCCCTGTTGTTGCCGGCGGTGCAGGCTGCCCGCGAAGCCGGCCGACGCGCCCAGTGCGTGAACAATCTCAAGCAGTGCGGCCTGGCGGTGCTGATGTACCATGACCAGCAGCAGACGCTCCCCTCCGGGTATCTTTCGAACTTCGACAAGAACGGGAACGACACCGGGCCGGGCTGGGGATGGGGCGCACTGATCCTGCCGCAGCTCGAGCAGAATGCGGTCTTCAACGTCATCGATTTCAAGCGACCGATCGAGGACAAGGCCAACACGGTGCGGGTGGCCAACATCGCGAGCTATCTCTGCCCCACCGACCATGTGCAAAAGTCGTGGCAGGTTAAGTCGCGCGACGCTGCGGGCAACGTACTGAGCGTCATTTGCGACGTCGCCCCCTCCAACTACATCGGATGCTTCGGCAAGTCCGAGCCGGGGGTTGATGGCGAGGGGCTGTTCTTTCGCAACAGCCAGATTGGTCTGCGAGACATTACCGATGGCACGAGCCACACGATCGCCCTGGGGGAGCGCTCACACTTCCTTGGGCCGGCCACCTGGGCTGGCGCCGTGACGGGCGCGGTGCTGTTCGATGACGACGGCGACGAAGTTGGCCGGGCGCGCATCGAAAACAGCTCAGGCATGGTGCTCGGCCATGCGGGAAGAGATCACGGGCCGGGAGACGCCATCAGCGACGTGGACGAGTTCTATAGCCTCCATGGCTATGGCGCCAACTTCCTGTTCGCCGACGGCCACGTCACGTTTCTCGGCGGCGACATCGACAGCATCGCCTATCAGGCGCTGGCGACCCGCGAAGGGGGCGAGACGGTTCAGGTGGCCCACTGATGCGACGGCTCCTTCTGGCGTTCGTCCTCCTGAGCGGCTGCGGTTCTGCCAAGCCGATCGTGGACGAGAGCAACGTCGCCCTGAAGCAGGTGCCCGCGGCGGCGCGCAAGGCTGCACGCAAGGCGCTGCCCGAGGTGAAGTTCGACCTGGCCTGGAAGGTGGGCGACGCCTACGAACTGCAGGGCAAGACGGCCAAGGGCAAGGTGCATACCGTGCAGGTCTCGCCTGAGGGCAAGATCCTGAAGGTCGAATAGTTCCGCATGCGCCCAGCGCGGCCCTAGCGCGAGCGATGGGCCCCAGCCGCATCTTCCCGCGCGACGGCCGGAGTTTCCGGGGGCAGGGGGCCGAGGAGGACGGGCAGTTTTTCTTCCGGCACCCCGGTGGCCTCGGCTACGTGCTCGCGAACCCGGTGGCGGAAGAGGTTCAAGAACTGCTGCACCGCGGGTCCGGCGACCGGAAGGTCCGGCTTCACCCAACCACCCACGCCTGCCCCGCCCGTGCCCGTAAGCACGGTGGCGATGGCGCTCCAGAGCCAGCTACGGGACTTCGTTTTTGTACGTTTTTTTGCCATCCTTGGCCTTTCGATGCAGGGAGCGATGAGTTCGCCCGTGCGAAACCCCCATCCGAAGAGGGGCGGCATGATACCGACGGCTGGCAGGGCATGTCTACGTCGGTCGGCGGGTCCGAATCTTGACGGGGAAGGGTTAGGCGCTGCTGAACCGTTTGTCCCTGCCAAACTGGTGCCAGCGCCGAACCTCTGTCGTCTGCGCCGGCGGCTGGATATCCTAGAGAGATCGTTGGGTCCGTCCATCGTTCGCGAGGTTTTCCGTGAGTTTCAAACGCCGCTTGGCCGCCTGGATTTTGACCGGCCTGCTCACCGCCGTGTTCGTGATGAGCGGCGTGATGAAGCTCGTGCAGCCTAAGGAGGTGGTCGAGGGCTTTGCCAAGTTGGGCTTGAGCGAATGGCGCGCGATCATCGCCATGGGCGAGCTCGTGAGCGCGGCGCTGTTCGTGCTCCCGAAGACGCACTCCCTCGGCGTTCTGCTCCTCTCCTCCTACATGGGAGGCGCGATTCTGGCTCATATGTCGCATGACGAGTCGATCGTGGGCCCGTCGGTGATCCTGCTGCTCGTGTGGCTGACCGCCTGGCTCCGCAATCCGCTCGTGCTCTCGAGTTTCGACCGCACGCCGCCCGCGAACCCGGCCTAGGCGCCCGCCATGTGCGGCATCACAGGCGGAGTGTGGATCGATCCCGGGTTGGCCGTCAACCGGCCGACGCTCAGCCGCATGACCGAGGCGCTCCGCCACCGCGGACCCGATGACGACGGCGCCTACACGAGCGAGGTGCACGTCGGTCCCGCCGGCGAGCCCCTGCCAGGCGTCGCCCTGGGCTTCCGCCGGCTGTCGATCATCGATCTGGCCGGCAGTCATCAGCCGCTGGCCAACGAAGACGAGAGTGTGTGGCTGGTCTTCAACGGCGAGATCTACAACTTCCGCGACCTCCGTCGCCGGCTCGAAGGCGCGGGGCACCGCTTTCGCACCGCCGGCGACAGCGAAACGATCGTCCATCTCTACGAAGACGAAGGGCTCGGCTTCGTTGAGCATCTGCACGGCATGTTCGCACTTGCGCTGTGGGACGCCCGCCGTGGGCGGCTGGTGCTCGCGCGCGATCGGCTGGGCAAGAAGCCGCTCGTCTACCGGCACGATCCGGGCCGGCTCGTCTTCGCGAGCGAGCTCAAGAGCCTGCTGCAGATACCGGGGCTGCCGCGTGAAGTCGATCCGGCGGCGCTCGACGCCTATCTCTGCTACCAGTACGTGCCCCACCCGCAGAGCATCTTCCGCGGCTTCGCCAAGCTGCCGCCGGGGCATTTGGCGGTTTGGGAGCGCGATCGGCTCGAGGTCCGCCCTTATTGGCGCCTCGACGCGCGCCGCGAGGATGGCCGCCCGAAAGCCGAAGTGCTGGCCGATCTGCGCGGGCGGCTCACCGCGGCCGTGCGGTCGCGACTCGAGAGCGACGTGCCGCTCGGAGCGTTTCTCTCCGGCGGCGTCGACTCTTCGCTCGTCGTGGGCCTCATGCAGCGGCTCAGCAGCGAGCCGGTGCGAACTTTCTCGATCGGCTTCGCTGCCCCAGAGTACGACGAGACCGCCTGGGCCCGCCGCGTGGCGCAGCGTCTTGGCACTCGGCACCAGGAGTTCCGCGTGTCGCCGCAGGCGGCCGAGATCCTGCCCCGACTGATCTGGCACTTCGACGAGCCCTTTGCCGACAGCTCGGCGATTCCCACTTGGTATGTTTCGGAGCTCGCCCGGCGCGAGGTGACCGTGGCGCTCACCGGCGACGGCGGCGACGAACTCTTCGCCGGCTACGAGCGCTACAGGGCAGTCAAGTTGGCCGCCAGCGTCGATCGCCTACCGGCCGGCGCCCGCTCGGCCGTGGCCGGCAAGTGGTGGCTGCGTGTGCCGGCGAACGCTTCACAGCGGTCGCGGCTGCGTCGGTTCAAGCGGTTCGTCGAGGCGGTGCACGAGTCGCCGCTGCGGCGGTACGTCGACTGGATGTCGATCTTCAACGAAAGCCGTCGTGCCGATCTGTACGACGAATCTTTCCTGGCCCGGCTGCCTGACGCCGACCCGAGCGCCTTTGTAGGACAGGCGATGGCCGCGGCGGCGGGGCGCGACCCGGTGACGGCGGCGAGCCTGGCCGACCTGGTCACCTATCTGCCGTGCGACCTGATGACGAAGGTCGACATCGCCTCGATGGCGCACGGGCTCGAGTGCCGGCAGCCGTTTCTCGACCATCAGGTGGTCGAATTGGCAGCGGCGATCCCCATGGCCTGGAAGCGGCGCTGGGGGCGCGGCAAGCGGATTCTGGCCGAGGCCTTTCCCGAGTTGCTGCCTGACTGGCTGGTGCGGCGTAAGAAAATGGGCTTCGGCGTGCCGCTCGAACACTGGTTCCGCCACGAACTTCGGGAGCTGACCCACGACGTGCTGCTCTCGGAGCGGGCGCTCGGCCGGGGCTACTTCCGGCCCGAGGCGGTGCGACTGCTGGTGAACGAGCATGAGGCGCTGACGTTCGACCATAGCCACCGGCTGTGGGCGCTGCTGGTGCTCGAGTTGTGGCAGCGGGAGTGGGTGGACCGGGCCGTGTAGAATGAACGCTGGGCAGAGCCAAAAGCCTCAGTCGTTGCCGACTGACGAGCCTCGCCATGACAAGCACTCAACGACGCTTCCGACCTCAGTTTCGGCTGCGCACGTTGCTCTTGCTGCCGATGCTTGTGCTAGCAGTGGAGCGGGCCAGCGCCGCCGTACGGGAGCCTTGTGGCGGGCCTTGCCCATCCAGACAAAAACGTCCGTTCCGGCTCGGCACGCCTGCTCAAATTCCTCTACCGCGATGGCCCTAGTCGTTGGCCGGATCCGTGGGATGACCAGCTCTGGCTGCTTTACGAGAACGGCGTGGGTTCGTTCGAGCGCACAGAATCTAAACGACTTCTGGCGAAGCCTCCCGGTAAGCTGGGGCCCTGACTGGACGTTCGGCTTCAGTTCTCCCGGCTGCGGGCCAATCGTCGGCGACAAAAAAAGCCGCCCGCTGCGGTGCAGCAGCGGGCGGCTCAATTTACAACTCATGCGGCTCGCCTAAGCCAGCCGCTCTCTTGCGAAGGCTAGCTGCGCCGACGGCGCAGCCCGGCCCGCAGGGCCAGCCCTGCCAAACCGAGTCCGGCCAGCGCCAAGGTCGAGGGCTCGGGGACGGCGGCGCCCCCCGACTTGCCGAAGTTCTCCTTCAGGATGCCGAAGTCGGAGAGGTCGACCTTGCCGTTGCCGTCGATGTCGCCGGGGATGCCGGAAACTCCCACGGCGTTGCCGGTGAAGGTCGCCTCGGCGAAGGTCGAGCCACCCAGCACCGTCTCGGTGGAGTACAAGCGATAGGTGTGCGTCTGGCCAGGGCCCACGTAAACACCCAGGCTAGGACTGGCCGTCTTGTCGCCCAATTGGGTGGTGCCGGCCGGACCGAACGGGGGCGAGTAGGCGTTCGAGCCCAAGCGCACCTCGTATTCCAACTTGTTGCCTCCGCCCAGGTCGCGCGAATACACCTCGCGCAGATCCCAGCTCGGATCGTAACCGGCGATCGGATCACCCGTCTTCGGGTCCGACACGTAGGCGGCGCCATGCACCAGGTTGTCAGCGGTCATCGAAAGATGAGCCACCGGCGTACCTGGGGTGAACGTCGTCACGGTGGGCAGGCCCGGATCGAGCCCGCGAACGCCCTTGTCGTACAACGTCTGGACCTGGGTGTCGGTGAGGGCCTCGTCCCAGATGGCGAAATCGTCGTAGTCGCCCTTCGAGGCGCCGGTGGCGTTGGCGCCGCTGCCGAGCCAGAGGCCGCCGCGGGGCGCGACCAGGGGAGCGGTCGAGACCCCGGCGTCCGCCTCGAACAGCAAAGAGCCGTTGACGTAGACGCGCTTGTCGTCGCCGTCCTTGATGAACGTCCACTGGTTCCATGCGCCCGACCACAGACTGGGGTCGTCGACGGCCGCATTCACGCGGGTGTCGGGGTCGCAGCAGCCTCCGGTGTCGAAGTAGACGTTGCTGTTGCTCCAAGGCACGTGTGCCTGGAAGGAGCGGTTTGGCTCGGCCCAGAAGGCCGACTGGTTGCGCGGCTGATCGTCGGAGCCGTACTGCCAGAACGAGATCGTCAACTTGTTGTTGGTTGCGATCGAGTCAAATGCACCGCTCAGCGCCGAAATGACCTCCACGGCGCCGCCATCGGCGCCATCGAGCGTGAGGGCCATGTCGCCCGCTTTGCCGGTGTGACCGCCGGCGTCGGCCGTGTAGACCGCGGTCCCTTCGATCTTGCCATGGTGACTGCCGCCGCTCTGGTCCAGAGCAATGGAGGCGTCGGGGCCGTTGACCGTGTTGAAATCCCAGTAACCCAACAGCTCGGCAAACGCCGGCTGCGTCAGCGCGCTCAGGCCCGCGACAGCCACAACGGCCGCGGCCCAGCGCTTCAATGACAAACTCATCGTTGGCACCTCTCGAGGAAACGGAAACGCGAATGGGGAAACGCATCTCTCTGTTCAGGGGACCAACTTCTCCGTTCACACCGGACGAATCCCACGGCGCAGGGGACTCGAGCGCGGGCTCGCCTTGCCAGGAGCGAGACTCGGGTGAGGTTTCTCCAGGGCTGCTGGGGCGCCAAGCCGTGGGCCTTTTGCTGCGTTCCGGCGCAGTTCGGCCCAGCGGAAGCTTGGAAGGTAGGGGTGTGCTAAACCGTCACAGCCTGGCGGCCGGAGCGGCTTGTGGCGGATAGTCTAGCTAGCCTATGCGGATAATGCAAAATAAAACCATAGCGTAGTAACTAATTTTCCCTCTCGGAAAGCCCAGAATCATTCGCTAGCAAACGAAAGGCCCTCCGCAATCCCGGAGTGAGACTGCGGAGGGCCAGAAATCGGCCGATTCCCTGAGAGGGAACGGCGATCCTTAAGCCGTGCGACGGCGCTTGAGCGATCGGGCGACCAGGCCCGCCACCCCCAGCAGGGCCAACAGCCCCGTCGAGGGCTCCGGCACGGCCGCCGCCCCCGACTTGCCAAAGTTCGCCTTGAGGATGCCGAAGTCGGACAGGTCGACCTTGTTGTCGCCATTGAGGTCCCCCGGCAGACCGCCCCCGCCGCCGACGCCCGTCAGCGTGGTGTTGATCACCGTGCTGCCGCCCACCAGTCCTTCGCCGTCGGCCACCGTGAGCCGCAGGTTATAGGTCTGGCCGGCGCCCAAGGTGAATCCCAGCGGGACGTTGGCCGCCTGATCGCCGACCGAGGTCAGCCCGGCGGCGCCGAGCGTCAGGTCCTTGGCGATCGTCCCGAGCGGCACCAAGAACTCATAAGACACCCCCGGCAGCTTGCTGCGGAAGAAGTCTTCGTCGATGGTGTGGAAGCCGGGGTAGCCCACGCTTTCGCCGTCGGCGTTGTCCTGCTTGGCGCCCGTGTAGTCCCAGAGCAAGCGGAAGTTGTCGCCGCCGCCCCCCTCCGCGCCGCGGAAATCGATCGGGTACCAGCCCGCGGCGTCGAACGTCAGGCTCCCCACCCCGCCCCCCACGCCCACCGAGCGGAAGCCGGTGGCCACGTTGTCGTCGATCAGCACTTCGCCGTCGACCGAAAGGTAGGCGTAGTCGTCGTTGTGGTCGCGGAACGTATAGGTGCCCGCGGCCGGAATGAAGATCTCGCCCGAGAAACGGGCCGAGTAGTTCTCGTGGTTGCCGACCCAGCCGGTCGCCGCCGGATACTCCGGCGTCAGGTTGCCATTCGGATCGGTCTTGTTGTTGCCATAGGAGACCGTCGGCACACGAAAGGCCGGGTAGTCGGGAAACGACGCGGCGTCGGTGTAGTGTCCCGGCGACGGGGTCGCCGAGCTCCAAACCGCCGACGTATTCCAGTTCGGACCGTTGAACCACTCCACCGCCAGACCAGGCTGGTAGGCCGTGTCGGGGGCAACGAGCGTCTGCGACACAACCTGGCTGACCGACCACTCAGCGTCGTGAGCGACTGCGGCCCCGGTGCCGGCGTCGGCCACGTAGGCAGCGCCGACCAAGGCATTGTTGGCGCCGAGAGCCAAGCGGCCCGCCGGCACAGGGGGCGTGTAGGTGGTGACCGTAGGCAGTCCGGCCTCCACCGAGCGCACCCCTTGCGTGTACAGACTGTCGATCTGCGTCGGCGTCAGGGCTTCGTCCCAGATGGCGAAGTCGTCGAATTCGCCCTTCGAGAAGTTGCCGCCGTTGCCCGAGCCGAGCCAGAGCCCGGTGAGCGGGCCGTTGAGCGGCGCGGTCGACTCCTCGCTGGAGAGCAGTTCGGCGCCGTTGACGTAAACCGCCTTGTGGTCGCCGTTCTTGACGAACACCCAATGGCTCCAGCCGCCGGACAAGGTCGACGCGTCAGCCGGCCCGGAGAGCCGGTCCTTGGCGTCGCAGTTGCAGCCTCCGGTGTCGAAGTAGACGTTGCCGTCTCCCCACGGGGCGTGAGCCTGGAACGAGCGGTCGGGCTCGGCCCAGAACGTCGATTGGCTGAGCGGCTGGTCATCGGAACCGTAGAACCAGTAGCTCACGGTGAGCTGGTTCTTCTCGGGAATCGAGTCGAACGCGCCAAACGTGGAGCTTTGCAGGAACACCGAATCGTTCGAGCCGTCGAACGTGAGGGCGTGATCGCCGGCCTTGCCGGTGTAGCCCCCTTTGTCGGCGGTGTAGGCAGCGCCGCCTTGGATCGTGCCGTGGTTGGCGTTGCCGCTCTGATCCAAGGTCAGAGACGGATAGACCGTGTTGGCCGTGTTGAAATCCCAGTAGCCGAGCAGATCGGCCAGCGCGGGCCGGCCGGCGCCGGACAGACCGGCGGTCAGCAGCGCGACCGCGGCCAAGTGCCTCGAGCGCTTCGTCATGGGTGACACCTCAAAATGAAAGGGAATGCGATCATTGAACGGAGATCATCGACGCGCTTCCGTCCCGCGGGACGCTTTGCCGGCGCTGTACGGCGCTTGGGTCGCCAGACCCTCGTCGATGGGAGTTGTTTCTGAGGGCGCGCGCTCCCCTGGGGAGTGCGGCGTGGAGTTGACTACGCGGTCTGTCTGCGGCGCGCCGCCGCCAGGGCAGCGAAGCCAAGCCCGGCCAGCAGCCAGCTCGCAGGCTCCGGCACAGCGACGCTCGCGCCGCTCTTGCCGAAGTTGTCCTTCAAGATGCCGAAGTCCGTGAGGTCGACCTTGTTGTCGCAGTTCACGTCGCCGGCTAGCGTGCAGCCGCCCGTCGCTTGACCCGTGAACGTGGCCTGCACCGACGTCGGCGTCGGCAGCAGACCTTGCGGGTCGTTGATCGTGAGCTTGAGCGTGTAGGTCTCTCCCGCGGGCACCGTAAAGCCAATCGGCACGGTCTTCGCGGCGTCGCCCACCGAGGCCACGCCGGCGACCCCCAGGGCGTAGTCCCCCGCCACGCTCCCTAGTGGAATCTCCGTGGAGTACGTCACGCCGGGCAGCTTGCTGCGGAAGAAGTCGGCGTCGACCGTATGGAAGCCCGGCCAGCCGAGGCTCTCCTGATCGGGGTCGTTCTGGTTCGCGCCGGTGTAGTCCCACAGCAACCGAGCGCTGTCGGTCACGGCCCACTGGGCATGCCGGAACTCGATCGAGTACCAGTGCCCCTTCATGCCGAGATAAGTTTCATCCGTCAGGGTGAAATCCTTCGTGGCGGCGCCGCCGCCGGGCGTCGTTTCGTCGAGGGTGCCGTCCCAGTGGACCCAGTCGGCGTCCTCAATGAGCGTTTCTCCGTCGATCGTGAGGCTCGCGTAGTCCTCGTTGTGATCCCGGAAGGTCCAGGTGCCGGCCGGCACGAAGATCTCGCCCGAGTAGCGGCTCGAGTAGTTCTCGTAGTTGCCAACCGGGAAGCTCGAACCGGGGGCATGCGGATACTCGGGCGCGGGATTCCCGTCAGGGTCCTCCTTGCTGTAGCCGAACGAGATCGTCGGCACGCGAAAGTTGTAGAAGTCGGGCACGTTGGCCACGCTGTTGTAAACACCGGGAGTGGGGGCGTTGGCAGCCCAAGCGGCCGAGTCGGTCCAGGCCGGATCATTCCAGAACTCCACGGCCAGACCGGGCTGGTAGGCCGTGTCGGCCGGAATCAGCGTGGTGCTGGTCACTCGGCTCAGCGACCAGGTGGCGTCGGCGCCCGGAATCGGCGTTGTCGTGCCGGCGGTCGCCAAGTAGGCGGCCCCGACGACTTGGTTGCCCGCGCCCAGTTCGAGCTTGCCGACGGGGGTCGGCGGAGCGTAGGTGGTCACCGTGGGGAGCCCGGCCTCGAGACCGCGCACGCCCTTGGTGAACAACGTGTCGACCGCCGCGGCGTCGAGCGCTTCGTCCCAGATGGCGAAGTCGTCGAACTCCCCCTTGGAGAAGTTGTCGCCGGCGCCCGAGCCCAGCCAGAGCCCGGTCAAGGGGCCGGCCATGGGGGCCGTCTGGCCGGTGGCCGAAAGGAACTCCTCGCCGTTGACGTAGACGTACTTGTCCTCACCGTCCTTGACGAACACCCAGTTGTTCCAGCCGTCCTTGTAGGTCGCGGCGTCGGCCGCGCCGTTGAGCCGGGTGTCTCCGCCGCAGCAACCTCCAGTGTCGAAGTAGACGCTGGAATCGCTCCAAGGCACGTGCGCCTGGAACGAGCGGTTGGGCTCGGCCCAGAAGGCGGATTGCGCCCGGGGCTGGTCGTCGGAGCCGTACATCCAGAAGGAGACGGTGAGCTTCTGGTTCTCGACGATCGAGTCGAAGGCGCCGTAGGTCGAGCTTTGCAGGAAGACATCGTCCCCTGCGCCGTCGAGCAGCAGCGCCTTGTCGCCGGCCTTGCCGGTGTGTCCGCCGGCGTCGGCGGTGTAGGTTGCATCCCCCTTCAGCCCGCCGTGGTTGGCGTTTCCGCTCTGATCGAGCGTGAGCGAAGGCGCCGCCGCATTCGGCGTGTTGAAGTCCCAGAAACCCAGCAAATCGGCCAGCGCCAGGCTTGCTCCGCCCCATAGGCAGACCCCCAGCGCGGCGATTGCAGAGAATCGCCTGAAGCGCATCGTCATTGGTGACACCTCTTGTGAGAAATGGAGGCGCGACTCTTGATAGAACCGCGCCACGAGAAACAAACGCTGCGGAGGCCCGCTTCATGAGCGGGCGCCGCAGGCCAGGCGCCGCCACAGCGCCACGGCTAGTCGATTCGAAACTCCTTGTTCAGGACCCAGGAATGGATGATTGCCGCTAGAGACTGCTCAAATCGACCGCCTCGCCATCTTCACGATTGCCCAGGCGGCGATGAAGTTGTTTGTCGACCGCGTAGCTCACGCTTCGCACCGAGCCGTCGCAGAACACCATGTTGAACGCAGCGCTATGCGCGCTGCCGAACGGATAAGGGTTCATGTTGCCGGGTTGGTCTTGAAGCGGGGCGTACTTGTCGATCAGTGAAGTACTGGTTCTGGTCGAGCGGTGATTATCGTTGTTATAGCCCGAGTACATGCTCTCGTTGTCCGCACCGTCGGAGCCATCTTCGTACGAATCCGGGTTGAGGTACTTTTCGCCGATCATGTAGGTGTTGCTGGCCCCGTCCAAGACGTCTCCGACGCGAATCTGGCTCCGCAAGTAGCAAATGCCGGTCGCTGCCTTGCTGACGTCCGGCCAGGTTCCGGAAGCCGCCATCTGGTCTCCCTGTCCGAGCGTCTCGGGGCCATCGAGGTCCCAGTTCGTCTCCGGATCGCCGCAGTTCGCCGCGTAGTCGGTGCGGGCTACCCGGCTCACGCGCGAGGTGTTGATAGGCTGCGCGCAGGTGGGACAACTAACATTGACCGCAAAGGGCCGATTCGCCCGCCGTGTGGGGCATTGGTGCATGGCCAGCGGCGTTTGAATGCGCTGGGCGCTGGCGTCGGCTTTGGCCTTGCCGGTGAGGCCCTTGCCCAAGTCGTACAGTGCTTGCTGCTCCATGAAGGGCAGCACCGCGTAGACCCAACCGCCGGGCTGCTTCATTCCGCTCTCGCGGTCGGGGTCGCCCACCCAGCGCCAGCCCCAGCCGCCGGAGGGAAACCGCTGCATCCGGTCGTGGTGCAGGTGCATCGTCAGCCCCTGCTGCTTCAGATTGTTCACGCACTGGACCCGCCGGGCCGACTCGCGGGCCGCCTGCACCGCCGGCAACAGCAGCGCGATCAGGATGCCGATGATCGCGATCACCACCAACAACTCGACGAGGGTGAAGCCCCGCCGCCGGAGTTGCCAGATTTTCGCCAAGCCATCCATCGTTTTAGTTTCCCGCGGCCACGCTGACGGCGTTCCCGTCTTCACGATTGGCCAAATAGCCATGCACGATCGGGTCGATCGAGTACGAGATCGATTGTACCGAACCGTCGCACATCGCCGCCTGAAACCGACCTACGTGGGCGCTGCCGAAGTTGGAGTAGTTCTGCAATCCGGGCCGATCCTGCATCGGGGCCAATTCCGCGTTCGCCCAACGATTCACGTCCCAGTCGTGCCCCTGATACATGCTCGTGTTGTCGGCCCCGTCTTCGCCCGTTTCGTAGTGCTCGACCTGCAGGTACTTCTCGGCGGCGAAGTAGGTGTTGGTCGTGCCGTCGGTCACTTCGGCGATCCGGACTTCGCTGATCAAGTGCGAGATGCCGGTCTGCTGGGCCCGCCAGGAAGGCCAGCCCGACCAGTTCGGGTCTTGTCCCTGGGCGACGGTTTGCGGGCCTTCGAACGTTTGGACGATCGTGCCGGAGTTGGCTGCGTAGTCGGTGCGGGCATGGCGATCGACGACCACCGCGTTGAGCGAATGGTTGGTGATTTGCACCGCAAAGGCCACGGAGCGGCGGCGCGTGGGGCAATTGAAGAACGAAATCGGCGTCTTACAGACTTGCCCCGCCAACTGCTTCTTGTTGTTGGCCGTGTCTCCCTTGCCCAGATCGTGCAAGGCTTGCTGCTCGACGAAGGGCAAGAGGTTGTACACCCAACCGGCGGGCTGGCTATGCCCGAACCCGCGGTCGGGATCGCCCACCCACTCCCAGCCCCAACCGCTCGAGGGAAAGTGCTTTTGGGAGTGCTCGTGGACCATCGCCCCGAGCCCAAGCTGCTTGAGATTGTTGGTGCACTGCGTTCGCCGCGCCGCCTCGCGCGCAGCCTGAACCGCAGGGAGCAACAGCGCGATGAGGATTCCGATGATCGCGATCACCACCAACAACTCGACCAACGTGAACGCACAGCGTTCGGCCGGGGCGCAACGAGACCCCGAGCGGCTCTTAGGCATACAGCACGCCTGGGAAAGGACTGATGAAGTTGACCGACGAAGCGAAGTGAGGGGGCTGTTCCGTGCGCTTCGCGGGCATCTGGTGGGGAGGGGGTTGGTTCGTACCAATATTACCAGCGGTAGCGCGCCCCGCAACCCTCCGCCCGAAAAAATCGGGGGCCGTGCGTTTGGGCTCAGCGACCGGGAACGAAGCCGGCGGACGGGCAAGAACCACGCGGTTGGCAGCTTACCTATCTTGCGTCGGCCACTAAAATACGGGCTAAATCCGCTCTTCGCCCATTTACTTCCCTTGACGTGGCGCGCGGCCAAACGGTATCCCCTTCCTGCGCGATTGCCGCGCTGCTGTTCAGCAGAACCTTGTTCGCGGGAGGGCGAGGAACTTGGGCGCTGGATCATGGATGGAAGCACCATATTGCCGCGAACGTGCGCTCTGACCTGGCTCGTTGTGCTCGGCCTGGCTCACGAAGGACGCGCCGACACTTGGCCGCAGGTCGCCTGGCGCCGCGCGGCCAGCTTCGCCACCGCAGCGGAAGACCAGGGGGCGGAAGCCGAACAGGTGCTGCGGCCAGGGATGACGCAGGACGAGGCCCTCAAGGCGCTCGATGGCAAGATCGCGTGGAGTTTCGGAACCAGTTTGCTGGACATCCATCATTCGGTCCGAAGCCGGCGATTCCGGAAAACTGAGATCTGGTTGACCTTTCGCTGGCACGATGACCCGAACAAACCTGCTGCACCTACAGGGATCGACGAGGCCGCCGAGGCCAACGACGAAGCGTTTCGCGGTAGCTATGACAGTCTCGAATCCTGGACCGTTCGGAAACGCGAATAGTCGACATGCGACCCGACGAGACCAGCGTCGCGCAATAACGGCCTGAACCAATGCGAGAAGCGCTCACGCCCTTCTCGCTCGAACGCACGGAGGCGTTTTTCGGTGTACAAGCTGCTCCTCTGCTGGCGGTATCTGCGGACCCGCTATATCGCCCTGGCCAGCGTGATCAGCGTCACGCTCGGCGTGGCCACCATGATCGTGGTCAACAGCGTCATGGCCGGCTTCAGCCGCGAAATGCAGGCCCGCATCCACGGCATCCTCTCCGACGTCGTGTTCGAAGCCTATAGCATGGACGGCTTTCCCGATCCCGAGCGGCGGATGGCCGAAATCCGCGAGATCGCCGGCGAGTACATCGAAGGGATGACCGCCACGGTCCACGTGCCGGCCATGCTCACGTTCCAGGTCAACGGCCAGAACGTGCCGCGGCCGGTCACGCTGATCGGCATCGACGACCGCAACCACAGCGGCGTCAGCGACTTCGGCAAGTACCTGCAGCACCCTGAAAACCGCCGGCAGATGAGCTTCGCGCTGCGGGAGGGGGGCTACGACATCCACGATCACCAAGCCGAGAACTCGCCGGAGCGCGTGGACATGCGGCGGGCAGGGTGGAACCACCGCCGCATGAAGGCCGCGTTCGACAAGGCCCGCCGCGAGGCCGAGGCGCAAGCCGCGGCGGCGCAAGCGCCCGCCAGTCTCGAACTCCCGACGGCTGCTGAGGGGGACCAAGATCCGGCCGAAGCAGCGGCCGACATGCCTCCGGCCGGCGACGACCCCTTCCAAAACGCCGCCCCTGAGGAAGCCGAGTTCGACCCGGCCAAGGAGCAGCACGCCGGCATCGTGGTGGGCATTGCGCTCGGCAGCTTCCGCGACCGCCGCGGCGTCGACCGCTTCCTCGTGCTCCCCGGCGACGACGTGATCGTCTCCTACCCCACGGCGGCGGTCCCCCCCAAGATCGAGAGCTCGCTGTTCACCGTCGTGGATTTCTACGAAAGCAAGATGAGCGAATACGACTCGAACATGGTGTTCGTGCCGATCCGCAAGCTGCAAGAACTGCGGGGAATGATCGGCCCGGCCAATCCGGCAGGCAACGTCTCGGCGATCCAGATCAAGCTCAAGCCGGGGGTCGACGGCGACCTGGTCCGCGATCTGCTCCGCGACAGCGGAAGCTTCGATCAAGCGTTCTTCGGCATCTTCACCTGGCGCGACAAGCAGGGCCCGCTGCTGGCGGCCGTGCAAATGGAAACCGCGATCCTCAATATCCTGCTGTTCCTGATCATCGCGGTGGCCGGCTTCGGCATCCTGGCGATCTTCTTCATGATCGTGGTCGAAAAGACCCGCGACATCGGCATCCTCAAGTCGCTGGGCGCGCCCGGCGGCGGGGTGATGAGCATCTTCCTCACCTACGGCCTCTCGCTGGGGTTCGTCGGCTCGGGCGTGGGCATGGTGCTGGGCCTCCTGTTCGTGATCAACATCAACGAGATCGCCGATCTGCTGGGCAAGGCCACGGGCCGGCCCGTGTTCGATCCGTCGATCTACTACTTCCAAAAAATCCCAACCGACATCGAACCGTTCACGGTCTCCTGGATCGTGGCCGGCGCGATGGCCATCGCCGTGCTGGCCAGCATTTTGCCGGCCCGCCGCGCCGCGCGACTGCACCCCGTGGAGGCCCTGCGCTATGAATGACGCCCAACTGCTCACCCCCATGCGCGCCGGTCAGCGGCCCGAATTCCACCGCCCGGAGCCGAACATTTACGAGACGCTCGTCCCCGCCCTGCCGACGCAGCTTCACTTGGCCGCGCACGGCGTGACCAAGAGCTACGTCAAGGCGCAGGTCGTCATCCCGGTCTTGCGCGGCGTCGACTTGCAGGTGCGCCGCGGCGAGTTCGTGGCCATCATCGGCCAGAGCGGCTCGGGCAAGAGCACGCTGCTGCACGTGCTGGCGACCCTGGACCGCCCCGACTCGGGGGAGATCCACTTCGACGGCCACCGCATCGACAACGTGCCGGCCGCCGGCCGCGACACGCTCCGCAACAAGTACCTGGGCATGATCTTCCAGTTCTATCACCTGCTCCCCGAGCTCACGACGCTCGAGAACGTGCTGATGCCGACGATGATCGCCAGTTCGGCCTGGAAGTTCCTGCTCAACAAGGGCCGGCACCACCAAACCGCCCGGGAGATGCTGGAAATGGTGGGGCTGGGGCATCGGTTGAAGCACAAGCCGCGGGAGCTTTCGGGCGGCGAAATGCAGCGGGCGGCGATCGCCCGGGCGCTCATCGCCCAGCCCGAGGTGCTGCTGGCCGACGAGCCGACGGGCAATCTCGATCGCGAAACCGGCGAGGAGATCATGAGCCTGCTGCGGCGGCTGAACCGCGAGCGGGGGCTGACGCTGGTGATGGTCACCCACGACGACGCCGTGGCGGGCCAGGCCGACCGGATCGTGCGGCTGGTCGAGGGGCAGGTGGTGGCGGCTTAGGCCGCTTGGCCTTGTTGCTGCAATTCCCCCCCGGCGACTCGCCGGGGGTATAAGGGGGGCGATCTAGGAGAGGCCGGGCCTTTGGTTTGCGCGCTAGGAGCCCGCGCGGCCGTTTGGCCGCGCGCCCTCGCAATTGCCGGGGCCGACGTAGGTTCCTATAATCCCTGATTCGTCTCGATCGGCCCGCGGTACAGCTTCAGAGGTCTGAAGCGGGGCACGTGTTTTCGAGACTGTGGGATCCCTAGGTCAGCCGCAGCAATGGTTCGCGCCGCCAAGTGTGGGCGGTGCGGGTTGCGGACGGCCGCTACAGCAATACGTAATGGTCAATCGGAATCTGATTCGCGGACTGGACATCGACGAAGATCAATGGGTGGCCGTGCTCGACGAGGCCATGGCCGGCGCCGATCCAGCCGAAATCGACTGGGGCGGGCAAGACATCGCCGCCAACCAAATCGTCACCGGCAAGGTGGTGCGGGTCGACCCCGAGTTCGTGGTCGTCGACGTGGGTTACAAGAGCGAGGGCGCCATCCCCACCAATGAGTGGGAAGAAGGCGAAGAGCTCCCCGGAGTCGGCGAAGACATCAAGGTTCTGATCGAAGACGTCGAAGACCAAGGGCGCGATGACGCCCGCGGCATGTTGATCCTCTCCAAGCGCAAGGCGGAGAAGATCGAAGCCTGGCTCAAGGTGATGGAGACGGTCCACGAGAACGACGTGGTCACCGGCACCGTCACGCGGAAGATCAAGGGCGGGTTGCTGGTCGACATCGGCGTGAACGTGTTCCTGCCAGCCAGCCAGGTCGACATCCGCCGGCCGGCCGACATCGGCGACTACATCGGCCGCACGATCCAGTGCATCGTGCTCAAGATCGACGAGTCGCGGCGCAACATCGTGGTCAGCCGCCGGGCGCTCATCGAAGCCGAGCGCGCCGAGAAGAAGACCCAACTGCTCACCACGCTGGAAATCGGCCAGCTCCGCAAGGGCGTGGTTAAGAACATCGCCGAGTTCGGCGCGTTCGTCGACCTGGGGGGCATCGACGGCCTGCTGCACATCACCGACATGAGCTGGGGCCGCATCGGCCACCCCTCGGAGATGGTGCACATCGACGAAGAGCTCGAAGTCGTCATCCTGCACATCGATCGCGAGCGCGAGAAGATCGCCCTCGGCCTCAAGCAGAAACAGCCCAGCCCCTGGGAACAGGTGGAAGGCAAGTACCCCGTGGGCAAGGTCGTCCGCGGCACGGTGGTGAACGTCATGACCTACGGCGCCTTCGTGAAGCTCGAGGAAGGCATCGAGGGCCTGGTCCACATCAGCGAGATGTCGTGGACCAAGCGCATCAGCCACCCCAACGAGCTGGTGCACATCGACGACGAGATCGATGTGGTGGTGCTGGGCATCAACAAGGAGAAGCAAGAAATCTCCTTGGGCATGAAGCAGACCCAGCAAAACCCCTGGGACAAGGTGGCCGACCGCTACCCCCCCGGAACCGATGTCGACGGCACCGTCCGCAACCTCACCAACTACGGCGCTTTCATCGAGATCGAAGAGGGGATCGACGGCCTGCTGCACGTCAGCGACATGTCGTGGACCCGCAAGATCAGCCACCCCAGCGAACTGCTGGAAAAGGGCCAGAAGATCCGCTGCAAGGTGATTTCGGTCGACCAGCAGCGCCGCCGCATCGCCCTGGGCCTCAAGCAGCTCGACGAGGATCCCTGGGCTCGCGACATTCCGGGCAAGTACCAGCCCGGCCAGGTCGTCACCGGCACGGTCACCAAGATCACCAACTTCGGCGTGTTCGTGGGCCTGGAGGACGGCCTCGAGGGCTTACTGCACATCTCGGAGCTGGCCGACCATAAGGTCGAGAGCCCCGAAGACGTGGTCAAGCTGGGCGACACGATCGAGGTGAAGATCCTGCGGGTCGACACCGACGATCGCAAGATCGGCCTGTCGCGGAAGCGCGTCGACTGGAGCAGCGAGGCGGAGGCCGCGCAACCGGCCGCCAAGCCCGACAAGCCGGCCGCCGCGGCCCGTCCGGGCTCGTCCGAGCTCAAAGGCGGCATCGGCGGAGGCTCCGGGCCGCTCTTCAAGACCGGCGGGACGTCAGAGTCCTGATAATCGGTCTTCCCCGATCACTCGGGGAGTGCCCGCAACGATCCGAACACTCGGCCCCGCCGGCCTTAGCCGGCGGGGCCGTTTTGTTTCCTATCATGCGACGGGAAGGCACATTCGGCCCACCATGTCGCGGGAGTCCGCGCGGTGGAGAAACGCCCCTTTGGCGTCGATGTTGAGTTTGTCTCACTTGACTTTCCATCGCCGCTGATCTTTGCCGCCATGCCATCTCCCCGCCGACGCACCCTTGCCAGCGTGCAAACACCGCTGGAAACCTATCTCCGCGAGATCAACGAAACCGCGTTGCTCACGGCCGACGACGAGCAGCAACTGGCCGTCCGCATCGGCCAGGGGGATTCGCAGGCCCGCGACCGGATGGTGCGGGCCAACCTGCGGCTGGTGGTCAACATCGCCCGCGGCTACACCGGCAAAGGACTGGGGCTGCAAGACCTGATCGAAGAGGGCAACTTGGGGCTGCTGCGGGCCGTCGAAGGGTTCGACCCGGCGATGGGCACCCGCTTCAGCACCTACGCCAGCTACTGGATCAAGCAGTCGATCAAGCGGGCCCTGATCAACACCGCCAAGACGATCCGCATCCCCGCCTACATGGTCGAGCTGCTCTCAAAGTGGCGGCGGGCCTCGGCTCGGCTCACCGAAGAGCTCGGCCGCACGCCGACGCCCGAAGAGGTGGCCCGCGTGCTGGGCCTGCCCAGCAAGAAGCTGCCGATCATCAAGAAGGCGATCCGCATCTACAACTCGACCCCGCAGACCGACCAGGCCGAGGCCGGCTGGTCGCTGGGCGAGATGGTGACCGACGAGCGGGCCAAGAACCCCGAAGACGAGATGCTCGAAGGGGACATTTTGGCTCAGGTGCTCGGTTTGCTCGAGAACATGGAGCCCCGCGAGGCGACCGTGCTGCGAATGCGGTTCGGCCTCGACGACCACGAGCCCCGCACGCTCAAGGAAATCGGCGAGTCGCTCGGCCTGACGCGCGAGCGCGTCCGCCAGATCGAAACCGAAGCCCTCGGCAAACTGGCCGGGCATCTGCAATACGCCGGCTAAGGTCTCCCTCGCCCCCTGGGCCCGCAGGAGCCCGCGGGAGAGGGCCATCAGCACATTCTCCCTCTCCCCGTGGGAGAGGGCAGGGGTGAGGGTCGGCTGGGTCTTGTACGCGTCGAGGGCAAGCGCAGCGCTCCGCGCGGTCCATCGCCGGCTTACGGCCGGGCCGCTCGCCAGGAACGCTCTCGGCGCTGCTGCTACTTCACGAGTTCCAGCGTGCCCCACAGGCTGGGGTCTTCGCGATAGGGGAATTCGCCGCCGACCGTAAAGGTCTGCTCTCCCAGCTCCCGGTCCGCCAGGAGATAGGTGAAGCCCAGCCGCGGGTTGTCGACCGGGTCGAAGCCGGTCAGCGCGCCGGCCGCAATGAGGGCCCGCAGCACGTAGCCGTCGACCCGCTTCTCGGCTTGCGCCTTGAGCGCCGCCGATTTGGCCGGCTTGGCGTTTTCGCGGGCACGGTTGATCAGCATTTGCTCGGCGACGGCGTCGTCCAGCTTGCGCCCCGCGCCCGCCGGCAGGAACACGAAGCGGTGGCAGAAGCGGCTGGCCCGATGGATGTTGTGGGTGTCGCGAGTGTCGATCCAGATCTGCAGACCATCGCTGTCGTCGATCCGCGAGTCCCGGCACCAGGGGGCCGCCCGCTTGCCGAACACCCGCACGCTAAACACGAGCCCCTCTTCGTTCCAGCCGGCCCGCACGTCGGCAACGGGCTTGCGTCCCTCGAGCTCGCCGAGAAAGGGCAACTGGAACCGCTCCGGCAGTTCGAGATCCTTGCCGAGCGTGCCGGCGGTGGCTTCGAGGCAGGGAACCGAGAAACGAAAGGCCGCGCGGGCCGGAATTAGCGAATCGGGCATCGAGAGGTCGCTCGGTGAACTGGAGACCCAAACGGCGGGGGCAAAACCCCGCCGCTCGCAAGAAGAGGGGAGCGGTGGGCCGGTGACCTAGGTCTTGCTCGCCGGCGTCGATTGGCCGTTGCCGTCCGCTGCGTGCAGATGCCCCTGGCGGAAGGCATCCGCCATGGCCAGCGGCACTTCGGCCTCAGCCAGCACCAGCCGCGAGCGGTTCTCCGACACTTTGGCCTTCATCTCCTGCTCGCGGGCAATGGCGATCGCCCGCCGTTCTTCGGCCCGGGCGCGGGCGACGCGCGTATCGGCTTCGGCCTGGTCAGCCTGCAGGCGGGCGCCAAGGTTTTCTCCCACGTCGATGTCGGCGATGTCGATAGACACGATCTCGAAGGCCGTGTGGGCGTCGAGTCCACGATGGAGCACCGCTTTGGAAATGCGGTCGGGATTCTCCATGACCACCAGGTGGCTATCGGAGGAGCCGATCGCCGTGATGATGCCTTCGCCGACGCGGGCGATGATGGTGTCTTCGGTGGCCCCGCCAATGAGCTGGGACAGATTCGTCCGCACGGTTACGCGGGCCCGCACGCGCAGTTCGACGCCGTTCTTGGCGATGGCGCTCAGGAAGGTTTTCTTGGCGGTCTTAGCGTCCGGGCAATCGATGACCTTGGGATACACGCTCGTGCGCACCGCATCGAACACGTCGCGGCCGGCCAGGTCGATGGCCGCCGCGCGGTCGAAATCGAGGTCGATGTCGGCCCGGTGGGCCGCGATGATCGCGTTGATCACGCCCGGCACGTTGCCGCCGGCCAGATAGTGCGCCTCGAGCCGCTTGGTGGTGATGCCCGTCCGCGGGTCGGTGCCGATCCCCGCCTGCATCGCCTGGATCTTCGTGTTCACAATGGTGCGGGCATCGACCTGCCGCAGAGTCATGCCGATCAAGCTCCACATGCTGACGCGCGCGTCAGACATATAGGCCTGGAACCAAAGCTTGCCCCAGATCAACACGACGACCAGCGCCACGAACAGCAGCAGCAGCACGAGCGCGCCGCCGAACAGATATTCGAGGCCGGGGGCCTGGGCCAGCAATAACTGGGACGCGGTCATACGCTACGGGTTTCCGGCGGGGGAGCAGACGGCTGGAGCCGGGCAGCGGACGCCCGGCGTACCTCGCCAGAATACCGCGCTGTCGCCGCCGCAACTAGCCGCGCGGCCAAGCCGCGGCCGGGAGGTCGGGAATCCCAAGGCGAGGCGCAGAGGCCGTTTAGTAGCGTTGGGGCGCGGCAGCCGCCGGTTGAGTGCTGGCCTCGACGACCTCGGGCGGGGCGCTCGGGGGCAAGCCGACCGAGTTGTCGGCCGTCATCACCGAGCCGGCTCGGCCAACGTAGTTGGGCGATGTCACCGCGCCGCTGCGAACCGGGCCGGCATAGTCGAAAGGACTCTGGCACATCGAGCAGCAGCCCGGCACGATCCACACCAACCCGGCGGCGAGCAGCGCTTGGGCAAATCGCAGCATGACGAGCAAACCCCTTCTGGGATATCGAACGGCCCCGAACCAGCTTCGGCGCACGCGCGGCGCGGAAAGCGGGCCAGCTTGTAGCAAATTCGGACCGCCGTGGCCAAGAGCAATCCGAGGCAAATAAGCCGTTTCGGGCGGGTGACGCCAATCGGGGGCCCCGCTCACAGGTTTGACGCGCGGCCTAGGGAAACCTATGGATTGGCAAGGGAACGCCAGGGAAGGGGTTCCAGGCAACCCAAGGGTTGCAGCGACAGTACGGATTGAGGGGACGGACCACGGGGGGCTCAGGGCAGACAAGCCCGCCGCGGACCGCAGGCAAACCGCTCGCTTTGGGCAATTCCGAGAACGCCAAAACTTCTCGCGCCCCTTCGAGTGAACCATCGTCCGGCCGCCGTAGGACACGCGCGGCGCGGGCTCGCCACGACCACGGGCTCTGCGTTCACGCATGCTGTCGATCATTGCCGCTGACAATCCGTCTCTCGCTGCGCACCTACAGCGCACCCTCGTGCGCTGCGGCTGCGATTGCCCGCCCGGCAATGTGGTGGCCATCGAATTTGCGCCTCAATTCTTGGCCGGGCGGGAGCGCAGCGTCGATGCACTGTTCGTCGTGCTCGGAACTGACATCGAGGGGACACTCAAGATATTGCAGCTGTTGCGCGGGGCAACGCGGGCCAAGCTGGTGGCCGTGGGGCCAACGCACGATCCGCGGTTGATCCTGCGGACCGTACATAGCGGCGCCGACGACTACGTCGACGCCGAAGGCTCGCTCGACGTGGAACTGCCTGCGCTCCTCAAGCGGCTCCACTCGAATCAGAAGAGCGCAGCCGGCCCCGGTCGGCTGATCGTGGTTACGGGCGCCAGCGGCGGCAGCGGTCGCAGCCTGCTGGCGGTGAATTTGGCGGCCCTGCTGGCGCAACGCATCGGTCACTGCGGCCTTTGTGACTTTGATCTCCGCAGTGGCGATTTGGCGGCGTTGCTCAATTTGCGGCCACGGCACACGGTGGCGCATCTGTGCCGCGATCTGGCGAAGCTCGACCAGGCCATGTTCGAACGCTCGCTGCTCGACGACCCGAGCGGCATCCGATTGTTGGCCGCGCCCGACTCGCTGGCTGAGGTGGACCAGCTCGACTTCCGCGGCGTGCCGCACCTGCTCAAGCTGGCGCGGCAGACTCTGCCTTACGTGGTGGTCGACGTCGAGCACTACCTGCGGAAAGAATCACTGCAGACGATGCAGTTGGCCGACGCGGTGCTCGTGGTGCTGCGGCTCGACTTCGTGTCGCTCCGCGACACACGGCGCTTGCTCGAGGCGATGCTCGAGTTCGGCATCTCGGCCGATTCCATTCAGCTCGTAGCCAACCGCTGCGACGTGACCCACGACCTCTCGACCGTCAAGGCTCAGGCGGCGCTGGGCCGACCGCTGCGGCATGTGCTGCCCGACGATCCGCAGGCGGCGCTGGTGTCGTTCAACACGGGCCGGCCCGCGGCGCTCGATTCGAGCAACAGCCGCCTGGCCAAGGCCTTGGTCAAGCTGACCGACGACGTGCTCACGCAGTTCCCGCCCGCGGGAGGATGGGCCGCCGCGGCGCCCGAGGCGGCCGCCGCCCGCGCCGGCGCCTTGGCCAGCTTCGCCAATCGCATCAGGGCGGCGCTCACCTAATCGCTGGCAACTCCCGAGGCCGATCCAATGCCCAACAGCGCATTCGCTCCCCTTGACCGTTTGGACGAAGAAGGTCGCTTTCTCTGTCTGAAGAAAGAGCTGCACGCGCGGCTCATTTCGCACATGGACCTGAAGGCGATCGCCAAGCTCGACGCCCGCGAGCTGCGCGAGGCGCTGCGGACCGGCATCGAGGAGTTGTGCGTCTACCAGCGCGAACTGTTGAGCCGCGATGAGCAAGAGCGGCTGATCAACGAAGTGATCGACGAGACGCTCGGCCTCGGCCCCCTCGAGCCGCTGCTCCACGATCCGACGATCTCCGACATCCTGATCAACGGCCCCAAGACCGTCTACGTCGAGCGGCGCGGCCGGCTCGAACGCACGAACGTGACCTTTCACGACGAACAGCACTTGCTCGAAATCGTGCAGCGCATCGCCAGCAGGGTGGGGCGGCGGGTCGACGAATCAAGCCCCATGGTCGACGCCCGCCTGCCCGACGGCAGCCGGGTGAACGCGGTGATCAGGCCGCTAGCGCTCGACGGCGCGCTGGTCTCGATTCGACGGTTCTCGGCGCGTCCGCTGGGTGCAGCCGACCTGGTGTCGCGCAATTCGGCCACGCCCGAGATGGTGCAGTTCTTGGCCGCCTGCGTGCGGTCGCGGCTCAACGTGATGATTTCCGGCGGCACGGGCAGCGGCAAGACGACGCTGCTGAACATCCTCTCGAGCTTCATCCCCGAAGACGAACGGATCGCCACGATCGAAGACGCGGCGGAGCTGCAACTGCAGCAGCCGCACGTCGCCCGCATGGAAACGCGCCCCGCGAATCTCGAAGGCAATGGCGAAGTGACGGCCCGCGATCTCGTGCGCAACGCCTTGCGGATGCGCCCCGACCGCATTCTCGTCGGCGAGTGCCGCGGGGCCGAGGCCTTCGACATGCTCCAAGCGATGAACACCGGGCACAACGGCAGCCTGACCACGATCCACGCCAATGAAGCGCGCGACGCCGTCGGTCGCCTGGAAATGCTCGTTGGAATGGCGGGCTACGAACTGCCGCTGTGGTTCATCCAGCGGCAGATCGCCTCGGCGATTCAGATCGTGGTGCAGACTTGTCGCCTCGCCGGCGGCGTGCGGCGGATCACGCAGATTTCCGAGATCACGGGGCTGCAAGGCGAAGTGATCAGCATGCACGACGTGTTTCGTTTCGAACAGACCGGGGTCGACGACAAGCTCAACGCAGTGGGCCAATACCACGCCACCGGCGTGCGGCCCCGCTGCCTAGAGCTGTTCCGCACCGCAGGCATTGATCTTGAGCCCCAGTTGTTCGAGCGCCGCGAACTCACTTGGAACCGGCTGAACAACCAGAACCCGCTGATGGAACGCTCATGAACCCGCTCTTGGTTTCGTTGTCGACGTTCGCGGGCGTCACCCTGGCGGTGCTGGGGGGCTGCAGCCTGGTGTTCGACGTGCTGCTGCGCGACCGGGCGCGGATCAACACGCGGTTCCGCGAAGAGTTCCTGGAAAAGGTGCGGCAGCGCGAGAAGCGCTCGGCGCTGTTCAAGGACCCCGACCGGTTGGCCCGCGAAGTGGCAGGCGGGTCGCCTGGGCTCGACTACCGGCTGGAAACGGCGGTCGAGCAGTCGGGGCTGCTCGTCACCTGGCAACAGGTCGGCACGATGGCGATCGGCGCCGGCGTCGCGGCTGCCAGCGTTGTGGCCGTGATCACTCGGAACTGGCCAATGGCGATTCTGGCTGGCGTCGCGGGACTCATTTCGCCGCCGGGATATGTAGCCCATAAGCGACGGCAGCGGCTCAGCCGGTTGCGCGCCCAACTTCCCGAGGCCTTCGAGCTGATGAGTCGCAGCGTGCAATCGGGGCAAACGATTCCTGCGGCATTTCAGACGATCGCCGACGACTTCGACGCGCCGCTCGCCGAGGAGTTTGCCCGCTGCCACGAACAGCAGAACCTCGGGCTCCCCTACGAAGTGGCTTTGCGCGAGTTGGCCCGCCGGACGGGGGTGGTCGAGCTGCAAATGTTCGTCGTCGCCCTGCTCGTGCAGCGCAAGTGCGGCGGCAGCCCCGTGGAGCTGCTGGGCAACCTGGCCACCGTGATGCGCAAACGCTTGAGCCTGCGCGGCAAGGTGCGGGCTCTAACCGGCGAGGGGCGCATGCAGGCGTTCGTGCTGCTGCTCTTGCCGGTTGGCATGTTCGCCGCCATCTGGTTCATCGACCCCACATATGCCGGCGTGCTCTGGGACCGCCCGAAGCTGTTGTTCGGCGCGCTGGCGGCCGAAATGGTGGGGGCGGTGTGGATCCGGCGGATCGTCAATTTCGACTTTTGAGGCAGTGGTCATGACTTGGGACACGATCATCATCCAGGCGTTCGCCTTTGCGGCGGTGTTCAGCCTCGTGTGGTTCGTCGCGCTGCAACTGCGCCCCGATACGCAGGCGGTCGACGATCGCTTGAGTGAACTGGCCAAGACCGGCAGCGTGAAGGCCGACTTCGGGCCTCCCGCCGCGGGTTCGCGCTGGGCCCACGTAAGCACGCGGCTGTTGCCCGACAGCCAAGCCGAACGCACGGCATTGCAAGCGCGGCTCAACCAGGCGGGCATCTATTCCTCCCTGGGGCTCACCGTCTACCTCGTGGTCAAGCTCGCGCTGATGATCACGCCGATGCTCGTCGCCGTATCGCTGGCCGCGGCCGGCGTGGCCAGCCTGAATCTTTGCACTTCGCTCGGCGCCCTAGCCGGCGCGGTGGGCATGGTGCTGCCGGCATTGTGGCTCGACCGGCGGCGCGAGCGGTGGAGGAACACCCTCCGCCGCTCGCTGCCCGACTATCTCGACCTGATCACGGCCTGTGTCGAGAGCGGCCTGAGTTTTGAGGGCTCGATGCAGAAGGCGACGGACGAACTGCACACGGCGCATCCCGCGCTTGCGCGGGAGCTGGTGCTCGTGCAGCGCGAGATCGAACTCGGAGCGCCGCCGGAGAAGGCGCTGCGCGGCTTTGCCGAACGCACGGGGCTCGAGGGGCTTCGCTCACTGGCGACCGTGGTCCAGCAGTCGCGGCGGTACGGCACCGGCATCGCCGAGGCTTTGCGCGTCCATTCCGACATGCTCCGCATGCACCGCGAGCAGCGGGCCGAGGAGCTGGCGCAGAAAGCCGCCGTAAAGATCCTCTTTCCCACCTTAGTTTGCATCTTTCCCGCGATTTTTATCGTGCTGGCTGGTCCGGCAGCGATTCAAATTCAAGAGCGCTTTGCCGACATGCGAGTCTCGTCCGATGTAGAGGCCAAGCGATGATCAGCACGCGGAGTCGCACGACTCGAACAAACGGCGCGGCGGCCCTGGAAATGACGTTCGTTTTGCCCGTGCTGCTCACGGTGGCGCTGGCCTGCGTAGATCTGGGCCGTTATGCCCATGCTTCACTCGCGCTCTCGAACGCCGTGCGCATCGGCGCGGAATGGGGCGCCGGACGCACCGTTACGAGCTTCACTCAGCCCGATTGGGAGGAGCAGATCGTGGAACTGGTTCAGACGGAGATGGCCCAACTCAACGGCGTCGACCTTTCGAAGCTGGTCGTGCAGGTCGCGTCGATCGACGAAGGCAACAAGCTTCATCGCACCGAGGTGCAGGGGAGCTACCCGTTCACCACGATCGTCAATTGGCCGGCCTTCCCGCACCAGATCAACATGGAGCGCCGGCATGCGATGCACCAAATGCGCTAGTCGCCAGTCGGTTCGGCGCGGCGCCGCGCTCGTCGAAGGGGCGATCGTGCTGGGCATTTACCTGTTTCTCCTGGCAGGCATGCTCGACATGGGGCTGGCCGTGTTGCACTACAACACCGCTTCCGAGGCGGCGCGACGTTTGGCCCGCAGCGCCGTGGTGCGCGGCGAAGAAGCTGCGCCCGAAATGGGCGCCTGGGGAACCGGCAACTACGTGGGCCGCGCCGACGACGGTTCGCCCCAGGCGTTGGCTGTGCAGCCGATCCTGGGACCGGTGCGCCCCGACCGCGTGGCGCTGCAGCTCGAGTGGCCCGACGCCGGCAACGCGCTCGAGGACCGGGTGCGGGCCACCGTGACGATTACGTACCGTCCGGCGCTCACGCTCGTGTTCGGCGGAACGCCGTTCACGTTGACGGCCCGCTCGACGATGAACATTGCGCACTAGAACCCGCCCATGAAGACGCAACCCCACTTGAGACGCTGTTGCCCGCTCGCCCGCGGACGCGCGCGTTCCGGCAAGATCTTAGCGCTGTTTGCCCTCTCTTTGCCGGCGACGTTGGTCTTTGCCGGGCTCGTACTGGACGGCGGCAGCCTGCTCACTCAGGCCCGCTCGTCGCAGCATGCCGCCGACGCTGCGGCCACCGCGGCCGCCATGCTGCGGTTTCAAGGTAAGACCGTGGCCGAAGCCACCGCCATCGCCGAACGCTACGTGCACCAGCACAACGGCCTGCCGCAGGCCGTTGTCACGTTGTACACCCCTCCCACCAAGGGCCCCTATGCGGGGCAGTCAAAGTTCGTCGAAGTGGTTGTCGATCAGCCGGTCGAAACTCATCTAGTTCACTTGTTCGGAGGCAATAAGGTTCAGCATGTCTATGCCCGGGCCGTGGCGGGTTACGAAGACTCGACCGCCCCCTCGGCGCTCGTGGTGCTCGATCCTTCGCCGGCGCCGATCACGGTGCCGCCGATCCCCGTGTTGCTGCCGCCGGCGCCGGTGCTGCTAGGAGGGATCGAGGTGTTGGGCTTGGGCGCCCTCAAGGTCGATGGCGCCGTGCTTGTCAACAACGAATGGGGACACAAGGACGAAAACGGGCGTCGCGCCGGCACGATTGCCGGCCCCCCCTACGGGCTCTCCTGCACGCCGCTCGTGAATCTGACGAAGCTCCGCGCCCGCGACATCCGCGTCGTGGGGGGCGTTGACAACCCAAAGAACTACGGAAACTTCACCTCCGGTAAGAGCAGCCCGCTGCGGGCCAATCGACGCCCCGTGCCTGACCCCTACGAGGATCTGCCGGCGCCGACATTTTCTTCTGGCGGCGCGAACGTCAGCGGCAGCTACTACGGCGGCAAAACGATCGTCGGAGTTCCCCTGATCACGCCCCCCACGGTGCTGCACCCTGGCGTGTACGACTACATCACCATCGTTTCGGGAAGCGTCATCTTCCAGCCCGGCATCTATATCATTCGCAGCAAGCACCCGGTTACGCAGATGTCGTTGAGCCTGGTGGTGGGCCAGGTGACCGCCGAAGGGGTGATGTTCTATATCACCGACAGCGCGGGCTATTCGCCTGGCTCGGGTCTGCCCGACGGAAACGACGGCGAAACCGAGCCGGCGACGCCCGGCGTCCTCGATTTGGTTCCGAGCACGGTGCTCAACGTGGGGCTGCTGGGCAGCCGCTTCTCGCCGCTCGACGCACCCGGCAGTCCGTTTCACGGCATGTTGCTCTACCAGCGGCGGGCCGATCGGCGGCCGATCGTGATCGTGCAGGAGAATCTCCTTCCCGGCACGCTCTTCAAAGGGCGGGTCTACGCCAAGTGGGGACATGTGATTCTCGCGGGTTTGGGCGGAACTTACGACGCCAGCTTCGTATGCGGCTCGTTCCGCAGCCTGGTCGTCACGGACTGCACACTGGCCCCCAGCAATCCGCTGCCCCCTGCGCAGGATGTGTTCCTCGTAGAATAGCAAGCTCACTGGCGAGTGATTCTGGCTTGCTTCTCCCCGAGTATGCCGCAGGAAACAAAGCCGCTCGCCTAAACGCAGCCCGGCACGCAGTTGCGCGGAGCGCCAGTCGTGTGCTCTCCTGAGTGTGGGTACCTTCCGCGCCGCCGGCTGCTAAAATGGCGTCATGATCCCGCGCATTGGCTATGGTGGACGACTGACAGTCAGGCTGCCTAGCGACCCGCGCATCCAACTTGCGCATGAGGCCGAAGGCATGGTTTGGTTGGGTGTGTTCGACGACGGGCGAGCTACTCCCCTGGCAGAGGTTGTTGTGCCGTTTGCCGAGTTGGCTAAGGCCATTGAGGTCCTAAGCGGCAGGTCTCCTCTTCCATAATTGACCCATCCTGCACGCGACCGACAATTCGTTAGGGCGGCGAGCGGGTAGCGAGGACGACTTTTGCCGATTACACCGCGCCGTGATGTGCGGCTTCGCACAATTAAACCAAATCCTAATGGATGTACTTGCACGCATCGGGGTTTGGCCTAGGGTTTTACCGTGAGGGGGCAGCCCCCCCGGCGGACCGGTGTGGCCCGAACAAGCGCGACACCCTTGGGCAGCTCAGAAAGGCCGGCGTATCCAGGTGGTTCGCCGGCCTTTCTCTTGCGCTTGCCTCTGCCAGAGAGTGGCCTAAGTTCAAAATAAAGCCGGGTCTAGCTGCCCCCTGGCTGGAACTGAGGCCGTCTGGCGCACGCTCGCCACAGGTGCGCCGGACGGCCTTAACAGCGTCTGCTAGTTCTTGTCTGAGTTAGGCGCCCCGCCGGCGGCTTCGCCTGCGGTGACGACGCCGGTCTTCGAACGCTGTTCGGCCTCCGCGCGGATCTTACGCTGCGCCTCCTTCAGCCGCTCCGGCCAGGCGAACTTGGGCGCGGTGCCTGGGTCATAGCCCGCCAAGTGTCCCTCGAGCCGCGTGGTGGGCTTGGTGTAGACGAGCTTCGTTTCCCCGAAGACCTCGCGGCACAGATCGGCCAGGCCCGGGTCGTACTCGATCAGTTCCGCCCGCGTGTCGACGTGGTTGTGGTCGTGGTCAGGCGGGCGGTTGTTGTCGAACCAGGACTGCACACCTTCGGCAAAGTACTCGTGGTGGTTGACCGAGGCGTACTTTCCCTTCCATAAGCCGGCCTGCATGGCCGCTTCGTAGGCCGCCTTGAGCCGGCCGTCGAACGTCGGGTCGACGCGCACCATGCCGCGCAGGTGGATGTTATGGGCGAATTCGTGGATCAGAATGTTTTCGGCGGCATAGGGATCCCCCTCGTAGGCGAGCAAGTTCTCTTCTGCACAACTGCACACGGGATCGGTCTCCGAGCCGCCCAACCCTCGGGCCCGGGCATCCCAGTAATCCTTGGGCTTCAGCCAGGCGTGCTCGGGCATGTCGGTCGTGTATTCGTTGCAGCCGATGATGAGCAGCCGCGAGCCGCTCGACGCCATGGCCCGCTTGACGTCGGGGCGATGGGCCAGCAGCAGCTTGACCAGGTAGGCCGCTTCACGGAGCGCGTAGTCATTGACGCGCGCCGAAGCCACGATCGGATAGCCGTCGGCGTCGATGTACTTCTGATAGAAGTCGGGGGCCTTGAGCTCAGCCGGGGGCGGCGTGATTGGCGCGAGTGAGGCCCCGTTCTCGCCGTGCGCCCTTGCGGCGCCCAACACGGCCAGGCAGAGAGCCCAGGGATAGATCTGCACTCGGGTCATGTCGCCAGCCCTTTTGTTCGCCACGTGCGCGGAGGGATTCGCTGCGTAGCGGCCATTCTAGCTCCCTTCGCAGCCCCGAACAAAAGCCCTGGCGCGTAGCCATTCGACTAGGGAAGCGAGCTTAGCCGCATCCGGCTTTGCGAGGGATGCCGCGGCGCGGTAAAGTAGCGGGCGTCGGCAGTTGGGGCAGATGCGCTCGCCCCGGCTGCCGCCTGTGTTGACCGCTTCACCGCTCGTTCCCGGCCACCTGCGCGGAGCCCCTTAGGCATGCCGATCGTCAAGTTCGTGAAGGAGAAGAAGGAGATCGAGGTCCCCACCGGCGCCAACCTCCGCAAGGAAGCGCTGCGGGCGGGGATTGCGCTCTATCCGGGCGTTCACAAGGTCTTCAACTGCCACGGCCTGTCGAACTGCGGCTCGTGCCGGGTCAACATCACCCAGGGCATCGAGAACGCGGGAGACGCCTGGTCGGCCCCTTGGAACAAGCTCGAGAAGATCCGCCTCGGCATGTCGCTCGCGTACATCGGCAACGAGGCCACGATGCGACTGGCCTGCCAGGTGAGCGTCGACGGCGACATGTCGGTGGAAACGCAGCCGCCGATGAACCTTTACGGCGAAAACTTCTTCAGCTAGCCGGCCGCTGGGTCCCCGCGTCGTTCGCAGTCGCTCCATGAAGCAGGTCATCGCCATCGTCAAGCCGTTCCTCGTCGAGAAGGTGCTCGAGGGGCTCAAGCGGGCGCCGCTCGAAGCCTGCACGGTCCGCGAGGTGAAGGGCTTCGGGCGGCAGAAAAGCTATCTCGACCAATACGCCGACACCGAGTATTCGCTGGCGTTCCTCCCCAAGGTGGAGATCAGCCTCTGGGTCGACGACTCGCGCGTCGAAGAGATCGTGCGGCGGATCGTGCAAGCGGCCCGCACCGGGCGGATGGGGGATGGCAAAGTGTTCGTCGTGCCGACCGCGACGCCGGCCCAGGTGATCGACATTGGATAGTGCGTGAATTGGCGCGCACGCGGAACGGTACCATGCCCTTTGCCTTCCCCAGCAGCGAAATCGCCCTCTGGACGATGGCCATTGGCGTGGCGGCCAATCTTTCGTCGGCCTTGGTGGGTTGCTTCCTCGTGCTGCGACGGATGAGCTTGCTGGGCGACGCCATTAGCCACGCGGTGTTGCCGGGGATCGTCGCCGGCTTTTTGCTGACCGGCGTTCTCGGCGGCTGGCCGGCGCTCCTGGGGGCCCTGGTCTTCGGCGTGCTCACCTCGCTGCTCACGCAAACTCTGCACGAGTTGGGCCGCGTGCCGGAAGACGCCAGCATGGGCGTGGTGTTCACGTCGCTGTTTGCGCTCGGCGTCGTGTTGATCACGCGGTTTGCCGCGCACGTCGACCTCGACCCCGGCTGCGTGCTCTATGGGCTGCTCGAGTTCGCCCCGCTCGACACGGTGCGGCTGGCCGGCGTAGACGTTCCCCGCGCGCTGCTCACGCTGGGACCGGTGCTGCTGCTCACGGTCGGCTTCGTGGCCGTGCTCTGGAAGGAACTCAAGATCGCCTCGTTCGATCCGGGCCTGGCCACGGCGATGGGTTTTTCTGCCCGGCTGATCCACTATCTGCTGATGTGCCTGGTGGCGCTCGTGGTGGTGGCGTCGTTCGAGGCGGTGGGCTCGATCCTCGTGGTGGCGATGCTGATCGTGCCGGGGGCGACCGCGCGCCTGCTGACCGACCGGCTGGGTTGGCTGCTGGTTTGGGCCGCCGTGGTGGCCGTGGTGTCGGCGATCGGCGGCTACCTCGCGGCGGTAGCGCTCAATACGTCGGCCGCCGGCATGATGGCCGTGGTGGCCGGGGCACAGTTCACCTTGGCAGTCTTTGTGGCTCCGCGCCATGGCTTAATCGCCCGGGCGCTGCGCCAGTTGAACCTTTCCATGCGGATCGCCGGCGAAGACATCGTGGCGCAGCTTTACCGGCAAGAGGAAGCTGCGGCCGAGGGCCTGGCCCCCGCGCCGCTCTCGCCATCAGACCGGAATGCCCTCGTCACTTGGCTCGCGACCCGTTGGCTGAATTCGAAGGGGCTCGTAACGCCGGGGCGCGGGCGGGGGGCAACCCTTACGGAAGCGGGGCGCGAGCAAGCCCGCTCGGTGGTGCGGGCCCATCGGTTATGGGAATCCTACTTGGGGCAGCACTTCGATCTGCCGCTCGACCATTTGCACGCCCCCGCCGAGCGCATCGAGCACTTCTTGGGGCCCATGCTGCAGGCCGAACTGGCCGCCGAGCTGGAAGGCCCGGGCCGCGACCCGCACGGCAAAGAGATCCCGTAGCGCCGAGGCGCCCCCGAGCGCCTCTCCGTTGTACGATCGTGCGGCACAGCGTAAGCCAGCGTGTGCCGTTCCGCGGCAGCTTGCAGAGCGCGCGTGTGAGCTCCTTCGAGAGGGCGCCATCCCTCGCTGAGAGGAGTTCCCGGCTTGGGACGCCAAACAACCCCAAGCACGGCCCGCAAAAAACTGCGCAAAAAAGACGTAAGTGGCTGCCAGTGTTGATTTGCCGCGATATGGCCTAGCGCGATCTCTCATCTGCTGCGCGCTCGTGGCACGGGCCTTGCTTTCCTCTACCAGCGTCAGCAAACTCCCCATCGCTTGTAGGAAGACAAATCCCATTCAATGCCGTGAGTTCTCGCGGCGAAAAAACGGCGGTTTCAGCCGGTTCCTCACGGGCTGAAACTCGGGTCATGGAAGCCGCAGTCGCCTGAAGGTTGTCGATCCCGCGGATCGAGCCAGGCGATTGGCCGAGCGAGGTTGGCCGAGCGCGGCTCGGCACGATCGCGGAAAAACATGAGCGCGGCCTTCATCCCGGAGTGCGGCGGGTCACTGCCTGCTCGCTGCTTCACCACCTTGTCGCACGACACGTCCGCCTCCGGTTTGGGCGGGGCCCGGTTCGCCGGGCCCCCCCCCGCGTTGTTTTTCTCGCGCGCTGTGTTTCCGCGTCGATGTCGCCCGGCGGCCACACTCGGCGCCGCCGTTCGTTGCGAATTGGCCACGTTCCCCCGCCCGCAGGGCCCGGCAGGGACCTTGGGGCGGGAAGAGTAAGGTCTGTTCCGTCAATGGCTTAGCGGCTGCCCTCGCCTGAGCATCGCTCCCCCGGCACTGAAACTGCGAAACCACAGCGGCTACCAGGCTTGCCCCCATCGAGGGCGCTCGGCCGTCGCCTACGAGATCTCAAGCGCGAGAAAGGAACGACCCTTGTCGAAGTCCAAGCGGAAGCAGGCTGCTAGCGAGTCCGCCCCGGCAAGCCGACCAGGCCGGCGGCCGAAATCCTCGCCGCTCCCCGCGGGCCCCGACCAAGAAACAGTTCTGCCGGTCGACGACGATCTCCCGCTCGACGAGGGGGCCGCGGAAGTCTTGGACGAAGAAGACGTCCCCCCCGAGGCGCTCGAAGACGACGTCGACGAGGGCGAACTCGAGGCGGCTAGCCTGGACAACGTGACCGACGATCCGGTCCGCATGTACTTGATGCAGATGGGCGAGATCCCCTTGCTCAACCGGGAGCAAGAAATCGCCTGCGCCAAGCAAATCGAGCGCACTCGCCGCCGCTTCCGCAACAGCATGCTGGCCAGCGACTTCGTGTTGCAGGGGGCCATCCGCTTGCTCGAAAAGGTGCGCGACGGCCAGTTGCGCCTCGACCGCACCGTCGAGGTGTCGGTCACCAACGCCGCCGAGAAGGAGCGGATCCTCAAGCGGCTCACCCCGAATCTGGAAACGCTGGTGAACCTGGCGCGGCTCAACCGCCGCGACTACCTGGTGGCCATCGACAAGCGCCGCCCGCTCGAGCTGCGCCGCGAAGCCTGGCGGCGGCTGGTCCGCCGCCGCATCAAGGCGGTGCGGCTGGTCGAGGAGCTCGACCTGCGCACCCAACGCTTGCAGCCGCTGCTCGACAAGCTGAGCGAGATCGCCCGGCGGGCAGCCGCCATTCGCGCCCAGTTCGCCGAGTCGCAACGCACGGGACGCCCGCTGCTCAACGGCCAGGAACTCCGGGCCGAGTTGCACTACCTGATGCGGATTACGCTCGAGAGCCCGGCCACGCTCGCCCGCCGAGAATCGCGGACAACGGCCTACCTACGTGAATACGAGTCGGCCAAGCGAGTGCTCTCGGCCGGCAACCTGCGGCTGGTGGTCTCGATCGCCAAACGGTATCGCAACCGCGGCCTGAGCTTCCTCGACCTGATTCAGGAAGGCAACACCGGCCTGATCCGGGCGGTCGACAAGTTCGAGCATCACCGCGGCTACAAATTCTCGACCTACGCCACCTGGTGGATTCGCCAGGCGATCACCCGCGCCATCGCCGATCAGAGCCGGACGATTCGCGTGCCGGTGCACATGATCGAAACGATGAGCCGCGTGCGAACCGTCACCCGCCAGTACGTGCAGGAGTTTGGCCACGAGCCCTCGGTCGAGGAAACGGCCGCCGCGGCGGGGCTGTCGATCGAAGACGCCCGCTGCATTCTCAAGATGACGCGGCAGCCGCTCTCGCTCGACCAACCGGTGGGCGACCACGAAGACAGTTACTTCGGCGAGTTTCTCGAGGACTATCGCGACGACGATCCGCTCTACGGCGTCAATCAGGAGATGCTCAAGCAGAAGATCGCCGACGTGATGGAATCGCTCAACCACCGCGAGCGCGAGATCCTCAAGCTCCGCTACGGCCTGGCCGACGGCTATTCCTACACGCTCGAGGAGGTCGGCAAGATCTTCTCCGTCACCCGCGAGCGCGTGCGGCAAATCGAGGCCAAGGCCGTTCGCAAGCTGCAACAGCCCTATCGGGCCCGCGGCCTGGCCGGCTTCCTGGACATCGACGATTTACCCACGGCCGACAATTCCCGCATGGAATCGGCTTGAATCCTCGAACCAAGGGCCTTCTATTCGAACGGTCGCGGCAGAGGTTTGGGAAACGCCCGAGTCTCCCCGGGTTGAGCTTGCTAGCGAAGGTTTCTCCTAGGTTCGACTGTGTTATAGTAGCGGTTTCCCGGCGAAGTCGGGATTGCCGGCCGCCTTCCTTTTGCCTCCAGACGACAGCATCACGAGCGAGGATCGACAGCGATGACCAGTGAAGTTCGGGCAGCGCGGGCCGTGAAGCAGCACGATTCGCTCGAGAGCGTGTCGGCGCGGGCATTCGAAGTGGGGCGCAAGCTCGACCTTTCGGCCTGCCGTTTCGAGCCGGACTTCATGACCAAGTGGCGCCACCAATACTGGCGCCTGTGCGACGCCTGGAACGTGGGGCCGATCGGCAAGCGGGTGCTCAAACCGCTCGTGCCGGTGCTCTCGCCCTTTCTGCCCAACCCGCAGATTCGCCTGGAAGTGGTTCAGTACTACTACTTTCTCGCCGGGTTGGTCGAAACGCTCGAACTGCGGCAGATCGTCGAGGTGGGCACCTATTTCGGCGGCTCCACGCTCGCCATGCGGATCGCTCAACGCGGTCTGCCCGATCCGGACGACACCCGGCTGGTGACGGTCGACATCAAGCATTTCCGTCCGAGCGTGCTGCTGCCGGAGCACGGAGTGAACCGCGTTTTCGGCGACTCCGTGGCCGCCGACACCCTCCGCAAGGTGCAAGAGGGGGTGCGCGGTTCGATCGACATGCTGTACCTCGACGCCACCCACTTCTACGACCAGGTGAAGGCCGAGTTCCAACGCTACTGCGAACTCTTCCAGCCGACCTGGGTAGTGCTCGACGACATTCACCTGAATGAATCGATGGAGCGCTTCTGGCAGGAAGTCGTCGAGGACTTCGGTCCGCTGGCCTTCGACGCCACGGCGGCTGCGCACCGCGAACCGACGGCCGGCTTCGGCATCGTCCACTACGGCGGCCGCTAGGCCCCTAGCCCTAGTGATCGTAGCCGCCGGCCAGGTCGCGCACGTAATCGAGCGCTTCTTCGAGCTCCGAAGCTTCCACGCCTTTCTTGCGCCCGCGCAGGTCGCACAGCGAGAGCAGCACCAAGTTCTCGTAGTCTTCCGACTCCTCGAGCCTTCGCCGGGCACGCATTCCCAACGTCCCCTCGCGGGCCTGGTGGGCTTCCATGTGGTGCTCGATGAGCCAAGCGGTCCGCGGGCTGATGTGCCCCTCCAGGGCCTCGAGCCCGGCCGCCACGTGGGCCCGCGGGTCGATCGCCTTGCCCACGTCATGCAAGAGCGCGGCCAGCAGGAACTCTTCGTCGTAGGGCAGTTCCTGGCAAGCCAGGTCGAACACTTGCAGGCTGTGATAGAGGGCGTCTCCCTCGGGATGCCACTCCGGCTTGCCCTGCACCTGCTCGAGCGGCAGGAGCAGCATGTGGTAGATCTGGAATCGATCGACCTTGCTTTCGGCCTGCAGCGTTTCTTGATCGAGGGCCACGCCGGGATACTCGCGCTCGAGCAATTCCTCCAGCTCGGCGATGCCAGCCCGTTCGATGGGGCCGCCCGTAATCGAACTCTTGAAGACGTAGCTCGCCAGCGACGTGGCGTAGACCGTGAGTTCGAAGTCGAAGCGGTCGCGCACGTGAATGTGCGTGAACACCCGCTCCTCCCCCTGCTTCCGCACCCGCTTGTGCTCGACGTCGAACGCCAGGCCTTCGTCTTCGAGCACGGCCGCGATTCCTTCGAGCCCGTCGGCGAAGACGTGGAGGTCGATGTCGGAGCCGTGGCGGACGTGCCCGGTGAGCGTGCTGCCGATCAACCGCGGGCGATACGCCCGCAAGAGGCGCATGAGCCGCAGGGCCTCGAGCCGCATGTCGCGGAGGTGGTCGACGCGCCGCTCCCCCTCGTTCATGCGAGCCAGCAATTCGATTTGCTCGCGGATTTCGGCGTTGCTCGGCAAATCGGAGGGTTTGACCCAGCCGAGGCAAATCCGCCGGCCGGCCTTCATCTTGGCCCGGTAATACTCCGACTCCTGCCGGGAGTACATCAAGCGGGCGGCCTCATAGGCGATCTGCCGCCGCACCTTGTGAGCAGGCATGTTGCATGCGCCGAAACAAAGCCCATCGAAGCGGCGCAGGGCGAATAGGAAGGGGTCTAACTCAAGTATAGGTGGGTGTTGGGCGGGCTGGAAGAGTGGCCCGTAGGCGGCGCGCAATCGGAGAACCTGGGGGGCGGGCCGCACTTCGCCTATGATAAGAGCATGACTGACGCCGAGCTTGCCCGCTATTCCCGCCAAACCCGCTTCGCCCCGCTAGGAGAGGAAGGCCAGCGGCGGTTGGCAGCCGGGCGGGCTCTGATTTGCGGTTGCGGGGCTCTCGGCTCCGTCATCGCCAACACGCTGGCCCGCGCCGGCGTCGGCAAGCTGCGCATCGTCGACCGCGATTATCCCGATCTCTCGAACCTGCAGCGGCAGGTGCTCTTCGACGAGGCCGATGTCGCCGCCGGCTTGCCCAAGGCGGTGGCCGCGGCCGAGAAGCTGCGGCAAGCGAACTCGAGCATCGAGATCGAGCCGGTCGTGGCCGACATCGACCACACGAACATCGTCGAGCTCTGCCAAGGCGTCGCCGTGATCGTCGACGGCACGGACAACTTCGAAACGCGGTTCCTCCTCAACGACGCGGCGCACCGGCTCGGCATCCCCTGGGTCTACGGCGGCTGCCTAGGCGCCGAGGGGCAATCGATGACGATCCTGCCGGGGCGGACGCCGTGTTTGCGGTGCCTGATGCCGGAGCCCCCCGACCCCGGCACGACTCCCACCTGCGACACGGCCGGCATCTTGGCCGGGGCGATTGGCGTGGTGGCGTCGCTGCAGTCGGTTGAAGCCCTCAAGATTCTCAGCGGCCGTCTCGAAGCGGTGAGCCCTTACCTCACGGTCGTCGACCTCTGGCACAACACGCAGCGGCAGTTGCGCGTGGCCACCCTGCAAGGCCAGGCCGATTGCCCGGCCTGCTCGGGCAAGGAGTTTCCGTGGCTGGCCGGCGAACGCGGCAGCCAGAGTGCGGTTCTCTGCGGCCGCAACGCTGTGCAGCTTCGCAACCCGACGAGCGGGCGGCTCTCGCTCGATGATTTGGCGCTGCGCTTGGCTTCCGCCGGGAAGATTACCCGCAACCCCTATCTACTGCGGTTGTCGGTGGAGGAGTACACGCTCACGGTGTTCCCCGACGGCCGCGCGATCGTGGTGGGCACGGAAGACCCGGCGGTGGCGCGGGGGGTTTACGCCCGCTACGTCGGCGCGTAGTCCCCTCTCCCTGTGGGAGAGGGCTAGGGTGAGGGTCGGCAACGCTGGTCGGTGCGCCTGACAATCAGCCTGGCGAGCGGCCCGGCGTAAGCCGGCCGATTCCACCGTTGCGAGTCGAACTCCGCTGGTTCTTCAGCCAGCTCACGCTGGCCGCTCGCCGTGCGGTGGCGCGCGCGGGAGGGTGGTTGGCAAATCACCCTCACCCCCGGCCCCTCTCTCACAGGCGAGGAGAGAACACCCTACTTCGCCATCTCCCCTGCCCGCAGGTTCCGGAACGACAAGTTCGTCGTCGGGTCGTGCCCCTGGAGGATGAACGTGCCGGGGGCGAGCCGGAGGCCTTGGCGGGGGTTGTCGTGCGGTGGGCGGGTATCGGTCCAGTCGGTGACTTGGATGCCGTTCACCCACACCGCGATGTGCGGACCGGTCGCCACGATCGTCTTGGAGAGCCACTGGAAGTCGTCGGACACCACCTTGCGGGCATTCTGCCGGCGGTAGATCGCGCCCGTGCCGCCGTCGGCTGGTTTGGTGCGGTCGCCGTCTTTCACGGCGTTGTGGATCTGGCTCTCGTAGCCGTTGGTCTTTTCGCCGGGAATGCTGCGGAAGAAGACACCGGAGTTGAGCCCCTTGCCGTTCACGAAGGCCTCACACTGGAACACGAAGTCGCCGAAGCGGGCGTCGCTTTCGAGTTGGCCGGCGCCGTTCTCGATGTGAATCCAGCCCTCCGGCGTCACCGAGAAGACGCTTTTGCCACCGGGGAACACGGTCCAGCCGGTGAGGTCGCGGCCGTTGAACAAAGACTCGAGCCCCAGCGGCTTGAGCTTCACGTTGCGGAACTCCACCGGACCCGCGTTGAGTTGCAGACCAATGCGGCCCCGGCGCAGCGGCTTGGGATCGGTGTACTCGAGCACCTGCCGGCCGTCGAGCGCCACGGTGTGCTTGGCGCCTTCGGCCCGCACCTCGAAGGTTTGCCACTCGCCGGTGTGCTCCGCCCCCTCAGCCTTCTGGCGGCCGACGAAGCCGCCGGTGGTGAAGGGGCTGACGCCGGGGCCGGCGATGTTCAACTCGTAGCAATCGACCTCGGGGTTCGTGGGCTGCGGCGGCGTGCGGAGGAAGACGCCGGAGTTAGTGCTGGCCGGAGCACGGAAGTCGACGCGGAGCACGTAGTCGCCGAAGTCGCTGGTGGTGGCGAGCAGTCCCTTCTCGCCGGACGTCACCTTGATCGACCCGTCTTCCACGTGCCAGTCGGCCTTGTCGGCACCTTCCCAGCCGAAGAGGGTCTCGCCGTCGAAGAGCAGGACCCAACCGTCGGCGAGCTCCTCGGGGGTGAGGGTGTTTTGCTCAGCGGCCGGGGCCGTGGGAGCGAGGAGCGCGAGCAGCAGGAAGGCGAGGACAGCGCGGAAGGGGCGGGCACGCAGGAAGGGCATGACGGATCAACGAAGGGTCGGTGGAAAGGCTGTAATGGCCTTCCTAGTCTAACGACCAGCGAGCGGCCGCGGCACTTCCCCAGGTTCTGCACAGGCTGGAAGCCTGTGCCACGAGTGTAGCCTGTGCCTGAACCTAGTGCTGCGTCACAGCTAGAAGTTCGGGTTGCCCCTCCGATACTAGCCCGCAGCGCAAGCAAGGGAGAGCCACGTTTCCCTGGCCGAGCCTCGCAGACCCCTGCACGGGCCGGGCGGCATTTTCGGCCAGCGCGCCCCTTCCAGCCTGTCTGGGCCGCCAGGGAACCCAAGGCCTTGAAGGCCCCGCCCTACTCCAGGTAGCAGGGTTTTCGTAGGTCGGCTAAACTACCACCGCGCGGTCATTGCCCCAGGCTGGTCGATGGGGCTGGGCAGAACGGCCGGGCCAACGTTTGTCCGTCTACCCGCGGGAGGGGATGCCCTTGGCCGAGCCGGTCCTTCGATTCCTGCACGCCAGCGACCTGCGTCTGCACGAGCCGCTGACCGGGCCGATCGACCCGCCGGAATTCCTGCGCACGGCGCTGGTCGAAGCCCCCTACGACGCGGCTCGCCGGGTGTTCGACGCGGCCCTCGAAAACAAGGTCGACTTCCTGCTGCTCACCGGCGACACGGTTGACTACGACGCCGCCGGCCCGCGGAGCCTGGTGTTCCTGGGCGATCAGTTCGCTCGCCTGGAGCGCGAAGGAGTCGCGGTCTACTGGCTGGCGGCCGAAGACGCGGCCGAGCTTTGGCCTGCCGAACTGCCGCTATCGCGCAACGTGGTCCGCGTGGGCCCGGGGCTCGTCGAGCACGTCCATCGCCGCGCCGGCGCAGCCGCTGCCCGCATCATGACGGCCGAGGCGGTGCTGGCCCGCCGTGTGCCCGCCGCTCGATCCACCGAACCGCTGCCGCCGCTCGTGGCCCTGGCCGGCAATGATCCGCCGCAGCGTTTCGAGGGGGAGTTGGTGCCGCGGTACTGGGCGCTGGCCGGCTGCTCGGAACGCCGCAATGTGTTGGCCGGCCCCACCCAGGCCCACGACCCCGGCAGTCCGCAAGGCCGCACGCTCGACGAAGTGGGCGCCCACGGCTGCACGCTCGTCGAAATCGATCGCGCGGGGGAGACGACGCTGCGGATCGTGCCGACCGACGTTTGCCGCTGGGTGCAACACGCTGTGGAGCTCGAGCGGCCGACGAACGAGGCCCAGATCGAACGCCTCCTGCACGACCGCGTGGCGACGCTGCGGCAGTCGAGCGGCCCCCGCGAAACGCTAGTCCACTGGACGGTGCGGGCCACCAAGGCCGCCGCCACGCTCCGCTGGCACGACGCCTTTGCCCGCACCGCGATCGACCGCCTGAATCAAGCGCACGCGGGTTCATCTCCGGCCGTGTTCACCTGCGGGCTCGAGCTCGAGGTTGCCGAGCCGGAACGCGCGACCAACCCTGAATCGTTCTTCGGGCAATTCGAACTGGCGCTCGAGGAGCTGACCGCCGAAGAACTCGAGACGGCCGACGACGTACCGGTCGAACTCGAGCCGCCCCGCATCATGGCCCGCGCCGCCCGCTTGGGCCGCAGCCTGCTGGTGGGCGAGGAGCCGGCGCGATGATCATTCGCAAGCTGCGGGTTGATCGCTTCGGCGCCTGGCGCGACCTCGAGCTCGGCCCCCTCGACGATGGGCTGCACGTCTTCTACGGCCCGAACGAAGCCGGCAAGACGACGCTGCTGCACTTTCTGCGGGCCATGCTGTTTGGCTTTTCCGCGGAGCGCCGCGAGCGTTACGGCGCGAGCGTCGGGCCCGAGGGGGAAGAGCGCGACGTCGGCGGCTCGCTCGAACTCGAACTCGAGGGCGACACGCTGCGGCTCGCCCGCCACGACCACGAGCCGCACGAAGCCGGCGCGCAAGGTCGGCTGCTGCTCGCCACCGAGCTGGGGGACTCGCGCTCGGCGCTCGATTGGGCACGGCTGCGTGGGCCGCTCGACGAGGAAACGTACACGCGGGTCTTCGCCATCGGCCTGCACGAGTTGCAGGAGTTGGGCGTGCTCAACGACGCCCAGTCGTCGCGCTGGCTCTTCGACATGTCGGCCGGCCTCGAGCACGTGGGACTGCCCGAAGTGTTGGGGGAACTGCGCCATGCCAGCGCGCGGCTGTGGGGCGGGGCGGAACGCGCAGGTTTGCTGCCGCGGCTGTTGGCCGAACGCGAGAACCTGGTGCAGAGCATTCACGATCTGCGCGGGCAAACCACCGAATACCTGCGGCTGGCTGCGCGGCGCGAGGAGCTGCAGGAACAGCTCGAGCGACTCGAGGACGAGCGCGGCGGCTGGACGCGGCGGCTGCGCACGGCCGAGTCGGCCGAACACTTGCACGAGCGCTGGCTGCGCCGCCGCGCCGCGGAGAACGAACTGCAGATGCTGGGCCAGCTTCCGACTTTTCCGGTCGACGGCCTCGCGCGGCTCGACGAGCTGAATGCCCGCATTCGGAAGCGGCGGCGCGAACTGCAGGTCTGGCGGCGGCGGCACGGCAAGGCGCGGCAGCGGCTAAAGGGGCTGGCGCTGAACCGCCCTTTAGTGGACAACGCGGCGCGAATCCTGGCTCTCGTCGAACAGCAGCCGCGGATGCGGGAGCTCGCCGCGCAGTTGGCCGGCGTGCGCCGCGATCCGCCGGCCCCGCCCCCTTCGCCGCCCGTTCCTCCGCCGCACGCCAAGGGGCTCAAGTCGCCGCCGGTTGCCTTGCCGGCGTGGCACGCCCGCTTGGGCCACCTGACGCCCGAAACGCTGAAGCGGCTGCGGTCCGCCGCCAAGGCCCTGCGCCGCGCTAGCAAAGCCGCGCGCGAGGCCGGCGAAGCGCACGCCGCTGCCCAGGCCGAGCTCGCGGCCGCGGGCCTCCAAGCACGCTCTGAGGAGCACGAGGGGGAAACGCTCGACGAGCGGATTGCCCGGCTCGGCGAGCTCGCCTCGCGGCTGCGGAAGCGCGCCCAACTCGAAGATCGCTACGACCAACTCGGCAAGCAGCGCAAGGAGCTCCGTGAGTACAGCCGCGAGCTGCTCGAGCGGCAGTTGCTCCCGCCCGTGCTCCTGTGGGGCCTGGGCGCGGCGGTAGCCGCCAGCGGGGCGATGATCCTCGGCGGCTGGCTGCTTCACTCATGGTTCTTTGGCTTTCTCGGGGTGGCCGGCCTGATCATTTCGGCAGGCGTCAAAGTCTGGGTCGATCAACAGGCTCGGCAAGAATCGCAGGACTGCGCTGATCAGCTCGAGAACGTCGAACAGGAATTGGCCTCGGCCGGCAATCAGCGCGAAGCGCTCGATCAGCAGCTCCCCGCAGGGCATGGACCCTGGGCCGTGCGGCTGCAGGCCGCCGAACGTGAGCTGGCCGCCGTCGAAGGCCAACTGCCGCTGCGGGCACGGCAATCGGCCCAGCGCGCGCAGCTCGATGTGACGGTCTCCGCCGCTGAAAAAGCGCTCCGCGAGCGCAAGGCCCGCCGCCAACAATGGAAGCAGGCCTTACAGCGAGCCGGCTTGCCAGAAGACTTCCGCCCCGGCGCGCTCGCGGAGCTGCGCCGCGCTTGGCTCGAGCATCGCGCGGAGGCGGAACGCGCCGCGCGTGGCAAAGCCGACCAGGCGACGCGGGAGCAAGAATTCCGCGGGTTCGCCGACCGCGTGGCCAAGCTGGCGACCGATGTCGGCCTGGCCGCCGCGCCCACCGATCCGCTCGAAAAGCTAGCGCGTTTGGCCGCCGATCTCGCGGCTGCCGAAGCGGCTCGCCTCGATTGGCGGAAGCGCAAGAAGCGGGTCGCGCTCGCAACCCGCCGCCGCCGCAAGGCCGCCCGCGGAGTGGCCAGCGCCAAGACGCGCCGCCGGGCCCTGCTGGCCGGCGCCGGCACGCAAGACGAGGCCCAGTTCCGCCGGCTCGCCGCGCAGCATGCCCAGGCCGAGGGGCTGCGGCGCGAGCTGACCGCCCTGCGCGAGGAATTGTCGGACGCGGCCGGCGGCGAGCTCGAAGCGGTTCTGGCCGCGCTCGATGCTTCGCCCGATCGCCGGCAGATCGTCGCCGAGCGCGATCAACTGGCCGAGCGCGAACGAGACCTTGCCGAGCGCATCCAATCGCTGGCCGAAGAGCGGGGCCGCGTGGGCCAGCAGATGGAGCGGCTGGCGGCCGATCGCAGCTTGCCGCGAGCCCGCGTCGACCTGGCTGCGCTCGATCGCCGCATCGTTCAGTCGGCCGAAGACTACCGCGTGCAGTCGCTCACCGCTCGGCTCATCGAGCAGGTCCGCGACCGCTATGAGCAGGAGCGGCAGCCGGTCGTGCTGCAAGCGGCCTCGGCCTGGTTCAAGCAGCTGACGGGCGATCGCTATGCCCGCGTGTGGACTCCGCTGGGCGAACGAGTGCTGCGGGTCGACGCGGCCGACGGCCAAACGTTGTTGGTCGAAGCCCTCAGCCGGGGCACCCGCGAGCAGCTCTTCTTGGCGCTGCGCCTCGCGCTCATCGAGCGGCTCGCGCAAGCAGGCACGCGGTTGCCGGTCGTGCTCGACGACGTGCTCGTCAACTACGACGAAACTCGCTCGCGGGCAGCGGCCGAAGTGCTTCGCGATTTCGCGGAGCAAGGCCACCAATTGCTCCTCTTCACTTGCCACGAGCACATGGCGCGACTCTTCAAATCGCTCAAGGTGGCCGTCACGCGGCTGCCGCGCCGCGGGCACGACGAACCAGCCGAAACGACCAACCTGGGGCGCCCGAAACGCCGTGCGGCGCGGGCGCCGCTGCCCATCGAGCCGCCGCCCGAAGCGGAAACAGCTCCGCCTGTGGCCGCGCCGGTGTTGCCATTGCCCGTCGAAGTGCCGGTCGAGGTGGCTGTCTCCGAGACAGCCAACGGGTTTGTCGAGCTCGTGCTCGCGCCGGTCGAGCCAGCTCCGCCGCTGGTCGAGATCGAGGAACCACCGCATTTGGTCGCGGCGCCCGAACTCGAGCCGGCCGCCCTGGCGGTCGAAGATCCGCGTGTCCTCTTTGGGGCCTCGCCTTGGATCGAGGACTCCGAGGCGTAGGGCGCATCCGTTACTGCGAACACGGAACTCAGAACGCCGACAGCCAATCGGCTGTGATCTCCGCCAGGCGATCGACGCGGCCATCGAGCCGCAATCCGTCGAAGCGTGCGGCCGGTCCGATGGCGATGACTTTCATCTCGGCGGCGTTTGCTGCCCGCACGCCGTCGACCGCGTCTTCGAGCACGATGCATTCGCGGGGCGCAATCTCGAGCCGCCGGGCCGCCTCGAGAAAGATCGCCGGCGAAGGCTTGCCGGGGAGCGTTCCCCCGCCGACGATCGCCGCGAATTGATCCGCCAATTCGAGCCGCGCGAGCACGAGCTGAGCGTTGCGGCTCGACGAGCCGACCGCCAGGGGAATCCCGCGCGCGGCGAGCGTTGCGACCAACTCGCGGGCGCCCGGCTCGACCTGCGGCGGGGTGTGCTCGAGCAGCCCGAGAAACAGGGCCTGCTTCTCCGCGGCGGCCCGGCTCACCAGGTCGTCGCTCGGGTTTTGCCCTGCGGCAGCCAAAAAGACGCGGGCCGCATGGGGGCGTTCGAGCCCGCGCATTTGGAGGTCGAACACCTCCCAGGCGAAGGGCCAGTCGTTGCGCTCGGCCAGCAGTCGCCAGGACTCGAAATGGAGCTGATCGGTGGTCACGAGCACGCCATCCATGTCGAAAATGACCGCGCTGCGCATCGCGCACAACCCTCGATTGCAGAACACCTTAAACCGAGAGTCGATCAGATGTCCCGGCAATCGGCAAGCGCCAAAGGCCCAAGCGAACGGCGAGTGGGGACGCGTTCAACTCGCCTGGGGGCTGGCAGCCCCGCCCTGTCGGAGTGTGGGGAGATTTACGGGAAATATAACGAAATCCTCAAATGGAGAGCCTAGGCAAGCACTCGCGGAATGAGTAGCTTTTGCGGTTGAAACCGCCTCCGGGCGCGGGGCAGCGCTGCGCGCGGTTAGCTCGGGCTCGCTGGTCAAGACTCCGACCGGCTCGAGCGCGGTCTCGTCGTCAAATCCGACTCGCCCGCGCCAAGGTTTGCGTTGAGGGAACACACACCATGTTGCGCTCGCTTCGTTTTGCGGTTCTTTCCGCGCTGTTCATCAGCCTGCCGATCACCTGCGTCCGCGCTACGCCGATCGTTGATCAGTGGTCGCTCGTGCCCGAATCGGCCCCTTGGGCCAGCGCCGGCACGGCGTCCAACGAGGCGCTCGCTCAAACATTGCTGATCGGAACCACCGGCATTCTCAGCACGGTGGGGCTCGAGCTCTGGCACCTCGGCGACACCGCGGTCGGCCGCGGCGCGATCACCGTCGAAGTCCGCCAGATGCGCAAGGGGAACAACCCGGCCGGCGACCTCGTGGCCAGCGGGCAGATCGTCGACACCGGGTTCATTCCCACCGCGGCGGCCGCCGGCACGCAGCCCTTCCCCGTGCCCCTCACGCTCGTCGATATTTCGTCCGCCCGCTATCTCACGACGTACGGCGAGCGGCTGTCGATCGTCGTAAAAGCGACCGGCGCCTACGCCTGGAAAACGATCGACGACAGCACGACCTCGGGCGGCGGCGATTTCTATGCGCGCGGCAACCCTTATGCCCGCAACAGCTCGGTGTGGGCGGAGCACACGGCCGATTTCGGCTTCGCCACGTTCGTCGACCCGGCCCAACCGGGCGACGTGAACCTCGACGGCACGGTCGACCTGGCCGACTTCGGCGTGCTCAAAGCCCACTTCGGCGGCGGGGCGCGGCGCACCGGAGGCGACCTGACGGGGGACGGCCTCGTGGGGCTGGCCGACTTTGGCCTGCTCAAGGCGAACTTCGGCAAGTCGACCGCCAGTGCCTCGGCCGTGCCGGAGCCGGCGAGCTACTTGGGCTGGACGGTTCTCGTCCTCTGCGGGCTGCTCGCGCGCGGCGGCCGCCGGGCGGCTTAGCGCCAGTCCCGCTCGCGCAGCACTTCGCCCTTCTCGCGCGTCAAGAGCGCGCTCACGATCTCGGGCCGGACCTGATCGCTCAAGAACTGCACCGAGCCGTCGCACATCGCCGCGTTCGCTCCGGACGGGTGGAAGGCGTAGATGCCGAACACGTTGTTCACGTTCACCGGCAAGTGCCAAAGGTTGAACAATCCGTTCTCCACCGACAACCAGGGGCCATGCAAATGGGGTTGAATCCAAGTGGGCGTGGCCAATACCTCGGGCTGCAGGGCGCGCTCGGCCAGCAGGATGGTCGAGGAGAGCCCGTCGGCAACATCGCGCAGCGATGCGGGGCACACTCCCCAGTTGCCCGTCCTCCCCGTAATGAGGAACGTCGAGCCCTGCCAGGCGCCGGCCTCGGAGTAGCCCTCGCCCATGTCCCAATTGCCGGGTCCGGCGAACCATACCGCCTCGTAGTCGCGAGCCGCCACGTTCACGTTGGTTCGGGCAGGCACGCCGTTCAGCCCGTCCCCCATCATCCAAATCGTCCGCGGGTAGCCGGGCGTGCTAGGGCACTGGTGTTCTTTCAGCTTGTTGCGGGCCACCGGCAGATTGGCCGGGTCGAGCACCGAACGAGTGAAGTCGAGCGCGTCGAACAAGTCTTGCCGTTCGTGAAACGGCAGCACGGTCGCCCGCCAGGAATACGACTCCCACCATGACCAATTGGGCGAGTTGGTTGAGTTATCGCGCTTCTGCTTAGCGGTGAAAGCGGGCAGACGCATGAGCGCCGGCAAGAACTCCCGCGAATTGCTCGTGTAGACGTGCAGCGCGAGGCCGATCTGTTTGAGATGGTTCGCACACTGCATCCGCCGCGCCGCCTCGCGCGCCGCCTGCACCGCCGGCAGCAGGAGCGCGATCAGGATCGCGATGATGAAGATGGCGACCAAGACCTCGGTGAGCGTGAAGGCGCTGCGTTGCGGCTTGCGGCAACGCCGCTGCTGGCCCTCTGAGCAGCCACCAAGACTACGGCAGCAGATCGCCATCGATCTGGTCCCCCAGGTTGCTGGTGTGCAGGGCCGTCACTGCGCTCCACGAGGCCGCTTCGGAGAGAAAGTGGACCGAGCCGTCGCAGAGGAGCGCGTGCGCGCCGCCGGGATGGAACGAGTACATGCCCCCCGTGTTCGAGTAATTGATCCCCCACGTCGCGTTCCAGCTCCAGGCGCCGAGCCAGCCGCCGGGCTGCAGCCATTCTCCTTCCTCGCGAAAGTAGAACGCCGCCGGCTGGCCGGCCTGCTCGACGACGAACGAGGTGTGCGACAGGCCGTCGTCGATGTTGCGCAGCGACGAGGTGCGCAGTGGCCCGTTCGCTTGCCACCGGGAGACCGTGTTGTCGCCGTACGGATCGGGAATCGGCGCGCCCCAGGCGGCGTCCCAGTAGTGGCTGTCGCGATACGGCGCGAAGACGTGCTGATAGTCGCACACCGCCACGTTCACGTCGCCGCGGAACGACTCGAAAGTTTGGATCCGCCGCCCGCGCGGCGCGCTGGGGCAGAGATAGATCGACAACTCAGTCTGCGCCACCGCCAGGTTCGGCGCCCCGAGAACCGCCAGCGACGTGTCGAGCCGGTTCGCCAGGTTCTGCTGCTCGCAGTAGGGCAGGATCGTGCCGCGCCAGGAGTGCGACTCGCCGCGCGAGTACCACTGGTTGGGGTAAGTCGCCGGATCGTAGCGCCGGCCGCGGTCGTTGTACGGCGCCGAAATGATCGCCGGAATCGCCTCGCGGTGGCGCTCGGCGTAGAGGTGCAGCGCCAGGCCGAGTTGCTTGAGATTGTTGCGGCAATGAATCTTCCGCGCCGCGTCCCGCGCCGCCTGCACCGCCGGGAGCAAGAGCGCGATCAGGATCGCGATCACGAAGATCACGACCAAGAGTTCCACGAGCGTCATCGCGGCGCGGCGCACATCCAGCCCTTTCCTGCACGAAGGACCGTTCGAAACCGAGCCTGCTTCCGCGTTCCGCCCGAGATTCTATCGCCGGCGGCGGACGACGCCTAGAAAAAATCTGGCGAAATGCGGTCGCCCGCAAGCTTGGCCAGATCGAGATCGCGCGCCGACCGAAAGGAGAGAGGGCGAACTACCGCGCCAACAACCATTCCTATCAAAACGGTTTAGCGCGAGCGCGCCGTTGCCCGGGGCGCCTGCGCGTTCAAGTTCGCGCTCGCTGGCCGGCGTTACGGCCGTGCGGCGCGGCGCAATCGCCGGGCGCCTGCTCGTGCCGCCCCATAGACGACGGCGGCCGCAGCAGCCAAAGACAGGCTGGAAGGGGCTGGCACGAGCGCGTGGATTTCGTCCACGATCGGCCGCGGCAGCTCGCGGCTGCTCCGCACCAAAGGCTCGGGCATGATCACGTATTGAGGAACGAGCAGCGGCTTGACCCAGGCCTCTTGGCCGTACATGCGCGTCAGATCGAGCCTGTACAACAGGGGACCGCCCCCGAGGGCCACGCCGGGCGCCTCAAGCGGAGCTGCATCCGGCTTGGGGAGCGCGGCCGCCGGCTGCGGCCGGGAAAAGGGAAATGCCCGGTCGCGCAGTCCAGAGGCCACGGCATCCACCGCCCGCAGGAGGTCGGAGTCGTGCGGGCCCGAAGAGGGCTGCGGTGCATTCAGCGATTTTTCTCGTCCGATCCGCGGTTCTCCGCGCGCTCGAGCCGTTGCTTCGCCGCGGGGTTCCCGCCGCGCTCGGCTGCGCGAGGCCGACGGCTTATGATCCGACCAGTCCGGTCCGTGCGTTTGCCGCTTGCGTCCTGCGGAAGGCGCGAGGTCCAGGTCCGCGTCCTTGTGCGGTTTAGCGAGCGTCAACGACTCCATGAGCGCCCCGCCGCCCTGCGACCCAGGAGGCCGCTCGCGCTCTTCCGCCGCGTGCGTTGCGACAGTCCCGTGGACGACACAGGAGAACATAACGGCGCTGCGTAGGAGCTTGCTCATTCGAACCTCGCCAAGATGCGCTGCCTTCGCCCGCGCATCGCCCCGCAATGCGCCTCAGAGGCAGGCCATAGCTTGAGTCTGCTCAGGTCGTGCGAGCGCGAGCAATTGAATTCAAGCCTTGGCGCGCAGAGTTTCTATTCGGGGGTCCAAAGAGGAGGAACAGACCTCAAAAGCTCTTCACAAGCCCCACGCCAGGCGGGCCGCGAGTTGGGGGGATGCTACTACCGCAGGAGGATGCCGCCGGCACGCCCGATCACGGTTGCTCCCAGCCTTCGGCACTCGAAGAGTGCCGGCCATGTAGTAGGCACACTCCGTGTGCCGCAACTCCCGTTACGCACGCGCCCGGCCTGGCCTGCCTTGCCTTCGGACGCACCAACCCAACCCCATGCCCCGGCGGCGCGACTCGCCACGCAGACTTCACTCCGCTTCCGCATTCGGCACACGGAGTGTGCCGGCTACTTAGGGCAGGCTCACGCGCCATCACCCCTTTTGCGTAGCCCAGGCATTCATGCCTGGGGTCCTGGCAAGCGCGCGAACATGCTTTCTCTCCGGCCCCTTCAGGTGACTTGTTCAATCCGTTGCCCCTGAAGGGGCCGAGACAAAAGGCGGCGGCGCGAAGTCCGTGTCCCCAGGCATGAATGCCTGGGCTACGAAAAACGCGCCGATCCCAGCCCCAGGGGGGCGCAAGATGTTAGCCAGGAGTGCAAACCCCTGGGATCAGGAACGAGCGCAGAGGCAGAGCCATGGAGGGGCGAAAGAAACGACCTCCAAGTACCGCTCCATAAGCCGCGCCCGGCGGTGGACCTTTCGGGGCCGACGTCAGCCTAACTTTGCAGAGTTGGCCCTTACGTGCTCGCGGCTGTAGACTTGTCCGCCATGAGCCTCTACTACAGCCATCTGCTGATCGCGCGCGACAAGGCGTTCTCACCTGCGCCAGCTCAGGTCGAGGCGTTTTGCCGCGCGCTCGATTCGTTGGATGTCGTGCCGCCGCCGCTGACGGTCACCCTCTTCACGGAGTCGGATCGATTCAGGACGGTACAGAATCCCTTCACGGGAAAGGATTACACTTTCCGCGAGACCGACCGCCACCCCTTGTCGGGAATCGACTCACTGCCAGCGGCGATAGCAACACTCGCCGACTACCGGCTGTACATCGCAGGAGCAGGTCAGCCGCGAACGCCGCCCCTGCCGATTGTGTTCGACGGGCCGTACTGCGTTGACGTCTCGATTCAAAGACATTCCAGTCTGCGATGCACTTCAGATTGCTACGAACCCGAGAGAGTCTCTTGCGAGTTCGGCAAGCCATGCGATAGCTTCCAGCCCGTTGGGTATTTCACCAACCCTCATGACGGATCGACCATCGCGGTTCCCGAAGCGGGCTGCGCTCGGTTTTGGATCGAGATCCGATTGGGCAAGTTCCTCTGCCCGCCCATCGAAAACGGTCGCTTGGACTTTCTGAACAGCGCGTTGGTTTCGGCAGCGAACGAATGCTTCGGAATAACGTTCGCGCAGGGGTGTCTGTGGGGGTGATTGAGTGCAGGTCGCGGTTGCCCCCTACCAATAAACCCACCGCTGAAACAACTCCCGCTCCCTCTTCGGCAGCGCTTCCACGTCGGGCACCAAGTAGCGGTTGTCCTCCAGGTCCACGATCACCTTGCCGCGGGCGCCGAAGTCTTGGACTTGGGTTTGGGTCCAGCGCATCGTGAATCGCGTCGGGCCTTGCTCCGTGCGGACCTTGAACTCCAGGTAGCCGTATTCGAGCGTGATCGAGTCGATCGCGTTGATTCTGCGCTGCAGCGACCGACGGCCGAGGGCTTGGCGGACCAGGGCTTGGCTCTCGGCTGGCCAGTCGTTCAGGTCGCGGATCAGGCCGAGTTCTTGTTCCTTCCCGTCCGCGTCCCAGGTGCGGAGGCTGATGAATTCGTGCGGCCGCGTGGCGGGGAAGGATTGGACGGCGAAGATGCCGCGATGGAGCGTGGACGGCGCGGACGCGTCTGGTTGTGAAGGGACGGGTTCGTCGCGGTCTTGTTCCGCGAGAGTTTGTGTCGCCCTTTCAGGGCTCATTCCATTCGAATGGGCCGTTTCCAGGGGCTTGCGCCCCTGGCTAACCTCTGGGCGCCCCTGTCGGGGCTCATGCGGCGAGTTTGTATTCAGGGCGCGTTCAAATAGCTCAAGCGTGATCGCTTGCCGCGGGGCGGCGTGGAGTTTGGCCGTGGCGGGGTCGAGCCAGCGGGGGGCGAAGGTGGCGCTCTGCGCCTCCGGCTGCGCTTCGTCTGACGAGGGTACTTCGTCGAGTTCGTCCCAATCGGCGCCTTCCAGCGCCGCCTCGAAGCGTTTGTTCCGGGCAACCTGCGTCTGAATCCGCACGAGCCTGGCATAGGTGCCGTCGAGGCGCATCAGCTCGTCGTGCGAGCCGTTTTCGATCAGCCGGCCGTCGTCGAACACGAGGATGCGGTCGGAGTTCCGCAGCGTGCTCAGCCGGTGGGCGATGGCCAGCGTGGTGCGGCCGCGCGAGAGGACCTCGAGGGCTTCTTGAATCGACTTCTCGCTCTCGGTGTCGACGCTGCTCGTGGCCTCGTCGAGCACCAGCACCTTCGGGTCGTAAAGCAGCGCGCGGGCGATCGACATCCGCTGCCGCTCGCCGCCCGAAAGGCCGGCTCCGCGCTCGCCGAGCCAGGTGTCGTAGCCCAGCGAGGTGCGGAGGATGAACTCGTGGGCCTGCGCGGCGCGGGCTGCGGCGATCGCCTCTTCCGGCGTGGCCTCGGGGCGGCCGTAAAGCAGGTTTTCGAGAATCGTGCCGCGGAACAGAAACGGCTCCTGCAGCACCACGCCTACGTGCTGCCGCAGGTCGGCCGTGGCCAGCTGCCGCACGTCGACGCCGTCGAGCAGCACGCGGCCGGTGTCGACATCGTAGAAGCGGCTGATCAGGTTCACGAGCGTCGTCTTGCCGGAACCGCTGCGGCCCACGATGCCGATCTTCTCGCCCGGCCGCACGGTGAAGCTCACGTCCTTGAGCACCGGGCGGTGCCGCTCGTAGCCGAACGACACGTTCTCAAAGCGGATCTCGCCCTCGGACTGGGCGAGCCGCTGCGGCGTGGCTGCGTCGCGCGTTTCGGTCGGAGTGTCGATCACTTCGAACACCCGCTGGCAGCCGGTCAGGAAGCTCGTGAGCCAGGTCGTGAGCTGGCTGAGGGTGCTGAGCGGAGCGTAGAACATGGCCAGGTAGGCCAGGAAGGCCATCAGCGAGCCGAGGGTCATTTCGCCGGCCAGCACGTCTCGCCCGCCGACATACCAGACGATCAGCCCGCCCATGCTGAAGACGAGCGCCATCACGGCGGTGAACGACGTAGCCGCACCTTCGACCGTGGTCCGCGAGGTGCGCAGGTTTTCGCTTGCCCGCTGGAATTGGTCGAACTCGCGATCCTCCTGCGCAAAGGCCTTCACCACGCGAATGCCAGAGAGCATGCCCGAAAGGCGGCCGGCCTGCTTATGGCTCGAGTCCCAGTAGCGGTAGTAATTGGGATACACGCGCCGCCAAAAGAACAGGCTGCCGCCGATGACGAACGGCGCGGGGATGAGCGTGTAGAGGGCCAGCTTGGGGTTGAGCGTAAACAGCATCACGCCGACGCCGATCACCTGCACGATCTGCAAGAGGAAGCCGCCCGTGATCTGCTGAAGCAGGCTGTGCAGCACCTCGCTGTCGTAGGCGACGCGGCTGACGAGCGAGCCCACCTGATGCCGGTCGTAGTAACCGACGCCGAGGGCATGGAGCTTGCAGACGAGCTGTGCCCGCAGATCGAAGGTGAGGGCGACGCCCACCTTGTTGGCCAACAGCCCCTTAGCCCAGCTCACGAACCCCAGCAGCACGCGGGCGGCAGCCAGCGCGAGCACCACGAGCAGCAGCGTTTGCAGGAAAGACGTGGGGTCGGGCGTCTTCGAGCCGCCGGCCAGGATGTCGTCGACCAGGTACTGCTGCAGCTTCGGCGGCGCAAGCTCGATCGCCACGCCGACGAGCATGAGCCCACACATGGCCAAGGCCGGCGCCCACTGCGGACGGACCATGTGCCAGAGCCGGGCGACGATCGCCTTCCGCGGCAAGCAGCGCGGGCACGATTCATCGGCTACCGGCAGCCGCAAGTTGCACTGCGGGCAGTGCGTGGTCTGCTTGCTGACGGGACGCGGCGAGACTTCGCCTTTGCTGCGGAGTTCCTCGAGCTGTTCGGCGAGCTGGTGGAACCGCGCGCTGTGAGTATTCGAGTAACGGGCGACATCGACCCAGGCGCCGTCTACGTAGCCTTGCAGCAGTCCCGAGCCGATGCCTCCTTGGGCGCGGAACTTTTCGACCTCGGCCAGCGGCAGATGGTCGACGAGCGTGGGCTCGGCCGTGGCGTCGACGACGGCCAAGTTGTCTTGGGTGACGACGATCCAATGATCGCGGGGCTCGCCGGCGAGCGAGAGATCGCTGGTGGTGGAGAGGAGAACCGGCACACCGTTGAGCTGCTGGTTTTCGAGCAGCTCGTGCACCGCGCAAGGCACAGCTTCCTTGAGCATTTCGGGCGAGAGAATCCCACGAGGCGGACGGACCAACGGAATGCCCACGAGCACGCCATCCGACGGCGCCCGCGGGAGCAAAGAAACCGAACACAACGACGCTTGCCTCGGGCGGCGGCGCGAGGCAGACGTGGTGGTCCCGGCGAAGGGATTCTATCCGAAGGGAATCTTACGCAGTTGGGTAGAGCTTGTTCGCGGAATTGGCTGGTAGATTGGCGGGGCGGGTGAATTTTTGGGTTCGCCGGCGAAGTACTTGCGATCCGCCACCACCAGGAGTCTTGTTCGATGAGCCACGACCCCAACCCGATGCTGTGTCCGCGCTGCGAGACGGAGCTGGAATTCGTAGGCACGAAAGCGTTTCACGAAGGTAAGCGTTGGGGAATGCTGGGCGACCTGGGGGAGCTGTTCGTGAACAAGGAGCGGTTCGACGTCTACGTCTGCCAGAGGTGCGGGCGCGTGGAACTGTTCGTCGACGGCATCGGCGAGCAGTTTAGGCCCCACTGAGCACGTCTTGGGTCGGCGATTCGCCAGAAAAAGGAGCGCAAAACGGTCGCCGTGTCTCGGGCAGCGCCCCGCCGTTGGGCGGCTCTCTTGGTTGCCACGACCCCCGGAGCATCGTATGCTACTGGACTTGGGTTGCGCGCAGCCCTGACCCCCTGTCGGGGGTCCCGCGGGCGGCGCGAACCTGTCGCGGGCCCCCGGGCTCGACAGGTCCATAGGATTCGTGAGCGAAGCTTTTTCAAACCGCTCGCTCGGCTCGCCCAGACATGGCGGGCTTGTGTTCCGAAACTGTTTTGCAAGAGGTTTTTGTGGCGACTACGACTTCGGCTCCTCGCGCTGCGGCCCAACTGACCGTCGGCGCCGACATCCTCGTGCAGTCCTTGGTGAACCACGGGGTTGAGGTCGTCTTCGCCTATCCGGGCGGCTGCAGCATGCCGCTGCATCAGGCCCTCACGCGGTTCAGCGACAAGATCCGCACCATCCTGCCCCGCCACGAGCAAGGGGGCGGGTTCGCCGCCCAAGGCTATGCGCGCTCCACGGGCAAGCCGGGCGTGTGCATGGCCACCAGCGGCCCCGGCGCCACGAACCTGGTGACCGCGATCGCCGACGCCAAGCTCGACAGCATTCCGCTGATCGCGATCAGCGGTCAGGTGAAGACCCCCGTCATCGGCACCGACGCCTTTCAGGAGACGCCGATCGTCGAAGTCTGCCGGGGCATCACCAAGCACCACTACTTGGTGACCGACGTGTCGGACCTGGCCCGCGTGATGCGCGAGGCGTTTCACATCGCCACCACCGGCCGTCCGGGCCCGGTGCTGATCGACGTGCCCAAGGACGTGCAGGAAGGCAAGATCGTGCCCGACTACGAGGCACCCTTGAACCTGCCGGGCTATCGCCTGGAAGAGCAGCGCCGTGCCCGTCATGAGCAGATCGCCCAGGTGGCGGCGGCGATCAAGCGTTCGAAGCGGCCGGTGGTGTACGCCGGCGGCGGCGTGATCACCTCGGGCGCGAGCCCCGAGCTGCGGGAGCTGGTGGCCAAGACCGGCATCCCCACTACGACCACGCTGATGGGTCTGGGAGCGTTTCCCGGCGACCATCCGCTCTGGCTCGACATGCTGGGCATGCACGGCAGCGTGTACGCCAACTACGCGGTGGAACAGTGCGACCTGCTCTTGGCCTTCGGCGTGCGGTTCGACGATCGCGTGACCGGCAAGGTGGCCGAGTTCGCCAAACACGCCAAGATCGTCCACATCGACATCGATCCCTCCGAGATCAACAAGAACAAGGAAGCGCACATCCCGATCGTGAGCGACGTGCGCTACGCGCTCTCCGAGCTCAACAAGATCGTGGAAGCGCCCGACGATCTGACCGACTGGCACGACCAGATCGCCGAATGGAAAAAGGCTGACCCGCTGACCTTCGACCAAAAGTTCGACGGCATCCTCCCACAGCACGCGATCAGCGAGCTCTGCAAGCTCACCCGCGACCGCGAGACCATCGTTTCGGTGGGTGTGGGCCAACACCAAATGTGGGCCGCCCAGCACTTCAAGCTGCAGAACCCCCGGACCTGGCTCTCGAGCTCGGGCCTGGGCACGATGGGCTTCGGCCTGCCGGCGGCCATGGGGGCCATGGCCGCCCATCCCGGCGCGACCGTGATCGACATCGACGGCGACGGCAGCTTTCTGATGAACATCCAGGAGCTCGCGACCTGCTTCTGCGAGAAGCTCCCAGTCAAGGTGCTGCTGCTCAACAACCAGCACCTGGGGATGGTGGTGCAGTGGGAAGACCGCTTCTACACCAGCAACCGCGCCCACACCTACCTGGGCCCGATCGACAACCCCGAGGCCACGGGCAAGGGGGACGGCCTGGGCCCCAAGGTCCGCTACCCCGACTTCGTAGCCATCGCCAAGGGCTTCGGCTGTGGCGGCCGCTACGTGAAGAAGAAGTCGGAGCTGCGCGAGGCCCTGCAAGAAATGCTGGCCTACGACGGCCCCTTCGTGCTCGACGTGGAAGTGCCGTATCAGGAGCACGTGCTGCCGATGATCCCGTCGGGCATGACGGTGCGGGACTTGATCAAGTCGTAGCGAACGGCGATTCCGGCCGCCCATCTTTTACGCGAGCTCGAACTACCGCGTCGGTTCTCCCCCCGTGCGCGCAAAAAAGCCCCCGGAAAGGCCGGGTCCCAGGGGGGCAAAGGACTCCATCCGTTTCCGGGAGCGATTGGACGCGTGGCCCTGGCGGGCTCGGCGTTGCTCGAACGGACTGCCGTAGGGCACAGCCCGCGCTATGTATTTCGAAGCGACCTGCCGACCTCCTTGCCGACGAGGTCTGCTTCGTGGTCCGCAGGATAAAGGCCAGAGCCCCAACCCCGGTGCAGACCGTCCACGTGGCTCGAAATTGATTCGCTTTCACCCGCCGGACCCGCTCGCTTGGCCGCGAACCAAGCTGCGTGTCACAGGTGTGGGCGGGAGAATATGGCAATCGCCGCAGGGGGTCAAGGGCGGTTTCCGGCGGCCGCGAGAACATTTTCTGCGGTCGCCAAGCCCCGTCGCGATCAGTACTTGCGAATCCCTCGCAACGCTCGCACGCCCAGCACCACGCTGATCGCCGTGCCGATCGCCCCCGGCACCGACACGCCCCACAGCACCGGCAGCACGCCGCGCGAGAGCAAGAGCGTGCTGCCCAGAAACGTGGCGCTCGAAAGCAGCCCCAGCACCAGCCGATTCACCGACGGCTCGAGCCCGCGATGGTCGAGATGGACATCGAACCGCCCCATCTCCATCTGCTGCAAGATGTCGGTCAGCTTCTGCGGCACCACACGGGCCAGCCGCTCGAGCTCGTAGTACACCCGCCGGGCCTTGCGGGCCTGCCGCGCGGGCGAAAGCCGCCGCCAGAGCATCTTCGACTGGTACGGCTTGATCACGTCGATCAGTGCGAACCGCGGGCTCACGAGCTGCGCGGTCCCCTCGAGCATGATGAACACCTTGAGCAAGAGCGCCACCCGCGCCGGCAGCCGGATGCCGTAGCGGCGGATGATGTCGGTCAGCTCCTCGATCGCCCCGCTCAGGTCGAAGTCGTCGAGCGTTTGGTGGGCATAGTGGGCCACGAACTCGCCGACCTCGAGCGCCAGAGCCGATTGATCGAGCCCCGGCGGCGGGTCCCCCGCCCGCATGATTACGGCCGTCAGCCGCTCGGCGTCCTGCTGGCTGATGGCCAGCAGCATGTCTTCGACATCCTCGCGGAGCTGATCGTCGATCTGCCCCACCATGCCGAAATCGAGCAAACCCACCACCCCGCCGGGCAGCAGCACGATGTTGCCCGGGTGCGGATCGGCGTGGTAGAAGCCGCGGTCGAAGACCATCTCCATGTACATGTTGGCGCCCGTGCGGGCGACGGCGTCGAGATCGATCGAGGAGGCGGCGACCTGAGGGGCTTCGCTCAGCTTGACGCCATCGAGCCGCTCCATCACCAGCACGCGGCTGGTGCACAACGCGGGGAAGGAGCGGGGAATGTGAACCTGCGAATTGTCGGCGAAATCGGCGGCGAACCGCTGCATGTTCCGCAGTTCGCGGCTGTAATCGAGCTCGCGCTTCAGCGTCCGCTGGAACTCATGCACCGTGGCGCCGGGGCGGTAGTTCTTGAGCTCCGGCACTCCTTCGGCGAGCTGCGCCAAGCCGACGAGAATGTCGAGGTCGACGCGCACCGTGTCTTCGATGCCGGTGTGCTGCACCTTGACCACCACCGGCTCGCCGGTGGGGAGCCAGGCGGCATGCACCTGGCCGATCGAGGCCGAGGCCAGGGGGACGTCGTCGAACTGAGCGAAGACTTCGTCGAGCGGCCGGCCGAGCTCGCGTTCGATCGTGCGGCGCACTACGTCGGCGGAATCGGCGGGCGTTGAGTCTTGGAGCGCGGTGAGCTCGCCGGCCAGTTCGGGACCCACGACGTCTGCACGCGTGCTCAGCACCTGGCCGAGCTTGATGAACGTGGGCCCCAATTCTGAAAGGGCCAGGCGAATGCGGGCTTCGCGCGAGTGCTTGGCGAGCAACTCGCCATCGCGGTCCTTGAACAGCCCCTGGGCGAAGTGCAGATCGTAGCGGCTCATCCAATCGGCCAGGCCGTATTTGCTGAGCACCGCCAGAATGCGCCGCCAACGATTCACGTGGCGGTAGATCTGCGGGATCGAGGTGATCTTCATCGGAAGGGGCGCGCCGCGGCGGTGGAAGCCGGGGAGCGATGCAAACCAGGGGGAGCGTCCTCCACCCTGCGTTCGCGCCAGGCGGCACAATCGGCGCCGCCCAACCGCAGGAGCGCCCGGCCGGACGCTCCATCGTACCACGCCGGCAGGAGCTAGGCGGCCGCCGCCCGACGGTCGAATCGGCACAATCCCCAGGCCGCCGCGACAGTCAATTGGCGATGCGAACGTCAGCAGGCGCTCGGGGCAGGTCGCCGACGAACGTGAGTGACGCGGGATGCGATCGAAGATACGTTAGAGCTATGCGTAGGTTTCGACTCTCGACATTTCTGGGCGCCGTCACGCTGGCGAGCATCTCGCTCGGACTGGTGCGAGTTTTCGCTCGATATCCAGTGTTTCGAGAACCCATTGGTTGGTACGCACCCGCTGTCTTAGCGATCCTCGCGGCGATCTGGGGCGCTCGCAGCTATCGTGGGCAACGGAGCTGGGCAGGCCTCATTGCGGGCATGTCTTGGGGCGGACTCGCGGCAGCGTTTTTGATGGGCCTGTTGATGCACAGCATTGTCTGGGGCCTAACAGATTCGCGCGACTGGTATGTCGTCCACATCTCGTGGGTGACACGATGGCAATTCATGCGCTGGGTGTTCTGGCAGGGGCTACTCGGCGCCTTTCTCGGCGCCATGGCTAGCCTTTTGCTCTCGATCAGATGGCTGCGACCCCGCGATCGCCGCGCCACACACTAACCCGCAGCGCAAGAGCGCAAGCAAGGGACGCGAGCGCTGGTTGGGCGCGCTGGCTGACGATGCCTCCCGGCCCCGTGAAGGGGGCCGTCGGGGTTCGGCAATGGACGCGCACCGCTCCCTTGCTCGCGCTGCGGGTTGGTGTGGCGGACCACCGTGCCCTGGGCATTGCCCTGACCACGCGCTAAGCCGCCGCCCGCCGGTCAAATCGGACCAGCCCCCAGGCGGCCAAAACGATCGCCGCGGCCGGCCAAACGAGCACCGAGCTCGCTCCCAAGCCGACACGGAATTGGCCGGCGCCGGGCACCGTCGGCAGCACGAGTTCGCTCTGGAACAGCCACCAGGTGAGCGCCACCAGGCCGCAGGCAGGCACGGCCCAGGCCCACCCCCAACCGCTGCGGCGCGAGAGCCGCACGAACCACCAGGCGCAGAGGAGCTGCGGGGCGATCGCCGACAGCCGGTGCAGAAACTCGAGCGCGGTGAACGTCCAAAGGCTGTATTCGCCAAAGAGGGAAACGACTGCAAAGGCGATCGCCGCCCCCACCGCCAGGCACAGCACCCAAACCAGCAGCGCGAGCGGGATCGGGGCGACGACGAACGTGAGCAGCGGGCGGCGGCCGGCGAACCGTGCGCCGCGGTAGTCCTGCACCAGACGCGCGGCCAATGCCCGCGGGTCGCCCAAGACGCGGGATGTTACGAGCGCGGCCGTCGACCGCGGGTCGCTCTGCGCCACGTCGCCGCGATGGGCGTCGAGCTCGTCGATCGTTCGCCGCACGTAGTCGCGCGGCAGGCCACGGCGCAGCAGCAACCGTTCAAGCCCCGGCAGGATTAGGCAGGATTCCATGAGAGCTTCCTTGCAGGACGCGAGATACGGCCTCGGCCACCCGAGACCATTGTGCGCTCGATTCGCGCAGCCTTCCTTGGCCGCGCTCGGTCACGTGATAGACCACCCGCTCGCGGCCGCGAATCGTGGTGCGTTCGCTCCGCAAGCAGCCTTCGGTTTCCAGGCGGTGGAGGATCGGATAGATGCTCCCTTCGCCAAACTGCAACACCTCGCCGCTGCCGGCGCGGATCGCCTGCACCAGCTCGTAGCCGTGCATCGGTCCGCGGGCCAACAGCCGCAGCACGAGCAGCTCGGGCACGCCGTTCAGGAAGTCTGGGTTCGTGCGTTTGGCAGGCATGGCGGCATGATGCATTGAACTGCGATGTATGTCAATGGAGATCGGCGGAGAATCGGCCGCCGCATGAATTCTTTTGCCCCGCGCAAGCCGTAGCCGGCACACTCCGGGCACCGATTGCTGAACTGGGAACAACGCCGAACGGCGCGCTGGGCGCTTCGGCATTCCGCACACGGAGAGCCTGTGATTTTTTGGGCTTTTCGAGTGAGGGGAGGGGGCGCTAGCTTGGTTGGCGCGGGGTGGTGGGCGAAGTTGGCGTGGGTCGAGGTTCCAGGATGGATCGCTTGTTGTTCGAGAAGGGCGCGGCGGAGTCGTCGGCGCCGTCCGAAATTGCCGCGGGAAGGCCTCGGTTGCGCCGCGTGCGCCGCGACCAGGTGGAGATGCAGTGCTCCGCTGGATGAGCTGCTCGAACTCGACCATCGGGCACGGCTGGTGGGGCGGCCGTCAGCCGGCTGCCGCTCGCGGGCTGGTTGTCGGAGATCCGCCGTCGAAGGGCATCGTGGGCCGGGACGCCACCGACCCGCGGCTGTTGGTGGCCCTGTGGGTCTACGCCACCTTGGACGCGGTCAGCAGCGAGCTGGCCTGGCAGGTGCAACGCAGGCGGCCTATCGCTGGTCAGGCGGCGGCGTGAGCGTGAACTATCACCTGCTGGCCGACCTTCGCCTGCGGGGCGCGGCGCGTTGGGACGAACTGCTGACGCAACTCGTGGCCGCCCTGTTGGCCGAAGGCTTGGTGACGATGCAGTGCGTGGCTGCTGACGGCGCGTGCGGGGCCAAGGCCGGCAAGGCGAGCTATCGCCGCGCCAGCCGCTTGGAGCAATGCTTGGCGGAAGCCCGGCGCCCAGGTGCAATGCTCAAGCAGCTTGCCGAAGAGTCGCCGGAGGAACTCCACCAGCGGCGGCAGGCGGCGGAGCGGCTGCCGCGGAACCGCCAGCGCGGTTGGAGGAAGCCGCTGCGTCAGTGTCAGGAAGCAGAGCGCAACGGCAAGCTGGTGGCCAAGAAGAGCGGCCGAACGCCGCAGCGAGGCCCGCGCCTCGACCACCGATCCCGAGCGCGAGTGATGCAGTTCTCCGACGGCGGGCTATCGGCCGGGCTACAACGTGCAGTGGTGACCGACACCGGCCTCCAGGCATCATCGTGGGTCGATGCCACCCCGGCCGGCACGGACTTCGAGCAACTGCCGCCCATGCTGCGGCAGTTGCGAGACCGCTACCGCCGCGTGCCGGAACAGTGCTGGTCGATGGCGGGTTCGCGGGCCTGCCACCTGATCGAGCTGCTGCCGCAGGGTGCAGGGAAAGCGCGCCGCTCAAAGAAGAACAGAAGCAGCTCGCCCAAGGCAAGGACCTCTACGCCAAGAAGGGCGATGGGCGCGGCAGGTCTGCGTGGAGGGGCGGATGGGCACGGCGGCGGCCAAGCAGATCTATCGGCCGTGCTGTCAGACGGCGGAATGGGTGAACGCGCCATGCGGAACCGCGGCCTCCGACAATGCCTGTCCGCGGCGCAGACAAGAGCCGCGTACGGCGGCTACGCTCTACGCAATCGCCCACAATGTCCCGCAGGGCCTGCCGGCTCCGAACACTCGCAGGGGAAACGGCCGACGGAGGAAGCTGAGAGCGGCCAGCAGCGGGCGCTCGCCCGCGACCGCCGCACCGCTTCGCCCATGAGACAACGAGGAGAATCCCGCAGCTCCGCTCAAAAAACAAAAAAAACGCGTTCCCCCCGCCGCACCAATCCAAAATCACACTGCTAGGCGCAAAAACTCACGGCCTCGGAGTGTGCGGGCTACAACGGAGTGTGCGGGCTACGTAGGAGCCCGGCGTGCGTAGAACAGCAAGGCCGCGATCGTTTTGGCGTCGCGAATTTCGCCGCGGTCGACGCGTTCGAGGGCCTCAGGCAAAGCGAACAGCACGTTTTCGATTTCCTCCGTCGCCTCGCGGTGGGGCGGACCGTCGCGGAGCTCGGTGGCCAGGAACACGTGCATCCGCTCGTTGAGAATGCCGGGGGACATGAAGAACTCGCAGAGCAGTTCGAGGCGGCCCGCCAGATAGCCGGTTTCCTCGGCCAGTTCGCGCTCGGCGGTGACTACGGGAGCTTCGCCCGGATCGAGCGTGCCGGCCGGAAGCTCGAGCAGGGTCTGGCCGACCGCGAGCCGATAGTTTTGCACGAAGCAGAGCCGGCCATCGGGGAGCACCGGCACGATCGTGACCGCGCCGGGGTGCTCGATGTACTCGCGCGTATGGCTCACGCCGGCGGGCGAAACGCGCGTGGCGCGGACCACCTGAAAGCGCTTGGTAGCCAGCAAAATGTGCGAATCGGGCTCAGCCATCGGGGGGCACGCTCGTTGCTTTGACGGGGTGGCAATGTTAGGATAACGAAGGCGAGATTCGGGTCCCAGGCGGTCCGCGGAATTCCGCCTTCGAGCGGCGTAAGTTCTGTCGACGCGTGGCTTTTCGATATGCGCGACTTCGCCAGTTGGAGTGTCAGCCTGGGACGCTGGGGCGGTGTGCAGGTACGGCTGCACGCCTTCTTCTTTCTGTTCGCGGTGCTGACGCTTGTCCTCGCATTCGACCCCGGGGAGGACAAATCGCCCCTCGCCTGGCAAGGGCTCTCGGCGCTGGGCATTCTGCTCGTCAGTGTGCTGCTGCACGAATGGGGCCATTGCTTGGCCGCCATGCATTTTGGCGGACGGGCCGACGAGATCGTGCTCGGTCCGCTGGGGGGGCTCGCGCCGGTGCAGGTGCCGATGGCCCCTGTGCCGGAGCGCGTGGCCGCGCTCGCCGGTCCGGTGACCAACCTGCTCGTGGCGCTCCTTTGCCTGCCGCTCTTGGTGGCCATGAAGGTCGATATCGTCGGGTTGCTGAACCCACTGTCGCCGATCGAGGTGATCTCGGGCAACGTTGGGCCGGTGTTGGCCAAGATGACCTTCTGGATCAATTGGCTGCTGTTCGTGGTTAACATGCTCCCCTGCTTCCCGCTGGATGGGGCGCGGGTGCTGCGCTCCTTCCTGTGGCCAAGCTTCCCTTATCCGACGGCCGTGGTCATTGTGGTGCACGTCGCCCAGGTGACGGCGGTGGCGCTCGTCGCCGTGGGGGTGATCTTCCGCCACTCACTGCCTGGCTATCCCCTGCCAGCCTGGGCGCCGCTGTCGCTGTTGGCGATCTTCTTGTTCTTCAGCGCTCAGCACGAGCTGCAGCGGCTCGAGACCGACGACCGCGAAGGGGAGTTTTCCGACTACGACTTCACGCACGGCTATACGAGCTTGGAAGCGCCGGCGCGCGCGGCGCGCCGCGGCCCCGGTCCCCTCTCCCGCTGGCTGAATCGCCGCCGCCAGCAGAAGAAGCTGCGGCAAGCGCAGGTGGAGGCCGACGAAGAGCGGCGGGTCGACGAAATCTTGATGCGGCTGCAAGAAGTTGGCATCGGCGGAATCTCCTCCGACGACCGGCATCTGCTCGAGCGCGTGGCGGCCCGCTACCGCGAGCGCCAGGGCAAATAGCCCTTCGAGTGGCCGCTACGCTTGCCCAGCGGTTGGCATGAGCCGGGCAAAGGCCTGAGCGAGTTCTTGATCCTGGCGCGCGAGCACGCTCCGCAAATCGAGCAGCACGCGCCCGCCGGCAACGCGGGCCACGACCGCCGGTTGGCCGAGCCGCAGAAGTTCGGCCAAGTCCTCGGCAGACTGGGCCGCCGGCTCGACCGCCACGCACCACGTCCGCAGCCGCAACTCCGGCACGGCGTGGCCACTCAAGAACACCTCGTCCGCCACGACTGCGGCGCGGGCAAAACTCGGCCGCGCTCCGAGCTGCGCCGCCAAACGCTCGGCACGGTTGCGCAGGTTGTCGAGCGGTGTGTGCAAGAGCTGCGAGACCGGCAGCGTTCGCTCAGGCGACGCCGGCTCTTGCCAGGCGCGCAGCGTCGCGGCGAGCGCCGCGAGCGTGAACTTGTCGACACGCAGCGCGTGAGCCAGGGGGTGGCGTGCAAGGCGGTCGAGCAACTCGCGACGGCCCACGATCAGGCCGCATTGCGGACCGCCCAGCAATTCGCTGCCGCTCGAGACCACAACGTCGGCGCCGTAGGCTACAAGCTGCGCCGCCGTGGGCCCGCCGTGCTCACCGAGCTCGCCGGCAAGCGCCGCGTACCCCGCGGCCACGACCACCGGCAGCCCATGCTGCTGACCAAGCCGCACGAGTTCCGGCGTGGTTGGCCGCTCCACATCGCCGCTTGCGCGCCAACTCGTCGGCTGCACGCAGAGCAGCGCCGCGGCGGCAGGGCCGATCGCCGCGGCGTAGTCGGCCACTCGGCACTTGTGCACGGCGCCTACTTCGCGGAGCGTTGCTCCTGCGGCCAAGTCCGTCAGCCGACAACCGTCGACCTCGCCCATGTCGTGCCGCGACACCACGACCTCGCGGCCGGCGGCGAGCGCGGCCAATGCCAGGTGCAGGGCTGCCGCGGGCGTGTTCACGACGAGCGCGGCTTCGGCGCCGGTGAGCAGCCGGAGGAGCGGCTCGACGGCAGCTTCCCGGGGCGCGGGCGCGCCGCTCGTCAGGTCGAACTCGAGATTGGCGTAGCTTCGTCCCACTGCGACCAAGGCCTCGAGCGCGTCATCGCACAGCGGCGCCGAACCCAACCCCGCGTGCAGGAGCACGCCTGTCGCGTTGATGACCGGCCGCGGCGCCGGCTGTTCTCCCGCGGCGATGCGGCGGGCGATGCGCTCCGCCAGTTCGCGCAGATCGGGCAACTTCGCTTCCCCCGCGGCCGCACGCGCTTCGCGCCGCAGCTCGTCGAGCGCCGTCCGCACGCCTGACACGACGACGTTGCGGTTCAACCGGTCGACCAAGCCGCGCAGCGGTTGGATCTCGAGCAGTTCGCTTACCGAAGGGAGGTTTTGCAGCACTTTGGAGGCCACGGGCATCAGAGCTGAAAGTCAAAGGGCCAACGATGCGGTCAGGGTACAACGCGGGCTTCGAGCCAGTCGGCGTAGTCTAGTTCATCGCCGCGGTCGGCGTAGTCGACGACGAGCCGTAGCCGCTGGGCGCCCGCGATGTCGACGTCGATGGGAATTGGCGGCTGGCCGCCGCGGACGACATCGCTCGCGAAGCGCTCCGCCCATTTTCCGTCGCCGGGATCGACGAACACGCGAAACACGGCGCTGCCCTTGCCGCCGGCGGCGCGGTCGATCGCCGCCAGCGCGGCGAAGTGGCGGTAAGACTTTTCGAGCCGGTAGGTGAGCTGCGCCGCGCTGTGGACGCCGAGCCCAGCGAGATGAAGCTGCTCTCGGCTGCGCAAGGGACCGCCGGCGACATTCTGATTGCGGCCGTAGTGAGGCCAGGGTGCGCCGAGAAACGGCAACTGCCGATAGCTCTCCGGCTCGAGGTCCGAAAGGAAGTCGGCTCGCGACTGCCGGGGCTGCAAGAACACGATCAGCTCGCGCTGCGTCTGCCAGCGCTCGCCGCTAGGCAACTCGAGCTCGGCCTGCTCGCCTTCGATTGTGAGCGCGCTTACGAGCAGGCGGCTGCCATCGGCCAGTCCCACCCAGAGCTTCCCGCTCGCGGGCGGCGCCCCTGTGGCTGCCAGCGCGACCGCGGTCACGCGTTCGAGCGGCGTCTCGAACGTGCCGCGCTCGCCTTGGAACGACAGGTCCTGTTCGCCCAGACGCTCGAGCTGTCCGGACAGCTCGTCGCCATTCTGCAGCCGCAACCGATCTCGGTCGCGCGCTTCGTCTGCCCAGGCCTGCAGCGCTGCTCGCTGTGCGGGGCTGAGCCCGGCCGCGAAAATGACGCCGCGCAAGTCGGCGCGCCGCAGGTCGATCGAAAAGAAACTCGCCGAGCTTAGGGCAAAGCGGTTTTCCTCGGAGGATTCGAGATGGGCGTAGAACACGCCCGCTGGGCGCAGAAGCCACTCGGGATCGCGCCCCGAGGCGGCTGGTTTGGTCGGATCGGCCGACGTCGGGTCCGCCAGCTCCGCCGGAGAGCCCCAGCGGACGAGTTCAGCCCACGGGACGGCGGCCTCTGTTCCCTGACAAGCGAAGGTTGCGCCCGCTGCGTCGGCCGCCACGAGACGCGCCGCCACCGCGGGGCCGGCGAGCCGCCACAGTTCTGCTGCGCTCGAGTCGTTGACGCCACAGGCCAACAGCAGCGCCGTGCCGATCGTCGCCGAACAGAGCCAAGACCGAAGTGCGGGCCTCATCGCTGAAAGATCGGCAGATAGTGGTTGGGAACCTGCAGGATGATGCAGGCCATGCTCGTGGCGTACTCGTTCGAGTAGCTGTCGACCCAATCGCCCGACGGCTGCTGCAAGGCCACCAGTTGGTCGCGGATCGCCGGAAACCACTTGGCCCAGTAGTCGCCGCCCGCCAGCCACATCGCCTGCACGGCGTAGTAGTGGCCATAGAAGTAGTAGATCTCCTGCCGCATCGAGTCGGCCTCCGGCAGGAACTGCATGACAAACTCGAGTCCGCGCTCGATTTCCGCCCCCTGGTAGACGCCTGCGCTGTACAGCGCGACGACCCCGGCCGCCGAGCGCGGAAAGGCGCTCAGGCCGCCGGAGAGCATGTACATGAAGCCGCCGTCGGGGTTCTGACTGCGCTTCACGTAGTCGATGCAGCGCTCGACCGTTTGCCGAGGGACGTAGATGCCGGCGTTTCGCGCTGCCCGCAGCGCCATGATCTGGCAGATGGTCACCGAGATGTCGGCGTCTGCCCGCTGGGGCTGGTAGCGCCAGCCTCCTTGGTCGTTTTGCGTCTCCACGATCAAGCGAATCGCGCGGGCCAGCTTGTCGCGCAGGTCGGTCCGTTGGCTCATCCCGTAGGCTTCGGCCAGGAACAACGTAGCGAAGCCATGCTCATACATCGGCCCGTGGCTGGCGGCCGCCGGCACGTTGATGAAGCCGCTTTCCGATTCGTTGGCCAAGAGATAGTCGAGGCAACGATCGACGTGCGCCCCGTAAGGGCCGCGTCCCGGGGTGCTGCCGCTGGCCAAGAAGGCGAGGCCCCCAACGGCCACGATCGCCACGTTCTGGCCGTAGCGCGTGTCTCCGAGCGTGCCGTCGTTCTTTTGACCTGCCGCGAGGAAGGCCAAGCCCTTGTCGATCGCCCGGCGGGCGGCGGGGGTGAGCCATTCTCCGGCGGCCGTTGCCGGCTGGGCGAAGCCCGGCCGCGCGCCGCAAACGCCGGCGGCCAGGGCGCCGAGCGCTGTTTGCAGCCAGGCGCGGCGGTCGAACGCTACGGCGTTAGACGCCTGTGAAGCTCCTCGCTCGCTCATGGCGCCTGCGGCTCGGCGAGCCGGCGGAAGTAGGCTTCGATCTCGCGCTCGTACTTGGGGTGATAGCGCTCGCCCGCCGACTGTTGCATCTGCTTGCGCGCGGCGGCCGGCAAGTGGCCCCACACCTGGTCGACGAGCTGCTGCCGCTCGAGCGCCGTCAGCGGTCCTTCGGCCGGCCGGCCCATCGTGCCTTCGGCGCCTTGCGGCTGCCCGCTGCCCCCCTTGGGGCTTCCGGTCGCCGGCTTGTTGCCAGGCTTGTTTCCGGGCTTACCGCCCGGCTTGTTCCCCGGCTTCGAACCGGAAGACTGGCATTGCCCTCCCTTGCAGGCGGCCTCCATGGCGGCGATCAAGAGATCCAGATCGCGCACGATCCGCCGCTGCTCGAAATCGACGTCTTTGCGGGTCTCGCTGGGGCCCTCGATGCGCTCGGCCACGCCGTGCATTCGCCGCGAAATCTCGGTCAGCGAGCGGCCGGTCGCTCCGGCGGCCGAAGGAACGCCTGCGCCCGGTCCCGGAATCTTGAAGACGCCGGGCGGGTCTTTGACCACCGCGGGCTGAGGCGCAGTCGGCGCGGGAGCGGGCGCCGTGGATTCATTGACGGTGGGGGCAACCTCGGGCATTCCTTCGTCGAGCAGTAGGTCGACGGCGGCCGACCGCTCATCACCGGGGCCCGAAGCCGCGAGGGTTACTCGGGCGTTTGTGACCACGACCACAGCCAAAGCGAACCCCAGCAGCATACGCGCACTCGACACCCGACTCGACGCGGGATGGGTCATGGATTGCCTCCTGGGTTTTGCATCGCCGGCGCGGCCGCCGCAGCGGCCCGTTCGGCTACTTCCTCGGCCAGCTTGGCCAGCCGTTCCTGTTCGTCGCGCAGGTTTTTGAGCGTCTCGGCGTCCGCCGATTCCGCTTGGCTGGCGAAGCGCTGCTGAATCGTCTGCTGCCACTGCCGCACCAGTTTCAGCTCGGCCAGCAACAGCGGGTCGCCCGGCGGGGGCGGGTTGCCGGGTTGGCCTTGGCCGCCCGGTGGCTGCTGCGGCGGCGGCTGCTTGGGGTCGTCGGGCTTGGGCGCGGCCTGCTCGAGCGAGTCGGCGAGTTGCGTGAGCCGCTCGATGGCCTCGCTCTGCGCTTGCTGCGTCGAAGCGCCACGGTCGGACCGCTCGAGCAAGTCTACCGCGCGAGCCATGGCCGCCGAAACCTGGTTCAAGGAGTATTGAACCACCGGCGCTTTGCCGGAGGCCTGAGAAAGCCCGTCGACCTGGCCGCGGAGTTGGGCCTGGTCGTTCGCCAGCGGCAGCGCCTGCGTGGCATCGGCGGATCGAGTGCGGTCGAGCAACCGTTGCTCAGCGTCCCGTAGCTCGAGGGCCCGAGCGCGAAGCTTGGCCGCTAGGTCTTCGTTGGCGTTGGGGGGCTGCTGGCTGTTGGCGGCGGCCTGCAGTTGCTCGGCGGCTTTCTTGGCGGCCTCCGCGGCCGGTTTGGCTTGGTTTGCGCGGGCGGCCTGAGCCGCAACCGACATTGCCTGGCTCGCGGCGGCCGCCGCCGGCGCGGCTGCGTTCGAAAGGGCATTCGCCTGTGCCTGCAAACTCTTTTGCAGCGCTGCCTGTCGCTGGGCCAGTGCAGCAAGCTGCTGTGCATTGGCAGCCGCCGCCATTTGGGCCGCGAGCTCAGCCTGCCGTGCCTGCAACTCGGCGAGCGACTTGATGGCTGCGTCGTCGGCCGCCGGGCGCACGCCGCGCAGCGTGTCGACCAAGGCATCGAGGTGGTCGGCCGCCTGAAGCTGGGCTTCGGCCGCCCGTCCTGGCCGGTTGACCTCCAGGTCGGCGGCGGCCGCCTGCATTCGGGGACCGATCGCGAAGCTGGCAGCTTGTGCGAGCGCGGCTTCGACCCGTTCGAGGAGCGGGGCGTCGCTGGCCGGCAGCTCGCTCGAGAGGCCGGCCAACCGCTGTTCGAGCGTGGCGAAGCGGCGGCTCAAGCGGCGCTGCTCCGCCGTGCGATGGTCGAGCTGGCCCGCTTCCACGACCGACAGTTCCTCGCGCGCTCGTCCGAGCGTGGCCGGCGCCAGTTCGGCGCTGGCGGCCGACATGATTCGTTCTTCTTCGGCCACGGCCGCAAGCTGCGCGGCGAGTTGCTGCAGCAGCTCCCAGCCCTGCAGCGCGCCGACCAGCGGCCCCAGCGCGTCGAGCACGGCTTGCTGCCGGCCTTGGATTTCAGCGAGCCGTGGCGCACGCAGCGAGGCCGGATCGAGCGAAACCTCCCGCGCCACCGCCACGGTGTCGGCCGCCAAACCCGGCAACAGCTTGGTCTCGAGCGAAGCGATCGTCTCGGTTACTTCCTCGAGCCTGCGCCCCGCTTCGCTGTCGGCCAGGCCATTCGCCCCCAGCACTTCGCTCAGGCCGGCCGCCCGTTCGAACACGCTCTGCGGCCCATCGACCAATTGGCGGCGCACGATCCCTTGATCCCGGGCCGCGGCCGCGAGCCCCGCAGCCGCCCGCTGCGCGCCAGGACTCGTGGCGCCGGCCAGCCGCTGCTGCGCGGTCTCCTGCAACGCGTGAATGCGGCGCAAATCGGCGAGCGCCTTGGCCATCTCCGCTTCGAATCGCGCGAGAAACTCCTCGCGCGTGACGATCGCCAGTTTGAGCGGGGCGCTGCGCCCTTCGTTCGGACGGCGATCATGTGCCACGGCCGCCAGGCTCAGCGTGGCGCCAGGCACGGCGCCGGGAACGTCAGCCAGGCGCATCACCGTCGACAACGCACCGGACGAAGGCTCGGTCGGAGGAATCTCTTCGCTCGTGCGAGGGGCCGCCGGCCATTGCCGATCAGGCGAAGAGGTGACTTGCGCCGCGCCGTCCGCGGCAATCGCGCGGGCTTCGACGCCCAGGTCTTGCAAATCCCAGTCGTCCTCCGCAGTTGCTTCGAGCGCGAGCTCGGCCTCCGGCGTGGCGTAGGTCGATGCCCCGCGGACCTTCAGCCGGGCCTCGGGGGGTTCGTCGGGCAGGGCTTGAATCGACCACTCCTCGGGTTCTTGTCCCACAACGCCGTCGAGGTCGGTCAACTCGAGGTGATAGGCGCCTGAGCCGGCGATCAGCCACTGCTCCTCGGGCCGCGGCGACGAGCGAAAGCTGCGGCGGTCGGGATCGACGGTGAGCGGGATGCGCGTGCCGTCGTCGAGCGCGACCGCGGCGCTGGCGATTGGTCGATCCGCCGTGCCCGAGAGGTCAACGCGCGTCCCCGCCACGGCGCGCAGTGAGCGCTCGGACGTCGACGGAGCGAGACCCAAGTATTCCGGTGGATTCAAGCGGGCGCCTACTTGCGAAATCGCCGGAGGTTCGACCACCTCCACGCGCCGCGGCGTGGGCATTCGGTCGTCACCCCCGTCGGCCCAAATCCAAAAGCTCTCGCGGGGCCCGTCATGCTGGAAGCGAACCGCCGGGCCGCTGGAGGTCAGCCGCAGCGTTTCCGACTCGCCTGAGTCGTAGTCGAGATGCACCGCCACCTGAGGCGGCAACGCGCCCCGGCGGTCGATCACTTCGGCAGCCAACGCGTGCCCACGCGCGATCTTCGCCGGCAGGCCGCGGAACTCGAGCTCGTGCTGCTGGGGCCACGGGCGATCAGACCACGGCAGCAGCAGGCGCGCGACCCCCGCGAAGGCCAGGCTCGGGCTTGCCAGGCTGATGAGCAGCAAGAGCGTTACCGCGCTTGCTCCCGCGATCAGGGCCCGGCGGCAGGGGCGTGGGTCGACGGCCTGCCGGAAATCGAGCGGCTCGACCGCGGCCCAAGCGTCGTGAACCACGGAGCGCTGCAGGGCCGGAGACTCTCCCTGGGATCGTCCGCCAGAACCGAGAAAATCGAGCGCGCTGGCCAGCCGGTCGGTCGGTAAGTCGAATCGCTGAGAAACCGCCTCGGCAAGCCGGATCTCGGAGGTCGCTTTCCGCAGCGGCCAAATCCAGCGGCGGATCGCCGCTCCTACGACGGCGGCCAGCGCCAGCGTTTGCAGGTAACGCAGCCCCCGATCGTGGTAGCGAAAGACATAGTCGAGCACCGCCAGCCCCACGCCCGCCAGCACGATGGAGGCCGCCACCCAGCCCAGGGCCCGACCTGCTCGCAGCCAGGTCAGATGGCGACGCAGACTAGCCAGTTTGTCGAACAGGGGGTGAGACACGAGGAACAAGGGTCTCCGAGGTCGGCCGGGGCGACCGGTCCAGCATAACACATCAGCGCGGCGACCAGAAAACGACCGGCTCAGGTCGAGCATCCGCCCCGGCATGACGTTTGCTGCTAAATCATTTGCTTGGTTTTGTCCGCGAAGGAGGCCAAAATGCCGAACCATTCTGCCGGAAAAAAGCAGCGCAGCCAGCAAGCCGGGGCGGCGGCCTTAAGGGAGATCGATCCGGGCTTGGTTCGCCAGCGTCCAGGGAGCGCGACGGTGGACGCGCAAAATCAGCCTCCCCCCGTCGTCGAACAGGATGATCCAACGGCGCAATGGAATGACAACGAACATTTGGACGAACCGATTCTGTTGCAGGCACAGCATCTCCTCGAGTCGGCCGGTTCGCGCGAGCGGGCGCTGGCCGCCGTGGATCGGGCAGCGGAACGGCGAGAACCGTAGGGGCGGAGCACGAGGGGCGCACGCGGAGCGGGGGCGGGAAGCAACGGACTTGGGGCAACGCACGCCTCGCCCCGCCTTCGCGGCGGACCCACCCGATCGGGGCAGCACCATGATGATCCCTCCTGCAAGTTCGCCGTACTCGGGCCTGGACCAAACGCCGGGCTTTGTTGTTCCTCCGCGCGCGACGGACTCGAGCCGAGCGTCACCGCCACGAGGAACCTCTATGCCCGACAGGTATCGAAATCACGATGAAGTGCTGGCGATGCTCGGTCACGAGCTGCGCAATCCTCTGGCGGCCATCGCCACGGCGGTCGACCTGATCGAACTCACTGCGGAACCCGAGGGAGCGCATCGCGAAGCCATTCAGACGTTGCGCAAGCAAGTGCCGGAACTCGTGCGGCTCGTGGATGGTTTGATCGACGTGTCACGCCTGCTGATGGGGCAGTTGCGGCTCGCCCGCGAGTCGACCGATTTGCGGGAACTGGCGCGACAGGCGGGCGTCGTTGTCGAACCGATGTTGGCCGCCCGCCAGCAGCGCTTGGTGCTCACGACTCCGGCCGAGGCGGCGACCGCCTTCGTCGATCGACAGCGTTTGCAGCAGGCGGTCGTGCAGTTGCTCGAAAACGCCTCGAAGTTTTCTCCCGAAGGGGGGCTGGTGCGGTTGGATCTGGCCAGCGACCTTGAGTCAGCCACCTTGTGCGTGCGCGACGAAGGGATCGGCATCGGTCCCGGGCTGCTGCCGCACGTGTTCGAGCCCTTCGTGCAAGGCAGCCAGACGCTCGACCGTGCGAAAGGGGGCGTCGGCATCGGGTTGACCTTGGCCCGCGAGCTTGCCCGCCTGCACGGCGGTGAACTGTCGGTCGCCAGCAAAGGAGAGCGGCGGGGGAGCGAATTCACGCTCAAGATTCCACGGGGAGAACCTCAGGGATAGGAGGATTCGAGCGATGCAACCATCACGGGCCGCTGCGCCGTCGCGCGTGTTGATCGTGGAAGACAACACGGGCATCGCCACCATGATGACGGCGCTGCTGCGGCGACTAGGGCACGAGGTGCGGGCCGTATACGATGGAGAAGCCGCGCTGACAGCCACCGAGGAGTTTCGGCCGCACGTGGTGTTGCTCGATATCGGGCTGCCCAAACTCAGCGGCTACGACGTTGCCCGCAGGTTGCGCACCCAACCCGCCGGCAGCCAGGCCTTGCTCGTGGCGCTCACGGGCTACGGCCAAGACAGCGACCGGCAGGAGGCCTTCGACGCCGGGTTCGACGAACACCTGGTCAAGCCGGTGGGGCTTGATAAATTGCAGGAGGTGCTGGCCCAAGCGCGACGCTGACTCGCCGCGATTTCTGAGGCGCGCCGCCCCCTGCGGAGCTACGGCGCCCATGCAGCTTATTCCCGTGCTCGATCTCTATGGCGGACGCGCCGTGCGCGCGATTGGCGGGCGGGCGCGGCACGAATATCCGCCGCTCGAAAGCGTGTTGCGTGGCGGCGACGGAGAGTTCGTGGCGCTGGCCGAAGGGATGGCACGGCTCCAACCCCCCGCCGTCTATGTGGCCGATCTCGACGCGATCGAAGGGCGGCCCGGCAACCACGACTGCATCGCCGCGCTCTCGGACGCCGGTCTCAAACTCTGGCTGGACGCCGGATTCGCCGACTGCGAAGGCGCAGAGCGACTGCTCGAGCGCTATGGCCAGGCGGCCGCGATCGATCTTGTGGCGGGGCTTGAGTCCCTGCCGACTCCGGCGGCGCTCGCGCGACTCATCGACCGCTTCGGCCCGCAGCGGGTGTTGTTCAGTCTCGATCTCCGCAACGGCCGCCCGCTCGGCACTGGCTGGGGCCTCGCGTCGGCCGACGCCGTGGCCGGCGCCGCGCGGGACTGCGGCGCGCGGCGGATGATCCTGCTCGACTTGGCGGCAGTGGGCCGGGGGGCCGGCACGCCCACGCTCGAGTTCTGTGCTCGGCTCCGCGCGCAGAACGATCTCGAACTCATTACCGGCGGCGGCGTACGCGACGAGTCCGACCTTGCGGCGCTCGCCGCAGCGGGCTGCGACGCGGCGCTGATCGGGGCTTCCCTGCATGACGTGCGCATTTCGCGCGAAGAGTTTCAGCGGTGGAACGCGCCCCCCTTGCACCCCACTTCGAACCTCCTGGAGCCTGCCCGATGAACGTTGAGATCCTCGACGCGCCGCTTCACTTCCGCCTCCACGGCAAGTCTTCGCTCGTGGAGAACCAGCGCTACGGCGAGACCGGCCTGAAGCTGATGGACGAGATATGGAAGATCGTCCGGCAAGCCGGCGCCGCCAACGCTGGGATCAACCATTGGGTGTATCTGCCGGACGGGCGGATGTTCGTGGGCGTGGAACTGCTGCCGAACGCCCAGGCGCCGGCAGGGCTCGAGCCGCTCGAATTCGACCTGCGGCGCTACCTGAAGCACCTGCACGTCGGCCCTTATCAGGCGCTGCCGGCGAAGTGGCAGGCGCTCAAAGACGACCTGGCGGCGCGGGGCGAAACGATGGAATCGCCCGCGCTCGAGATCTACGGTCACCACTGCGACGATCCCGAGAAGGCGGAGACGACGATCCTGATCGGGCTGCAAGCGTAAGGGAAAACGCTTTGGAGTGATGAGATCGGCAGGCGCCAGGCGGTCGCCGCAGAAGGCTGGACATTTCTCCAGTCGTATTCCGGCAACAGCCTATCGATCGGTACGGGGCGGCCACACGAAGCCCGCGGGAAAGGCGGAGCATGCCGTTAATGAAAACGGCGGCGCCGGCCGCGAATGGTTTGATCGCTTCACCCGTGCAGCCGTCGTCCCAGCGGCGGTCGGCAGCGCCGCTCCCCCGACGAGATCCCGCCGCCTGTCTTCCGATCTGCCCAGGCAACATTTTCAGAGGTTAGGCGCGCCCGCTCATGCGGAGGAGGTGCGACCACCGATATCGCCGAGCGGGGGCTGCGGTTAACCCTGGGCTCTCACGACCCCATGCCGGCGCAACTCGCTAATCGGTTTATTGCGAATCTAGGCCTCAGCTTAGCTATCTTCACCACGATCGTAGCTGGCAAAGCCTTTGTGAGTGAGCCGGCGGGGATCGTGGTGATTTGGCCGGCGGCCGGGCTGGTGTTTGCCGCCCTGGTGCAAACCAGTCGCGCGCGCTGGGGAGACGTGTTGGGCGCCGCTTTCGCCGCCAACACGCTCGGGAATTGGCTCCTCGATCAACCTGCCGCAGTCAACTTGTGCCTAAGCATTGCGAACCTGGTTGAAGTCGTGGCGGCGGCCGCGCTCTTCCGGGAACTCGTTCGCGGGCGGGCGGCACTCGATCATCTCCGGCAGGTGCTCGCGCTGCTTGGATCGGCGTTGGGGAGCACTTTGCTGTCGGCGACGGTGGCGGCAACCGCCCTGACCGTGCTGGCGGGCGCCGAGTTCAGCACGGTTTGGATCACCTGGTTCATCGCAGACTTTCTGGGCATTCTGTTGGTAGGCGGGTTGATCTGTGCCTGGTCCAATCTTCGGGTCATGCGGAAGCCAGCGGCCGGCGAGCGGTGGCTTCGTGTTGGGTTGGCGGCCCTCCTGTTGGCGTGCGCCGTGTGGGTTTTCACGGCGTCTGAAGAATCCCAAGTCTGGGGCTTTCGCCGATCGTGGACACTCGTGCTGTTGGCCCAGTTCGTCGCGCTCCAGTGCCCTCCGCAGCAAACGCTCCTGGCGTTGTTCTCCTGCAGCGCGATTGCCGTGGCGCTCACCTTCTTCGGCAGCGGTCCCTTTGCGCTCTCTCCCACGAGCCAAAGCGATCATCTGCTCGACTTGCAGGCGTTCCTGAGCGGCATGGTCGTGGCAAGCCTTCTGTTCTGCGCGGCGGCGAGCGAACGCCGCCAGGCAATGTGGCGGATCGAGCGGAAAATGTGGGCGTTGGAGCGGCGGCGCGAGCGCGCCGCTCGCGATGCAGCGGAACTCGCTCGGCAGGCAGGGCTGCTAAGAACTGCGAATCGCGAGGCCGAGGCCGCCAGCAAAGCCAAGAGCATGTTTTTGGCCAACATGAGCCATGAAATCCGCACTCACTTGACGTCCATTCTCGGCTTCGCCGAGCTGCTCAAGGAGGAACCGCTCACCCGGGACGGCGGGTCCGCCGTCGAAACAATTTACCGCAACGGCGACCATCTCCTGGCGCTGCTAAACGATCTGCTGGACCTCTCCAAAATCGAATCAGGCAAGCTGGAACTCGAAATTCGACCACTCGATCCCCGCGCGCTCTTGCGCGAGGTGGCACAACTGGTGCGAATTCGAGCGGAAGAAAAGGGACTCGCTCTCACGCTGACGGTCGCGCCGTCGGTTCCCCCAACGATTTACTCGGACCTGACGCGTCTTCGCCAGGCCTTCCTGAACATTGCGTTGAACGCGATCAAGTTCACCGAACGCGGATCCGTGGAACTGTCGCTCACGCGCATGGACGACGCTGCAGGCGCCGACCGGCTTCTCTGTTTCTGCGTGACCGACACCGGCATCGGCCTGCAGCCCGATCAGGTCACGAAGATCTTCGATCCGTTCGTGCAAGCCGATGCATCCACAACCCGTCGATTTGGCGGCAGCGGTTTGGGACTTGCCATTTCCAAACGCATTGCCGAATCTTTGGGCGGCAGAATCGACGTCGAGAGCCAGCCCAATCGAGGCAGCAATTTCCGGTTCTACTGGACCGTCGCCGACGGCACGACGGTCGAACAGACTGCCTGACCGGCCGACGGCTCGCCGGGCAGCTCTCTTGTGGCCATGCGGGGAATGCCTGACGCTCTCGGCCTGCTCGTCCTTGGACTTCGCTTTCACGCCGAGCCTCGAGCGCGCCGCGCATGCGGCTTGCCGCACGATCGCTCGCGAATAATTGCGTCAAGGCTAAGATGGGGCGGCCGTCGCGCAGGTTGAACAACGTCCCACGATACGGCGGCTAGGCCACCGGTCCCGTCTGCCGGTGAAACCTCTCAGAAGGCCCGCCCGGCGGCTCTGACGAGTCCGCCGGGCGGGTTTTTCTCGGTTTGTGGCTACCCTGGAAGGCCGCCCGCCCGCCCACGTATGAGGCGCCCCGCACGAGTGCGGCGAGCGTTTGCAAAAAGCGCGACTAATTCAATCCTCGAAGCGGATCGCCAGGATCTCAAACTTCATCGTGCCGGCGGGCACGGGGATTTCGACCTTGGCGCCCACCTTCTTGCCGAGCAGGCCCTGGGCCAGCGGGCTCGTGATCAGGATCTTGCCTTCGTCGTAGTTCTCTTCGCCCGCGCCGACCATGATGAAGGTCTCTTCGTCGCCGAAGTCGAGGTCCTTGACCACCACGGTCGCTCCGAAGACCACCTCATCCTTGGGCAGCCGCGAAGTGTCGACGATCTGGGCCCGCGCCAGCTTGTCGCGGAGGAGGTTGATCTTGGCCTGCAGAAAGCCCTGCGACTCGCGGGCGCCATGATACTCGGCGTTTTCGCTCAGGTCCCCCTCGCTGCGGGCCGCGGCCACGCGGGCCGTGATGGCGGGCATTTCCACGGTATCCAAATGCTCGAGCTCGGCCTTGAGCTTTTCGTAGCCGGCGCGTGTGACCGGAATGAGGTCGGACATGGGAAGGCCTCTGGCTGGGCAGGCGGGAAAAAAGAAGCGGCCCGCCTCGAGGGGGCCGCTCCAGGCATTGTGTGCGAATCGGCCACGGCTGTAAAGGCTGGCGAGGCCAATTGCGGCGAGGTCAGCGGGCCGGGCGAGGCTGCAACCTGGGGCAGCCGGCCAAACTCCTTTTCAGAGGAAGCGGCCCAATCGAGCCGCCCGCTTAGTTCTCAGTCCCTTTTGCCGTCTTGGCAAGCTCGGCGGCTCGCTGTTCGAGCAGCCGCCGCACCTCGTTCACGTCCCAGTCGAACGTCAGCCGCCAGTCGACGATGTTGACCTGCCAGGGGAAGACCTTGGCGTCGGGGCGCTTGGACTTCCAGATGTCTTGCAGAACTGTGTCGAGGTCGGCCTCGGGCAACGCCAACTGACGCTGGGTCGCCTGCGCCGTGCGCAGGGCGATTTCCCGGCCGCTCCAATCGGTTTCAGCGAGCTGGGCCTTGAAAGCGGCTGCACGTTTGCGCTCGAGTTCTGCCCGCAACTCCGCTTCGGGACGTTGTGCTGGTTGGCCATCCAGGGCATCGACGGCCGCATGCTTGGCCCCACGGACAACCATCATGGCGAGCACGATCAGGATCGCCGCTCCGCCGGTGGCGAGTTTGCGGCCATCCGTCCCCGGCGGGACGTCTTCGCGGTTGGGCGTGGGCGTCATAGCGCTGCCTCATTCGGGTTAGCGTTTCCAGCTGAGGTCCGTCTTTCAAGCGAGCTCGCCTTGCTGTGGGCCCAGCGGGGGCCCCCGCCCCCGATACGCCCAATTCTTGGAAACCGGACGTGCTGGCGCGATCGCCTGAGCGTCGCCCCGCCCCCATGAAATCTGGCGGGAGATTGCTCGGCACTTGTGCGTGTGCTCGTCGTTGCGCTCGCCGCTCTAGCCCCTTTTGGTTGTTCAACAACCCCAACCATCAGACGTGGCTCGACGATGTCGACGACCCTTGACCGGCGTCGAACTCAGTCGCGGGCCAGCGGCAGCTGCGGTTCGCGCGCGGCCAGTCGCTCACTAGCCCGGCAACCGCTCGCGATGGCTCTCGATGTGGACTCGCATTTCCCTATCGGCTTCGCCGACACGGCCGGCCTGCAGCGCATCGATAATCCTTTGATGGCTCTCGATGCCCTGAGACCACTCGGCTTTCTTCACGCTTTCGCGGAAGCGGCGGAAAAAGACGGCCAGCACATCGGTAAAGGCCATCAAGGGCGACAGGCGGCTGGCGCAGATCAGCTCGCGATGAAATGCGATGTCGAGTTCGACCCAGCGGGCCAGACTGCGGGCTTGCCGCAGGTGGAGGTTGATCGCATTGAGCCTTTCATACAGCGAACCATCCTCCTTCATGCGCCGGGCGACGTGCGGCAGCACGCCGGCTTCCACGAGGACGCGCGTGTCGATGAGCTCCGCGGGGGAAACGTCGTGCAGGGCCGGATGGAAACCGAGGTACTCGGTGACCCGATCCATGTTTACGCTGCCGACTTGCAGCCCGCGTCCCGGCTTGGCCTCGACGATGCCGAGAAACTCGAGCGACTTGGTAGCCTCGCGCAAACTCAAGCGGCTGACGCCGAACTTGGCCGCCAACTCGGCCTCGGTCGGAAGCCGGTCTCCGGATTTGAGCTGCCCTTCGAGAATGAACGCCTTCAGTCGTTCGGCGACGAGCTCACGGAGCTTGGAACGTTCGATCGTTTGGACCATGACGCGCTCTCGAGGGGCTGCGAGCAGAGAATTGACGGCCGCCATGACCGATGATTAGATTATCTGACAATCTCGAGGCCGTCAACTTGGAGCGGTCAACGCGTGACATCGTTTTCGCGCGTCGACGCCATGCATGTGGCCTTGGCCCACGGATCGCCCGCCTGACATCAGCCCGCCCTGTCACGATGAAGATCGCGATCACCGACTACTCGTTTCCCAACCTCGAGCTCGAGCAGGGGATTCTCGAACCCCTTGGGCATCAGGTCGTCGCCTGGAAGGAAAAGCGGACCGCGGCCGAGTTGCCGGCCTTGGTGGCCGATGCGGACGCGGTGATCACGCAGTTCGCTCCTGTAACCGCGGACGTGATCGCCAGCATGCGGCAAGCGAAAGTCATCGTGCGGTACGGCATCGGCGTGGACAACGTGGATCTAGACGCGGCCAAGGCGCGCGGAATTCCGGTCTGCAACGTGCCGGACTACTGCATCGACGAAGTGGCCGACCAGACGCTGGCCTTCCTCCTGGCCACGACGCGCCAAGTCGTGCCGAACTGTCTGCAGAACCGGGGAGGAAAGTGGGGCTTGGCGACGCCGCTCGAGCAGATGCGAACGCTGCGCGACTTCACGGTCGGCGTCGTCGGCTTCGGCCGGATCGGCCGCGAAGTCGTGGCCCGGCTGCGGCCGTTCAAGTGCCGAGCGCTCGTGCATGACCCGGTCGTGGCCGCAAGCGCGATCGAGCAAGCCGGCGCCGATCCGGTGTCTCTGGGCGAGCTGCTGTCGCTTTCCGATGTGATCTCGTTGCACTGCCCTGCGGTCGCCCAAACGCGGGGGATGGTGAACCGCGACTCGCTCGCGCGGATGAAGCCGGGAGTGATCCTGATCAACGTGGCCCGCGGCGATCTCGTGGATTCCGCTGCGCTGACCGAGGCGTTGCAGAGCGGCCAGGTGTCGGCCGCGGCGCTGGATGTGTTCGCGCCCGAGCCGATCCCGCCCGATCATCCCATCCTGCGGATGGACAACGTCATCGTCGCCTCGCACATCGCCTCGTGCAGCGTGCGGGCCGTGCGTCAGTTGCGCGAAACGGCGGCGCACCTCGCGGCGACAGCCCTGCGGGGGGCGCCCTTGCCGAATATTGTCAATGGAGTCGGAAGCTAGACAGCCCTAGGCGGAGCGATGCGCGACTCGGTTTTGGTCACTGGCGCCAGCGGGTTCATCGGCACGTGGGTGCTGCGTGAGGCGCTCTCGCGTGGGCTGCGGCCGATCGCCTTCGATGTGCAGAGGAACATCGAGCGCTGGCGTCGCGTCATTGGGGCCGAGGCCGATAAGGTGACCTTCGTCGCGGGGAGTCTGCTCGATCGCGGGCTGTTGGAGCGGACGGCGAACGAGCAGCAGATTTCGCACATCGTTCACCTGGCTGCCTTGCTGACTCCGCAATGCCAGCAGGATCCGTTTCTCGGGTGCGAAGTCAACGTCTTGGGGAGCGTCGCCGTGTTCGAGCTGGCTCGGGCCTGCGCGGAACGTATCCGCGGGATCGCTTACGCCAGCTCTTATGCCGTTTACGGACCGGAAGCCGACGACGGCCCACTCGGGCTGGCGGCCGGAGAGAACCGACCGCCGTCGTTTTATGGGGCGTTCAAGCTGGCGGTGGACTCGATCGCCGAGCAGTACTGGCGGCACTTCGGCATCGCGTCTGTCGGAATCCGGCCGCACGTCGCCTATGGGCCGGAGCGCACGATCGGCTTGACCGCCGGCCCTTCTCAGGCCGTGCGGGCGGCTTCGCTCGGCGAAGCCTACACCATCAACTACACGGGCCGCGTCGGTTACGACTACGTCGAAGATGTGGCCCGGGCGTTCGTCCAAACGGCGCTAGCGACGCCGCCTGGGGCAACCGTTGTCGACCTACCGAGCCAGCTCGCAACCACCGAAGAGTTCGTCCGCGTCATCGAGCGCGTCATCCCCAGCGCGACCGCGAGGATCACCGCTCGGGGCTCGGCAATTTCGGCCAACATTCCCCCTCGGCCGCACTTCATCTCGGAGATCTTTCCCGAGTGGCGGGCGACGACGCTCGAAGAGGGGGTGCGTGCGACCGTCGAGTTCTATCGAAACCAGGCGGGCCGCGCCGCGCCGGCGGCTGCCGATCCTGCCCGAGTATCCTCTACGCTTGCGGGACCGCAGCTCTAGCGAGTTGCACTCCAGACTCCCACCATCCGCCGCGAAAGTCACGCCAGCATGAAACTAGTCCGCTACCAAGACAGCGCAGGGAAACCATCGTTTGGGCGTCGCCACGAAGATGGCCGGATCACACGAATCGAGGGCGACATCCTCGGCTCGTTCGCAGACACCGGCGAAGCGGCCCAGGTCACGAAGCTGCTGGCCCCGCTCGAGCCACGCGACATCCTTTGCATCGGCCTCAACTACCGCAGGCACGCCGCCGAGGGCAATCAGGCCATTCCCGAGTATCCCGTGGTGTTCATGAAGAACCTCGGGGCCGTGCAGAATCCTCACGATCCAATCATTCTCCCGCGCCGGTTGCGGAGCGACGCGGTGGACTACGAATGCGAGTTGGCCGTGGTGATCGGGCGCGAGTGCTACAACGTGGCGAAGGCCCGAGCGCTCGACTACGTGTTGGGCTACACCTGCGCGAACGACGTGAGCGCCCGCGACTGGCAGATTCAGAAGGGGGGCAGCCAATGGTGCCGGGGGAAGACTTTTGCGACCTTCTGTCCGCTCGGCCCCTGGATCGTGACGCGGGAGGAGATTCCTAACCCGAATGCGCTGCCGATCAAGACCGTGCTCAACGGGCAGACGATGCAGGACTGGAACACCGACGACATGATCTTCGACGTGCCGACGCTGATCGAGTTCCTCAGCGGGAGCACGCGCTTGCTGCCGGGCACCGTCATCCTGACAGGAACGCCGCACGGAGTCGGAAGCGCTCGCAAGCCGCCGGTGTTTCTGAAACACGGCGATCTCGTAGAAATCGTGATCGGCGGGATCGGCACGCTGCGCAATCCGGTTGTGGATGAAACATGAGCCGCCGCTGGCTGTTGATGGCCACTGCGCAGAACGGCTCGCTGTCTGCGGGGGAGATGATCGGGCGCCGCTGGGGCGGGCTCCTGGCCGCCGAAATATTCCGCTGACACATTCCTGCCCCATCGCTTAGGAGGCGCACCCATGTGCTCGCAGAGCCACGCCTGGACCGGTTTGTGTTTGTTGATCGCGGCGATCTTGGTCGCTGGCGCGGGCCGTGCGTCCGCCGCTGAGACGAAGGACGCCGCCACAAAGTTCGTGGACCACTCCTTGCTGGTGGCGCCCGAGTTGCCCTGCACCTGGCCGGCGGCGCCATTCCCCCGGTTTCAGCTTACGCACCAGCGCGTGATCGGGCCCGACTCGGCCTATAACATCGATGTGTTGCTGATCGACGGCAACACGGGCACGCAGATGGACGTTCCGCCGCACTCCGTCGCCCGTCCGGATCTCAAGCGTGAGAAGTCGGGTCCTCTGGGGCTGGCCTACACCGACAAGATCGAGCCCTGGCAGTTCGGCGGCGAAGCGTGCGTGGTCGATGTGCGCAACCTGCTCGATCAGGCGGCGAAGGGGGTCAGCCCGCTCATTGAGCCCAAGCATGTCGAGCGCTTCGAAGAGCAACACCGGCGGCTGCGCTTCGGCGACGTCGTGCTGTTCCGCAGCGGCTACTCGGATCAATACTACCGCCCGCTGCCGGAGGGCAGCCGTTTCATCGCCGACGCCCTCGATCGCAAGGCGCCCGGCTATCCCGATCCCGACCCCGACTGTATGGAGTTCCTGGCGACGCGCGGCGTGATGACGCTCGGAACCGACAGCGCCAGCATGGGCCCGCTGCCAGACTTGGCCGAGCCGACCCACTATGCCGGTCTCAAGCACGGCATGATCTGGACGGAGAGTGCGACGAATCTGGGAGCGCTGCCGCCGACGGGCGCCTTCTATTGCATGCTGGGCCCGAAGCATCAGGGGGGCCCCTACGGCGAATGCCGCGCGTTTTCGATCGTAGGCGGCGAACTGCCGCAGCGGCTCATCGACGCCGCGAAGCACAAGCGGGCGGTCGACCTCTCGCCCACTCTGGCTCCCAACCTGCCGCTTACGTCTCCGGGGCTTAGCTCGGGACAGCATCGGCAGACGTACCTGAAGATCGATTTTTTGTACTCCGAGTATCTCGACCTGTGGCATCACGCCCATCTGATGGACTCGATGGCCGGCACGCATCTGGTTCCGCCGTCGTTCTCGCTGCCGCCGCCAGGTTCGAACCCGGCGTATTCGCCGGAGGTGCGCGGCCGGTTGATCGACTATGAAAGGAAATTCGGTCCGCGCGGCACGAGTTCCCTGACGACCGAACAAGTCCCGCTCGCTTGGACCTGCGGTCCGGTGCGCATCATCGACGTTCGGCATCTCGTCGGCAGCACGGAAGCGAAGTCCTGGCCGGCGTCGCCCGAAATCACGCCGGCTCATATTCAGGCGTTCGAGCAGCAAGACGGCAAACTCGAGGCGGGCGACATCGTGCTCCTTCACACGGGCCACCTCGACCGACATCTCCGGCCGCAGCCCCATGACTCGGGCGTCTGGTCCGATCCCCTGCGCGGCCAGAGCGAGGGCTGGCCTGCGCCTGGCCCCGAGGCGATCGTCTACTTGAAGTCCAAGGGCATTCGTTGCGTCGCGACCGACGCCCCCGACCTGGGAGGCGTCGATCCCCAGCGGGCCTTGATGACCTACTGGGCGCTCGGCAGCCGCGAGATGGTGGGCGTGGAGTTCTTGCACAACGTCGGCGAAATTCCGCACGGTCGGAACGCCTATTTTTTGTTCGCAGCAATCAAGATTCGCGACTGCCACGGTGGGCCTGGCCGGGCCATCGTGCTGTATTGAGGCGGAACGTCGGAATCTCGCACGCCGCTGGCAAGACGACCTTATGATCGATTCAACCCTCGAACAAAACACGCTGCGCAAGGTCGCCTGGCGGCTTGTCCCCTTCGTCTGCGCGCTGTATGTGCTGAACATCCTCGACCGGGCCAACGTCGGCTTTGCCCGCCTGCAAATGCAGGACGACCTGGGACTGAGCGAGGCGACGTTCAATCTCGGCTACGGGATGTTCTACGTCGGGTATCTGCTGTTCGAGGTGCCCAGCAATCTCTTGCTGCGGCGCGTGGGGGCGCGGCGTTGGATCGCCCGCATCATGATCAGTTGGGGGCTGGTGTCGTCGTTGACCATGTTCGCCCGCGGTCCGTGGACCTTCTACGGCCTGCGCATCCTGTTGGGGATCGCAGAAGCGGGGTTCTTCCCGGGCATCATCCTCTACTTGAGCTACTGGTTCCCCGACCGGGAACGCGCCAAGATGACGGCGTTTTTCATGGTGGCCATCGGTTTGGCGAGCGTGGTGGGAAATCCTCTCTCCGGTCTGATCATGCAGTATCTCGACACGGTCGGCGGCCTTCACGGCTGGCAATGGCTGTTCTTGCTCGAAGGAATTCCTTCCGTCTTGGCCGGCCTCGTGGTCCTGGTGTACCTGACCGACTACCCCAAAGACGCGATGTGGCTTTCCAGCGAGCAACGCGATTGGCTCGTCGCCCACCTGCGAAGCGAGGAGCAGCAGCGTCAAGAACGCCACAACGCGGACCGTTTGGCGGCCATGTTGCAGCCGCGCGTCTGGCTGCTGATTGCGATCTACTTCACGGTCGCGGTGGGCGCCAACGCCAGCGGGGCGTATCTTCCCAAGCTCGTCCAGTCGCAGTTTGCCGGCGCGAGCACCGTGCGCATCGGCCTGCTCAGCGCGTTGCCGCACCTGTGCGCCGTCGTGGGGATGTCGCTGTTCGGCATCAGCTCCGATCGCCGGAACGAGCGGCGGGGACATCTTGCCGCGGCGGCTCTCCTGGCGGCGGCGGGCTGGGGCCTGACCGCGCTCAACCCTTCGCCGGCCGTAGCGCTCTTAGGACTCTGCGCCGCTCAGACGGGAATGATGAGCATGCTGCCCGTATTCTGGACCCTGCCTACCGCCTTTCTGACCGGCGCCGCGGCCGCCGGCGGCATCGCGATGATCAACTCCGTGGCGAACGTAGGCGGCTTCTTGGGCCCCACGATCCTCGGGGAGTTCGGCTTGTGGTCGATGGCGGCGATCCTGCTCGCGGGCGCCGTGATGGTGTTCGCCGTACGAGACCATGCGAAGGCCTGAGCGCTCCCCTGTTCACAACCATGACTCCGGGTCGGTTGCTATGACACCCTTATTCGATCTCGCAGGCAAAGTCGCCGTCGTCAGCGGCGCCGCGCAGGGCATGGGTGAGGCGACCTCGCTTGCGCTCGCCGAGGCCGGCGCCGACTTGATGCTCGTCGATCGCAACCTGGCGGGCGCCGAGGCGACGGCGGAGCGGGCGCGGGCGCTGGGCCGAAAGGTCGCGTGCGCCGACACCAACGTCTCCGACCCGGCGGCCATTGGCGAGCTGTTTCTGCAAATCGATGCCGCGTTCGGTCGGGTCGACTTCCTCGGCAACATCGCGGGCGATGGTCACTTGGCCAAGCCAGAAGACCTGACGATCGCCGACCTGCACCGCGTTCTGCAAAACCTGGTGGTCGGCCGTTTCGCGATGTGTCAGGAGGCGGGACGCCGGATGCTTGCCCAGGGGCGCGGTTCGATCATGAACATCGGCTCGCTGGCGAGTTCGACCGCGCTTGGGCGGGGCCACATCGCCTACAGCATGGCAATGGGCGCAGTGATCCAGATGACTCGCGAGCTGAGCACCGAGTGGAGCTATCGCGGCGTCCGCGTGAATTGCGTGACGCCGGCGCAGGTGGTCAACCCCAGCTTGACCGCCCGCATGGAGCAAGACCCGACGCTCGCAGGCCGCTTCTTGCGGGGAATCCCCGCCGGACGGCTCGGCCAGCCGCAGGACATCATGGGCTTGGCCGTGCTGCTGGCTTCCGACGCCTCGACCTGGATCACCGGCGCCATCATCCCCCTCGACGGCGGCAACATGGCCATGAACGCGGGCGGCACGCCGGGACACGAGCAGCACGGCGTTCAGTCCTTCCGAGCGGAGCAGAAATGACACCGGACCACGTTTCCATGACTGCCAGCGAATGTCTCGATCTCTTTCGTACCATGCTCATCATTCGGTACACGGAGGAAGAGCTTGCGCGCTGTCATCAACGCGGCCTCATCTTCGGCGCCTGTCACACGTACGTTGGCCAAGAGGCGATCGCCGCCGGCGTTTGTGCTCACCTGACCAAGGATGACCCGATCTTCAGCACGCATCGTGGCCACGGGCATGCGCTGGCCAAAGGGATGCCGCCCCGCGAACTCATGGCCGAACTGTTCGGTCGGGCGACTGGCTGTTCGCGAGGGCGCGGGGGCTCGATGCACCTGTTCGCGCCGGAAATCGGCATGATGGGCACGAGCGGCATCGTGGGGCCGTGCATCCTGCAAGCCTGCGGCGGCGGCTACAGCGCAAAGCTGATGAAGACCGGCAGGGTCGCCGCCGCGTTCTTCGGCGACGGAGCGGTCAACAACGGCGCGTTTCACGAAGGCTTGAACATGGCCAGCATCTGGAAGCTGCCGGTCCTGTTCATCTGCGAGAACAACCAGTTCGCCACCGAAGTGCCGTTCGCCTATTCCAGCGGAATCCCCGATGTCGGGCGGCGGGCGGCCAGCTACGGGCTCCCCGGCTACGAGGTCGACGGCAACGACGTCGTGGCCGTTAGCGATGTCGCGCGCGAAGCCGTGGCTCGTGCGCGGGCGGGCGACGGAGCGACGTTGATCGAGTGCAAGACCTACCGCACCCGCGCTCACTCGGAGGGGATGGGAGATTTCACCTATCGAACGCGCGAGCAAGTCGAGGAATGGAAGCGGCGCTGCCCGCTGGCGACGCTGCGGCGCCGGCTGCTGACGGAGTTTGGCTTGGCCGAATCTCAGCTTCAACAGCTCGAGTCGGAGATCACCGCGCTCGTGGGCGAGTCGCGCCAGTTCGCCGAGAGCAGCCCGCTGCCGGAAGCGGCTTCCGCGACGGCGAACATCTATGCCCCCCGGCGCATCGTCGCCGAGCGAGTCGCGCCGTCGGCCGAACTCCGCGAGATCACGTTCACTCAGGCGACTCACGAGGCGCTCTCCGAGGAAATGGCCGCCAACCCAGGCATCTTCGTCCTGGGCGAGGGAATTGGCATTCGCGGCGGCAACTTCAAAACGACGGCCGGGCTCTTCGAACTCTATGGTCCCGAGCGGCTTTGCGACACTCCGATTTCCGAACGCGGCTTCGTTGGGCTGGCGGGGGGCGCAGCCATGACGGGCACGCGTCCGGTCGTCGATTTCATGTTCGCCGACTTCCTTCTCGACGCGATCGGCGAGATCGTGAACCAAATCGCCAAGATCCAGTACATGTCGAGCGGCCGACTGAGAATGCCCATCCTGCTCAGAGGCTGCATCGGGATCGGGCATTCGGCCGCCACGCATCACTCGGGCAGCTACTACGCGCTGTACGCGCAAGTCCCCGGCCTACGTGTCGTCGTGCCGTCGAACGCCTACGACGCCAAGGGGCTGATGAAACACGCCCTGCGCTGCGACGATCCGGTGCTGTTCCTCGAACACCGCGAAATCTTGGCGACGAAGTGCCACGTTCCGCAGGAAGACTACGAGATCGAGTTCGGCCGAGCGGCGATTGCCCGCGCCGGTCGAGACGTCACGGTCGTTGCGCTCGCGCGCATGGTGAGTCTCACGCTGTCGGTTTGTGAAGCGCTGGAGCAAGAAGGCGTCTCGGTCGAAGTGATCGACCCGCGCACGATTTCGCCGCTCGACACGGAGGCGATTCTGCAATCGGTCGCCAAAACGGGGCGGCTGCTGATCGTCGACGAGGCCCCCGCTCCCTGCGGATTCGCAGGCGAGGTTGCCGCGCAGGTCGCGGCGGCCGGCTTCGACGACCTCGACGCGCCGATTCGCCGGTTGACCGGGGTCTTCTCGCCCACGCCGTATAGCCCGCCGCTCGAAGCCGCCGTCGTGCCGAGCGCCGCAGCGATCAGCGACGCGATTCGTTCGCTCGTAAGGGAATAGACATGGCACACGAAATCACGATTCCGCGGTTGGGCTGGTCGATGGAGGAAGGAACCTTCGTCGGCTGGCGGAAACAGGATGGCGATTTAGTTCGACGGGGAGACGCCCTCTTCGAACTGGAGGGCGAGAAAGCTTCTCAGGAAATTGAAGCCGTTGACGAGGGGATCCTGCGAATCCCCTCCTCGGGGCCCCTGCCTGGCAGCGTGCTCAAGGTCGGCGCCGTGATCGGTTACTTGGTCGAGGACGGCGAGCCGACGCCAAAAGTCCGCGAATCGCCGCAGTCGGCCGCCCCGGCTCGGGGCGGTGCGCCGTTGCCGCCGGCCGCGCCTCCCTCGGTTCGGCGGCTGGCGCGTGAGTTGGAGGTGTCACTCTCCGAAGTCGCGGGGACCGGGCCCGGCGGACGCATCGTGCCGGCCGATGTCCGTCTCGCCCGCTCGGTGGAGAGCGGCGGACGAACGACCGCCTCTCGTGGGGCGCCGCGTTCAGCTAGTGAACCAAGGGCGGCCGCCAGTCCGCGCGCGCGCCGCGTCGCTGCCGAACTGGGGATCGATTGGACTCAATTGTCTGGAACCGGCGCCGGGGGGCGCGTGCGAGAGCAAGATGTCCGCGCCGCGACCGGTCCAAGTCGCTCCCCCGCGAACGTGTCGCCCTTGACGGGCAGCCACGGACGGCGAATTCCGCTCACCAGTCGCCGGCGAGTCATCGCGCAGCGCATGGCCGCCAGCCGTCAGCAGACAGTTCCCGTCACGCTCACGACGAAGGCCGACGCGACGAACCTGGTGAACCTGCGCGACCAATTCAAAGCCCTGGGCGGTTCGGGGCCGGTTCCTAGCTATCAGGACATCATCACCAAGCTCGTCGCCGAGGCCCTCAAGCGTCATCCGCTGCTGGCCGGTCGTTGGGAGGAGGAGGCGATCGTTCTGCCTGCCGAAGACGAACTGCACCTCGGCCTGGCGGTCGACACGGACGAGGGCTTGCTCGTGCCTGTCCTGCGGAACGTGGGCGGGCAGGCGCTCCCCGATCTGGCCGCCCAATCGCGGCGCCTCATCGAGCGGGCTCGCGCGGGAACGCTGGCGGCGGCGGAGATGCAGGGGAGCGTGTTCACGGTCACCAACCTGGGTGCGTTCGGCGTCGACGCCTTCACGCCGGTCATCAACCTTCCCGAAGCGGCCATCTTGGGTTTGGGCGCGATTCGCCGCGAAGCGGTTGTGTTGGACGATGGCCAGATCGCAGCGCGGCAACAACTCACGCTCAGCCTCACCTTCGATCACCGCATCGTCGACGGCGCTCCCGCCGCCCGCTTCTTGCAGGATGTCGTGAACGCCCTGGCTAACCCGTCGGCGCGGCTGCTCGCGGCGGGCAGCGCCTGAATCGGGGCGTATGCGCACGAATCGGCCATGGCGCGCGTTATAAAGGCCGTCGGCCTCCGCCTTGGTATCTGACCGCTCCTCTTTAGCCCCAAGGAAAAGATACCCATGCGCATCCAACTCTTGGCCCTCCTTGCGTTTGCGAGCGTTTCCGGCACAGCCCTGGCAGCCGATCCGCTCGTCGAGTCCTATCTCACGGCCGGCCGACTCGCGCAAGGCGAGGCGGAACTCACGCGGCATCTCGAAAAGCGGCCTGACGATACGCAGGCCCGGTTCGGTCTCGGCGCCCTGCAGTTTCTGAAAGCCATCGAGGGCTTGGGGCAGGGCCTGCATCGCTACGGGGCGATGGGAGCAGAATCTCGGGCGGTTCGCATGTTGCCCCTGGTCCGACTGCCGGTGCCCGAGAACCCGGCGCCGGAAGCGATCACTTACGCCGATTTTCGAGCGATTCTCGAACGCTTGGTGGTCGACCTCCAGAAAGCGGAGACCACGCTCCAAAAGGTAAACGATCCGGCGGTCAAGCTGCCGCTGCATTTTGCCCTCGTCCGCCTCGACCTCAACGCCGACGGCAAGGCGGAAGACGATGAAACGCTGTGGCGGATCTACACGGAGTTGAACCGCGGGGCTGGGCTCGATCCGCATCAGGCAGGCCAGGCCGCCGATGATTTTGTGATCGCTTTTGACCAAGGCGACGTTCACTGGTTGCGGGGTTATTGCCATCTGCTGTCCGCCTTGGCGGAAATGATGCTTGCCTACGACGAGCAAGCTCTGTTCGACGTGGTGGCCCCTTCAATCTTCGCCAAGCCAGTCGGCGCCGTTTCCACGCCGTTTCAGCCAGCGTCCGCCCAGCCGTTCGAAGCCGACATCGCCGATGCGATCGCGATCATTCACCTGGCAAGCTTTCCTGTGCGCGACGCCGAACGGCTGCGTTCGGCCCACGGTCACTTGCAGGCGGTCATCGAGCAGAGTCGGCAAAGCTGGCAGGCCATCGAGGCGGAGACGGACGACGAGCGGGAATGGGTGCCAAACGAGCGGCAGCAAGGCGTCATCCCCGGCATCCGCGTAACCCGCCCGATCATCGACGGCTGGCGTCAGTTCCTCGACGAGGCCGACCAACTGCTCGCTGGCAAGAAACTGGTCCCTCATTGGCGCGGGCCCCAGGGTTCGGGCGTCAATCTGCGCCGGGTGTTCCTGGAACCGCAGCGCTTTGACCTAGTTCTATGGGTCCATGGCGCGGCGGCCGGGCCCTACCTCGAGCAGGGCGAGACGACCAGCCGCGAGACATGGCAGCGCCTGGCACAGCTCTTCGGAGGCAACTTCATCGGGTTCGCGATCTGGTTCAACTAGAGGCGACAGGACGAGGTCGCGCCGGCTGCCGCAGTAGGCGGGCGCCCGCATCTTCCGCGAGAGGCAGAGTTGGCGTATTTCCTAGGCTAGCGCAGCGTCACAGCTTGAGCGTCACAGCTTGTTCTTCGGTTGTGCCGCACTAGGCGCGCAGCGCGAGCAAGGGGCGGGAGCGCCCGACGGGCGCGCTGGCCGAAATTGCTGTCCGGCCCGTGCAGGGGTCCGCAAGGCTCGACCAGGGAAACGTGGCTCTCCCTTGCTCGCGCTGCGGGTTAGTGTGGAAACACTAGCGCGATCGTTGCCTCCACTGCTTCACTTCCTCGCGCAGCTCCTCCTGCCGCGCCGCGCTCTCCTCCGGCGTCGTCGGGAACGGCTGCAGCGGCGCGCGGCGCGTCCAGAGCCACCACATTGCGCTCGCCGCCACCAGCGCGAGCAAGCCCCCGACCAACTCCATTCGGCCCAATCCGCCCCTGGCCCACTGGCCCACTGCCGCGGCGCTGGACACGAAGATCCCCAGCAACAAGAGGGAACGCAGGTCGAACGGCGCAGGAGTCCAGGGGCCGTCTTCGATGATCGCCGCGCCGGGGGCGCGCTGCTGCACTCCGATTGCCATGCTCGGCCTCATTTCTCGGCGGCGAGCTCGTCGAGAATTCGCTTGATGATCTCGGGGTTGCTAATCAGCCCGTCGACCGGGCGGCCGTTGATGGCCACCATGGGCGCCTGACGCACCCCCAATTGCGCGGCGACTTCCAGATCGGCCCGGATCGCTTCGGCCGTCTTGGGGCTTTGCAGTTCCGCCGACAGCTTGTCTGGATCCAGCTTGAGTTCCGCCGCAGCTTCCTGGGCGGACTGCGGGGTGAGACTGCTCTGATGCTCGAGCAGCCAGCGGTGCATCTTCCAGAAGCCGCTACGCCCGCCCACACGCCCGGCGGCCTGCGCCAAGAGCGCCATGTCGAAGCTCTGCGGGTAGGCGTCGACCTTAATTTCGGCCCGCAACGGGTTGCCGCGCTTGCTCAGCGGGTAGTGACGGAATTCGAGCCGCGTCTGCGGATACTCTTTGAGCGCGGCGATCAGGGCGTCGGACACCAATTTGCACTGGGGACTTTGGTGCTCACCGAAGAAGACGATTCGAGGCCCGTCCCCCGCACGGCCTCCCAACGGCCAGCCTTCGCTCGCCGCCGGAATCTGGGTCGGCTGTTGGTTGCGCCAGGCCTGGAGGTATTTTTCGACCCCCAAGCGGGGTTGATCGGCTTCAGCCGTTTTAGCCGGCAGGTTTTTGGCCGCGAGGGCCAGCACCGCCTGCTCGATCTGCTGAGGGTTGCGCCAGCCGCGGAGTTCGACGCCGTTGACGAACACGAAGGGGGTGCGGTCGAGGCCGTAGCGCATCGCCTCGTCGATGTCGGCGGCGATGCGGCCGCCCACTTCCGTGCCGGCGCAGGCCTGGCGGAACTGCTCGCGGTCGAGGCCGAGCTTGGCCGCCTGTTCCACATACTGGGCGTCGTCGGCCCCCTTGCCATGCTCGAGCATCCAATCGGACATGGCCCAATAGGCCTTGTCGCCGCCGAGCACCCCCGCCGCTTCCACGGCGCGCGCCATGCGGCAGGCCTGCGGGTGCCGGTTGTAGGTGGCCTTGGGATTGCAGTCCTCGCAGAAGGGGAAGTGCCTCAGCGACAGCGAAACGTCGTCACGTCCCCGGACCACTTCGGCCAGAAGTTTCTCAGTCGTCTGGCAATCGTCGCACTCATAGTCGGCCCACACCACGATCCGCACCCGCGCCGACTCAGGCCCGCGACGGTAGCGCCCCGTAAAGCCGGAGGGGGGTAGGTCATCGACTCCGGGGGCCGCGACCACCGGGGAGCCAGGCGCTAGGGCCGCAGGTTGCTCGTCCACGGGAGGCGCTTGGGCAGCGGGGGCCCCCGGTTCGGTGGAGCTTGGCGGCGCCGGCTCCGCGGTCGTAGCGGCGGCTTGCAGCGCCTGTTTGTCGGTCTTGGCTTGGCTGGCGATGTCATCAATCGACTGCGAAACCTGCTCTTCGCTCCGCGCCGCAAGCAAGTGCTCTTGGTTTCGCTCGTAGCCCCACAACAGGCCGAGCACCAGAGCGAACATGCCGCCGGCCGCAGCGGTCGTGGGCCAGCCGCTGCCGGCTTCCAAGGCGGGCGCCGGCAGCCGTTCGGCGCAAACCCAAGCCAAGAGGTTGGCCACGTGGACGGCCAAGCAGTAGGGACAGAGATGTCCCTGCCAGACCATCACCCCCATGTAGAACAGCGAGGCGAGCGCGCCCAGCCGCATCGCCCACCGCAACACGTCGGGCAGGCCGCGAAGCGAAAGCGCCCAGCCAACCAGCATCCCGGCGAACCAGGCGACGCCGACCACCGAGAGCGGAAAGGGGCCCAGGCTGCCGAAGGCGCCCGAGGCCAGCAATGCGCAGGCGCTCTGAGGACCGCAGCCTGGCAACTCCAGCCCCTGGAGGTGTTGCAGCACGAGCACGATCGACGACCCGAGCGACTCGGCCAACAAGGCGAGCCCCACCCCCCAGGCAATCGGCAGGCGAAAGGCCGGCCGCTCGGGTTCCGTGGGAAACAGGCGAACGGTGCTCATAGTCGATCTCGAGAAGGGGCCGCGCTGCCGGACCAAGCCGAAGAGGGCCTCGGCGCTTGCAGGCGGTGCGTTCCTTTGACGTTAACTAGCCCACAGCAGCGCGGCAACTCGCGGGGGCTTTGGAGGTCCGTTTGTTCGAAATGCCAGTAAGCACAGGCTAGAAGCCTGTGCCACGAGGAGTTCCCCAGGCTGGAAGCCTGGGCCACGGAAGCATTCTCGTTGGTGGCACAGGCAGTCCAGCCTGTGTGGTCTGTTCGTGGCACAGGCTTCTAGCCTGTGTAGGCAGCCCTTTGACGCCAAGCCCTTATCCCGCAACAATGGGTCCAGGCGTCGACGGCCGCGGTTGAGGGGCCCCTGCAATGGGGAGCTTTGAACCTGGTCAGGGGCGAAAGCCAGCAGCCATAAGGAGTCATCTCTTTGTGCGGCGGGCCTCTCATCCGCTGCCGTCGCGCCGGCTTTAGCGACCCACTTTTCTCCTCGGCCCACCGCTCGCGGCGATCGTCGGCTCCCTGACCCTGCCCTCGCCGGCGCCCTCTCCACGGGAGAGCCCTGGCCGGGGCGGTTCCTCACGGAAGCCACGGATGTCGGACCCAGCCCCCAGCGCCTCCGGACCAGCCTCGCCCTCGGCCGACCACGGCGAATACGTGGTGGTCGCCCGCCGTTACCGACCGCAGCGATTCACCGAATTGGTCGGCCAGGAGCACGTCGCCCGCGCTCTCAGCGGCGCCATCGCCGCCGACCGCGTGGGACACGCCTACCTGTTCACCGGGGCCCGCGGGGTCGGCAAAACCTCGTCGGCCCGGATTCTGGCCAAGGCGCTGAATTGCCAGCGCGGCACGTCGGCGGAGCCGTGCGGCGAATGCGACATCTGCCGTCAGATCGCCGCCGGCAGCGACGTCGACGTGCTGGAGATCGACGGCGCGAGCAACCGCGGCATCGACGAAATCCGCCAGCTCCGCCAGAACGTGAACGTCCGGCCCAGCCGCGCCCGCTTCAAGATCTACATCATCGACGAAGTTCACATGCTCACCCGCGAGGCGTTCAACGCCTTGCTGAAGACGCTCGAAGAGCCGCCGGAGCATGTGAAGTTCATCTTCTGCACGACCGAGGCGACCAAGATCCCGATCACGATCCTCTCGCGCTGCCAGCGGTTCGATTTCGCCGGCATCGAGACCGGTTCGATCGCCGAGCGGCTTGCGCAGATCGTCGCCGCCGAAGGTCTCACCGCCGAGCCCGAGGCGCTCGAAATCATCGCCCGCCGAGCCGCCGGCTCGATGCGCGACAGCCAATCGCTGCTCGAACAATTGCTGGCGGTCTCGGAAAAGCAGATCACCGCAGCTGACGTCCATCGGCTGCTCGGCTCGGCCGACGAAGCCCGCGTGGGCGTGCTCGTGTCGGCGCTATTGGCCGGCGACGCCGCCTCGGCGCTGGCCGAGGTCGATGCGGCCCTGCACGCCGGCGTCGACCCCGGGCAACTGCTCGAGCAAACGTTGGGCGCCTATCGCGACCTGATGGTGTCGGCCGCCGGCGCGCCGGCGACGGCGCTCAACTCGGTGTCGTCGTCGCGGCGCGACGAGTTTGCGTCTCTCGGCCGTTCGCAAAGTCTGCCGAACGTGCTCGCGGCGCTCCAGGTGCTGGAGCAGGCTTCGTCGCGGCTGCGCTACAGCACGCACGGCCGCGTGATCGTGGAAATGGCGATCGTGCGGCTCTGCCAACTGCCGGACCTCGAGGAGCTTTCGGAAGCGGCCAACCGGTTGCGTGACGCCGTGGGCTCGCGCGACGACGCGCCGAAAAAAAAAGCGCCCGTTGAGCTGAGCCGCCCGGCGCCAGCGCCGGGCGCCCCTGTCCCTGCCCCGGCGATGCCGGCTGCGAATGGGTTGGGATCTCGGACCCCAGCCGCTCCGGCGGCATCTCCCCCTGCTGTCGAGCC
>JBGAPH010000089.1:0-16267 GCA_044221365.1 Pirellulales bacterium
TCCCTGGCCGAGCCTCGCAGACCCCTGCACGGGCCGGGCGGCATTTTCGGCCAGCGCGCCCAAGCGACGCTCACGTCCCTTGCTTGCGCTGCGGGTTAGTGTGGCACAACCCTAAAATCCGTGCGTGACGCAGCACTAGGCTTGTCGGAGCCCCACTCGTATCCTCGCCCTGGGGCTGCAACCGGGGTACGATAGAATGCATCAAACGATTGGGGCTACGCAGGTTAGGCAGCGGAGGCAGGAGAGATTTCGCCAATGCCAGTCTTGGAAGCGGCCGCCGGAAAGTTCGAATTCGCCCCTTACCGCTCGCTCGGCAACGCCGAGTTGCAGGCCCGCATCAACGCCGTGCGCCAGGAAATGGGCTCGCGGCTGCTGATTCTGGGGCACCATTACCAGCAGGACGAGGTGATCGCCCTATCCGACCTGCGGGGCGACAGCTATCAGCTCAGCCAGATGGCCGCCGCCAGCAGCGACTGCCGCGCGATCGCCTTCTGCGGCGTTCACTTCATGGCCGAAACGGCCGACATTCTGGCCAACCGGCCCGACAAATTAGCCGAGCGCGGCGGCGAACGGGTGACCGTGGTCCTGCCTGACATGGCGGCCGGCTGTTCGATGGCCGACATGGCGGCGATCCACCAGGTCGAAGGCGCCTGGGAAGAGTTGGGCGAGGTGATTGACACTGAGGAAGTCACCCCGGTCACCTACATCAACTCAGCCGCCAGCCTCAAGGCCTTCTGCGGCCGCCACGGGGGCATCGTCTGCACGTCGAGCAATGCTCGCGCCGTGCTCGAGTGGGCCTTCGCCCGCACCAAGCGGGTGCTCTTCTTCCCCGACCAGCATCTGGGGCGCAACACCGCGCGCAAGATGGGCATTTCGCTCGACGAGATGCCGGTTTGGAATCCGCATGCCGGCGATCTGGGCGGCAACAGTGAAGACGCGCTGCGACGCAGCCGTGTTCTGCTCTGGCAAGGGCACTGCAGCGTCCACCAGATGTTCCGCCCGGAGCACATCGACCAGTTCCGCGCCAAGAACCCAGGCATTCAGATCCTGGTCCATCCCGAATGCACGATGGAAGTCGTCGACAAGTCCGACGTCGTCGGCTCGACGGGGCGGATCATTCGCGCCGTGGAAGACGCGCCAGCCGGCACGAAGTGGGCCATCGGCACCGAGTTGCATCTGGTGAACCGGCTCAAGCAGGAACACCCCGAGCAGGAGATACACTTCCTTTCGCCGGTGGTTTGCATGTGCGCCACGATGTATCGCATCGATCTGGCGCACCTCTGCTGGAGCCTCGAGAACCTGGCGGCCGGCACGCCGGTGAACGTGATCGAGGTCGATCCGCAGATTGCGCACTGGGCGCTCGTGGCGCTCGAGCGAATGCTCGACGTGCGCTAGCTGGAGCCAGCGCGAACGACGCCTGGGGGCGGCAACGACACGCGCTGCGTCTGCCGCTTGCCCTCGGCTTGGTACCAGGCGACCATTCGCCGAATCCCTTCGCGCAAGTCGACCGGCGGAACGAAGCCGGCTTCGCGCACCTTGTCGGCCTCGTAGCGTGTTTCGCTGAGAACAAGCTTTTTGAGCCGCGCCGAGGAGATCGGCAGGTTGCGCCCCGTGGCGGCGATCACGGCGTCGAAGGGGAGCGCGAGCGCCCGCGCGATCGGATAGGGAACCGCAAGCTTGGGGAGCGGTTTGCCCAGGTCTTCGTACACGGCGGCCACGATCTGTCCGCTCGTAAGGTCGGGCTTGTCGATGTAGTTGAAGACCTCGAAGGCGCCCCGCTCGGGACGCGACCAAAGGTAGAGCGTGGCGGCGACGAGATTCTCGACGTACGACAGGCTCTTGATGTTCGTGCCCTGGCCCACGCGCAAGAACCGGCCGCGGTCGATCTGGCGGATCAAGCTATACATGTTGGCGAAGTTGCCTGGGCCGAAGGTGACCGTGGGCCGGATCACCAGGCACCGCCGGCCTTCCCCACGTTCGGTCCAGGCGCGGAGCACGGCTTCGCCCGCCAGCTTCGAGGCGCCATAGGGAGTATTCGGGGCGGGGATCGTCGTCTCGTCGTAGGGGGGCGGAGCGTCGCCGTAGACCGCTACGGTGGAGGAGAAGCAGAGATCCCTCACGCCGCGGGCATCCATGGCCTCGGTGAGCGTGCGGGCGCCCTCCTCGTTCACGGAGAAAAAAGTGTCGCGCGTGATGCCGAAGTCGTGGTGGGCCGCGGCGAGATGCAAGACGGCGTCACAACCTGCGAGCGCTGTCTCGAGCGCCGATCGGTCGCGAACGTCTCCAAGGGTCACCGGCGCCGCGGGATCGGCGGCGGGAGCGAGATCGAACGATAGGCTGGCGCGCCCCGCCGCCGCCAGCGCCGGCCCAAAGTATTGACCGATGAAGCCGGCGCCGCCGGTGATGAGAACCTTCATCGCTTCGCCTCTCCTCTCGCGCCTGATCCCAGGTTTGACGCTCTGATCACACCTGGGCCGGCGTCGACACGTCGACCGACGGGACAGCGGTCACGGGTTTTGGCAGGTCACGCACCACGGCGTCAACGAATTGGCTGCAGAGCGCCTCTTTGCTGAACCGGTCATCGACCGCCGCTCGAGCCCGCTCACCCATCTGACGCAAAGTTCCCCAAGGCGTTTCGGCCACGGTTCGCAGCGCGCCGATCATGCCGGGGACGTCGCCGTGCGATACGTGCCAGCCGATGCCGTACTCGTCGAGGATGTCCGAGGCATGGCTGGGCCGCGGCCCCAGAAGGAGCACCGGCCGTCCGACCGCCATGGCGCCGTAGATCTTGCAGGGATGGATGATGCCCACCATGTCGTCCCCCAGGGCGACGACATGTACGTCAGCCGCTGAGAGCGAGTAGCGAATCTGTTCAAGCGGCTGGTAAGGCAACGAGCGGATGTTCGCGGGGTGGTGGTCCCGAATCGCTTCGTCGATCTCGCGCTTGCCGTGCCCGCCGCCGATGAACAGGAAGACGAACCGCGGATCGCTCTGCAAAGCCAGTGCTGCCTGCACGAGCGTCGTCAGCGGAGACGCCAGGCTATGGTTGCCGCTGTACATGACGACGATTTTGTCACCCAGATCGTGTTCCTGGCGAAACGGGTTCGACGCATGCTCGACCGGTTCGAGCGCACTTTCGTGCGGCCAGGGAGGCAGCACCTCTATGCGGGCAATCCGCTGATACTGTTCGCGCACGCGGACCGCCATGAAGCGGTCGAGCACCACGACGTCGGCCGCGCGGGCGAACAGCCGGCGATTCAGCGCGCGAAACACGCGCGCCGGCAGGCTTCGGGGCCCGACCTTGCCCAACGCAATGAGCTGATCCGGGTTCATGTCCATGAGCCAAAACTTGATCGGCACGCCACGCACGAACGAGATCAGGAGCGCGGCGACCGAACCCATGGGGGGCGACGTGCTGACCAGCACCGCGGCCAGCCGGGGCGCGAACAGTCCCCGGACCACCGCTTGCAACAGAAACAGCGTCTGCCCCAGCAGCCGGTGCAAGATCGTGCGCTTGCCGAACGAGGAGAGGGGAAGCCGCACGATCTCGACGCCGCCGCGCCGTTCGCGCGACGCGTAGCGGACCTGCGGATTCTCGTAGCCCCGCGCCGAAGTGAGCACCCGCACGGCATAGCCCCGATCGAACAGGGCCTCCGCGGCGTCGGCCATGTGCTGACCCACCGAGGCCGGATCGGGAACATAGACCTGGCTGATGACCAGGATCAACGGTTCCGAGGATCGCTCAGGCATGGCGCACATCACCGGACGACAAGCATTGCGGCCGGCGCCGCGCGCCGTGATAAAACTAGCGGGCCGCCTGCACCGCCCCGTACTTGGCCAGATACTCGCTGTAGATCCAGTCGTAGGTCTTCTTCATCCCATCCCGCAGGGCGATGCTGGGCTCCCAGCCCAAGTACTCTTGGATCTTCGTGTTGTCGCTGTTGCGGCCGTTCACCCCCTTGGGGGCGCTCAGGTCGTACTTGCGCTCGAGCTTGATCCCGGCGATCTTTTCGACGATGTCGACCAGGCCGTTGATCGTCACCAGCTCGTTCGAGCCCAGGTTGATCGGCTCCTCGATCTTGCTGTGCATGATCTTGAGGATGCCTTCGACGCAGTCGTCGATGTACATGAAGCTGCGGGTTTGCTTGCCCGTGCCCCAAATCTCGATCTGGTGCTTGCCAGACTCCTTGGCCTGGATCACCTTGCGGATGACGGCGGCCGGGGCCTTTTCGCGGCCCCCTTCCCAGGTGCCGAAGGGACCATAGACGTTGTGGAAGCGGGCCACGCGCGTCGTCAGGCCAAAGTCTTCGCGGAAGTGCCGGCACATCCGCTCGGAGAACAGCTTCTCCCAGCCGTAGCCGTCTTCCGGCATCGCGGGGTAGGCGTCGGCTTCCTTGAGCGCCACCACGTCTTCGTTGCGCTGCTTGTCGGCGTTGTAGACGCAGGCGCTCGAGGCATAAAAGAACCGCTCGACCCCCTGCTCCTTGGCCGCCTGCAGCAGGTGGGTGTTGATGAGCACGCTGAGCATGCAGAGGGCTTTGTTGTTCTCGATGAAGCCCATGCCCCCCATGTCGGCGGCCAGGTTGTAGACTTCGCTCACGCCTTGGCAGGCGGCGTCGCAGGCGGCGCGTTCCTCGAGATCAGCCACGACGTTCTCTACGTCGTCGAACTTTTGGTACCACTCCTCGAACGGCTTGCAGTCGACGCTGCGGATCTGCTTGTGGCCGAGCTCGCGGAGCCGAGCCACCAGGTGTCCGCCGATGAAACCGCCGCCGCCAGCGACCAGAATTCGCTTGCTGCTCATGCTGGTTGAGGATCCTTAAAGAGAGGGAACCAGAGGAATGCCTCTCCCCCAAGGCCTGCGAGACGGCCCCTCCGGGGGCTCGCATGGCGCCGGGCTCGAGCGCTGCCACGCCGGCGAGTTCAAAATCGACCCTGTCCCAAGTCGATCAGCGCCAACGCCGCTATTTCAAAGTGAGCCCCTATTGTGTCGGAAAACCTTGCTGCGGCAAGCCTTGTGTCGAGCCGCACCCCCAGAGTGGCGGCCCAGTGCGACCTTAACAAAGCCGTAACCCTTTGGTTTTAGGCTAGTTATGCCGCGGCGGCCTGTCAAAGGTCGTGCAGCAGAAGTGCGCCCGCCAGGATTCGAACCTAGGACCAACCGATTATGAGTCGGCTGCTCTAACCACTGAGCTACGGGCACGACGCCCGGAATCTCCAGGCTTGATGAACGCTGTCAGCAACGGCGCCGGATGGGTTCGGAAATCTGTTTCGATACCCACCCGATCGGAATGACATCGGATGCCCAAAGTAACCGCTAAGCAGCGGTCGCGGAAGTCGAGGGCGCTGCTTTCCAGGTGAAGAAGAATCAGCGCCGGACGCGCCTGCTCGCGCGCCAAGGGGAAGGCCGCGGCCCATTTGTCGGCGTGCTGATGCAGGCGGGTCTGCTGCGTGGCGGTGTAGCCGTCGCCGAGGATGGTGATGTCCCAGCGGTTGCCGGAAGGGCCATGGTCGAACAGCGTTTCGTAGTCGCCGGCCGCGGCTGCCGCCAGATGGACCAGGCCCGTGGCCAGCAACAACAGCAGCGCGGCTCGCATGGTCTTGTGCATCCTGCGTCTTGGCCGCGGCGGGCCGCCTTTCATCAGCGTCGGCGGCTGAACGCTCGCAGAAGTTGTCGAAAGGCCGCGCGCCGCTCCCTCTCCTCTAGCAACTTGCGGCGCCTTTCGCCAGCGGAGGGGCGAGAAAACGAGGCGCGTTGGGTTCCCCGCGGCGAACTCGCGAAACGCGGCCTCGCGATCCGCGCTCCTAGGGTTAGATCCCCAGTGGATTTTCCCCAGACACGCGGCGAGATTCTGGTACACTGCTTGGCACGAGCAAACACGACCGGTCACGGTTGGCCGGTCCGCCCCGCTGGGTTCTGAGGGCCAGCGGGGTTTTTTTGTCCCGACGTCGCTTGGGGCGCGGCTAGCCCGGCGTGTCCAGATACGGGTCCTGCCCCATCTGCTGTTGCAGCTTCTTACGTTCCTTTTCGTGGTGCAACAGGATCTTGCGGTCGACGAAGTGCCGCCGCTCGATGGAGCGCTGCGCCTTGCGGAACAGGCCTGCGAGGTGGTCGAACGAGGCTTCGGGGGCGGCCTCGCCTTGCAACTTGAGCTTCGCCGCCTTCACGGGGCCCAGGCCCCCTTCGAGAATGTCGTCGTCGAGCGCCAGGTATTGGCGGTAAGTGCCGGGGTCTCCTTGGCGGCCGCAGCGGCCGATCAACTGGCGGTCGATGCGGGCCGAGTCGTGCATCTCGGTGCAAATGACGTGCAGGCCCCCCAGTTCCTCGACGCCCGGCCCCATCTTGATGTCGGTGCCGCGGCCGGCCATGTTCGTCGACACGGTGACCGCGCCCCGCACGCCGGCCCATTTCACGATCTCGGCTTCGGTCGCCACGTGCCGCGCATTGAGCACTTGGTGATACACGCCGGCCTCGGTAAGCAGTCGCGAGATGTGCTCCGACTTGTCGATCGACCGGGTGCCGATCAGCACCGGACGCCCCAGGGCGTGCATCTCCACCGTTTCGGCCACGATGGCGGCCCATTTGCCGTCGCTCGTGCCGAACACCCGCTCGGGCAGCCGCTGGCGAATGGCGGGCCGGTTGGTGGGAATCGGGATCACATGAGTCTTGTAGATCTTGTGCAGCTCGGCCGCCGAGTTCGACCCCGTGCCCGTCATGCCGGCCAGGTTCTGGTAGAGCGAGAAGAAGTCTTGCACGGTGATGCGGGCGGCTTGCCCCGTTTCGACCGTGACCTTGACGTTCTCCTGGGCCTCGACGGCCTGGTGGATGCCCGCCCGCCACTTGCGGCCTTCGGCCAAACGGCCGGTGAACTCATCGACGATTACGATCTCCCCCTCGCGAACGACGTAATGTCGGTCGAGCGTGAACTCGCGGCGAACTTTGATGGCCCGCTCGATGTGCTCGTAGATGGTGAACATGCCGACGGCGTCGAGGGCGGCCGGCTTGGCGAGCTTGCGCACGAGTTGGCGGCCGGCGGCGGTGAGGGTGACCTGCCGCTGATCGTGCTCGTATTCGTAGTGCTCGTCCTCCTCGAACTGCTGCGCGCTGTCGGCGCTCCAGCGGTAGGCTTCGACGGCCGCCTTTTGGGCTTCGGTCGGCAGCGCGCTGATGATCAGCGGCGTGCGGGCTTCGTCGATGAGAATGCTGTCGGCCTCGTCGACCAGGGCGAAGTGGTTGCCGCGCTGCACCGGCTGCTCGCCGGCGCCGTCGACGTGGCCGAGCATGCCCCCCAAGAAGTCGGTTTGGCCCTCGCTCGTGCGCCGCAGCAATAGGCGGTCGCGGAGGAAGTCGAAGCCGAACTCCTTCGAAGTTCCATAGGTGACGTCGCTGGCGTAGGCTTTGCGACGGTCGTTCTGCGGCATCTGGCTCTCGACCACGCCCACCGAGAGGCCGAGGGCCTCGTAGAGGGGCCGCATCCACTCGGCGTCGCGGCGGGCCAGGTAGTCGTTCACGGTGGCCAGGTGAGCGCCGCGGCCGGGCAGGGCTTCGAGGTAGAGGGGCAGCGTGGCCGTGAGCGTTTTGCCTTCGCCCGTTTGCATTTCGGCGATCGAGCGGTGGTGCATCGCCATGCCCCCCAGGAGCTGCACGTCGAAGTGCCGCATGTTGAGCGTGCGACGCCCTGCCTCGCGCACCAGCGCGAAGGCTTCGGGGAGCAGGCGATCGAGGGGCTCGCGCGACTTCGCCCGGTAGCGCAGCGAGAGGCTGCGCTTGCGCAGCTCTGCCGGCGAGAGCGCCATCAGCTCAGGCTCGTACTCCGCGATCTTGGGGAGCAGAGGAGACCAACGGGCCAGTCGCCGCCCAGAGGCGCCTCCGGCCAGGGAGCGCCAGCTCGATCCGAAACCAGAAAACACGCTGCATCCTTCTCGTGACTTGCCGCCAGATACACCCCGGCCGCGAAGGCCGCGGCAGGGCGCCCGGCTGCCCCGGAAACCGCCCTCCCTTATCATACGGCGTGGGGCCGCGGCGCAAACGGTTTGGGGGCCGACATACTAGCTCGCAGCGCGAGCCAGGGAGAGCTTCGCGGCGGTCGCCGAACCTCGCCAGAGCCCTTGCGGGTCGGGCGGCAGGGACCGGCCGAGAGAACAGGCGAGCCGCTAGACCGCCAATGCGTGCGGATATTTCTCCGCCAGCAGCCGTTCCAGCGTTTGGGCCAGGTCGGCGTAGCGGGGCTTGGCCACCTGGGCGTCGGCCCCCACCTGCTGCCCCTTCTTGGCGTTGTCGCGCGAGACGATCGACGAAAAGATGATCACCGGCAGCGAGGCCAACTGCGGGTTCTCGCGGATGCGGCGGGTGAGCGTGAGCCCGTCCATGCGGGGCATCTCGACGTCGCTCACGAGCACGCCGACGCGCCGCCACAGGTCCTCCGCCGGCCCCTCGGCCGCCAACTGCTGCAGGTGGTTCCAGGCGGCCTGGCCATCGACAAAGCTTGTGATGTTCTTGTAGCCTGCCTGCTGGAGGGTGTCGAGCAGCATCTCGCTCACGAGCGGCGAATCCTCGGCGAAGACGATCGGCAACTCGGCTCGGCTGGCGGCCGGCACGCTGCCATCGCGTTTGGGAACCGAGTGCCGCGACATGCCGACCTGGGCGCCGATCGACTCGAAGTCGAGCATCTGGATCAGGCGGCCTTCGCGGAGCACGATGCCGGTGACGGGGGCCTTGTGGCCGCGGATGTGCGGCATCGGTTGCACCGTGTTCCAAGACGTGCGGAAGATCTGTTCGACCCCGTTGAGGCGAAAAGCGATCAGGTCTTGGTTGAACTCCATCACCACCATCTTGTCGGTGGGGCGGGGGCGGCTGATCTCGCCCACGCCGAACAGAAACTGCACCAGGTTCACGAGCTCCACCACTTGCCCGCGGATTTGCACCGTGCCTTCCACCGCGACGTGCGACTGTGGCAGCCGGGTGGGGCGATCGATCGTCAGCACCTCGCGGACCTTGGCCACGTTGACGCCGAACAGCGACTCGCCTGCCCGCAGCACCAGGATTTCGAGCTCGTTGGTGCCGGCTTCGAGCAGGATGCCGGTATCGATGCCACAGGCAATGACGGTGTTGGACATCGGGCTTCTCCGAAGCGCCTTTCGTAGGTGGCCGGCTCGCTCCCTGCGCGGGGGGCGAGGGCCAAGGTCGAAGTTGGGGAAGGCTGGCGGCAAACGACGGCGCCGTGGGGAAGCCCCAGCGGCGCAGCGCGTGCTCGAGCAAGCGTAGGTCACGCTCCCGGCCAGGAGAGGGGAGTGCGCGGAGGAGGATTGTGCCAAAAGTAGGGGCAGCTTGGGTGGCTGGGGCCCTGGGTGGCTGGGGTCGGCGCAGCGAGCACCCCGTTAACCACGCTCGCTTCATCGGCAAGGAGCCGGCGCTAGCGAACCGCGGCCCCTTCGCCGCCGGCCACGCGGGCCGGGTCGGCGACCGGCTTGTCGAGTTTGGCGAGCTTTGCCCGCACCGCCTCGCGCCGAGCGCCGGCCGTTTCCTCGAGGGCCATCTGCAGATAAAGCCGCGCCACGCCTGCCTTCCCGGCCGCCGCGGCCTTGTCGGCGCGGGCCACGAGGTCTTCGACCAGCGGGTTGGCCGGTTGCTGATCAGGCGCGGCGGCGCCAGCCAATTGCAGGCCTGCTTCCGCCTGACGGGCTGCACGCAGCGCTGCGATGCTCTCGGCGGGGCGAGCTGCGCTGCTGGGATCGTGCGGCAGCGCCGGTGCGGGCGCTGCACGCTGGGCCAAAGCCTGGCCGAAGGCCGCTGGACGGCCGGCGATGAACAGGTTTCTCCGCGGCTGCTGCACGAAGAAAGGAACCGCAGGCCCCGGCGCCCACACGCCCCAGCCCCAGGCGGGCGCAAACCCTTGATAGGTGAAGTTCAGGCCGCCGACCGACCAGCCAGACACGCCGTAGAAGCGCGGGCCGCCCCAGCCCCAGCGCGGTCCACAGAAGGCCGGGCCACAGAACGACGGCCCGCAAAAGCTCGGGCCGCAGCCCCAGCCGACGTTGCAGTGCGCAGGCCGCACGCTGCCATACCAGCCGCAGCCCCAATTGGCCGGGCTCGGCCAGGCAAACGCCTCTCGAGCCGAACCAAGCAGCACGAGCGTAGCGACAATCAATCCAAGACGGCGCAGCATGTCACGGATCCTCCCGGTGAAGTCCCCGTCATTATACTGAGTACCGACCACAAAGACCAAAGCGTCTCTCCCTCTCCCCGTGGGAGAGGGCCGGGGGGAGGGACGGGAGAGGAGCCGATGAACGCACCGCCGCCCAAGCCGCGTCGCCGGCAAGCTTCCTTGCGGGTGCTGCTGGCGCTGACCGCCGGCCTGGCCGCGCTGTGCTTGGGACCGATTCGCGTTCAACAACGGTCCAGGGCGATCGACGCGCTGCAAGTTGCGGGTGCGGAGCTCGTGTTCAATGATCCTCGCCTGCTCACTGGCCTTAAGCTCGCGTGGCCGATCTGCTGGCTCGCCGGAAACGATCGACGCGAACTTCTTAGCGTGGTCATCGACGGCCAAGGAATCGAGCAGCTTCGTCGGATCGCGCTGTTTCCCGAAATCGAGCTCGTCGTGATTGTCAATGGTGCGCGGGATCTGGACTCGGACGATGCAGAGGTCCTCGGCAAGCTGCCGAACCTGCAAACTCTCTACATCGGCCAAACAGGCATAGGTGAGGGCGCAGTCGCCGGATTGAGTGCGTCGCAGTCGCTCCTGAGGTCCAACTGCAAGCCGTCGATGTCGACGACCCACTGGCCGAGCAATTGGCTGGGCTACGCCGGCTCGAGGAACTCGAGCTAGTTCACACGTACATTTCCAGGCCTGCCGCGAAAGCGCTGAAGCAGCGACTCCCGAACGTCCGCCTTCACATTGCCCCCGATCCATAGTTCGACGTCCGCCCCCCAACCAAATAAAATAGCGTGGCCCCCTGCGTTTCGCCTCATCGCGAAGCCCAGCCCGGCCGCCATCCGCCCCGCTCCTGGAGCCCTCACCCGCCATGCGTCAGCCGCCGCCGTTTTTCCGCGTTCGTCAGATCTTTCATGCCCCCCGGCTCGACGACATTCCCGGCGAGGTGCAGGCTCAGCTTGCCAAGCTGGACCTCGGGCGGCGGATCAAGCCGGGGCAGAGCGTGGCGGTGACGGCGGGGAGCCGGGGTATCGCCAATATTCAGGTGATCACCCGCGCGGTCGTGCAGCATCTGCTGTCGCTTTCAGCCAAGCCGTTCATCGTGCCGGCCATGGGGAGCCATGCCGGCGGCACGGCCGAGGGGCAGCGGGCCTTGATCGAGGGCTACGGCGTGACCGAGGAGTATTGCGGCTGCCCGATCCGCGCGAGCATGGAGACCGTGGTCGTGTGCGACACGGCCGAAGGCTTTCCGGTCCACTTCGACAAGCATGCCTACGGGGCCGACCACGTGGTGGTCGTCGGCCGGGTAAAGCCGCACACCAACTTCACGGGAGACATCGAAAGCGGCCTGATGAAGATGATGCTCATCGGCCTGGGCAAGCACGAAGGGGCCAAGATCTATCACCGCGCGATCATGGACTACAACTTCGGCCAGATCGTGCGCAGCGTGGGGCGCGTGGTGCTCGAGCGCTGCCGGATTGCGGCGGGCGTGGGCATCGTGGAGAACGGCTACGACGAAACCGCGTTCATCGAGGCCGTGGCCCCGGAGGAGTTCGAGGAGCGCGAGAAGGCCCTGTTGCTACAGGCCAAGCAGCTCATGCCCAAGCTGCCGTTCGACCGCATCGACATTCTGATCCTCGACCAGATCGGCAAGAACATCAGCGGCTCCGGCATGGACACGAACGTGGTCGGCCGCAAGTACAACGACCACGCGGCCACGGAGCAGGAGTTCCCCAAGATCAAGCGGATCTTCGTCCGCAGCCTCACCGAGGAGACCCACGGCAACGCCGCCGGCATCGGCCTCTCGGAGTTCTGCTTGGCCCGCGTGGTGCGGGAGATGGACCGCAAGATCACGACGATCAACTGCCTGACGGGAGGGCATCCGACCGGGGCGATGGTGCCGATCCACTACGAGACCGACGCCGAGGTGCTCGACTCGGCGCTCGACAACATCGGCCTGGTGGCGCCCGAGCGGGCCAAGATGCTGTGGGTGCAGAACACGCTGCACGTCGGCACGGTCGAATGCTCGGCGGCCTACCTGGCCGAGGCGCGGGAGCGCAAGGACCTAGAGATCGTCAGCGAGGTGCGGCCGCTGCCTGTTGGCGTGGGGGGGATGCTGCCGGAGTTTGGGGAGTGGGTGGGGAATGGGAAGCACTGAAAACTCGGGTTTGTCGGCAGAGTCGAAAGTCGGTCCGACAAAGAAGATGCTTGTCGCCTTTGATCCGGCGTTCCCAAATGCCTCCTCCAGCGACTTCTTGCTTCCGTGGATCGAAGCAGGACACGTAGCGCTCCGTGGAACTCGTTCGGGTGCTGTTGTGGCTTTCGGCCTGGTTGTCTATACGGGGCACCCAATCGCTGGAGGCGACCTATTGGCGAAAGCGGTCGATGCTCGTTGGCCGATGGAGAGTTTCGACGAAGTGAAGTCTATGTTGGAGGCCTACCTTCTCCAGGTGAAATCTCTGGTTGTTGGAAACATCGTGCGAGCCGGTGGAGGCCTCGATGACTGGAAGCTCGACGTTGTCGCGAAGAGCCCGTCTTCGTTCAAGTCATGAGTTATCGGCCAACGTTTCTGGTCTTGGAGAAGCCCGAGCCGCCAGCCTTCTATCGCGGTTTTAGCCGGAACTGGCCTTACTATCAGGACCAGTTCCCGGAACATCATCCGGTCAATCAAGCGTTCCTCCAGTTCTGCGAGCGCGGAGATCAGTCTGGCATCCTTCGCGATCTCGAATTGGCGCGGGAGATCGTGCGGATCTACAGGGAGTTCGCACCCGACCCGCCCTTCGAGATCGTCCAGCAAGCCGACGACGGCGAGGCCCCATTGCCGGGTACGGAGTTTCTCGGCTATGACGTATCGATCGACGGCGATGCCATCCAGAGCCACGGCCTCATCGTCGGCGAATGGCAAGCTCGGCCGTCCGACGATCCGCTCGCCCACGTGTGGCAACCACTATCTGAGGTCACGCATCGTTACTCCGGCGAACAACTGAACGAGCACGGCTTGTTCCCCGACCTGGCGACCGCCAAGTTCTTCCAAGCCTGCATCTTCGCGCTCGAAGAGATCCGGCCGTGTCTGTACACCGGCGATGCCGCGGGGGACAGCAAACTCGATCCGATGAAGCTGTTCTTGGTTCCACTCTAGAGGCTGCAGTCGCCCTATGAGCCTCGCCCCTCAAATCGAAGAGTATTTTGCCCGCCATGACGATGGCGAGTTCACGCGTCTGCCGCCCGAAGCCCCGTACTCCTGGGTCACCCCGCTTTCACCTGGCGCGCGCTTGATCTACACGACCAAGCCGCGCGTGCTCGCGGCAGCGGTGGCGCGAGCGCCAAGCGTTCACGTTGGCTACCTAGGCCGCCATGGACTGCCGGGGGCGCACGACCCCGAGTGGATCGCCCGGCTGGCCGCAGCCCACCCGCTCGAGTTCCTCGGCGACCTCGACCCGCCGGACCTGCTGGTGTTCACCTGGTTGTGCGAGCGCATCGGCCAGAATCGGGTCACGTTCAAGGCATCGGCGACGCGCTCCTCGCCAGCGTAGGCATCGGCGTCGACGATCTGCCGTGGATCGCGCTCTCGCCCGCCGAAGAGGCCGCCTTGCCCCTGGTCGACCAGGTGACCGGCGGGCTGGCCTCGTTCGTGGGGCCGAATTGCGCCGCCCTGCTCGAGCGCGGACGCAAGTTTGAGCTGGAGGCGCTCGCGTTCCAGGCAGGCAGTCCGCTGACACGCTGGCTGCAGGCGGGCAATTGACCGCTCACTTCTTCTCGGCGAGATTGCTGGTTCAATGGGTCCCATCTACTGAAGGTGGACGCAGCTTAGGTTCGCTCGACGGGAGGCGGTCTTGCAGGCGGGCGAGATCGACGTCGTCGCTCGGCATCGCGTTGAATTCCAGAAAGTCAGAATGACGACTCCGCGCCCCCTGATCTTGGCCAGCCGCTCGCCGCGGCGGCGCGAACTGCTTGCCGAGGCAGGCTACGATTTCACGGTTCTCCCTGCCGACGAGAGTGCCGAGTGCGGCATGTGCAGCGGCGAAGCACCCGTCGAACTCGTGGCCCGTTACGCGCGGCAAAAAGCGGCCGATGTCGCAGCGCGGATCGACGCGGGGCGCATTCTGGCTTGCGATACCGTGGCGGAACTCGACGGCCAAATCTTCGGTAAGCCGGCTCACGAAGATCATGCCCGCGCCATGCTCCGGGCCCTTCGCGGGCGAGAACATCGGGTGCATAGCGGCCTGTGTCTGTGGGACCTACCAGGCGGCCAACCGTTCGTTCGCACGGCGACCACTCTCCTGCGAATGGACCAACTTTCCGACGCCGCGCTCGAGGAGTATCTGGCGAGCGGGGAGTGGGAAGGGAAGGCCGGCGCCTTCGGCTACCAGAACCGCCTGGGGTGGGTCCATGTGGTGCAGGGGAGCGAGTCGAACGTGGTGGGTCTGCCCCTGGAATTGCTTGCAGAGATGCTGGCGCAAATGCCGGCCGAGCAGTGATTTAACGCGTCTGTCGCGAAGTCCTGGAAAGCACGGAAGTCTCAAATACCCCAATTTATCCAGTTGACTTAATTTATCGCCCATTCATTCTGAAAGGGTAACGGCTGCCGGACGCATTTGGGGCGTCCGCAGCGTCTGGTCCTTTCCGAATGGGGAAGAGCGATGAAGCGACATCAGCCGGTCTTGCGCTGCCTGCTGGCCTTGGCGGCCGTGGCGGCGGTGCTGCCGGGGGTTACCCTGGCTGAGATCTTTCCGTTCCATCTTTTTCATCACCGTCGTTGCTGTGCGCACCCCACCACCTGCTCGGTGTGCCAGCACGATCACGCTGCGGTGGCCGACGTCTGCCCCGCCGCGAGCGAGCCTGACTATGAGTGGGTGCAAGAAACCCACGTGGTCCAGGAACTGGCCGAGCGTCCCGTGGAGCGCAAACGCGTTGTAACCGTTTGGCATGACGTTCCCGAGACTTGCTGGGTCAAGCGCCCCATCGTGCAGAACGCATACTACACGACCACCCAGATGGTCCCTCAGGTCCACGTGACGCCGATCCATCGCGTGGAGATTCGGCCTCATACGGTCATGGCCCCGGTCGCCACCCGCCAAGACGTGCGCCCCGTGCGCGTTTGGTATCCCGAGTGCGTCCCCGGCAAGGTGAAGGTCGACTACGGCCACTACGCCTATGTCCCCTGCTGCTCCCCGAATGCTTGCTGCGGCCATCAGGGGCATCATCACGGCCATCGCCCGCCGCTCGCCTGCGGAGACAACTGCTGTGATCAAGCGGCTTGCGGGCAAACGCCCTGCAACACGGGTTGCCAGCAGCCCTGCTGTGGCGATCAACACCACGGACATCATCGCCATCATCGCCACGGACACGAGCATGCCGCTCAGGCCCCGGAGGCGGTCGTAGCACAAAAGGACGGCGCCGAGGCGCCCGCCGCTGGCCCCGTCGCTCACGAGCATCACGCGGATGGCCACCACGCCCCTGGGCATCGCCATCACCATGCCCACCATCACCACCACAAGCACGGCTGCTGCCATCAGCCGGCCTGCCCTCAGCCCTGCTGCCCGCCGCCGATGTGCGGCAACCAGCAAGGGGGTTGGCTCGGTCAGGCCGGCATGTGGATGGGCACAGGCACGGGGAGCGGCTACGGCGGCGGCGGTTGGAGCTGCGGCAGCGGAGGGGGCGGCTCGTATCCCATCAACCCCGCAGTCCTCACGGCCCCTCTCACTCCCGTGGGCTGCTTCCAGTGGGGCGGTCCGGGCGGGCCCTGGGTGCGCCGCGTGTGGATCTCGAAGATTTGCGAGGTCGACGCCCCGGTGACCTGCTACAAGTCGTTCTGCGTGCCGGTGGCCTCGGAGCCCGTGAGCACGGTGAAGCCGGTCACGAACTTCCGCGTGATCCCGGTCACCGACTACGCCAGCGAGACCACGCTCCACCCCGAAACCTACACCCGCAGCTACCCGATCACGCACTGGCAGACGGTGCCTGTCACCAAGGTCCGCAGCGTGCCGGAAATGCGCGAGGTGAGCGTGAAAGAGATGGAGTCTTACACGGTCGAGCGCGAAGTCAAAGTCTGGGTGAAGAAGCCCTGCGAGAAGAAGATCTGATCGGGCCAGGGCCCGGTTGACAGCGTCCTTTTC
>JBGAPH010000018.1:0-120098 GCA_044221365.1 Pirellulales bacterium
GCTGGTGTCGCAGACCGCCCAGCGGATGCTGGCGGTGAACCCGCTCGTGGCGGAGCCGTGGCGGCAACTGGCGGCCGCGGCCGAGGCCGGCGGCGATGGCGCGAGCGCCATTGGGGCGTATCAGAAGACGCTGCTGTTCGATCCGGCCGACCCGGCCGAAGTGAACTACCGGCTCGCCGCCTTGATGCACGAAGAGGCCAGCAAGGGGGGCGCGACCGATCAAGCTCAGCTCGCACAGGCCCGCCGCCACGTGTTGACCGCGCTGGCCGAGGCGCCTCGCTATCGGGCGGCGCTGCGGTTGCTGCGCAAGCTTCAGCCCGCCACGCCGGCGGTCCCGGATGCGCCGGCAGCCACTCCTACCGCCGCTCCACCCACTGATTCCCCGCCGAGCGCAGCCGCCAGTCCACCCGCCGCCGCGACTTCGGAACCGACTCCCACCACGCCTCCCACCCCAGCCCCCGCCGCACCTGCTCCCACGCCTGCCGGCAGCAATCCGCCCGCTCAGTCCACGGAGGGTCCGCCCGCATGATTCGCTCGCGCCGCCTGGTGATCGTTGTGGTGTTGTTGCTGCTCGTTTCGAGCGCGGCGCTGGCTCAGCGCCGGCGAGGTCGGGGGCGTTATCGCGAGGCGGAGTTGCCGCGGGCCGGCGTGCCAGAGTGGCAGAACGAAAAAGGCTTCGAGCGCGACGTGTTCACGTTCGTGCGCGTAATCTATGGCAGCTACGGCGGATACGGCCGCTGGGGCGGCGGTTGGGCCACCGACTATCCAGACAGCGACTTCAACTTTTCGTTTCGGCTCCAACAGTTGACGTCGCTCAAGGTCAACCCCGATCCCGTCAAGCTCGAACTGACGGACGAGCGGCTCTTCGATTACCCGTTCCTCTACTTGATCGAACCGGGCGGGCTGTACTTCGAAGAGGCCGAGGTCCTGGCCCTGCGGAAGTATTGCCAGCAAGGCGGCTTCCTGATGGTCGACGATTTTTGGGGCGAGGACGAATGGGAGAACTTCCGCGAGCAACTCAAACGCGTCTTCCCCGACCGCGAGGCGGAGGAGTTGCCGCTCACGCACGAAATCTTCCACTGCGTCTACGACCTCGAGGAAAAGCCGCAGGTGCCGAGCATCCATCATGCCCAAGGGCTGCGCGGCACCGGCATCACCTGGGAGCGCCACGACGCCCAGACGCCCCACTACAAGGCGATTCACGACGACAAGGGACGCATCATGGTGCTCGTCTGCCACAACACCGACCTGGGCGACGGCTGGGAGCGCGAAGGGGAAGACGAGTGGTACTTCAAGGAGTTCGCCGAAAAGAAGTCGTACCCCATGGGCATCAACATCGTCTTCTACGCCATGACCCACTAAGGCTGAATTAACCGCCGAGGCGCAGAGACGCCGAGAGGACCAGAGAGTTCATCGCGACGCGCTCTTGCATTTCTCGGCGTCTCGGCGTCTCGGCGGTAAAGAAATACGTCTGTGACTGGGAACCTGGAAAGCACTCATGACTGACAACTACGAAGCTGAGAAAGCCGCCGTCGAGGGGTTGCGGGCGGCCCGTGGGCGGATCGAGACCGAGTTGGCCAAGGCCATCGTCGGCCAGAAAGAGGTCGTCGAGCAGCTCCTGCTCGCGCTTCTCTCCGGCGGGCACTGCCTGATCACGGGCGCCCCCGGCCTGGCCAAAACGCTCTTGGTCAAATCGCTCGCGCAGATCTTTCATCTGCGCTTCCAGCGCATCCAGTTCACCCCCGACTTGATGCCGGCCGACATCACGGGCACCGAGATCCTCGAGGAGCTCGAGGGCCGCCGGGTGATGAAGTTCGTCCCCGGTCCGATCTTCGCCAACGTGATCCTGGCCGACGAGATCAACCGCACGCCTCCCAAGACGCAGGCCGCCCTGCTCGAGGCGATGCAGGAGCACCAGGTGACCGCCGCCGGGCAGCGCCACCCGCTCGAGGAGCCGTTCTTCGTGCTCGCCACGCAGAACCCGATCGAGATGGAAGGGACCTATCCCCTGCCTGAGGCGCAGCTCGACCGCTTCATGTTCAACGTGGTCATCGACTACCTGCCGGTCGACGACGAAGTGACCGTGGTGCTGCGAACGACCTCGACTAAGCCCGAGCAGATCGAGCCGCTCTACCACGGCGAAGACGTGCTCAAGTTTCACGAGGTCGTGCGCCGCGTGCCCGTCGCCCCCGAGATGGCCCGCTACGCCGTCGACCTGGCTAGCGCCTCGCGCCCCAAGCAGAAGAACACGCCTGATTTCGTCAACCAATGGGTCGGCTGGGGCGCCGGCTTGCGGGCAGGGCAGTTCCTGGTGCTCGGCGCCAAGGCCCGCGCGGTGCTGGCGGGGCGGGCTCACGTTTCGGCCGACGACATCCGGGCGCTCGCCCGACCGACGCTGCGGCATCGCATCTTGCTCAACTACCGCGCAGAGGCCGAAGGGGTGACCGTCGATCAAGTGGTCGACCGCCTGCTCGAACACGTTCCAGGGCCGACCGCGCGATGAGCTGGCTCGACCGCTTCCGCCGCCAAGATTCCGCCGGGCCTTCGCCGGTCGAGAGTCGGGGTGCGCCTGTCGGCCAACCTGGCGCGAGTGGTGAAGCCGGCGGCGCCCTCACCCCGGCCCTCTCCCACGGGGAGAGGGGGGCGGACTTGGTCGATCCGCGGGTGCTCATGCACATTCGTTCGCTCGAGTTGCGGGCACGCGTGGTCGTCGAAGGGTTCACAAGCGGCCTGCACCGCAGCCCGTTCCATGGCTTCTCGGTCGAGTTCACCGAGTACCGGCAATACACGCCCGGCGATGACCTGCGCTATCTCGATTGGCGGCTGCTTGCCCGCAGCGACCGCAGCTATGTGAAGCGGTTTGAGGACGAAACGAACCTCCGCTGCCATCTGCTGGTCGACGGCAGCCGCTCGATGAGTTACGGCAGCCTCGGCTACACAAAGGCCCAGTACGCGGCCACGCTCGCGGCCACGCTGGCCTACTTCCTGGCGACGCAGCGCGACGCCGTGGGACTGGCGATGTTCGACTCGAAGGTCAGCACCTTCATTCCGGCTCGGTATCGCCCCGGCCAATTGCGCCGCCTGTTTGCCGCTCTCGAGCAACCCCCCGTCGGCCGCGACACGAACCTGGCCGGCCCGCTCGAACAAGCGGCCGAGCTGGTGCGGAAGCGCGGCCTGCTCGTGCTCATTTCCGATTTGCTCGCGCCCCTCGACCGGCTCGAGGCCAGCCTGGGCGCGCTGCGGGCGATGGGGCACGAGGTGCTCGTGTTCCAAACGCTCGATCCGGCCGAACTCGACTTTGGCTTCGACGCCCCGGCCGAGTTCGAAGACGCTGAAACGGGACGCCGCTGGTACATCGACCCGGTGACCGTGCGCGAAGGCTATCAGCAAAAGCTGGCTGCGCACTTGAAAGCGGTGGAGACTGCCTGCGCGCATCTCGGCATCGACTATCGGCGGCTGCGGACCGACGAGCCGCTCGAGCGAGCGCTGGTCGACGTGCTCGATGCCCGCCAGCGCGGCGGCCAAACCCGCCAAGCCCGCCGCCGCACAGCCGGAGGGCTCCGATGACCGCGATTTTGTCGAGTGCGTCTCCGGCGAGCGGCCGGCGTGAGCCGGCTGACGAATCCGGCCTAAGCGCCGTTCACCGCTGGAATCGGCCGGCTTACGCCAGGCCGCTCGCCAGACGCGCGCTTCGAGAAGGGAGGGGCCTCGCATGAGCTTTCTCACGCCCCTCTATCTCGCGGGTCTCGCGGCCATCGCGCTGCCGATCATCTTTCACCTGATCCGCCGCACGCCGGAGGGGCGGGTGCCGTTCAGCACGCTGATGTTCCTCTCCCCGTCGCTGCCGCGGATGGCCAAACGCAAGCGGCTCGAGGACTGGCCGCTGCTGTTGCTTAGGGCCCTCGTCCTCGGACTCGTGGCGTTTGCCTTTGCGCGGCCGTACCTTCGCCAACCGGCCGCTGCGGCGCCGCCTGCCGAGCCGCAAGAGAGCCATCTTGTGCTCGTCGACACGAGCGCGAGCATGCGCCGCGCCGACCTTTGGGACCAGGCCCAGGCGGCCGTCCGCGACCATCTGGGCAAGGTGCGCGCGACCGACCGCGTGACGGTGTTGGCCTTCGATCAGAGCACGCGACCGCTTCTCTCAAGCGACCAGTGGCAAGCGCTTTCCCCTTCGCAGCGCGCAGCCACAGTGCAAGCGCAGCTTGCTGCCGTGCAACCGACTTGGGCCGGCACCAATCTGGGCGCCGCGCTCGTGCTGGCGGCCGAGCGGTTGGTCGAAGAGCAGCCGGCCGGCGGTCAGACGAAAGCGGTGAAGAAGATCGTGCTCGTCTCCGACCTCCAACAGGGGGCCAAGCTCGATGCGTTGCAGGACTTCGAATGGCCCGAGGATGTGTCGGTCGAGGTCCGCCGCGTTTCGCCGGCCGATCCGACGAACGCCGCCCCGGTTTGGGCTGGCGACGCCAGCCGCCCTCTCGACGGCAAGCTCCGCGTGCGCGTGGTGAACTCGGCCGACGCCGCCGGCGAGCAGTTCACGCTCGCCTGGGAAGAGGGAAACAGCAAGTCCGCCTCCGACGAGCCGACCGCGGCCTACGTTCCTCCAGGCGAGAGCCGCATCCTTCGGCTCGCTGCTGAGGATGCCAGCCGCCCGCGGCTGTTGCTCCGCGGCGATGCCCACGACTTCGACAATGTGATCTATCGTGTGCCGGCGGAGCGCGAGGAACTGGGCGTCGTCTACCTGGGGGACACGCAAACGGAAACTCAGCGCCAGGCGTTTCACTACTTGCAGCAAGCCTTCGGGGAAACGGCGCAGCGGCGGATCCAACTTACGGCGCTCGCGCCAGCGGTCGAGCCGCCTGCCCGCGCCGATAACTTGCGGCTGATCGTCGTCGGCGCTCCGCTCCCGGAGGTCTGGCGGCAATGGGCGCTCGACTTCGCAGCGAGCGGGGGCACGATGCTCGTCGCGCTCGAGTCGGCCGAAATGGGGGAAACGGCGGCCGCGCTCCTCGGCGCGCCGAACCTTGCCTGCCAGGATGCTCCTCAGCGCGACTACGCGATCCTCTCGCGGATCGACTTTGGCGACCCGCTTTTTGCTCCCTTCGCCGAGCCGCAATACTCCGACTTCACCAAGATCCGCTTCTGGCGCCGCCGCGAGCTGTCCGGCGATGCGCTGAATTCACTGCGGACCCTGGCGACCTTCGACACCGGCGAACCGGCCCTTGTCGCAGCGCGGCGCGAGCGCGGCCACGTCTTCGCGCTCACCAGCGGCTGGCATCCCGACGACAGCCAATTGGCCATGTCGAGCAAGTTCGTGCCGCTGGTGAACTTGCTCGTCGACTATGGCCGGCCATCCCTCGCGAATACCGGCGCGCTCTTCGTGGGCGACGCCGTGCCGCTGCCGGAGCATGGCGCGGGCGAGCTCTCGATTACTAAGCCCGACGGCGCGGTGGTTCGCGTGCCGGCCGGTCAAGCGGCGTTCACCGCCGCCGATCTGCCAGGCATCTACCGCACCGAAATCGCCGGCAAACCTTGGCGGTTCGCCGTCAATTTGCCGCCCGCCGAGAGCCGCACGGCGCCATTGGACCTTGACGACCTGGCCCAGGCAGGCGTGCGGTTGGCGAGCGACGCCCCGCCCGTCGATGCGGCAGTGGAAGCCCGCGAGCAGGCCCAGGCGCTGGCGGCCGAGCTCGAGGCGCGGCACAAGCTCTGGCGCTATCTGGCGGTGGCGGGACTGGGGATTCTGATTTCCGAAACGGCGCTGGCCGGCTGGGTGGCCCGCCGCAGGGCAGAGAGTTGAGCGAAAGAAGGATGCAGCCGATGCTCGAAAAACGCCTGACCCGTGCCCTAAGCGAAATCGCCGAGCGGCGCTGGCAGTTTGCCCGCTGGGTGAACCAGTCGTTCGTCTGGCTCGGCGTCGCCGCGCTGGCGGCGGCGCTCGCCGGCTTGGCCAGTCGCGGCCTCGGTCCAGGTTGGTCGGCCTGGCCCGTCCTGCTGGTGCTGGGCCTCGGCGGCTGGTTCGTCGCTCGCCGCCGTGCGCGGCGGTTCAGCCAGAACCGCGCCGGCATCGTGCGGCAGATCGAGGCGCAGCATCCCGAGCTCGACGGTCGTCTGATGGCCGCGCTCACGCTCGTGCCCAAAGAAACCGCGCCAGCAGCGTTGGGCAAACAGCGCGGCTACCTCGAGGATCAACTGCTCGAGGAAACGCTCGACCGCGCGCGCAACCGGCCATGGGACGATCTGATTCCCCAGAGCCGGATCTACATCGCTCATCTGGCGCACGCCGGCTCGCTCGTGCTGCTGCTGATTGCGCTCGTGGCGCTGTCGCGCTACGCGCCGACGTCGGGACAATTGACGCCCGGCGGGCTCTTTGGCGGAGCGGACGATCGCGTGGCGGTGGAGCCCGGCGATACGGAAATCGAGAAGGGGACCGGCCTCTTGGTGATGGCGCGGTTCGGCGACACGTTGCCGAGCGACGTCTGGCTCGTGTTCGAGCAGCCTGGCGCAAAGGCGCGGCGCGTGCGGCTGGCCAAGAGCCTCGACGACCCGGTGTTCGGAGGCCGCGTGGAGCCGGTGGCCGGCGACGGCCGCTACCACGTGGAATATGGCGACGAGCGGACGCCGGACTACACCGTCAAGGTGTTCGAATACCCCGATCTGCTCCAGGCCGACGCCCAACTCGACTATCCGGCCTACACCGGGCAGCCGCAGCGGACGATCGAAGACACGCGGAACGTGACCGGGCTCGAGGGGAGCGACCTGACTTGGCGGCTCACCCTCAACAAGCCGGTGTCCAAGGCCGAACTGGTCGGCTCCGACGGCCAGCGGATCGAAGTCCCCACGCCTGACCCCGCCCAGCCGACGCAAGCCCGGGCTGGCTGGAAACTGACGGAGAGCGGCCGCTATTCGCTCGAACTTACCGACGCCCAGGGACGCCGCAACAAGGACCCGATCGATCTCGTCGTGAGCGTGCTCCCTAACCGGGCGCCGGAGCTCAAGCTGGCCTTCCCGCGCGGCGACCAGCGGGTTTCGCCGCTCGAAGAGATGCCGCTCGAGGCCACGGTCTTCGACGACTACGGCCTGCAAGGCGCCGGGATCGAAGTGTCGCTCGACGGCGAAGAGCCGCGGGCGGTCACGCTGGCCGAGCGCTCGGCGGCCGGCATCAAGCAGCAGATCGCCCATCTGCTAGCGATGGAAGGGATGCAGGCGCAGCCCGATCAGCTCGTGTCGTACGCCTTTTGGGCGGAAGACGTGGGCCCTGATGGCCAGCCGCGGCGCACCTACAGCGACATGTTCTTCGCCGAGGTCCGCCCCTTCGATGAAACGTTTCGCGAAGCCGATCAACCGGCCGGCGGCGAGCAGCAACAGCAGCAGGGTCAACAGGGACAGGGCCAAGGAGGTAAGACCGAAGAGCTGGTTAAGCAGCAGAAGGAAATCGTCACTGCGACCTGGAACGTCGTCCGCCGCGAGCGCTCGGCGCAACCGACGCCGGCCTTCGAGACCGACGTGAAGACGATCCTCGACGCAGAGAACTCACTCGTCGAGCAGGCAGGCAAGGCCCGCGGCGAACTGCAAAACGCAGAGCTGCAACAGCTCTTGGATCAAGCGGTCGAGCGGATGCGCGACGCGGCGACCAAGATTAGCCTGGCGCAGTCCGAGAAATCGCCCCAAGCGTTGTCGAATGCGCTCGCCGCCGAGCGGGCCGCCTATCAAGCGCTGCTCAAGCTGCGGGCCCGCGAACATCAGGTGACGCGCGGCCAGCGTAACCAAGGGGGGGGCGGCGGCGGCGGGGGCGGCAACGTGTCTCAGCAGCAGCTCAACGAGCTCGAACTCCGCCAAGACGAAAACCGCTACGAAACTCGCCGCGAAGCCCAGGCCGAGCAGGACGCGGCTAGCCGCGAGCAGAACCAGGTGCAAAACCGGTTGCGCGAGCTGGCGCGGCGTCAGCAAGACATCAACCAGCAGCTCCAAGAGCTGCAAACGCAGCTGACCGAGGCGAAGACCGAGCAAGAGCAAGAAGAGCTGCGCCGCCGGCTGCAACGCCTGCGCGAGGAGCAGCAAGACATGCTCCGCGACGTCGACGAGCTTCGTTCCCGCATGGACCAGCCGCAGAACCAATCGCGCTGGAGCGAACAGCGCCAAGAGCTCGAGAATACCCGCGAACAGGTGCGGCGGACCTCGGAGTCTCTCGAACAGAACATGGTGCCGGAGGCCCTGTCCTCAGGCACGCGGGCCGAGCGCGAGCTCGATACTCTGCGCGAAGACTTCCGCCGGCAGACGGCCAGCGAGTTCGAGGACGAAATGCAGGAGCTGCGCAGCGAGGCCCGCCAGCTCGACGAGCGGCAGCAGCAGCTCAATAATCAGCTCAAGTCCGGCGAAGAGGCCGACCGCAAGACGCTGCGCGACAGCGAAGATCGGCAGGGCCTTTCCGGCCAGCTCGGCCAGCAGCAACAGCAGTCGAAGGCACTGCTCGACCAGATGCGACGGGTGACGGAACAAGCCGAAACTTCGGAGCCGCTTCTCTCACGGCAGCTCTACGACACGATTCGCCGCGCCGATCAATCGAAGCTCGACAGCGACCTGCAATCAGCCGCCACGCTGCTCGAGCGCGGCTTCCCCGAACAGGCCCAGCCCTTCAACCAGCGGGCGACGCAGAACATCGAGCGGCTCCGCGAAGGAGTTGAGCGGGCGGCCGAGAGCGTGCTGGGAGATGAGTCCGAGGCGCTCCAGCGTGCCCGCGATCAGGTCAATCGCCTGGCGGAGCGCGTGCAGCAAGAGGCCGACCAATTGCGGCCCGAGAGCGCCGGCGAACGGGCCGCCGACGGCAATCAGCGCGAAGGCTCGAGCGGCCAAACCGGCCGCGAGCAAGCGGGCCAACGCCCGGGTGAGCGTGGGCAGCAAAATGGCGAGCGCGGTCAAGCGGGCGAACAGCCGGGCACGGAGCGCAATCCAGGACGAGGGCAACAGCCCGGCGAACGGTCCGACCAAGACGGGCAAGGTCCTAATCAAGGCGGCCAGCGAGACCAGGGCCAACAGCCGCAGCAGGGGCAGCAGCCGGGGCAAGGGCAGCAAGATGGCCAACAACCGGGCGGCCAACAACCCGGCGAAGGCCAGCAAGGCCAAGGACAACAGCCTGGCCAAGGACAACAGCCTGGCCAGGGGCAACAGCCTGGCCAGGGGCAGGGCCAACAGCCAGGCGAAGGCCAACAACCCGGTGGGGGCCAGCAGCCAGGCCAAGCGCAGCAGCCAGGGCAAGGTCAACAGGCTGGAGGCGGCGGTCAGCCGGGCGGCCAAACCAACCGCCAAGGCTCGGACCAGCAACAGCCGAATCAGCGCAGCGGCGGCGGCCCCAATCGCGCAGGCGGTCTGATCGACACCGTCAATCGGGTCGGCGCAAACGGCGGCGGCCCCGGCCCCGGCAACCCGATCACCGGCGAAGGGTTCATTCCCTGGTCCGATCAACTCCGCGACGTCGAAGACATGCTCGGCGATCCGGAGCTTCGCGCCGAGGCCGCCCGCATTCGCGACCGCGCCCGCGCTCTGCGGGCCGACCTGCAGCGGCACTCCGAGGCGCCCAAATACGAGCTGCTCAAAGAGCAGGTGCTCGAGCCGCTCGTGCAATTGCGCGATCGCATCGCCGAGGAGCTGGCCCGCCGCGACGTGAAGCGCAGCGACGTGCCGCTCGACCGCGATCCGGTGCCGCGCGAGTTCGCCGACCAGGTCCGCGAGTACTACGAACGACTCGGGAGGGGCGAATGACGCTCGCGGGCCTTCCCTTGGCCGAGATCGTGCTCGGTTCGCCCGACTGGCTGCGCCCGGTGGCGATCGCGCTCGCCGTGGCGATTGCGCTCGCCGCCTGGGGTTATTGGCGTGCGCCCGGCAGCGCCGGCGTGCGTTGGCTCGGCTTCGGGCTCAAGACGCTCGGGCTCACGGCGCTCGCGGCGCTGCTGCTCGAACCGATGTGGACCCACACGCGGCCCCGCAGCGGCGAAAACCTGGTGGCGCTTGTGGCCGACAACAGCCAAAGCCTAGGCATTGGCGAAGGTGACGGCGGCCCCAGCCGCGGCGAACAGCTCAAGGCGGCGCTGTCCGACGAAAAGGCCCCCTGGCTCGTGCGGCTGGCGAGCGATTTCGCGGTGCGCCGGTATCAGTTCGACGGCCGCCTGGAAAACGTAGGCAACTTCGCCACCCTGAACTTTAGCGGCCGCCGTTCGGCCCTGGGCGCGAGCTTGGCCTCGGTCGCGGAGCGGTTCAAGGATCAGCCCCTGGCCGCTGTGGTGCTGTTTACCGACGGGCTGGCGACCGACCTCGGCGGGGATGATTGGCCTAAGACTTTGCCGCCGGTTTTTCCCGTAGTGTTGGGCACGGACCATCAGGGCCTCGACGCGCGGATCGAGCAGGTGGCGGTAAGCCAGAGCGAGTTCGAAGACGCCCCGGTCACGGTGCGCGTCGACGCCACGACTTCGGGCTTCGCCGGCGCGCCGCTCGTGGCGAGGCTGCTCGACGAGCAAGGCAACGTCGTGTCCGAGCAATCGCAGCCGGCCGAGGCCGACGGCGCCTCGCAGACCTATCGCTTTCAATTCCGGCCCCCCAAGCCGGGGCTGTCGTTCTACAGAGCGCAAATCTCCCCTCGGCCGGTCGCCGGCGACGCTGGCGCGGCCGGCGCGCCCGTCGAGGCGACGCTCGCCAACAACGAACGGCTCGTAGCGGTCGATCGCGGCCGCGGGCCTTATCGCATCCTTTATGTCAGCGGCCGGCCGAATTGGGAGCACAAGTTCCTGAATCGCGCTATCCTGGGGGACGAGCAGCTCCAGCTCACGTCGCTGGTGCGCATTGCCCGCCGCGAGCCCAAGTTCGAGTGGCGGAGCCGCAGCGGCGAATCGAGCAACCCGCTCTACCGCGGCTTCGACAACAAGAGCGAGGAAGAGGCCGAGCGCTATGATCAGCCGGTGCTCGTCCGCTTGAACACGCTCGACGAAGTGGAACTGCGCGACGGGTTTCCCAAGACGCCCGAAGAACTGTTCGTGTATCACGCGATCGTGCTCGACGACCTGGAGGCTGAGTTCTTTTCGGCCGAGCAGCTCAACCTGCTCGAGCAGTTCGTGTCGCGCCGCGGCGGCGGCCTGCTGATGCTCGGCGGCGTCGATTCCCTGGCCGAGGGCAACTATGCTCGCACGCCGCTGGCTGGCGTGCTGCCGGTCTATCTCGATCGTCGCCGCGACGCCCAGGCCAGCGGCGACGTGCGAATGCAAATGGCCCGCGACGGCTGGCTGCAAGATTGGGTGCGCCTCCGCGGCACCGAAGAAGAGGAGCGCCGCCGCATCGACGAAATGACCCCCTTCCAGGTGCTCAATCCGCTGGGCAACCTGAAGCCGGGGGCCGTGGCCATGGCGAACTTCATCGACGCCGACGGCACGGTTTGGCCCGGCTTGGCCACGCAGCGCTTTGGCGATGGCCGCGCCGCGGTGTTTGCACTCGGCGACGCTTGGCGGTGGGGCATGCGGCGCGACACGCCTGAAGCCGATCTGGAAAAGTTCTGGCGGCAGGCGCTGCGGTGGCTCGTCACCGATACGCCCGACCGCGTGTCGCTCGAAGTCGAACCCACCAGCGACGCCGGTGGACCCGTGCGGCTGGTGGTGCGGGCACGCGACAAGCGCTATCAACCGCTTGACGGCGCCGCGGTCAAACTCACGGTGCGCACACCCGAAGGGGGCTCCGTGGAGCTGGAGGCCGAGGCGTCGGACGACGAACTCGGGGCTTACACGGCGCAGTTCGTGCCGCGGGCCGATGGGGCGTATCGTGTCTCGGCCAAGGTGGCCGACGGCGCAGGCGCCGCCGTCGGTGAAAGTGAAACCGGTTGGGCCGCCGAGCCCGCCGCGCAGGAGTTCCGCTCGCTGCGGCCGGACCGCCGACTGCTCGAGGCTCTCGCCAAGGATACGGGCGGCCAAGTGATCGAACTGAGCGGGCTGGACGACATGGTGCGCAAACTCGCAGCGCGTCCGGCGCCGATCAACGAAACCGTGCTCACGCCGCTGTGGCACCGCCCCACGGTGTTCTTGTTCGCGCTCGCCTGCCTGGTGGGGGAGTGGGGCCTGCGGCGGCGGAGGGGACTGCCTTGATCGTGAAGCGATTCTGGAAACGAACCTTTTGTGCGATTGCACTTGCGGTCGCCGGTGTGCCCGCGGCAAGCTCGGCGGGCAACCCCGACCCGCGGCCGACGCTGATCCTCGTGCGCGGCGCGGGGGGCGAGGCTGCCTTCGAGCAGGCCTTCAATGCCGAAGCGGCCCGCTGGCGCGAAGCCGCCGGAAAGGGGAACCTGAAGCTCGTGGAGATTGGCGCGGACGGAGTCGTTGAGCAGACAGGCGAAGCCAAGCTCGCCGAACTTCCCGCGGCGGCGACCGATCGCGCGCGGCTCGAGCAGGCAATCGCCGCGGAGCGCGGCGCAACCTCGGCCGAACTCTGGCTCGTCTTGTTGGGCCACGGCACCTTCGACGGCCGCACGGCGCGATTCAATCTACGCGGCCCCGACGTTTCGCCCGAAGAGCTAGCAGGCTGGCTGGCGGGCGTCGAGCGTCCGCTGGCGATCGTCAACTGCGCTAGCGCGAGCGGGCCGTTCTTGCCCGTGCTGTCGGGTCCCAACCGCGTGGTGATCACCGCTACGCGTTCGGGCGCGGAGCACAACTTCGCCCGCTTTGGCGACCACTTGAGCCGCGCGATCGTCGATCCCGCGGCCGATCTCGACAAGGACGCGCAAACGTCGCTGCTCGAGGCGTTCCTGGTGGCGTCGCGCGGCGTGGCCGACTTCTATGGCCAGGCCAATCGGCTGGCCACCGAGCATCCGCTACTCGATGACAATGGCGACCGGCTGGGCACGCCGCCCGAGTGGTTCCGCGGCGTCCGCGCCACCAAGGCCCCCGCCAGCGGCCAGCAGGTCGACGGCCGCCGCGCTCACCAGTGGCGGCTCGTCCCGAGCGACGTCGATCGGCATCTCCCGCCGGAGCTGCGCAAGGAGCGCGACGAGTTGGAACTGGCGATTTTCGCCCTGCGTGACCGCCAAGCCGAACTGCCGGAAGACGACTTCTTCCAGCAGCTCGAGGTCTTGGCCCTGAAGATGGCTGAGCTCGACGAGCGGGCCGAAGCCGCGGCGAAAGCGGCCTCGGCCCAGCCCACCGAGTCTACCAGGGCTCCAGCGGCAACGCCCTCGCCAGCGCCGCCGTCGGGCGCGAACTAGCGTCGACGACGCACCGCGAGCAGCGCCACGGCAGCCAAAGACGCCAGCAGCCACGTGGCCGGCTCCGGCACGGCGGCCGCGCCGCTCTTGCCAAAGTTCGCCTTGAGAATGCCGAAGTCCGACAGGTCGACCTTGGCGTCGCCGTTGGCGTCGCCTTGCGCCAGCGTCGTTCCGCTCCCGAAGTTCGACTTGAGGATGCCAAAGTCGGTCAGGTCCACCTTGCCGTCGAGGTTGAAGTCTCCCGGGATTGAGGGCAGCCCCGCGGTGATGCGGACGTTGTCGAAGGCGATGATCTCGTTGTAGAAGGTGCTCTGCGCGTCGAACCGCACCACCAGATTGGTGGCCCCCGCCGGCACGTCGAAGGTCACATCCTTGAACTCGGTGGTCAGCTCGGTTTTGCCGTCGGAAATCGACTTTTGCGGCGTGCCGATGAAGTTCGACAGCACCTGAAAGTCCTTCGGGCCGTCGCCGTCGGGATCGATCGAGATTCGCAGGTAGTCGGTGTTCTCGAAGTCGAGCACGGTGGCGGCGAGGCCGACCGTGATCTTCACGTCCTCCTTGCCCGTCACGTCGACTGCCTTGAGCGTGAGTTCGCGGGCTTCGTTGACCGAGGTGCAGCAGCCGCCGGCGATCGACGGTTCGTTCATATCGGCCCCGGCCCAGAAGCCGGTTCCCTCGAAGCCGGTGATGCTGCCGCCGAGCAACTCCTGCCCAGCTTCGACCACGAACACCGCGGGCCGCGTTTCGGTGGCCGCCGGCGCGTTGAGCTGGTAAGTGGTCACGTTGATCGGCCCATCCAGGCTGAGCACGCCGAGGCTCCCGTCTGGGTCGCCGAGCGCTTCCCAGCCTCCGTCGAAGCCTACCTGAGAGCGGATGTCCAAGCCCTCGGCGTAGGAGAGCTCCCAGCCCGCTCCGCCATCGCGCTCGAAGCCGATCCACTGGAAATCGAATTCGCCCGCTGGCAGCGTAATGTTGGCGTAGGCGTCGGTGACGCCGTGCAGGGCGTCGTCGACGATGATGTTGTCGGCGTTCGTGAACTGACCGTCGTGGTTGAGATCGATCCGCAGCCGGCCGCCGTCGTCGCCGCTGATGGCGAGTGAGAACTCACCCCCCTTGCCGGCGTCGAGCTTGCCGGTGCTGACCACGGCGTAGTCGCTGCCGCCGGTTTGGCCGGGGACCGGGTTGTCGATCAGCCAGCGCCCGGAACTGTCGTCGGCCAAATCCGCCGCGTTGATCGTGCCCGTGGTCTGAACGCTCCCCAGCTTGCCGGAGATCATGTCGTCGACCTGGCTCAAGGAAGTGAGCTGTGCTGGCGTGGTGATGGTGTAGCTGGCCACCACGGTTCCCTTGGGCGCCACGACCGGCCCCATCGTATGCAAGCTCACGGGCGAATTCGTCCACTGAATGGAACCCGTCTTGCCGCCGGCCGCCGGATGCCCGGCCGCCACGATGTCGACGGTCGGCTGCAGCGTTTGCACCGTGCCGATCGTGGTCAGGGCCACGTCGTCGTGATTGCCGTCATTGTAGGTCAAGAGCGGCACGTCCGAGGTGTTGAATTGCGTCGGCGTGGTCACGGCGCCGGAGCTCGAGTGAATGATCAGATCGGCTTCGGCCTTGCTCGGCACGGGCCCGTCCGGGCCCAGTTCGGTCACCGTGTGGCCGAGTTCCTCGAGCCGCAGGCGAATGAAATCGTCGCTCTGCGACGTGGCGTTAGGGGTGATGAAGATGTTGGCGTGTTCCTTGCCGCTCATCGTCCAGGCGACGGTCGCGTCGAAAACATCGAGGGCGTCGTTGGTCCACTCGGCCGGATCGATGTCGTGGCTCCAGAGGATGCCGGCCCGGCGAGCGAGCGCCTTGTTGTTCGTGCCCACGTTGCCCAGCAGGGAACTGTGTTCCCAGTAAGCGGGGCCGGCGGAGGTCGAGCTGCTGCCGCGGCCAAACGTGGTGTAGCGTCCTTCCTTTTCGCCGTCGGTGTTGAAGTTCTCCTGATAGATCAACGATTGGGCCGTCAGGGCGAGCGGCCAACCGACGGCCGCCAGCAAGAAAGCTGACCAGCCAAGCCAACGATGCAGCGCGCGCAGGGTGAGAGACATCGAACGCTTTCCGTGAAGAAAGGTGTTGGGAGGACGACACGGACGCGCCGGCGAACATACTGCTGACTGCAACTATTTTCAATAAATATCAGTAAGTTTTGATGGGTGGGCCGAGATTTGCGCCTCCCCGGGAGGGGGCCTGAACCGGCCGATCGCTGGCATGGCCTTCCGCTACTGGTCTTGGGCGATGGGCTGAGCGAACGCTATCATGCTGTCGCGCCGCGTCCTGCGCTGGAAGCGCTCGGAGCGGCTGGTTTGGCTCGAGACGCACGGATGCCAGTACGCAGGCTCAGTTGGGGAATCGCGCTCGCCGCCCTGGCGGCCGCGGGTTGCCGCGCGTGGCCCACCCCTTCGCAGTTGCCCAGCGGCAGTGTGCTCGTGCGCGAGCAACTGGTGGTCTACAGCGACTTTCCGTTGCCGCGCCAGCATCGTCTGGTCGACGAGCTCGCGGCGCTGCGGGGGGACATGAGCACCAAGTTCGCCCTGCCCGTTTCCGACGAGCCGATCCACGTCTACCTGTTCGATTCGCCGGGGCGCTATCAGTCGTTCATGGCCCTGCACCATCCGGAGCTCCCGTCGCGGCGGGCCTTCTTCTTCGAGAGCGACACCCGGCTCGAGGTCTACGCCCACTGGGGCGACCGTGTGGCCGAGGATCTGCGGCATGAAACGGCCCACGGCTACTTGCACGCCGTGGTGCCCAACTTGCCGCTCTGGCTCGACGAGGGGCTGGCGGAGTTCTTTGAGGTCCCCCGCGGCCACGGCGGCCTGAACCGCCCCCATGTCGACGAGCTCTACGGCGCTCTGCAAACCGGCGCCTGGCGGCCGGCCCTCTTCCGCCTGGAGCAGTTGCAGAGCGGCCAAGACATGACACAGCGCGACTACGCCGAGTCTTGGGCCTGGGTCCACTTCCTGCTCGAAACCGAGCCCGCCCGTCGGGATTTGCTCCGCGGCTACCTGCACACGCTGCGGGCCAACGCCTCGGCGGAGCCCCTCTCCTCGCAAATCCGCCGCCTGATCCCGAACCCGGAGCAGGCGCTGGCGGACTATCTGACGTATTTGGCGAACCGGGAGGAGTAAGGCTCCTCGGCAGTCGAGCGCCTCCTCCTCTGTCAAGGCTTGTTTTCGGGCTGCGCTACACTAGCCCGCAGCGCAAGCAAGGGACACAAGCGATGTTGGGCGCTGCAACTGCGGATGCGGCCCCGCAGGCGCAGGGTTCGTCCGTAGCTCGCCAAGGAAGCGTCGCTCTCCCTTGCTTGCGCTGCGGGCTAGTATCAGAAAGCAACCCGAACTGCGACGCAGCACTCGCCTCAACGAAGCAGCCTCACCCCTCCTCCGCAATCGCCAGCCGCTCCCGAATCGGAGGGTGGCTGTGGAACCAGGCCACCTCGAGGGGGTGCGGGTCGGGGTCGTCCTTGTTGAGCACCGCCAGCTTCTGGAAGGCCGATCGATAGGCCGCCCGCAGCCCCGTCCGCGTCAGGGCGTAGCGGTCGCACTGCCGCTCGAAGCGGCGGCTGAGCGCATTTTGCAGCGGCTCGAGCGCCAGGGAGAAGAGCGTCAGGATCAGCATCAACAGCGGCAGCGCGCTCGGCGGCAGTTGGTGCGGGCCGTAGCCGGGGCCGGTCCAGGCGGCGAGCACCTGGTTCGCCAGCCAGAACCCCGCCACGGTATAGGCCGCGCCGATCAGAATCATCTTCCAGATGTGGCCATACACGTGATGCCCAATCTCGTGGGCGAAGATCACCTCGATCTCGTCGGGCGAAAAGCCCGCGAGCAGCGTGTCGCCCATCAGCACGCGGCGCGTGCGCCCCAAGCCGGCCAGCATGGCGTTGGCCTTGACCGTTTCCTCGCTGAGTCCCAAGCGATACACCCCTTCGATCGACAAGCCGGTCCCCTCGGAGAGCCGCTTCATCCGGTCTGAGAGTTCAGCGTCTTCGAGCCGCTCCACCTTGTAGAAGAGCGGCACGATGAGCACCGGCACCACCTGTCCCACCACGATGCTGAGCACGAAGAACAGTCCCCCGGCCACCGCCCACCACCAGGGGCCCGCGGCCCAGATGACGCCGAACAGCCCCCAGGTGAGCAGCAGCGTGAACACCGAGAGAAGCGCGAGCTTCTTGAAGTGCCGCACCAGCCACTTGCCCAGCGAGAGTTTGCTCAGCCCGTAGCGGTGTTCGAGTAGATAGCCTGCATAGAACGACAAGGGAAACGACACGATCTCATGCAGGCCCAGGGTCCCTAAATAGATGCAGGCCACGCGCAGCCAGGCGTTCTCGATGCCCGAGGCGACGAGCCAGGCGTCGAACGGCCGGGCGATCACGAGCGCGATCAACGCCAGCACGACCAAGTCGAGCGCCTTGTCGAGCAGCGTGCAAACCAGCTGCCGCTGCCCATACTCCTTGGCCTCGGCAAGTTGCGCGGGGGTCATGGCCGCCGGGGCCGATTCGGCGGCCGCCTGAGTCGGGTTGACCGGTTCGGCGACAGGAATCTCGGTGGACGGATCAGTCATCGGGAGTGAGGCCCAAGAAACGTTTTGGTCAAGCGAACTCACTGTGGGGAGTTGCGCAGGCTGCGTTCTCTCTGGCGGCCGTTCGCTCGCGAACGGTACGTCCGCTCCCCGAATTGTAGCCCAGATCGTTCTCGAAACCCCCTTCTTCCAAACCGGGTACAATCGGTGTGCCCCGTCTCGCCGCGGGGGCGCCGGCTTTTTCCCCACTTTCGGAGTGCTTGCCATGAGGCCGCGGAGCAGTGTCGGGCGTATGGGCGTGGGCCGCTGGTTGGTGTTGACCGTGTTGTTGTGGGGGGCGGGCCTGCCGACGGCGTCGGCCGCGGAGTTGGCCAACCGGTTTGCTCCCGGCGCATTGGGCTATGCCGAAACGGCGAGCCTGGGAGACATCGTCGAGCGGTTCCAGCAGTCGAACTACTGGACTGCGGTGACCCAGAGCCCGCAGTGGAAGCAGGCCACGGCCACTCCTGAATTCCGCAAGGCGCTGGCGGCGCGCGATTTGGTGGAGCGGCAACTCGGCATGGATCTGCCCACGGCGGTCACGCGGCTGTTGGGCAATCGCGTGGCGGTGGCGGTCTACCCCGTGCTCGGCACGCAGCCCGACTTCGTGGTGCTGGTCGAAGCCAAGGACGATGCGGTGCTGCCTGAGATTCGTCGGCGGCTCGATCCGCTGCTCGTGCTCGGCGAGGAGCAACTGCGGCTCTCGCAGGGGCTCGACGGTTGGGAGCACCTGTCGATCGACAACAAGCTGTTCGTCGCGTGGAAAGGGCGTTGGCTGGTGGCGGCCGGCAAGCACGAGCGACTGGAAGAAGCGGTGGCACGTGTGTCGGGACAGAACGCCGACACGTTGGCCGCCGAGCCCAACTTCCAGGCGATGCTTCGCAGCGTCGGCGGTTCAGAGACTCCCGGCGAGCGGCCGCTGTTGGTCTATGTCGACAGCGATCGGCTGCAGAAGTTGATCGGCAAGGGAGGCCTGCCCGAGAAGCTCGACAACCCGCTCGGCTCGCTCTTGTTCGGCGACGCGGTGGCGCGGGCCGGGCGGAGCAAGTTCGCGGCGCTCACCGTCGATCTCCAGGAGCGCGGCGCCCGCGCGCGGCTCACGCTGGGGGGCGAGTCGGCAGGGCTGGCCGAGGCGTTCCAAGCGTTCTATCCCAAGCAGGACGAACACGGCGTGGAGCCCTTGCCGGCGACCGAGAAGCGCATCGGCGGCTGGACGATCTACCGTGACTTCGCCGGCTGGTACGCCAACCGCGCTCACTTGATGCAGGACCAGGTGCTGCCAGGCTTCGACAAATTCGAGAGCGGACTGGCCAACCTGCTCCCCAACCGCGACTTTGGCGAAGACGTGCTGCCGCTCTTCGGCAAGCGGCTGACCTTCGTGTCGGCCCCGCAAACCTTCGAGCATCTCGGCAGCGAGCCAGGCGTGAAGCTGCCGGGCTTCGCGCTCGTGATCGAAATGGCGCAGCCTGAAGAGGCGACCACGCTGTTGCAGCTCTTCTTCCAAACGCTCACCGCGATTCTGAATCTCGAGGCAGGCCAGCAGGGCCGGCAGCCCTGGGTGGTGGCCACCGAGATGTATCGCGACGTGCCGATCTCCTACGCCAAGTACCTGAAGAAGCCCACCGGGGATCGCCTCGGCGTGGTGTTCAACTTCCTGCCGGCCGCGGCGCGGGTGGGAGACCGCTTCGTGTTCAGCTCGTCGCTGGGGCTGTGCAAGCAGTTGATCGACGACCTACAAAACCCCGCGGCCCCCGCGCCGGCCTCGCCGCGCACCATCCAGGCCGATGTGCGGCTCGATCCCCTGGCCGACGTGCTCGAGGCCAATCGCGAGTTCTTCGTAGGCCGCATGGTGCAGGAAGGCCGTACGACCGCCGTGGCCGAGGAAGAGTTCAAAACGCTGCTGAGCCTGCTGCGGCAGCTCGAGTCGGTGCAGCTTTACACCGAAGCCCTGCCCGAGGCCTATCGCGTGGAGCTGGGAGGAACCTGGAAATGAGCGCTTCGTGGCTCGAGCCGCTGCCAAGCGGCCAGGCCTTCAACCGCCGCGACGCCGCGCATCTGCTGTGGCGCACCCAGTGTGGCGCGAGCGCCGCCGAAATCGACCGCGCCGTGTCCGACGGCCCGGCGACGACCGTCGATCGCTTGCTCGCCGTGCAGAGCGAGTCCGACGAGTTCACGGGCGACGACGCTACGCTGCGCCGGCTGGCCCTCGACTCCGGCAACCCGGCCGATCTCAAGGCTTGGTGGGCGCATCGGCTGCTCGAGTCGGCGAATCCCCTGGCCGAAAAGCTCACCCTCTTTTGGCACGGCCACTTCGCCACGTCACACGTCAAGGTGCGGTCGAGCGAGCAGATGCTGGCGCAAAACGAGCTGTTCCGCCGGCACGCTTGGGGGAGCTTTCGCGAGCTGCTGCACGGCGTTTCGCGCGACGTGGCGATGCTCGTGTGGCTCGACAGCAACTCCAACCGGGTGCGCCACGCCAACGAGAACTTCGCCCGCGAGCTGTTCGAGCTGTTCGCCCTGGGCGTGGGCCACTACACCGAGCAGGATATTCAGCAGGCGGCCCGCGCCTTCACCGGCTGGCACGTGCGCAAGGACCAGTTCTGGTTCAACAAGCTGCAGCACGACACGGGGGAGAAAACGGTCTTCGGCCAGTCGAAGGATTTCGACGGCGACGACGTCGTGGAGCTGAGCCTGGAACAGCCGGCCGCGGCCCGCTTTCTGGCGGGCAAGCTGCTGCGGTTCTTCGTCGCTCCCACGCCGCCGGACGTAGCGATCGACGAGGTGGCTGCCGCGCTCCGTGCGAGCGATTACCAGTTGCAGCCGGTGTTGCGGCAGGTGTTCGCGTCGGCGTACTTCTACTCGCCCGAGGTGCGGCGCAGCATCATCAAGAGTCCGGCCGATCTCTTGCTCGGCGCTCACCGGGCGCTCGAGTCGCGGGCCAAGTTGCAGGAAACGACCCAGCGGATGGCCGAGCTGGGGCAAGACCTCTTCGCCCCGCCCACGGTCGAAGGTTGGACCGGCGGGCGGCTGTGGATCAACTCGGCCACGCTGCTTGCGCGGGCGAACTTCGCCGCCGATCTGGCGCTGGGAGACCGCTTCGGCTCGATTGCTTCGCCTGTGGAAACTGCCGCTAAGCTCGGGTGGACCGAGCCGAGCCAGGCCCTCGATCACTACGGCGAGCTGCTTCTGGCCTGCGATCTGGGGGACGCCCGGCCGCGGCTCGAGCAGCACTTGCGGCAAACGAGCGGAGGCCTGGAGCTGCGGCTGCGGGGGACGATTCACTCGCTGCTGACGATGCCAGAGTACCAATTGATGTAAAGGACGCAACGTCATGAGCACCACGCGCCGCCGTTTTCTGAGCCAATTGGGGGCCGCCGGCTTGTTGTCGGTGGGCGGCTTGCCGCCGGAGTTCCTCTGCCGCGCCGCGCGGGCTGCCGAGCAAGCCAAAAGCGACGGCCGCATCCTCGTGCTCGTCGAGCTCGAAGGGGGAAACGACGGGCTCAACACCGTGATCCCGTTCGGCGACGATGAGTACTACAAGGCCCGGCCCGGCCTGGGGGTCGACCGCGACCAAATCCTCAAGCTCGACGACTACCACGGCCTCCACCCGGGGCTCGCGGGGCTCAAGTCGCTGTACGACGAGGGGCGTTTGGCGGTCTTGCAGGGGGTCGGCTACCCGAACCCCGACCGCTCGCACTTCCGCTCGATGGACATCTGGCATTCGGCGGAGCCGGAGCGAGAGACGTTCGACCGCGGCTGGCTCGGCCGCACGCTCGACGCACAGGCGGGCGCGGCCGACGCGCAAGCCCCAGCGCTCGCCCTGGGAGTGCAGCGGCTGCCGCTCGCGCTCGTGGCCTCGAAGATCAACGTGCCGGCGGTTTCGGATCTCTCGGCCTACCGGCTCGAGGTCGGCAGCGGCTCGAGTGAACTGCAGGCTGCCCGCCGCAAGCTGCTGGCCGAACTGGCCGAACGAAACGGCCATGCCGGCGCCGAGCTCGACTTCCTCCGGCAAACAGCCCTCACCGCCTATCGGAGCGCCGAGCGGCTGCGGAGCGTCACCGAGGGGTACAAGGCCGCTGCCGAGTATCCCGCCAGTGGGCTCGGCGAACGGCTCAAGCTCATCGCGCAGATCATCGCCAGCGGCCTCGAAACGCGGATCTTCTTCGTCTCCCTCTCCGGCTTCGACACGCATTCGCAGCAGGCCGCCGCCCATCAACTGCTGCTGGCCGAGCTGGGCGACGCCGTGCGGGCATTTCACAAGGATCTGGCGGGGCACGGCCTGGCGGAGCGCGTGATGCTGGTCACCTTCAGCGAGTTTGGCCGCCGCGTGAAGGAGAACGGCAGCCTGGGAACCGACCACGGCGCGGCTTCGCAAATGTTCGTGATGACGCCCCTGACCGGGGGGATCGTCGGCAAGCATCCGAGCCTCACCGAGCTGACCGACGGCGACCTGATCCACCACACCGACTTCCGCGCGGTCTACGCCACGCTGCTCGAGCGTTGGCTGGGTCTGCCGAGCGAAGCAGTGCTCGGCGGCAAGTTCGCGCCGCTTCCATTCTCGGGCTAACGCCGCAACCTCAATTCCGACGGAGCGAGCAGGTTGTCGGGCCGACCCTGACACCGCGTGAGAGACGCAGCACTCAACCTCGAGCCCGCGGGATTCGACATGGCTGACCCCTCGAAACCGCAGCGCGCGGAAGCAGAAGCCGAGCTCGAAAAAGAGATCCGTGCGGGGCGGAAGTTCTCTCTGGCGGAAGCGATTGGGCGCTTGGCCGGACCGGGGGCGATGAAAGGCGCGTCGCCGACGCCACGCCTGCGCCAGGCCGAGCTGGAGATCGGATCGTGGTTGCGAAGCCACCTGGTGGACGCCGCGGGAGCGCTGGAACTCGTTTTGCACCGCCGCGTCAAGGACAGCGACCTCTTGCTCAACAACTACGATCAACCGCTCGTCGTGCTGGCGGCGTACTGTCGGCGAGTCCTCGATTCCGACTATGATTTGCAGAATCTAGTGCGCGATGTGGACATCGAATGGGGCCGCGTGATGGAGGAACGGCCCCACTTCGACCGAGGGCCCTCCTCTCACGACCCCGACGACCCCTATACCATCGAGTCCGTGCGCAGGGCATTGTCCGAGCTGCTGAAGGATCTAGCGCTGACCGAACCTTGATCGACCAACCCAAGTCAGCAGGCGTTTTCATGGCGGCCATCCTGAAACTTGTCGCGGAGCGCAAGCTGGCCGACCTGATTCAAGGCGACAAACCGGTCGGTCGCTACGAAGCCAGCGGGGTGTTGGTGAAGGATGGACGCTGCTTCGTCGTTTTTGACGACCGCAGTGAGATCGCCCGTCTGTCCGTCGATTTGCAGGCCAGCGCCGCCAATGGGCTGTATGGAGAGGCCCGCGTCGGCTACGGCTACGAAGGCATCACGTACAACGGCGCCAAGCGACGCTACTATCTATTGGTCGAATCGCGCAAGAGCGCCAGCGGCTGCTACAACGCCGTCGTCGTCGAATGCGATGACGACTTCCGCTACCTCAAGGAAAGGCCCGTCGACTTCCCTTTCGAGAACAGCAACAAGGGCTTCGAGGCGGTGGCCCATGTTCGCCGCGACGACGTGGACTACTTGCTAGCGCTGTGCGAGGGCAACCGGTGCCGGTGCGGCGCCAAGGGGAGAAAGCCGGGGGGCGGCCGCATCCAGGTGTTCCGAAAGAAGCGCAAGCGCTGGAAGCATGTGCGGGCCATTGCCCTGCCCACCCGCCTGCCGTTCGTCGATTATTCGGGGATGTCGGTCGACGGCGACCGCGTGGCGGTCGTTTCGCAAGAGAGCTCGATGCTCTGGGTAGGAGAGTTTCAAGCGGCAGACTGGACGTGGAGCGGCGAAGGGGATCTTTACGAGTTCCCGCGAGCGGACGATGGAGCCCTGCTCTACGGGAACATCGAGGGGGTAGCGTGGATGGCGCCCACTCGCGTGGTTGCGGTGTCGGACCGGCGCAAGAAGCGAACACAGCCTGACAAGCGGCTGGCTGGAAAGGATCAGTCCGTCCACATTTTTGACATCCCGTCATGACGGGACGCAACGTGGCTTGCGTCGCCAGCGTCGCTGCGGTCAATTTGGATGCGTCGGCCGGTTCGCGGAGGCGCTATGCTAAACGCTGTTCGGCCGGACGAAGCCTTGCGTGGCTGTGCTCCGGCTGAAGCGTTCGCGAGGGCGCCCTCCGCGGCGCCCTCGAGTTGGCCAGTGCCTTTTCGCCGCCGTCTTTCGCTCGCCTCGGTCTCCGAAAACTCATGGAACACTTCGTGACTACGATCTGCGGCGATAGGTCGTCATGAACGTGTGGGAATTCACGCTCGTCGTATGGGCAGGCTCGTTGGCCGCGGGGTTGCTCGGCGCGCTCACCGGTCTCGGGGGCGGCGTGGTCATTGTGCCTTTTCTGCTGGCTCTGTCGGTCGACATGCGCTACGCGATCGGCGCGGCGCTCGTCTCGGTCATCGCCACCAGCAGCGGCGCTGCGGCCGCCTATGTGAAGGAAGGTTACACGAACATGCGCGTCGGCATGTTCCTGGAGATGGCCACCACGCTTGGCGCCCTCTGCGGCGCCTACCTCGGCACTCGGGTGCTGCCGACCTCGGCGATCGCCGTGGTGTTTGGCCTGGTGCTGCTGGGCTCGGCCTGGCTGTCGTTTCGCAAACGCGAAGACCACCTGGCCGACCGGCCCGATCCCTTGGCCACGCGGCTGCGGCTCGACGGCGGCTATCCCACGCCTGCCGGCTGGCAGACCTATCACGTGCAGCGCGTGCCGATCGGCTTCGGGCTGATGTACGTGGCCGGCGTGTTGTCGGGGCTGTTGGGCATCGGTTCGGGCGCCGTGAAGGTGTTGGCCTTGGACCAGGCGATGCAAATCCCCTTCAAGGCCTCGACGACCACCAGCAACTTCATGATCGGCGTCACGGCCGCCGCCAGCGCCGGGCTCTACCTGCACGATGGCTACATCTCGCCGTCGCTGTCGATGCCGGTGATGCTCGGCATTTTGCCGGGCGCGCTGTTGGGCTCGAAGCTGCTTACGCGGACCAAGGTCGCCGCGCTGCGCATCGTGTTCGGCATCGTCATCGCGGCGCTGGCCGTGCAGATGATTTACCTGGGCCTGACGGGGAGGGCCTGACGATGCAGGCGTGGAACGACCAAAAGATCGAGCAGTTCCTGGGAAACCTGTTGCGAGCCGGGGTCATGCTGTCGGCGGCGGTGGTGCTGCTCGGCGCCGTGATCTACTTGGCCCGGCATGGCACGTCGCCGAGCGACTACACCGAGTTCCACGGCGAGCCAGCCAAGTACACGAGCGTGCCCGAGATGGCTGCGGCGGTCGGGCGCGGCGAAGGGCGGGCGATCATCCAGGCCGGCATTCTGCTGCTCTTGGCGACGCCGGTGGCGCGGGTGGCGATGTCGGCGGTTGCCTTCGCACTCGAGCGCGACCGGCTGTACGTGGCCTTTACGATCGTGGTGCTGACGCTGCTTCTGCTGAGCCTCAGCGGAGTGGCGGCTTAAGGCATCCCATTAGCCCCCGGCGAGTCGCCGGGGGAAAGAATGGTGACCCGCCGCTCGCGGCGAAACATCGCGCTTGGCTTTGCTGCGGTACTTCTCCCCTCGTGACTCACGGGGGGCTAACTCAGGGCTAACTCCGCCGGAACACCCGTTTGGCGTCGGCCAGCGCCTCAGCCAGCTTTTCCACTTCGGCCGGCGTGTTGTAGAGATAGAAGCTCGCACGCGCGCTCGCGCCGATGCCCAGCCGCTTGTGCAGCGGCATCGTGCAGTGGTGCCCCGCCCGCACCGCAACGCCGTGGCGGTCGAGAAGCTGCGCCACGTCGTGGGCATGGACTCCCTCGAGCGTAAAGCTGACGATCCCTCCCTTGTGCTCGGGCTGCGGCCCGAGGAACCGCACGCCGCCGACGTCGGCCAGCAGGGCATGGGCCTGTTGCGTGAGGCGGAATTCGTGCTCATGCACCGCCTGCATCGCCAACGCCAAATCACTGCGCTGCATGCCCAGCGCCGCTGCGGCGGGACGCAGACCGCGGCCGATCTCCTCGAAATAGTCGATCGCGGCCCCCAGGCCAATCGCCGGCGCGATGGCTGGCGTCCCGGCCTCGAATTTGGCCGGCAGATCGGCCGGCTCGAAGCGGTCGAGCTGCACGCGGCGAATCATGCTGCCGCCCCCCAGGAATGGCGGCATTTCCTCCAACAGCGCGGCCCGGCCATAGAGGACGCCGATGCCCGAGGGCCCCAGCAGCTTGTGCCCGCTGAAGGCCACGAAGTCGGCGTCCCAGGCCCGCACGTCGATCGCTAGGTGCGGGGCCGCCTGCGCGGCGTCGACGAGCAGCAGCGCCCCCGCGGCGTGAGCCCGGCGGGCGATCTCGGCCACGGGGGTGATCGTGCCCAGCACGTTGCTCACCGCGGTGACGGCCACGAGCTTGGTCCGCGGGCCGAGCAGCTCGTCGAGCGAGGCCAAGTCGAGCAGCCCGTCGTCGGTGATGCGAATGTGCCGTAGGACCACGCCCGTCCGCTCGCTGAGCTGTTGCCAGGGGACGAGATTGGCGTGATGCTCCATCTCGCTGAGGATGATTTCGTCGCCGGCGCGGCAGTGGGCGTCTCCCCAACTGCGGGCCACCAGGTTGATGGCCTCCGTCGTGCCGCGGACGAAGATGATCTCTTCCGGCTTGGCAGCCCCCAATAATCGCTGCACCTTGGCGCGGGCGGCCTCGTAGCGGTCGGTTACTCGATCGCTGAGCCAGTGGATGCCGCGGTGGACGTTGGCGTAGTCGTTTTCGTAGACGTCGACGATCGCGTCGATCACCTGCCGCGGCCGCTGAGTGCTGGCCGCGTTGTCGAGGTAGCACAGCGGCACGTCGCCGTGCACAGGCTTGGCGAGGATCGGGAAGTCGCGGCGCAGCGTCTCGACGTCGAGGGCAAACGCCGGTGCGGCCAGCGACATCGTCAGGGTCCTCCTGCCTGGGCCTGCGACGCGTCCCCCACGGGAGCGTAGAGCGCCGCTTGAAGCACGCGCCATGAGAGTAAGCAGCACTTCTGGCGGTTGGGCGTCAGCTTGGCGCCGAACAAGGCCAGCATGTCGCCGGCGGCGAACTGCTTCACGTCTTCGATCGTTTTGCCTTCGAAGTGCTCGAGCAACATCGAGGCGGCGGCCTGGCTGATGCAGCAGCCGTCGCCGGTGAACCAGGCGTCTCGAATCAGGCCGTCGGGATCGATCCGCAGCTCGATGTGCACCACGTCGCCGCAGAGCGGATTGTCGTCCTCGTGCGCGTGCGTCGGCTCGGGACAGTGGCCGCGATGAAACGGTTCCTCGTAGTGATCCAGGATCCGCTCCTGGTAGAGTTCGTCTTCGTGAGCCATGAGCACCCGCACGCAGTAGCCAGCAACCAAACAGCAGGCCTGTTGCGCGGCGACGACCGCCAGCACAACAGGCCTGTTCAAGTCTATGCGCAACAGGCGATTGCGACAACCGCCTGCGGCTTTCGGGCTACTTCGGCAGCCGTCCTGGCTCGACCTTGGGGAACTCGCCGGTGCAGGCCTGCATGAAGGCCACCAGATCGGCCTTGTCCTGATAGGTCAAGTCGAGCTTCTTGACCTTCTCGTCGAGCCACTTGTTCGGGTGGCCCCCCTTGGCGTACCACTCGACGACTTCTTCCAGCGTCTTCTGGCTGCCGTCGTGCATGTAGGGACCCGACTGCGCGATGTTGCGGACCGTGGGGGTCTTGAAGGCCCCCTTATCGGCCTCCTCGCCCGTCACGACATACCGGCCCAGGTCCGGCTCGGCCGCGTCCATGCCCACGCCCAGATTGTGGTACTTCTCGTCGGTCAGGTTGGCCCCCACGTGGCAGGCGCTGCAGCCCCCCTTGTCGCTAAAGAACAGGTCGCGGCCGCGCTTGGCGCTCTCCGACATAGGATGGGCCTCGGATTCGGCCAGCAGTTGCTTGTAGCGGGCAAAGGCGTCGGCGTCGTCTTCCTCGAGCGCCTCGAGGTCGACCTCGCGGAAGGGCACGAGCCGCTCGTAGTAGTCGTAGGGCGCGGGGCCGGTGACCAACGTGCGCTCGAAGCTGGCGATGGCCTTGCCCACGTTCTCGATCGTCAGCCCGCCGAAAATCTTGTCGAATTGCAGCTTGTAGCCGGGAATGGCGGCCAGGCATGCGACGCATTTGTCGTGCGTGCCTCCCATTTCGATCTCGTTGGCGATCGGGCCAATGGCTTGCTCTTCGAGCGAGCCCGCGCGGCCGTCCCAGAACTGCTTGTCGCTCAGAATGCGGTTGTAGGCGGGCGGGGAGTTACGGTTTCCCGTCAGCCCGCGAATGCCCACGCCGAACTGCGTGCCAAAGGCGAACCCGTGGTCGGGGGCGTGACACGTGGCGCAGCTAATCGTGTTGTCGCCCGAGATACGGGTGTCGAAGTAGATCTGCCGGCCGAGTTCGATCTTGGCCCGGGTGAGCGGGTTCTTATCGAGGCCGCGGATTTCGCTCGTCCCCGCGGCGAGCCCTAGCGGCAGTTCGATTTCGAGCGGCTCGTGGTTCTTGGGATCGTCGAGCCAGACCTTGAGCTGTTCGAGCGTCAGCGGTCCTTTGCCCGGAATGCCAGCGGTCAGTTCAGGGGCGGCAGGGCCGAGCAGCACCTTTTTGCTCGCCTTGGGAGTGGGAGCGTCTGCCCGCGCCGCGTCGACGCTCGGCCAGCCGTAGAGAGCCAGAGCCACGAGTCCGCTGCCAATCATCAGTCGCCGCATGCCAGTTCTCACCTTGTCCACGGTTCCAGTTGCAGAGGGGCCGACGACGAGCCGAGCCCGCCGGCGAGCGGTTCCCAGTGCACGGTGAGTATAACGATAATTATTATCGTTACAAGCGACTGGGAAAGTGCTGCCGGCGCGAGCCGCTTCCACAGAACTGCCGATGACCTACAATTCGGTGCGTCCATGCAATAGGCCACAAAACCCTTGCTGAGAACGACTTCCATGGCCCGCACCCGCACCCGCAAGTCTGACAATGGCGCAGCGCCCCCGCCGGCCCCGGCTGCCGAAGCCCTCAAGGCCCCTAAATTGCCGCGCGCTGCCACCCTCGACGAGGTGCTCGAACAAGTGCGGAAGATCGCCGCCGCTGAGCGGGAAGTGCGCAACCTGCAGGGCTCGCTCAAGTCGCTGCGCGACGGGTTGCAGGGACTGGTCGACCGCCTGTCGAACGAGGACCAAGAGATCTATCGCTCGATCCTGTCTGTTGAGCCGTCCAAGGGGGCTGAGCGGGAGCCGGCCGCGGTCGAGCAATTCGACTCGGCCTCCCTCGATGTCTCCTAGTTCGTCGCTGCGAACAGCCCATCGGTTACTCTGGCCTCAATCGCACCAACCTTTCGTTTCCGCAATCTTGCGCCAGGTGGGTTAGAAAAAATCTCCGGTTTGATACGATGGAGACGTGGATCGGACCCCCACTCACCGCCCCCTGAGTATCCCTCTCATGTTTTGCCGCGCTGGCGCCCTGATTGTTGTTGCTTGCGGATTGCTTGCAGCCGCACCTTCCGCCCATGCCGTGTCCCTCAATACGGCCTTCGGAGCCGATCCCTTCAAGGACACGAGCCTCGGTGGAACGACTTCGGCCGCTCGGCCGGAGCTGGCCGCCACCGTGGTGGAAGATGTCATTCAGCCGTTTTCGCTGCCCGGAATCACCGGCTGGGTGCAGAACCGTGTGGTGCGCGAGAACGTCGCGGGCACGCTCGACTTCTACTGGCGAGTCACCGTCGACCCGACCTCCAGCGGCGGCGCGGTTGATGCGTTCCGCTTGGGCGACTTCGGCTACAGCAACATCACCGACGCCGATTGGCGGATCGATGGCCTCGGCTCGGCGGCGCCCTACGTTGGCCGCTTGTTCAATCCGGCTGGCCGCCCCGATGGCGCCATCAACTTCCTGTTCACCGACCCCGCGGTCGGCCCCGCCGATCCGTTCTCCCCGACCGGGGGCTCGCGGTTCTTCTTCCTGCACACGAGCGCCACGGACTACGCCAAGACCGCGACCTACGATTTGACCGCGCCAAACGTGGGGATTTCCGCGGAGTACAAGACGTTCGCCCCGGTTCCGGAGCCGTCGACCCTGGTTCTCGCCGCCTGCGGCATGCTCGCAGCCTTCGGGGTTAGCCGGTTGCGTCGCGTCCGCTAAAGCTCCTGGCAGAACCGCCAGAGCGGATTCACCAGATCAAAAGAAAGCCGCCGGCCTCGAAGGGCCGGCGGCTTTCTTTTTGTTCGAGTCGCGCCGGTCCGACCGAAGCGCGAACCAAGCGAGTCGCCAATCCGCGGTGATTACTCCGCGGCGGCTGCCTCGGGCATCGACTGCTCAGGCCCGGAAGGCGTGATCGACTCGTCGTCGCTGAGCACGTAAACGGCCATCGCCACCAACATCATGGCTACGGCGAACCACAGCCGCCAATCCTTGTGGACCGGGCCCCTTTGCTTGGGCCCATGGTGGTCGTGGCCATGATGCCCGTGATCGTGTGCGTCGCCGTGGTGAGAGTGCTGAGTCATGCGGTTCAAAGTGGTTTACGGAAGGAGTGCGTTGCAGGGTGAGGGCGGGCTAGCCGCTTACGGTTTGATGCCGACGACCACCGCCACCGGCATCGACCAGATCTTCAGTTCGGCGTCGTGCGCCAGCCGGAAGCCGGCCTCGGCCACCGCTTCGCGGGCGTCGATCGGCTGGCAGTCGACGATGTGCGGGAAGTGCAGATGCATCCACTTGTACACGTGCTCGAGCAGGCTCTCTTGCTCGCCGGCCCGCGTCACGGCCATCGAGACCACTCCTAGCTTACCTCCCGGCCGCAGCACTCGCTTGATCTCAGCGAGCACAGCCGGAAGCTCAGGCAGCGGAAACAGCTCGAGGGTGAAGCTCAGGCTCACGGCGTCGAACTGGCCGTCTGCGTAGGCAAGCGGCGGCGTCGGTCCGGCGACGAGCTGCACGCGGTCGGCAAAGCCAGCCTCCTGCACGCGGGCCGCCGCTACGTCGCGCATGCCGTCGGACACATCGATGCCGAAAACTCTACCTTGCGGCCCAACTGCCTGGGCCAGCGAAACGAGCGAGTGCCCGGTGCCGTAGCCGATTTCCAGGACCTGCTGGCCCGGTTGCACGGCCAGCGCCGCCAGCCCCTGCTCGCGGGCGGCCCGCTCGTCCTTGTCGGCAATCAGGTCGTAGGCTTTGCTGAGCCGGTTGTAGAACTGGCGGGCAGTGGCGGCTTGGTTGGCGGCCGTCGCGGGAGCGGGGGACATGGCTGGTTCTCGCGAAAACGCTGCGGGCGGCGTGGCCTGAAAGCGACCACACGCCCGCGATCCGCCGGAGGCTAACCGATCCTTACGCGTCCGTCCACCCTGACGAGCGACGTCGCTTGCACTCGAACCGGGGCCGCCGATAATGGCCCGGTCGCCCGCCGGGGGCATGTAAGTCCGGACTTTCCCTTCCTCGCACCGATTTCCTGAGATACCCGTCGCATGAGCTTGTTGGTCGTCGGTTCCGTGGCGCTCGATAGCGTTGAAACTCCCACCGCGAAGCGCGACGACGTGCTGGGCGGCTCGGCCGTGTTCTTCAGCTACGCGGCCAGCTACTTCTCGAAGGTGCATCTGGTCGGCGTGGTGGGCGAGGACTTCCCGCCGGGGCACGTCGATCTGTTGGCCGACCGGGGGATCAACACCGACGGCCTGACGACCATCCGCGGCGGCCGCACCTTCCGTTGGCGCGGCAAGTACCTGCCGAACATGAACGACCGCGAGACGCTCGAGGTGCACCTCAATGTCTTCGAGACGTTCGACCCCGTACTCCCCGACGCCTATAAGCGTTGCCAGTTCCTCTTCCTGGCCAACGGCTCCCCCACCGTGCAGCTCAAGGTGCTCAACCAAGTGCCGGGCGCCACGCTGGCCGTCGCCGACACGATGGACCTGTGGATCAACGTGCAGCGCGACGAACTCGGCGAGCTGCTGCGCAGAATCGACGGCCTGGTGCTCAACGATTCCGAGGCCAAGCTGCTCACGAACGACGACAACCTCGTCCGCGCCGGGCACAAGGTGCGCGAGATGGGCCCCAGGTTCGTGGTGATCAAGAAGGGGGAACACGGGGCGATGTTCTTCAGCGAGCACGAAACCTACGTGATGCCCGCCTATCCCACGCCGGACGTGGTCGATCCGACGGGCGCGGGCGACAGCTTCGCCGGCGGCATGATGGGCTACCTGGCCGAGCAGGGGAACTTCGAGCCGAAAACGCTCAAGGAAGCGATGGCCTACGGCGTGCTCGTGGCCAGCTTCACGGTCGAAGACTTCAGCCTCGACCGGCTGCAACAGATCGGCCGCCCGGATCTGGAGCGGCGGATGGAGGAGTACCGACGGATGCTGAGCTTTTAGCCGTACTTAGGCGTTTGAATCCGACAGCACAGAAGGGCGGCGGGTTGCGAGGGAAACAACGAGGGACTTACGACTCTGCCCAACCCTGTTCCCCCACCAGCGGCACGAAGCGGCAGGGCGTGAGCGATTTGGTCACAGCGGCGCCGTCGACCTTGCGCACGACTTCGAGCAGCTGCTCACTCGCGCTGCCGACCGGCATCACGAGCAGCCCCCCTTCGACAAGCTGCTCCCACAAGGCAGGCGGTACTTCGCGTCCCGCCGCGGTGACCAAGATGCGGTCGTACGGGGCCGCGGCCGGCCAGCCGAGCGTGCCATCGGCCACGACGAGCGTGACGTTTGTGGAGCCCAAGCGCGCGAGCCGCTCGGCGGCCTGGGCCGAGAGGGGGGCGTGGCGCTCGATCGACACCACCGATCGTGCCAGCTCGGCGAGCACGGCCGTTTGATAACCGCTGCCGCTGCCGATCTCGAGCACGTGTTCGTCGCCCGCGAGTTCGAGCGCTTCGGTCATCAGGGCCACCATGTAGGGCTGGCTGATCGTCTGGCCGCAGTCGATCGCCAGGGCGCGGTCGGCATAGGCCTGCTCGGCGTCGGCATCCGCCAAGAACTGCTCGCGCGGCACGGCGCCCATCGCCTCGAGCACGCGCGGATCGCGAATCCCACGACGGCGAAGCTGCCGGCGAACCATGCGGGCGCGCTGATGTTCGAGCTCGGGAGTGCGGGCGTCCATGGGGCGACTGGCGGAGGCAGGATTGGGTGGAACGCCCAATTGTATCCTGCTCCGGCACGAGCTACGGCAAGACCTGGGCGTCGATCGGCTCGCCGCCGTCGCGGCTGACGAGGCTGGCGAACACGGCCGGGGCCATGCCTTCGCGCCGGGCCTGCGGTTCATGGGCTCTGCTCCTTGGGCGAGTCATTCCGGGACGGCTGCGGAACCGGAAACGTAATTCCGTGCGTCCAGGCCTGCAGGTCGTCGACGCGCTCGAACTGCCGGTCGCGATTCACCATCGAATAGCCGGGCGCGAGGGTTCCGTTCTCCTGCGATTCGGTCATGCGCACCTGGATTCCGGGGCTCCACAGGAGCGGTTGGCCGTCATCCAGCGTCAGCGTCTGGTCTGGCCCCAACCCGACGCCGAGCCGGATTCGAACCGGGAACCCTTCTGCGAAATAGCGGAATCGCAACCCAGTATAAGGGTCCTTGGGCAGTTCCCGAACCTGGGTCGCCGCCAGGTCCTCGAGCGAGTCGGGCAGATGGCCGTGGCCCAGTCGATAGTCCGCCAGGTCGAGCATGATGCGCGTCGCCCGGCGGCGGGCGGCGCGCTCGGCGGCTAGACTGCCCAGAGCAGTGCCGGCGCTGAATTCGCGCATGTGGAAGGGAAGATGGGGCGTGGTTCGACGGCGCAGGTCGAAGCCCTCGGCCAACTGCGCGTCCTGAAGCCAATCGAGGCTGGCGCCGTCCCGCAACGACTGGTCAACACGAGCGACAACGGCCAAGTCCTCGTTCGTCCACAAGCGCAACAGCCGTTCGGTCCGCACGCGCTCCCAGGGCGCCTGCCACGCCCAATTCTCGAAGGGGTTCATGAAATGCCCGTCGAAGCGGCTGATCTGTTCGAGGGTGTCGAGGTAATCGAGCTTCACCCACTCGTCGGGATTCGGCAGGCCGGCTTCGTAGTCGACCAGGAGCTTGTCCATCGCCCGCAGGCGCTCCGGCGTCTGTCCCGGCCAGACCGACCAGGCGGTAATGAACTCGAGCACTTGCCGCTCGAGGCGAGCGGCCGCCCAAGGCTCAGGCCGCACGTGCCGAACTAGCTGCAGTGCGTCTAGCACGGATGTGAGTGAGGCGTCGAGTCGGTCCTCAGCCGCTACGCCGCGCAAGAGCAGCAAATTGATCAGGTCGGCGCGGGTGCGAGTTGGCCGATCGAAACCCCACGACACGAAGGCACAGGTCTGCCGCGCGTTGGCCGTGAGCGTCAGATCGATCGCTTCTTCGTTCGCGCCCAGCCAACGGCGGTCGGCGTCGGTGATGGATGCGTTGCGAAGACGAGCCTCAAGTTCCCCGCGGGCAGCATCTGCACGAAGCCGATCAAGCTCGGGACGTTCGCTTTCTGGGTCGAGTGGCGTCATGCGCACCAAAGCCAGCCAGTACATCTTGGCCGTCTCACGCGCGTGGCCGTCCAGCGTCGCCTTGAACGCAGCGACGTCGAACCCAATCGGCTCGTCAGGCGCCTCGGCTAGCCGCAGCTCCGGTACGATCGCCAGCACTCCGCCGGCGAAGAGGCCGAAGGTTCCGCCGGTGCGCAACCAGGTCGTAGGCCCACGGCGGTCGATCAGCCAGCGCGGCGCGAACACGGCGGTCGTCGCCAGCAGGCCCACCGCGAGCGGCCACAGCGTGCCGATCGCCGGCAGCGCGAAGTAGGCTGTCAGTCGATACCAAAGGAAGAACGGGACGATCGCCATCACGGACACCAACGTGCCCACGATGCTGCTGCGAAACAACAGCGACATCGCTTGGCCCACTCCATAGGCGATGGCCACGAGCGCGCATTCCCGCGCGGTGATGCCATGCCAACCGATCACGTACCGTCCGCCTTCCTCCGCGGCGAACCGAGAGATCGGCCCCAGGCGGCTCATGGGCCCCAGCCACCAGGCCAAGTGCCACACGGCGATCCCCACGGACAAGGCCACGACCCCGATCACCTGCCGGCTGCACCAGATCGATCGAGCGCTTCCCCCTTGCTCGGCTAGGCAGCGATAGCTTCGCTCTCGTTGGTCGCCAAAAAAGACTGCGCAGCCCACAAGGAGGGCGACGAAGGCCAGCGTCCCTTCCCACAACACGTGAACTTCGGTTTCGCCGGCGGAACTCCATTCCGAAAAGCGCCGCGCATGGTCGCCGAGCGGAATCAACGTTGCCAGCGCAATCGGGAGCACGATCGCCAGCGCAAACACCCCGGCGGATTGTCGGGCGGCGAGCCAGGCTAACCGCCCCTGCCAACGTAAGGGGCGAGTCGCGCGAGCGAGGAAGGTTGGCCAGACGGCGCGCACCTTGCTCAGGCTGCCTTGTCGTCCAAGGCGCTGCTCGCCAACAGCTCGGCGCAACCAGTGCCGCGAGAGCGTCAGATCCCCGAGCAGCACGACGCCTACGATCGTCAGGCGAGCCAGCAACGCGTTCCCATATTGCTCGACATCGACCTGGTCGACCACGTCGTTGGTCAGCCAGAGGGCGATCGACACTGAACCCGCCGCCACCAGCCCGCCGAGGCACGCCGCCTGCATCACGCTTCGTCCCAAGAGCGAGAACAACAGCCCCCAGGCGATCACCTCGAGCACGGCCGGCGCCCAAATGAAGTACAGAGCTGCGTCGAAGTACTCCGCCTGCGGCCACCATGCGGAAACCGCCGCCACAAGCGCCACAGCCGGCACGATCGCCAGCGTGCTGAGCAGGAGGAACAGCATCTTGCCAGTGACGAGCGGCGCGACGGAAAGCGGCAGCGACATCAGGAAGCGGTCTGCGCCCTCTTCGCGCTCGCCGGCGAAGGACGCCGCCGAAGCCCCAAGGGCGTAGAAGACCGGCGTGATCAGCGCCGCCCCGAACGCCACGCCAAACCAACTCGCATCGCGGGAGAGCGCCAGGACGGCGAACTGAGACATCCAAGAAGCGGCGGCCACCGCGATCCACAACCCGCGGAGCGCCCGGTATTCCTTCCACATCACGCGCCAGACGATGCGAGCGTTCATGGTGAGCGTCTCTCGGAAAGGGGGACCTAGGGTGTGGGAATTGGCGCGGGAATGGGGAAGATCAGGCCGGCGCTCCAGCCGGCCAGCTCGTTGTCGAGCGATTCCCAATGGTTGCCCCAGTAGGTCGAGAAGCGCCGGATGCGTTTGCCGCGATCTTCCTGATAGCTCATCGAGACTCTGCCGCCTGGGCTCCAGAGCACGGCGGGACCAAGCGTGGCCTGCTCTTCCAGCCGAGCGCTGAGCTGGGTCGCCTGATCGATCTCGATGGGGAAGCCCTGCGGGAAGTACTCGAACGACTCGTGGGTGAAGGGATCGAGCGGCGCCGCCGGAAAGTCGGCCCCGACCAGATCCGCAAGTGAACCTGGCAGCGCCCCATGCTCCAAGCGGAACGCGGCCAGCTCGAGCATGATCACCGCGGCTTGCAGTCGTGTCTGGCGATGGAGTTCCCAGTCGGCGAGTTGGTAGCCGTGAGAAGCGCCGCCGTCGAGCCGCGACCGCAAGGCCGGGGTCGACATGAGTTGCAGGCTCTCGCCGCTGTGGTTGTAGTAGCCGCGCAGGCGATCCAAGGTTTGTGGGTTCAGATCGTGGAACGTCTCATGAAGGACGCCCAGATTGTCGTTAGCCCACTCCGTGAGGAGCAAACGCGCCCGTTGCCGTTCCCAGGGCAAGCCGGCTAGATAGCTCTCGAAGGGGAGCTCGAAGGTCGCGTCGTCGGAGTCGATGCGCCGCAGGGTGGCGACGTACTGCATCTTCACGGCCTCCTCCACGCTCGGAGTGCGCGCCGCGTGTTCCTGAAGGGCCCGTCGCGCCGCGCGGAGCCGCTCGGGCGTTTGGCCTGGGGCCACCGACCAACTCAAGAGGCCGTTGAGCACGTGGCGTTCAAACGATCGCGCCTCCACGAATTGATACCAGCCAGGGCGCAGGTGCTCGATCAGCCGCAAAATGTCGAGATACGCGGCCAATTGTGCATCGAGGTCCGGCTCAGCGATCACACGCACGCGCAGTAGGTCGACGAGATCGGGCAGCGATCGTCCCTGCAACTCGTTGGCGTCGCGCAGGTACGCACAGGTGGGCCGAGCATTCGCTTCGAGCGCGGTGCGAATCGGCTCCTGATTGGCCGCGAGCCAGGCACGGTCGATCGCCGAGAGCTCGCCACGGCTCCAGCGACGTTCGATCGACTCCGGGTACTCGCGCTCGGCGGAGTCGTCCGGCAGCGCCAGCTCCTCCTCGATCGACCGCCTGGTGTGTAACGTCTCGACCGCGCGGCGATAGAGGTCGGCGGTCTGCTGCGCTTCCGGCCCGAGCGTGGCTTGAAACGCCTCGACGTCGAACTCGACTGGTCGATGGGACAGTCCTTCCAGGCGGAGCGTCGGCACGAGCGCCAGCGTTCCCAGGGCGAACAGGCCGAACGTGCCCGCGGTGAGCGCCCACGTTCTCAAACCGCGATCGTCGAGCAGCCAGCGCCGCGCGAAGACGGCCGTCGTGGCCAGCATGCCGATGGCGAACGGCCACACCGAAAGCGAGGGAGGCAGCAGCAGGAAGAGCGTCAGAAGCGACCAGGAGTAGAAACCCGCAGCCAGCACCAAGCCGATCAGCGTCGACATCACGCCGCCGCGCACCAACAACGACGCCAACTGGCCCGCCGCGTAGGCCACCGCCACGGCCCCCACCTCGCGCCAGGTCATGACGTGTACGTCGATCCGGCCGCTTCCGTAGTGGTCGTAGTGAAAGGGCTGAAACACCGCTACCGGCCGCTCGGAGAGTCCGAAGCGCAGCCACCAGGCGAGGTGCCACACGACGATGCCAGTTGCCAGCCAGGCAAGTGCAAACGCCTGCCGGTTGAACCACACGGCGCCGGCCCCGCACCCTTGCTCGGCCAGACAGCGGTAGCTGTTGCCCCGCTTGTCGGCCGCGAACACCGTGCAACCAACGAGCGCGGCGATCAGAATCAGCGTGATCTCCCAGGCGACGTCGACCGTGGAGATGCCGGCCTCGGTCGGACTTGGGATGCGAGACTTCTCGGAAAGCTGAGGCAGCAACAACGAAATCGACATGGGCACGATCAGCACGAGCGCCATCATGCGGCTCGACTGCCGGAGTTGCTGCCAAGTGAGCCTGGACTGCCAGCGCGAGAACGAGGCGAGCCGCGCCGACCAGCTTCCGCTTCCGGCCTGCGCCGGGGCGCGCTCGCGGTCGGCTACGGGCGCGCCGGTGGACAACCAGCGGCGGGCAAGTGCAAGATCGGCCGCCAACACCACCAGCACGATGCCCAACCGGGGCCACAAGGTTTCGGCGTACTGCCGCGGATCGATGCCATCGATGGCCGACCCGTTCGACAGATGCAGAGCCACCGATACCGTGAGGGCCGCCGCCAGCGTGGCCAGGATGGCCGCCTGCATCACGCTGCGGCACAGTAGCGAAAAGAACAGCCCCCACACAAAACCTTCGAGAATGGCCGGAGCCCAAATGAAGGCGAGCTCGCCGATCTGTTCGTATGCCCGTGGACCCGCGGACCCCGACAGGGCCCACAGCGCCAGGATGCCTGCGGCCGGCATCAGCGCCAACGTGCTGAGGGCCACGAACGCCATTTTTCCCACGGCGAGCGAGGGCAGCCTGGTTGGCAGCGCCAGCAACAAGCGGTCGGCGCCTTCCTCGTGTTCGCTAGCGAACACGGCCGACGCGGCGCCGAAGACGTAGAACACCGGCGTCACGAGCGCAGCCCCCAGCGCCACCTCGAGCAGTCCCAGATCGCGGGCGGTCAGCAGAATCACCACCTGCGCCAACCACGAAGCAACCGCCACGGCGATCCACAGCCCGCGCAGCGCGCGGTACTCCTTCCACATCACTCGCCACACCAAGCGACCGTTCATAGCTGCGCCACCGCTTCCTCGCCGAGGTCGAAGCCGGGCACGGCTGCGTTCGGCTGCATGTAGGCCACGAAGATCTCTTCCAGGTTCGGCGCCCGCGTTTCGAGCGACTCGACCGCCACGTGATCGCGGAGGTCGCGGAGTTGGTCGTCGCTCGTGTGGCGGGCGAGCACTTGCCACTGGCGGCCGCGGCGGCGCTCGCGGAGGACTTCGCCGCGCAGCTCCGGCGGCGCCATCGTCGACTCGTGGAGCGTGATCGTGATCTCTTTGATCTGTGCCCGCAGGCGGTCGAGCCGCTCGTGTACGAGCAGCTTGCCTTCCTTGAGAATCGCCACGATGTCGGCCACGCGCTCGACTTCGCCAATTTGGTGGCTCGAGAGGAGCACCGTTTGCCCCTGGGCCGCCAGGTCGACCATGCTCTCCATGAACTCGCGGCGGACGAGCGTGTCGAGGCCGCTGGTGGGCTCGTCGAGAATCAAGAGCGGCGGCTTGCTGGCCAGGGCGAGCGCGAGCGACACCTTGGCCCGCGTGCCCTTCGAGAGCGCGCTGATCTTGCGGTCCTCCGGCAGCGCGTACTCGCGCACGAGGCGCAGGTATTCGGCCAGGTAGCGGTCGTCGTAGAGCCCGGCTACGAACCAGCCGATTTCGGCCACGGTCATCCATTCGTAGAGCGTGGGCCGCTCGGGCACGTAGCCCACGCGGCGGCGAATCTCGAGCCCGTCCTTGCGGGCGTCGAGGCCGAGCACCTGCACCTGGCCGGAATCGGGGGCGACCAAGCCGAGCAGCGTCTTGATGGCGGTGCTCTTGCCGGCCCCGTTTTCGCCGAGCAGGGCGAAGACGACGCCTGCGGGGACCTCGAAGGAGACATGATCGAGCGCCATCTGCGAGCGATAGCGCTTCGTCAGACCGGAAACTTGGATCACAGGGGGCATGAGCGGAGCCTCTTCGGAGACGAGAAACCTTCAAGACGAGTGATGGTGGAACCCGTAGCGTGGGGGGAACGCAGTGAGCCCCACCGTGCTGAAGCGTGGGGCTCGCCGAGCCTCGCCCCACCCTCCAAAGACGACAAGATCGCCAGGCTTCATGCTTCACCTGCCGATTCGGGTTTGGGGCAGGGCATCGAGCTCGGCTTCGATCAGGTCGCGCAGCTCGGAGAGATCGAGCTGGCTGCGGGCGGCCTCTTGCAGCACTTGCCGAAGCCGGCCGCGGATGAGCTTCACCCGTTCGCCGCGGCAGCGCTCCTTGGCGCCGGAGGTCACCACGAGTCCGGTGCCCCGCACCGTGTCGAGCACGCGATCGGCCTGGAGCTGCCGATAGGCGCGGGCCACGGTGTTGGGGTTCACGGCCAAATCATGGGCGAGCTCGCGCACGCTGGGCACGAGCTCGCCCGCCCGGAGGGCCCCGCCGGCGACCGCAAACTTGACCTGCCGAACGATCTGGTCGTAGATGGCCAGTCCGTCGTTGGGGTCAATGAAGAAGAACATGGTCGCGAGGCGATGGAAGGCCCGGCATGTGTACCACAGTGATAGTACAGTAGCGGATTGGCAGGATCGCCGTCAAGAGTCGGCGCGAAAAAAAAATGCGCGAGTGGGAACAGGCGGCCCGACGAGCGCTTCAGCCAGCGATCGCAAACACCTGAGGCAATAGAGCGGGCAGCGTGGGCGACGATTAGCCGCGTGTCCGCGTTGAGCGCCACCGGCGCTCGCGGGCCGCCAAGAAAACTACTCCCAGCCCCAGCAAGACCCAAGCCCTCGGCTCGGGCACACTCGCCGCCCCTTGCTGGCCGAAGCTCGACTTGAGTACGCCGAAGTCGGAGAGGTCAACCGCGCCGTTGCCATCGAAGTCGCCGGTCGCCCAGGTGGCCGGCAAGCCGAAGTTGGTTTTGATGAGGCCGAAATCGCTGAGGTCGACCGCGCCGTCGTCGTTGGCGTCGCCATCGAGGGTGACGGGCGACGTGAGCATGTGTTGCCAAACGTTGTCGAAGAGGGGCGCGCCGAATTCGTCGCGCGGGGTTTGGCCGTCGATGACAACCAAATTGTGCGCCTTGAGTCCGGCGCCTGTGCCCGTGCCCACCGGATAGTTGGTGGTGAGCCAGTGTTGGCCGGCGTTGAGCACGGCATCGTCGACATTGACCGGCGACCAACGATTGTTGAAGCCCAGGGCAGCTAGATCGAGCTTGATGTTTGCGCCCAGGAAGTCACGCTCGTGATCGAACTCGAAGAAGCGCCCCAGCGGCGTGGCCCCCGGCTGACTCACCCAGGGCGCGGCGCTCACGCCGCCCACTTGATCGGCCGGCCCGGCGAACATGAGCACGCGGTCGACCACGTGGTCCTTGGCCAGCAGCGCTGCCTGCCCGCTCCCTTGCGAATGCCCGCCCAGAGCCAGCCGGTTCCACACAGGCTGGCCCTGATCGAGGAACTGGTCCCACCCCTCGCCTGGGTGTTTGGCGGCCAGGTATTCGAGCAGCTTGACCAGGCGGTTCTCCACCGAGTTGGCCGGGGTGACGTTGACGAGCGGCGAGTCGTCTTCGCCGTAGAGCCGCTCGCGGCGCACCTCTTCGTGAACGTTGGGATCGGTGCTCTCACTGGCCAACGCGTCGACCGAGGGCTCGTTGGGGTAGCGCAGGGAGATCACGTGGTAGCCGAGCGCCGCCGCTTCGTCGCAGATCAGTTCGCTGTTGTCCGGAACATCGGCCGTGCCGGGGAAATGGACGTAGAGCTGGCCACGGTGGTTAACGGTGGGGTCGAAGGCCGCCAGGTGGGGCTCGAGCCAAGCATCGATGGCCGGGTCTGTCGCGGCCGGCGGCACGAACTCCTCGCGCACCGCAGCCTGCGCCCGTCCCGCGACGAGCAGAACCGTTAGAATCAGACCCAACCAGGGGGATCGCATGCAGAGAGCGGGTAAAAGCGGCCTAAGTGCCGGCCGCGGCCTCTATTGCTCGTCGTTTCCGGCGACTACCATGAGGCAAGTATAGGCACAGCCGGGCCGCGGAGGCGAGCGGCCGTTCACGCCCAACGGGATCCAGATTCGCGATGACCGACCTGGTGCTGAAACTTCGCTCCGCCGGCCGCACCGCGGTGGGCCATCTGAACGCCGCCAAGGGTCTCTTCCAATCGGGCCGCTTCGACGCTGCCCTGACCGAGATCGACGCGGCGCTGGCGATCAATCCCGAGGTGGCCCTGGCTCATTTCGTCCGCGGTCTCATTTATGCGCGCCGCGCCGAATACGAGCAGGCCGAGGACGCCCTGGATCTGGCCGTGCGGCTCGACGCCACGGATGCCTCGCAATGGATCGCGCTGGCCTACGTGCAATACGAACAAGGCAACCACGCGGCCGCGCTGGCCTCGGTGGATCAAGGGCTGGCAGTTGATCCTAAACACGCTCGCGGCCATCTGTTGCGCAGCAACACGCTGGAAGCGCTCGAGCAGCGCGACGAGGCGTTGGCGGCCTGCCGAGAGGCCGTGAAATACGATCCGCTGCTGGGCCCCGCCCGTTGCCGGCTGGCGTCGCTGCTCTCGCAAGCTGGCAAAGCCGACGAGGGAATCGAACACGCGCTCGTGGCAGGGCGAATCAACCCCGCAGACATGAATGCCCGCGTCGCCACCGGCGACCTGCTCCGCGAGTTGGGACGGCTCGAAGAGGCCATCGTGGAGTTCCGGGCAGCCGCCGACCTGTTTCCCAACCGTTCGCCTCCGAAGGCTCGCCTCGGAGATGTGTATTTGCAGCAAGGTTTGATCGTCGACGCCCAGATCATGTATCGGGCGGCGATTCAGGTCGACTCGAAGCAGGTGCATTGCATGGTGGAGTTGGGCAAGACCTTTCTCGCGCAGGGCTCGCTCAACGAGGCCGCCGAACTGTTTCGCGCGGCGCTCGAGATCGACGATCGCTTGCAAGAGGCGACCGATCTACTCGCACAGTGCGAGGCGAAACAGGCCGCGGTATGAGTGCGTCGCAAACCCTCTTGAAGCTGCCCTGCGAACTGCGGCCCGACGTCGACGTCTTCCGCATCGGGCCACGCGAGTTCCAGCTTTGGGACCGCCAGGCGGCGCAGCACTTTCAGGTGGGCGCCGAAGAGCGCCTGCTCGTCGACCTGCTCGGCAAGTCGCACTCGCTGGCCGAAGTGCTCGCCGGCTATCAGCGGATCACAGGCAACAGCGTTTCCGAACGCAACGTGGTGGAGTTCGCGGCACAGTTGCGGGCGGCCGGGCTCATGGCCGATGCCCCCGTGGCGGCGTCGGTGGAACCGGCGGCGGCGGCTGCATCGCGTCCGCTCTCCGGGGCCGACGCGGGCGCCAATCTGAATCTCGCGTTTGATTTGCTGGCCGTGCTCTTTGGCTGGATGCTCCACCCGTTCTGCCTGATCCCGGTGGCTGCAATGACCTTGGCGGCCGCCGTGGCCGTGTGGAAGCACTGGTCGCAATTCGAACTCGCGCCGTTCGAGTTATGGCAAACGACGCCCCCCTTGGTGTTCGTCGTCCTGATGCTCTTGCAGCGGCTGTTGTTCGTGAATCTGCCGCGCGAACTGTTCGTGGGCATCGCCTGCCGGCGCTTTGGGGGGCGGGTGAAGGAGTTCACGCTCTATTTGTGGGAGGGGCTGATCCCCAGCTTCCGCACGGATATTGGCGAGTCGCTGTTTCTGATGCCCGACCGTGGCCGCTGGACGCTGATCGGCCTGCAGCCGGCGTTGCCGCTGGCGATCGGCTCGGCGGCGGTGCTGGCCTGGCGGATGTGTACTCCGGGTTCGACGCTGGCTGCCTTTTGGGTGTTGCTCGCTGTCCACGGCGCCGTGCGGTTGGTGGCCCAGATCAACCCTTGGTTGGCGAACTCCTACTTCTACCTGTGGTTGTGCGAAAACTGGCAGCGCGGGGGATTGCTCGACGCCGGGCCCGCGGAAGCCCGGAACTGGTGGGCCGGCCGTTACTCCGATGAGCCGTGGACCGCCAACGAGCGCTGGTGGCTGCGCGTTTACGGCGCCGGCTACTACATCTACCGCGTCGTGTCGGACGCGCTCTTCATCGGTGGGGGCGGTTATCTGCTCGTGTCGCGATTCGGCGCCACGGGCGCCTTCCTCACGCTGGCGCTCACCGCCTGGTGGTACCACGACCACTGGCTGCCGCTGGTCGGTTGGCCGAACGACGAGCCCACGGTGGAAGGGCCGCGGCCCTCGCCGATTTCGAATTGAGCGTTCACGCGGTTGTGAGCAGCCAGCGGAGACGGTGTGGCTGAACCCCGCAACTCGCTATTTGGCCGCCGCGGCGTTCTTAGGATGCTTGGCAAAGAACTGCCAGATCTCTTCGCTGGCGTCGAACGAAGTGACCAGCTTGCCGGTGCCGAGCCGCGGGGTGACGTCGATCCCGCCGGGCCAAGTGTGGCCCCCTTCTTTCATGAGATAAACGTCGACCTCGGAGCCGCGATTATCGCGCGGGCGGTACTTTCGCACTTGGTAGTCAGCCGTTTCGCGAACCTCGGGCGGAGCAGCGTCGCCGTCGGCCCGCAGCCAGCGGGCAATCGTTTGCTCGCCGGGAGGATGGCTCACCGGCTGAACCGCGTTTTCGCCGACGCCGCCAGCGAAGGGCACGTTGCGATCGCCCAGCCCGTGGACAATCATCACGGGCACGGGGTGCGACGGCTGCAAGCCCGGCGCCATGCTGCCGGAGACGGGCGCGATGGCCGCAATCTTGTCGGACAGCTCGACGCCCAGGCGATGGCAGAGCATGGCCCCGTTGCTGAAGCCCGTGGCGTAGACCCGGTCGGGGTCGATCTTGTATTGGCGGCTCAACTCGTCGATGAGCGCCGAGGTGAACCCGACGTCGTCGATCCCTTGCCGCACGGCGTAGCCGCAGCAGTGGCCGGCGTTGAAGGTGAGGAAGCGGGCGCGGCCCGTGCCGTCGGGGTAGGCGACGATGAAGTTGTGCTTGTCGGCCACGCGATCGAAGTTCGTTTGCCGCTCCATCACGTCGGCGCGGCCCAGGCCGCCATGGAACGCCAGCACGAGCGACGTGGGCTTGGCCGGATCGTAGCCGGGGGGCACATGCACCAGGGCGCGGCGTGTGATGCCGCCGTGCTCGAGCGTGACTTCGCGATTGCCTGACAAAGGATCCTCCTGCTGACGCTGGCTATAGGCGACGAGCCCAGTGCTGGCGAACACGATGATGACGGCCAGGTAAGCGTACCACGAGGTTTTGTTGGAGCGAGCCATGCGAACCTCCCAAGGACGTAGCTCGGTTGCTATTCGGCTTCCGTTCGAGCGCCGCCGCCCGAATTCGACTTGCCCATCAGCTTTCTCCGCCGGGCCCCGAGCGGAGCAATTACCGGACCAACGAGCACCGTGTCGGCCGGTTGGGTGAGCATGAACGCGATCAAGTCGGCCACGCGCTCCGGCGGCAACGCGTCGCCCGGCGGCGGCAACGGATGGTTCTGCGCCCAGATCGGCGTGTCGACCGCGTCGGGCATCAGCGCCTGCACGCGAATGCCATAGCTGCGGACCTCGTCGGCCAGGCTCTGCGAGAGGCCGATCACGCCGAATTTCGACGCGCAGTACGCGCCGTCGTGCGCGCGGCCCTTCAGCCCCGACACCGACGACACATTGATGATGCTGCCGCCGCGCTGCTTGATCAGCAGCGGCACCACGGCGCGGTTGAGCAGGAACGTGCCCAGCAGGTTGATGTCGACCACTTCGTTCCACTCGTCGAGGCTGGTGCTGGCGACCGGCTTGGGGGGAGTGCCCCGGGCCCGCAACACGCCGGCGCAGTGAACGAGCGCGTCGAGTCGGCCGAATCGCTCTTCGATCGCGGCGACGAGCGCGGCCACCGAGGACTCGTCACGAACGTCGAGTCCACAGGCCAGCGGCGCCTCGTCGCAAGTGGAGGCCTGGCGAATGTCCGCCAGGCAATCGTCGAGCCGCGCGGCGTCGACGTCGGCCGCTACGACCGCCGCCCCTAACTCGGCGACCGCCCGGCAGGTGGCGCGGCCGATGCCCCCCGCGGCCCCGGTGACCAGCACGACCTGACCTTGCAGCTTGCCCATTGCGTTGCCCATAGAGGCCTCGGGTTGGCGGGATTCTTGATTCTCGGTTGCGGCCGGGGCCGGCGGCGCAGAAACGCCGCTCTTGACTCCGGCCGCCCATTCGGCGAGCGGTTGGATGACCGGGCGGGCCAACCGCATGTCGCGCGGCCGGGTGACCAAATAGCGGATGAAGTCGGCCACGCGCGACGGCGGCGGAAAGGCCGCGGCGGCCGACGCCTGGCCGCTCCAGCGTTGCCCGGCCAAGTCGGTGCGGAAGGGTCCGGCGATCACCACCTGGGCGCGGATGAACTCGGCGGCCACCTCGGCGGCTAGCGATTCGGTCCACTCGACGACCGCCAGCTTCGAAGCGCTGTACGCGGCATCATAGGCCAGGGGCCGCAACGCCGCCAGCGACGCGATGGTGACAATGTCTCCACCCCCCGCCGCCCGGAGGGCCGGCATTGCGGCCTCGGCGCAGAGCATGGTGCCGCGCAGGTTGATGTCGATGACCTGTCGCCACGCGCTCGGGTCAGTTTGATGCACCGCGCGCATCGGACTGCCGGGGGCGCGGAGGATGCCGGCGGCCGTGACCAGCACGTCAAGCCGACCCCAAATGTCGAGCACGCGGGCAACCGCGCTTTGCACGTCAGCCGCTCGTGTGACGTCTGCGCTGCATGTGAGAGCGGCCGCCTGCGCACCGGCTTGTTCGCCAATCAACTGTGCGGTTTCGTCGAGGCGAGCCTGATTGCGGCCCAGAATCGCCACGCGGTAGCCGGCCGCGGCGAGCGACAGGCAGGTGGCCTGGCCGATGCCGGAGCCCCCTCCGGTGACGAGGGCCACGCGCGGCGCGCCCGCGGGCGCGAGGGAGGCCGCGCTCATCGGGGAACCGCCGTCGCGACATTCCGCGCCGCTCGCTCGCCGCGGGCAGCCTGCCAAGCCAACCGGTGCGGCGTCGCCAGGAACTCACAGACCTCGCGGCGGAAACGCTCGGGTTGCACGAGCACGTGGAAATGCCCCGTGTCGGCCACCGTCTCGAGGCGGCCCGCCGCCACCGTCTCGGCCAAGCGCTGGCCGCTGGTCAAGTAGGGCGAGCGCTCGCCGTACAGGCAAAGCAGTGGCTGGCGCAGCAGCGCAAGCTGCTCCGGCGACAGGTTGCTGCCGATCTGGAAGTCTTCCGGGGCCGTGGTCTCGGCCATCAGCCGCCGCCACTTGGCGAGCATCCGCCGCTGGCTGCCGCGGGCGAATGGGAGAAACTGAAAACGATCGGCCAGGCGCTGGCGAGCCTCGTCCCAGCGGGCGGCGCCCAGCATCTCCAACAATCGGGCGCCGATCTCGAGGTCGGCGTCGCTGAGCGGCACGCCCTGGCGGGCCATCCGCCGCGAAAAGTCGGGCCAGGCGCTGGAGGCCGGCAGGACCTGGTGCGGCTGCAGGCAGCGGACGCGCGTGTCGGCCACGACGAGCGATGCTACGCGGTCGGGGCGCGCGACGGCCGCCTCTAGCGCTACGGCGCCGCCGTAGCTATGCCCCACCAGGTGCGCCCGGTCGGCGTCGAGCTCATCGAGCAGGGCGAGCACATCATGGGCGATGTCGGCCGGGCGGTAGCCGCTGGCCGGCATGTCGCTGTAGCCGTGACCACGCAGGTCCAAGCAAACAACGCGAAACCGCGTGGCAAGCTCCTCGACCAGGTGCAGCTCCCAGAACCCCAGATGCGCCCCTAGGCCGTGCAACAACACCACCAGCTCGCCGCGGCCAGTTTCGCGGAAGTTCAGGGCGGCGCCGTTGACGACGATGCGGGGCATGCGGGAAATAGTCGCTCGTTATTCCACGTAGCCCAAGTCGCGCAGGCGGGCCATGATCTCGGCCTCTTCGTCGGCATCGAGCCCGGCCGACGACGACGCCACCGCACACAGTTCGGGCGCCGCGCCTTCCGTTTGCTCGCGGACCACCGGCTGCGCGGCCAATTGGGCGGGATCGAAGACGGCCTCCATCACCGAGCCTTCGTAGTCGGCCGGCGTCGGCAACCCCAGGCAATAGAGCAGCGTGGCCGCCACGTCGACGATCGACTGCTCGGGCACGTGCGCTCCCGCGCGAATGCCAGGCCCGGAGGCCATGACGATCCCCAGCGGATAGTGCGTGCCGCGGGGCGGATCGCGTTTGACGAAGATCGGTTCGCGATCGAGCACCGACACGAAGCTGTGGTCGATCGGCACGAGCGTAAGATCGGGCGCGCGGTGCATTTGTGCCCCGCCGAAGGCCTCTTCGCGGGTCAGAACCGCCTGGAAGTAGTGCTCGCCGGTAAAGGGATCGACCACGGCCATGAGCTTTTCGGCCAACTCGGCCCGCACACGCTCGTAGTCCTGCGGGGGGATGCCGGCGTCGCCTGGATGCTGCTGCACGCGAAGATGGACGCCATTGGTGGCGGCGCTGGGCGCGAAGGCCAGCGTGCGACCCATATCGGGCTGCATGAAGTGGAAGTTCTTGGCCCCCTCGGCCACAGCGCTCGGCCAGAACAAGTAGCCCTGCTGCTCGAGCCACTTGTTGACGTGGAAGATGCGGACCGAGGGACCAAACCCATGGTCCGAGGCGACCACGACGCGCACGTCGGGGGGCATCAGGCCGAGCAGCTCGCCGAGGAAGTCATCGAGCCGGCGGAAGTATTCTTCGCAGAGTTCGCGCAGCCGCGCTTCGAGCGGCGTAGGCTGCTGTGGCTGATAAGCCGGATCGAGGAACCGCCAGCAGGCATGCTGCAGCTTGTCGACGCCGTCGAACATGACGGCCGTCAGGTCGGCCGGGCGGCTGCGGACCGCGTGCCGCACGATGGCGAACCACTGCGCCTCGCGCTCCAGGTGGAAATGCACCCAGGGTTCGAGCTCGTCCTCGGGCGTGTTTTGCACCGCGGTTTCCATCTCGAACTCCCAGCTCAACTTCTTGGGATCGAAGTCGGGCAGGGCCTTGAGCTCGTCGTAGAACTCGACCGGACGCACGTTGCGGCGCAGATGCTTCCACGACATGAGCCCGGGGACGACCGTGCCTTGCACGTCGGGGGCGGGGGCCGTGAGCGGAAAGTTGATCACGGTCACCTTGCCGCCCAAGCGGCTGACGCGCGACCAAATGGTTTCCACGCGAATGTCGCGGGCATCGTTGAGCGTGAAGAAGCTGCGCTCGCCGGCCAGTTCGACACGGAGAAAGTCATAGATGCCGTGGCCGCCGGGCCAGTGCCCCGTGGCCAGCGTGGCCCAGGCCGGGGGCGTGAGCGGGTGCGGCGTGGAGCGCAGCTCCCCGCGCGAGCCGCCTTCGATCAGCCGCGCCAAGTTGGGCATGTGCCCGGCGCGAAGCAAGGGATCGAGCACGGTATAGGTGGCGCCGTCCAGGCCGATCAGCAACGTAGGGTGCATGGCAAACTTGCGTGAGACGAAAGACTAGTTACTGGCCGCTGGCGTTCAGGTTCTTGTGCAGGAACGACACGATCTGCTGGACCTGAAGGTCCTCGACGTAGCGGCCGTCCTGCATCACCAGGTCGGCGAAGGGAAAGCCGCGCGACTGAAAGTGCTCTTCGATCGCCACGATGAGCTGCACGACGTCGATCGATTCGAAGCCCAACTCGCCGATCAGCCACGTCTCGGGCTGAATGCCGCCCGAAAAGTCGCTGTCCCAGTCACTGGTCATGTCTTGCAGGATCTGCACGAGACTGCGAAACACGGTTTCGCGGTCGTTGGTTTCGGTCGACGTGCTCATGGGCAGGGCTCCGGGGACGGAAGAAACGATCGTTTGAGCGAAGTCATGCTGAGGCTTCGCCCGCTTGGGCGACGGCCACGAAGTAGGCCTCGACGGCCAGGCCGCCGCCGGGGAGCGCCCGCAGCACCTCTCGGTGGCGGTCTTCGTCCATCTCGTGGAACAGCAGCTTGGTCAGGAAGTAGCGGCGGCTCTGCTCCACGAACGGGAGCCAGGAGCGGCGCGTGATGTCGTGAACCTGGGATTCCTGGAAGCCGGCGGCGTTCAGATCGGCGAAGTAGTCGACGAGCAGGGTCTGCGCAAGCCGCGGCGACTGTTGGCGGCCGTGCAGATCGAAGGGGCCGCCGACGAAGTCGGAGACGACGAGCCAGCCTCCGGGGCGCAGCGCCCGCCGCGCCGCGGCCAGATTGGCCGCACGCGTTCCCAGGCTCGGGCCTTCGATCCATAGCAAGAGATCCGCCGGCTCGGCCGCGGCGAGCCGGGCCGTCGCTTCGCGCGCCGGCCAAAGTTGGGCCGTCGCGCAGGGCAAGCGTTCTTGCAGCCAAGACCCGAGCGTGTCGGCATCGTCGGCCAACACGATCGCCTGCACGGACTTGCCGGCAAAGCAATTCTCGGGGAGCATCCGCCACAACTCGTCGAGCAATTGGTGCGAGGCCTGGTCGGGCTGCACCGCGGCGTGCCGCCAGTAGCCGACGTTGCGCATCGCACTGCGGAAGAACTGCCGCACCTCAAACTCAGGGCCTGAAAACATGCCCAGCAGCCGGTGATCCGACTTTCCGCTGGCCGACCCGTTTGCGGAGGGTTGGGGCGCGGAGGGCTTGGCCAACGCGGTATGCTTGGCAAAGGCTTCGTCGGCCAGTGCGTCGAGCAGGTCACCGCCGGGGCCTCCTCCTTCGGCGAGCGGAGCGGCTGCCAAGGCCAATGCGTCTTCATGCTGCTCGGTCACGTCGAGCCGCGGCGCGCCGTTGTCTCCCAGCCAAGTGAAGTGCTCGGCCCCATCGGTCATGGGAGGGGCGGCCGCGGCGTCGCCCACCGTATGCTGATCGCCGCGCCACACCTCGGTGCCGCCGCGCAGGTTCTCCTCATAGCGCCAGCCGCCGGGACCTTCGACCGCCACTTGCGGGCCGAAGGGATTCGCCGTGCCTACGTACAGGCCCTGCGGCGTGGAAACGAGCGTGCGAATGCCGAAGTTGAACGGATTGCCGAAACCGTTGCGGGTGATGGCCGTCCAGTTGTCGCCATCGTGCGTGCGCCACAGTTCGCAGCCGCCGCGATACTGCAGGAAGCGATCCATGCCTTCGCGCTGGAGCATGCGCTGCACCCACTCGGGCCAGTGGGAGACGTCGGCAAAGGGAAGGAAGCTGGAGGAATCGAAGTTGCCCACATAGAGCGAGCCTTCGTGCGCGGTGATTCTCCAGAAGTAGCCCGAAAAGGGATTGTTGAAGCCGGGGCCCATTCCGCTGACGGGCGATTGAAAGCCGAACCGCGTCATGCGCGGCTCTCCGACGACCACTTCCCAGGTGTCGTCGGGCCAAACGCGGATGATCTCCGAAGCGCCGGGGCCCACGTTGTTGTTTTGGTCGCGGCCGCCGTTTTGGATGCCGGTGCCGACGTACAGGGCGCCCTTGTACTCGGCCATGCAGACGATGGTTTGGTTATAGGCCCCGCGGTCGGCGCCCTTGTCGAAGACCTTCGTCCAGTGATGCGGCGGATCGCCCTCGGCCTTGGTCTTCCAGAGTTGGCAGCCGCCGCGGACGTTGATCGTGCCGGCGTAGAGGTAGCCGTTGAAGGTGCCCATTTCGAAGATGCCCAAGTTCGTCGGATCGCCGAAGTGGGGCACGTCGCTGAATTCCCAGGGCTTGTTCCCGGGATCATCGCTGCAAACGATGATCGAGTTGAACGCCGTGTTGCACTTGCCGCGCGAACCCGAGGGGGAGATGAACAGCCGCCCCTTGAAGGGGACTACCCCGCGGAACGTGGTGATGTTGGGGTCGCCCAGGCCCAGGCCCGGCTCGCTGATCACGTCGAACTGCTCGCCGTCGCCCGAGCGCATGAGCACGGGGCCTTTGCCGTAGGAGCCGCAGGCCGGAATCGTGTAGATGGCCGGCTCGTCATCGCGTTTGCCTTGGAACACGGCCATGTTGCGGAAGCCGTAGGCCACCGGCACGCGGCGATTCTCCAGCCCGTCGGTCATGGGCGACTGGAACACGCGGTCCCAGCGGCCGCTGACGGGTTCGTAGCGCCAAATATGCGCCCGCAGATCGAGCGCGTCATCGGACTCTGGAATCGGCACCGGCCACATCCGGGCCGGGGTGTCGACGAGCACGCGCTTCTTCAGGATCGCGAGCGTGTGCCGGTTGGTGCCCACATAAAGGTGGCCGCGATACCAAGCGCCGCTCCAAGCATAGCCATTGGCCGCATCGCCAAAACCGTGATTGGCGATACAGCGAAAGTTGCCCACGCTGAGGCCATGGGATTTGGGCTGCGGTTCGGCTTGGAGGATCATGGGGTCACTCCCGTCTTTCGGGTCGTGAGGCGTTCGCAGGGATCGAAGGTGGATGGGTAGGCTCGCGGATGCTTACTCGATGTATCCCAAACTCTTGAGGCGCTCGAGAATGATCGCCTGGTCGTCCTCCTCCGACACTGCTGCCAGCTCGCCTTCCCAAGCGACGGCCTCCGCAGACGCTTGGCCCAGCGTGAGCGGACGCTCCTGCAGGAACGCTACCTCGAACATGGCCTCAGGGAAGCGGCCCTCATATTCCTCGGGGACCGGCAGCTCGAGGCTATGAGCCAGGAGCGGCGCAATGTCGAGAATGCTTTGCGATCCGGCCTGCTGTCCTGCCCGGACTCCGGGGCCCGACACCACGACCACTCCGTGCGGGTGATGCGTTCCCGATGGCCGCTGCCGGGGCGCTACCGCTGCGGCGGAGTTGAGCACCGAGATGAAACCGTGGTCGCGAAGCGTGAGCGTAAGGTCGGGGATGCGGTCCATGTACGGACCGGGGAACCATTCCTCGCGGATCTTGACTTCGATGACTACCTGTCCGCCGTCAGGGCCGCGAAGCGTGGCCAGCCGCTCGACCAATTCGGCGCGAAATGCTGCCTGTTCCTCAGGCGGAACGTTCAGATAGATGCCGTTGCAGCTCGGGAGCAAGGCGTAGGCCTTGGTGCGCTCGAGGTCGATGGCGTTGGCCAGATCGGCCAGCCGCGGGCTGAAGAGCGCGTTGGTGTCGTCCTCGGCCACCTGCTCGCGGAAGGTGAGCCACCCCTGGTCGGCCAGCCAGCGGTTGATGTACACCACCTCGGTCGTCTGGGTGAAACCATGGTCCGAGGCAATCACCACGCGGGCCTCCGGGCCTACCAGATCCACCAACCGACCCAGGAAGTCGTCGACCTGGCGGAAGTAGCTGCGCACCAGTCCGATGATCTCCCGCTCCCAAGCATTCGGCTTCTCAGGCAGCAGCGCGGGATCGAGGTAGCGCCAGGCCAAGTGCTGAATCTTGTCGACGCCGTCGAGCACGATCGCCGTCAGGTCGCTCGGCTCGTGAACCATCAGGTATTCGAGCACGCGGAACCAAGCTTGCTCGCGCTGAATGTGATGCCGAATCCAAGGCGCCCAATCGTCGTCGGCCATGTCCTGCAGGGCGAGCCGCTCGACGTCGAGATCGAGCCCCAGAATCTTCATGTCGAGGCCGGGCAAGTCCTGCAAGCGGGCGAATAGATCGCTCGGCCAGGTGGCGCGGCGCAGGTGCCGGCCCGACACGAAGCCCGGCATCGAATGGCCGTTGATCGGCTCCGGCGGCGCCACGCCAAAGTAGTTGAGCACGGTCACGCGGCGATCGTTGCGCGAGGCGTACTTCCAGATCGTCTCACAGTGGTTGTCGCGGGCGTCGTTCACGCGCCAAAAGACCGTGCCGTTCGATTGCTCGCGGCGAATGAAGTCGTGCAGGCCGTGGTGGCCCGCCGTCCGGCTGGTCGACATGCTGGTCCAGGCCTGCGGCGTGACTGGCAGCGCGGTCGAGGCGAGCGCCGCGCGGCAGGAGTGCTCGAGGAACTTGCCCAGGTTGGGCATGACTCCGATGGCGACCAAGTGATCGAGCACCGTGAACGTGGCCCCATCGAGGCCGAACAGCAGCGTTTTCATGTCGTGCGAACCGAACTCAAGCTCGGGGAAGAATACAGACAGTGATCAAGGAGCCGTCGATCTCTCGACAGGCCGCGGTTGCCCCACTTTGCCAGGCGGCGCCCGCCCCCTCGGCCAGAGCCCCGCGCGGACAAACGGTCATGCGCCCCGAGTGCGGATCGAGCTCCGTCACCTCGGCCTCGAGCGGATGTGCCAGTCCCGTGCCGAGCGCCTTGCCAAAGGCCTCCTTGGCGGTCCAGACCGCGCGGTGCCAGGCGTCGCTCGGACGGGTTGTGCCGGCTACGGCCGACTCGATCAATTGGCGCTCGCGGGGCGTGAACGCGTCGGCCCGCACCTCGGCCGCCAGGGGCTCGGCGCCGGCCGGCTCGAGGTCGATGCCTACGCCGGCCGCTTCGTCGCTCCGGCAGGCCGCAGCGACGGCCAGGAAGCCCTTGTGGGCTAACGACACACCTACCTGCGGGGCATTCTCCCAGGCGATCGTAGGACGGCCGTTAGCCGCCCGCGCGACCGGAATGTCCGGCAGGAGACGTTCGAAACCGGTGAGCAAACGCACCGCGTCTTTGGCGGCGATGCGGCCCAAAAGCCACGTGACCGCAGGCACCGGCGGCAGCTTTTGACTGTCGAACCAGCGGCGCTCTTCGCGCGACAGCACCATGCGGGCGAGCACCTGCTGCCACAGCCGCTTCACGAGTTGCCGGTCGCCGGCGGCCCAGGTGCGGCAAACCCGCGCGGCGCCGATGCCCGGCAAATCGGCGAACTGATCGGTGAGTTCGCGATTGAGGGTCATGTCCCGCGGGTGCGACCAATGCAGATAGATGCCGCCGGCCATCTGCACGATCTCGTCGACGCGGTCGATCGCCCGCACCAGCACGCGGCCATCGGGGGCGATCAACTCGGCATGGTAGCGCAGGTAGTTGCCTTCACGCTCGACGGGCACGATCGCCAACAGCGACGTGTTGGCCGGCCGGTTCTCGACGAACTCGAGCCGGGCAATGCGATTGGGATAGGTGACCTCGAGGTCCGTTTGTCCCAGCCGCGGCACCCCCGTCACCGGCATGCCCGACATCTGGCCCAGCGAATCGATGAGGGCGACCGGCAGCAGCAACGGCGGACGCTGCGTGGGGAACATCAGCCGTTCGTCGGGCTCGACGACTTCGGCCCGCACCCCGTGCAGGTCGGCGCGCTCGCAGGAGCGGACCGCGCGAAACGCCGGTCCGTGGAAGAGACCACAGCCATAAAGCTCTTCGGGCTTCCAAAGGCCGGGCTCGCGGGCATTGTCGGGCAGCACCGCGGGGCCCAAATCGTTGGGCTCGGCGCGGAACTCGAACCAGCCGGTGGCCACGGCGGCGGCCATGCCTTCGGCGTCGGCCTCGTAGATTGTGGCCTGCAGATCGTCCCCGTCTTGCGCGAGCACCTCGATGCGGAGCCGACGGGTAGCCCCCTCGAAGGTCAACCAGCGCATCGTCTGCACGTCGCGCAGAGCGACTACCCGCATGCCTGGCCGCAGCAAGCTGCCGGCCTCGGCCATGAGCTCGAGCGACATCGCCAAGGGCATGACGAACAGCGGGCGGAGCGCGGGGTCGGCGGCGGAAATGTCGCGGCCGAAGAAGGTGTGATCCTGCAAGAACGTGTGAACCTCGGGATCGATCTCACACTCGACCAGCACGCGATGCGGCGGCTCGTGAACCAGGGTGATGAAATCGAAGGCCGTTCCGCGGGCAACGGGCGCCGCAGCTTCGGGAACCGAGGAGACCGCCGGGGAGGACGCAACATCGGCTGCCAGCGCCGCCAAAATCTGCGCCGGCGTAGTGGCGGCCGTGAGCCGCTCCATTAGTCCTTCGGGGGGCGCGGCATGCGGCCAGAGCGCGCTGCGGAACGCGCCCAAGATCTCTACCCGTTTGATCGAGTCGATGCCGAGGTCCGCCTCGAGGCTCACGTCGACGGCCAGCATCGACGCTGGGTAGCCGGTGCGCTGGCTGATGATGTCGAGCAGCAAGGCTTCGCGATCGAGGCCGGCCGAGGACGGGGGAGCGAGGGGCGCCGGCGCCGCTGCCGGCTGGGCGACCAGCGGAACGGGCGGAGCTTGAAAGACCGTGGCCTGCGCGAGCACTGGCGCGGCCGACGGAGCCGGAACGGCGCGGGGCGCCGAAGGCTCCGCGGGCGCAGGTTCCAATCGCCGCGCGAGGGGAGCGGGCACAACCGGCGGACCAGGCATGACCGGAGCGCCGCGGCCGCCCTGCAATGCCGACGTGATCACCCGCTGTTGCAAGCCCAGGAACTCCTGCATCGTCCGTTGAAAATCGGCGAGGGCAGCGTGCCCGGCGGGAGCTGCGACACCTGCTCGCATAGCTGGCGCAGCGGCGGCGGCAACTGGAGCAGGCCGGGGCGGCTCGGGGCGGATTCTTGGCGGAGCAGCCGGCGCCGCAGCAGGAGCGGCAACGGGCGCAACACGCCCCGGAAGTGGCGGCGCAGGGGTCGGCGGCGACGGCCGATGCCCGTTCGTGCTCTTGTGGCCATTCGAGTGCCCATGGCCGTTGCTTTGCTCACCGCCTTTGGTCTGCGCGTCGTGCGGTTTCGCAGCCGCCGGAGCGGGGCGGGGCGACTCGCCTTGTGAAGCCCGAGGATGATGGGCCTGCCACTCCCGGGCCAAGTCTTCGGAAACGCTGAATCGGGGCAGCCCGAAAGGCAGGGGTGGAATTGCCGGCGCCGGCGCCAGCGGCGGTTGCGAGAAGTCCAGCATCGCCGGCGAGCGCGTGGAGTATAGCTTTGCGAGCTTCGCGTCGACGCCGTGGGCTACGAGCAGGCCTAACGCCTGGCAGAGTTGCTGCAAGCCGCCACGGCGCGAGGAATCGAGCCCCACGGCCACGTGTGGGCGGTCGCTGAGGGCGTCGGAAACGAATCCGGTGAGTCCGCCGCGGGGCCCGACTTCGACGAACAGCCGCACGCCGGCGGCGTGCATGTTTTCAATCGTTTCGCGAAACCGCACGGGAGAACGCCACTGACGCACGGCCAACTCACGGACGGCGGCGGGATCGGCGGGGAATCGCTCGGCCGTGGCGCAACTCCAGAGCTCGATCGAGGGAGACTGTAGATCCAAGAACCGGTAATAGTCGTCGAGCGGTTGGCAGGCCGGGGCAAAGGCCGCCGTGTGGTACGCGCGGCCCCACATCAGCTTTTCGCACAGGCCGCCTTGGCCGGCCAGCGATTTGACGAACAGGTCGGTGGCCTCGTCGTCTCCCGAGACGACAAGTTGATTCGGGCAGTTGTCCATGGCCACCACCACGCGGCCAGCAGCCTCGGCGAGCGCCCGCGCCACCGCCGCCGGCGCCACGCCCCCCACGGCGGTGAGCACCGCATCGGGCGCCAGCCCTTCACGATTGATCCGCGCCGCGGCTGCGGCGCCTGCGGAGATTGCCGCCACGAGCGCGTCGTCGTCGGCCGGGCGATGGGCCCCCGCAGCGTAAAGCGCGGCGAACTCGCCGCTGCTGTGCCCGACGACCGCGCCGGGCCGCACCTCGAGCTGCTCGAGCAGCGCCAGCAGCGCCCGATTGGCGGCCGTCACCGCGCCGACGGCGCCTTCCAGATTCAGCAACGCCTCGTCGGGGGTCTTGCCCGCGCCGCGGGGCGGATAGATGACTTGGCTCAGCAAGCCGGCTCGGCCGTAGTGCAAGAAGCCGGCGTCGGTCAGGTCGAACTGCCGCCGCACCGCGGGGAAATGCCGGCAGAGCTCGCTGAGCATGCCGGGATACTGGGCCCCTTCGCCGGGGAATACGAAGGCGATTCGCCCCTCACGCGCGAGCGGCCGCGAAAACCAGAACACTCCGCCGCGATCCTGAATCTTGGTGCGGGCCGGATCCCCCAGCAGCTTCACGGCGTGCCTGAGCTTGCGGACGAGCTCCGGCACGTCGGCCGCCACGATCGCCAGCCGCTCGGCGCCCCGCTCGCGGGCGCACGTAGCCGCGACATCGACGAGCGCGGCCGCGCTTCCCTCGAGCCAGGCGGCCAGGGCCGTGCAGCGGGCCAGCAGCCCGTCGCGCGAGTCGGCCGACAGCACCACGAGTTCGCAAGGCCACTGCCGCTCGAACCGCGGCAGCTCAGTTTGATCGGGGTGGGCGTACTCCTCGAGCACGGCATGGGCATTGATGCCGCCGAAGCCAAAGGCGTTCACGGCCGCGCGCCGCGGCGTCTCTCGATCGGCATGCACCCAGGGCCGCGGCTGGGAGACCAGGTAGATCGGGCCGTCCGCAGCTTGCAGCCGATCGACCGCGGTTTCTCCGTGTAGAGTCGGCGGCAACGTGCGGTGGTAGAGCGCGAGCGCCGTCTTGATCAGCGAGGCCGCCCCCGCCGCAGGCAATAGGTGCCCAATCATCGACTTCACCGTGCCCATCGCCACCTGGGGACAGGCGGCGGAGCGCTCACCGAAGGTTTCGAACACGGTGTCGAGCTCGGCGGCGTCGCCCACCGGAGTGCCTGTGCCGTGGGCCTCGATCAGCGACACGGTTTTCGGGCTGATGCCCGACTCGGCGTAGGCCTGCTTGACGGCGAGCAGTTGGCCGGCCGACTTGGGGGCCAGAATGCCGGAGCCCTTACCGTCGGACGACGAGCCCATGCCCTTGAGCAGGCAGTAGATGCGATGCCCTTGCCGCTCGGCGTCGGAGCGGCGCATGAGCAGCAGCATTCCGCAACCTTCGCCCACGAGCATGCCGGAAGCTTCGCGCGAGAAGGGGGTGATGCGGCCTTGGGGGCTGAGCGCGCCGACCTGGGCCAGCACCACCTGCACCAAGGGGGGCGTGGAGGCTTGCACGCCGCCGGCGAGCACCGCGTCGCAGCGCCCTTCGTGGAGCGCCCGCATGCCTTGCTCGACAGCCAAGAGCGAAGACGCGCAGGCGGCATCGACCATGTAGGCCGGGCCGCGCAAATCAAAGCGGTTGGCTACGCGCCCGGCAATGATGCTGCTGATCAAGCCCGGCACAGTGTCTTGGTTGAGCGGCGGCAGGCGGCGCTTGAGCTCGGCCTTCAGCTTGGCAAGTTCCGACTCGCTGCGGTCTGGCTCGAGCTGCCGCAGCAGGCCGACCAATTCCTCGACGAAGTAGCCGTTGGCGGCCCAGGTGAGCGAGCCGCGGTTGATGTACACGCCGCGGCCGAGGATCACGCCGGTTCGCTCGCGAGGCAACTCGCGCGCCGGAGCGCCGGCGTCGGCCAGCGCTTCGTAGGCCACGCGAAGCGCCAAGAACTGGTCGGGCTCGGCGCCGTCCATCGCCGTCGGCACCACGCCGTAGCGGGAAGGATCGAAGCGAAAGTTCTCGCCCAGGTAACCGCCCTTGCCGGTGTAGATGCGGTCGTTCTCGCGGCTTCCCTCGGCGACGAACGTTTCCGGCCGCCACTGGGGCGGCGGATCGCCGATGCCGTCGACGCGCTGCATGATGTTCTGCCAGAACTCGCGCACGTTGCCGGCGCGCGGGAAGATCCCGGCCATGCCTACGATGGCGATGTCTTCCCCCGGCCGCCCCGGGGCGCTCGCTTCGGCCGCACGCATCCGTTTACCCCTTCGTTTGCAGAGAGTCGGAACGGCGCGGGCTGGCCAGGTTGCTCGCGGCGAGTTCGACCGGCGCCTGCGCCTGGCGCATCCAGTCGCCGGGACCGCAAACGAGCCGCACGTCGCGGCGATCATCGTGCATGAGTTCGCGCCAGGCCAACCGGCACCCGCCGTCGACGGGCACGAGCCCGATGCCGCGATCGGCGAATTGCTTCGCCACTTCGGCCGTCACCATGCCGGAGCCGGCCCAGGGTCCCCAATTGAACGAGACCACGCGGGTGGACCATTGGTCGCGGAGCCGCCGGCAAACGCGGTTGAGGATTTCATTGGCCGCGGCGTAGTCGGCCTGGCCGGGATTGCCGAAGTAGGCTGAGACCGAAGAGAACACCGCCAGCGCGTTCAGCTCTTCCGGCGGCAACTCATTCACGAGCGTCAGCAGGCCGTCGAGCTTGGTGCCGAGCACCCGACCGAACGAATCGGCCGTTTTGTCGACGATCAAGCGGTCTTCGATGATCCCGGCCCCGTGGATCACGCTCTCGATCGGGCCGAGCCGCTTACGGACGTCGGCCAAGAGAGCGGCGAAGCCCTCGGCGTCGCGCACGTCGCACGACAAGTAATTCACTTCGGCCCCTACAGACCGCAGCGTGGCCAGCGATTGGCGCACTTCGCGGTCGGCCAAGGCGCCGCGGGCGAGCGACTCCACTTCGCGCGGCGCGACGGGCCGCCCCGTCTGCTGGAGATGGGTCGCGGCCGCGCGACGCATACTCGGCAGATCCGCAGCAGTCTCCGACCAGGTCGGTTCTTGCTCCGCGGGGGCCGGCGAGCGGCCGACGAGAACGAACCGGCAGGGCTTTTGGCGGGCGATCTCCTCGGCCACGCGGGCGGTGATGCCGCGGGCGCCGCCCGTGACCAGCACGATGCCCCCGTTCCACGGCGAAGTGGTCGCGTCGACACGGGGCGGCACGTCGACCAAATCGATCTCCAGGGCGAGCCGCTGGCCACCACGGTAGCCAATCTCGGCCGGGCCGTCGGCCGCCATTTCGCGCGTCAACTCTTCCGCCGTCGGCAATTCGTCGAAGTCGACTGCACGGAAGCGGGCTTGCGGCCACTCCTTGGCGGCCGTTTTCAGCAAGCCGGCGATGCCGCCGCGCCAGGGTCGGCTGGCTTCGTCTGCGGTCTGGAAGTCGCCGCCGCCCTGTGTGGCCGTGAGGAAGCAGAAGTTACGGTGCTTCACGTCGGCTAGATCGATGGCCACGGCCTGCAGCAGGAACAGCGTGCCGCGCACTTCTTCGTCGAGATGTCGCTGCCAATCGGCTCGGGCGATGCCAGGGAAGTCGGGCGCCTCGCGCAGCGGCAGCAGGTGCAGCACGCCTTGAATGGCGCCGGCCTGCCGGCGAACGCGCTCCACGGCCGCCGCGGTTTGCTCGCGCGAAGCCAAGTCGTCTACCGAGAGCACGAACGGCTGGCAACCGGCGTCGATCAGCGCCTGAACGACCGCAGCGACGAGCGCCTCGTCGCCGGTGACGAGCACCGGTCCGGCCGTCAGCGTTCGCGAGGCGGCGTCGAGCGGGGCGTCGACGACGCGCGGCACGCCATAGGGGCAGTCGGCATCGTCCGCCACGTTTTGGGATGCTGCATCCCCATCGTGCTGGCCAAGCCGCTCGCACAGGGTGCGCAGCTCACGCATCGTGACCGCCTGGTGGGCCGCCCGCTCGAGATCTTCGCGGGCGCCGTTGACCAGCGGACGCTGGTTTGCGGTGAATACGCCCTCGACGATCGCCACGCGCTGCCGCACGTCGAAGCCGAGCTGATCGAGCGGGGCGTCGAGCGAGAGCGCGTTGAGGTCGCGCCCCGTCCGCCGCTTGACGGCGGCGAACAAGAGCTCGAGCAGTTCGTCGGTTGCCGCGGCCGCTTGGGCGGGTTCGTCGTCGCCCAGCCGGGCCGTGGCGTCGAGAATGCCTTGCAGCGTCTTCGCGCCGTTCAAGGCTTCCATGAACCAGGCCGGGGGCTCCGGCACGTCGGGGCAGGCCGCACGGCGGAATGCGCCCAAGATTTCCACCCGTTTGATCGAGTCGATTCCCAGGTCGGCTTCGAGAGCGGCGTGCAGGGCGAGCATTTCCGTGGGATAACCCGTGCGTTCGCTCACGGTGTCGAGCAGCAGCGTTCGCAGCATGTCGGCGTCAGGACGCTTGTTCTTCGGCGCGGCGTCGCCCGTGGCAGCCGCGGCTGCTGGCCCCGGCGCACTCGAGGCGGTCACGGCGGCGGTGGCGTCGAGAATTGCCTGCAGCGTCTTGGCGGCGTTGAGCGCCTCCATGAAGGAGGCGGGCGGTTCGGCCGAATCCGGGAAGGCCGCACGACGGAAGGCGCCCAGGATCTCCACGCGTTTGATCGAGTCGATGCCCAGGTCCGCCTCGAGCGCGGCGTCGAGGGCCAGCATTTCGGTCGGATAGCCGGTCCGCTCGCTGACGGTGTCGAGCAACAGCCCGCGGAGCGCGTCGGCATCGATGCGGGCAGCCGCGGGTGCGACCGCGGGAGACGCAGCAGGCTGAGGCGCCGCAGCCGGCCTTGGGGCCGGAGCAACGGTTGCCGCCGAGACGGGAGCTATCGGTGCGGGAGCGGGAGTGGGGGCGTGGCCGTTGGTCCCGTTCACCGCGTAGGACGGCTCCGCGGGAGCGGAGACCGGCGCAGCGTGTCCGTTGGTCAAAGCGGCCGGCGCCGTGGCCGCTCCACCGCCGAGGTACGCCGACAACACAGCTTCCTGCGTTTGCAGGAACTGCCGCATCGTTTGCTGGAAGCCGGCCAGCAGATCTGTCTCCGCCGCGGCGGGCGCGGAGTGATAGCCATTGCTCACGGAGTAGCCATTGGTCGCCATCGGCGCGGGAGCCTCCCAGGCCGGGGCCGCAGGCGTATCAGGGGCGACGTCCGCCGGCGGTTCCCACGTCGGGCTGGCCGCAGGTTGGCTTGGGGCCGCAGTCGCAAGCGGCTCGTTCCCCGCCGGACCGGCCAAACGGGCTTGCGGCGTAGGCACGCGCCGCGGCTCACGGGCCGGGCGGGCATAGGCGCCGTTGATCAACCAGAAGTGCGCCGGCAGCGCCCCGGCGGCCAGGTCGCGTAGATTCACTTCGCGCAACTCGCGGCCACGGTACAGGCGGCCGAGGTCGACGTCGCAACCCAGGCAGTAAAGCTGGGCCAGAGAGTTCAGGAACGTGTCGAGGCCTTCGGGGTCCTTACCGGCGGTGATGACCGTGGCATAGGGCTTCTCGCCCAGGATCTCGGCCACCAGTCCCGAGAGGACTCGGCCCGGTCCGACTTCCACGAACACGCGGGCGCCAGCGGCGTACATGGCCTCGATCTGGTCGCAGAATCGCACCTGCCCCACGAGGTGCTTGCTGAGGCGCTCAACGACGGCAGCGCCGTCGGCCGGGTAGACATCGGCCTTGGTGTTGCCGTAGACCGGCAGCCGCGGCTCGGCGATCTCCGCCTGCGTAAGCGAGGCGTGGAAGGCTTGCTCGGCGGTGGCCATGAGCGGCGTGTGGAACGCGCCTCCCACGGGGAGCGCGGCGCTTGTCAGCCCAGCGCTGGCCAGACGCACCTCGGCCTCGGCCAAACCCCGCGAAGAGCCGCTGAGGATCGTTTGGCGAGGACTGTTGAAGTTGGCGAGCCAAACTTCGGGGCAGCCCTCGAGCAGTTCGGCAACTCGCGCGGCAGGCGCCGTGACCGCGGCCATGCCGCCCAGCTCTCCGCCGCCGCCTTGTTCGAGCGCTTGCACGATCGCCTGACCGCGGGCCAGCGAGAGCTTGGAGAGCGTGGTTTCGTCGAAAGCGCCGGCAGCGCAGAGCGCGGCCAGTTCACCGTAGCTGTGTCCGGCCAGCATCGCCGGGCGGAGCCCGCAGGCGGCCAGCAAGCGGGCCATGCCGAGGCCGCAGGCGCCCAAGGCGGGCTGGGCCACGCGCGTGTCGCGGAGCGCGGCCGCTTGTTGCTTGCGCGACTCGGGCGTGAAGGCCGAGGCGGGATAGATGAGCCGGCTGAGCGCTTGCTCGAACGCGCCCTCGAGCGCGTGATCGGCCGTCTCGATCGACTCGGCCACCTCGCGAAACTCGGTGGCGAGCTCCCGCAGCATGTGCGGCGTCTGCGAGCCCTGGCCCGGGAACAAGAAGGCCACTTGGCCCTCGAGCGGCGCGGCAGCAAAGTGGATGCCGGCGCCAGCGGCGCCGACTTTGCCTTCGGCGGCGGCGACCAGCTTGTCGAGTTTGGTGAGCAGGTCGGAGAGCGTGGCGCCGACCACAGCGCCACGGCACGGGCCGCTGCTCGCGCGACGCCGCAGCCGCCACGTGTTAGCCAGGTCGGCCAGTTCGACCTTGGCCTCGGCCTGCAACGCCTTGCGAATTGGCTCCGCCAGCTCGCGCACCTGGCGGGCCAGATCGGCCGGCTTGGCGGCCGAGAATGTGAAAACTTCGCAGCGGCGATGCCGCGCGGCCGTGCCGGGGGCGTCGGGGCGGGCATGGTCGTCGTACTCTTCCAGCACGACATGGAAGTTCGTGCCGCCGAAGCCGAACGCCGAAACCCCGGCTCGCCGCGGCGAGCCGTTTCGCAACCAAGGGCGCGATTCGGCGTTGACGAACAACGGACCGTCTTGCAGGCCGGCCGCGGCATTCGGCGTTTCGACGTTGAGCGTCGGGGGGAGCACGCGATGGTGCAGCGCGAGCGCCGCCTTGATCAACCCAGCGACGCCGGCCGTGGCCTTGGTGTGGCCGATCATCGACTTCACGCTGCCGAGCGCGTGGCTCTGCGGCGCGGCCTCATGCTCGGCAAGGAACTGCGTGAGCGAAGCGGCCTCGGTGCGGTCGCCGAGCGCGGTGCCGGTGCCGTGTGCTTCGAAGAGTTGCACGCTGGCCGGGGAAAAGCCCGCCTGGCGGTACGCGCGGGCCAAGGTGCGGGCCTGACCTTCGGCGCGGGGGGCGGTGAGCCCCTTGTGGCGGCCGTCCGAGCCGCCGGCGGCGGCGCAGATCACGGCGTAGATGCGGTCGCCGTCGCGCTCGGCGTCTTCGCGCCGCTTGAGCACCACCGCGGCCAGGCCTTCGCTAATGGCGATGCCGTCGGCCGATTCGTCGAACGCGCGGCAGCGCCCGCGCGGAGAAAGTGCGCCGCTCTTGGCGAAGCAGAGGAAGCCAAACGGGTTCTGCACGGTGTCTACGCCGCCGGCGATCACCACGTCGCTCGTGTGGTCGGCCAGTTCGCGGCAGCCGGCGTAGACCGCGGCCAGGGAGCTGGCGCAGGCGGCGTCGACCGTGTAGTTGACGCCGCCTAGATCAAAGCGATTGCTGATCCGACCGGCGATCACGTTGAGCAGGATGCCGGGGAAACTGTCTTCCGTCCACTCGGGAAGCTGCTGCCACACGCTCTCATCGGGGTTTTCGAGCAAGCCAGGCAACATGCTGCGGCCGGCGTAGCCTGCGCCTTGCTCGCTCAGACCGCCGCCGGCGCCGAGGATGACGCTCGTGCGGTCGCGATGCGGATTGTCGACCGCCAGGCCGGCGTCGCGCAGGGCCTGGTCGACGAGCTCGAGCGCGAGCAACTGCGCCGGCTCGACGGCCTTGATCGCCGTGGGGGGAATGCCGTACTTGAGCGGGTCGAACGCCAGATCGTCGACGAAGCCGCCCCAGCGGCTGTAGATCTTGTCGCGGGCCTTGCGGTCGGGATCGAACCAGCGGTCCGCGTCGAACCGATCCCCGGGGATCTCGCTGACCAAGTCGCGCTTGTCGAGGATGTTGCGCCAATAGCGGGCGCCATCGTGCGCGCCGGGCAACAAGCAGGCCACGCCCACAATCGCCACCTCGAGCGGCGGAGGAGCGGGCTCTTCGGGGAGCAGTTCCACCAGGGGCTCGACCTTCGTCGCCAAGCGCTCGACGGCGCCGCTGCAAACGTTGGCGTGCAACTCGCGAATCGAGCAGGGCTCGCCGCGAAGGGCGGCCACCTGGCCGATCATGTACATGCCTTCGGCTTCTTGCTGCCGCTCATCGAGCGAGACGAGCGAGGAGCCGCCGGCGGCGGCGGCGGCGCGGGTCAGGCCCTTCGAGGCGATCCGCAGCCGGCCGAGATTCAAGTGCTCGAGCTCTTCGCGGATTTGCTCGGCCGGCGTGCCGGCCAGCGCGAGCCGGCGACGCTCCGAGCAAAAAGCGTCGAAAAAAGGAGTGCGGGCGCAGCGCGTGGCGTGCCCCGGGCCGGTTTCGAGCAGCACCGTTTCGTCCATGGCGATGGCCTGCTTCTGGAAGCCCGGCACGATCGCGCCGCTGCCGACGATCTCATGCGTGAAGAGATAGGCGGTGCCGAGCAACACGCCCACCTTCATGCCGCGTTCGACGAGCGGCTGGGCGATGGCGGCCACCATCGAGGCGCTCAGGTCGTCGTGAATGCCGCCGGCGAAGAGGACGTGAACTTGCGCCGCCTGCTCGGGCGACAGGTTCTCGGCCAAGAGCACATTGAGCATGCTCTCCCAGAGAACGAAGCTCGTGCGCGGGCCGACGTGGCCGCCGCATTCGCGCCCCTCGAACACGAACCGCCGCGCTCCCTCGCGGAGGAACATGGCAAGCATGCCGGGGCTGGGCACGTGCAAGTACGTCGTGATGCCGCGGGCTTCGAGCGAGGCCGCCTGATCGGGGCGGCCGCCGGCGATGACGGCAAACGGCGGGCAGATTTCTTCGATCGCGGCAAACTGCTCCGTGCGCAGTTCGCGCTCGGCGAACCCGAGCACGCCCACGCCCCAAGAACGGTCGCCGAGCAGGGCCTTGGTTTGCGCGAGCAGACGATGGGCGTCGGCCCCGCGCATCATGGCCAGCGCCAAAAACGGCAAGCCGCCCCCTTCGGCCACGGCCAGGGCGAACTCCGGCACGTCGCTGACGCGCGTCATTGGGCCCTGCACCACCGGGTATTCCGTGCGGTGCGAACGCGCGAGCGGAGAGCCGGCCTGCCAGGCCGCCGCTTGCCGGCAGCCGGCCACCAGGCTTTGCGCCTCGGCGCGCAGCCAACGGAGCGCGCGGGCCACCGTGTGGCCGCGCTCGCCCCAAGCCGCGGCAAAGGCGGCGTCCTGGCCCACCGGCCAGAGACGGTCTTGCGGCGCGGGCGCCTGCAGCAGGGCCCGCAACTCGTCGTTCCAGCGCCGCCCTGCCTGCGGATCGCCGTCCGCGAGCGTATCGGCCAGATGACTCAGTTTATCCGGCGCGGTGAAGGCGGGCTGCGAGAAGCAGCGGACGATGCGTCCGCCGGGGCCGTTGATGGCCACGGTCTCGCTGCCGTCGATCCGCGCGAGCTTGGCCCGCCACTCGTCGTCGAGCGCCGATTCCCGCGCGAGCGCGAGTTGCCAATCGAGGCCGACCCCTGCGGCGCCCGCTACGAGACAAGCCGCAGCGGTACGGGGCCCGATGCCTCCGAGGGCGATGAGCGGGAGTTTGGTTTGCCGCAGCAACCGTTGCAGCAGCACGAAGGTGGTTTCCTCGCCGACGCAGCCGCCGGCCTCGTGTCCCTTGGCGATTAGCAAATCGCAGCCGGCGCGTTCGGCGCGCAGCGCTGCCGTGCCCGACAAACACACGGCGCCCACGCGGCGGGCCACAGCCCGCGCAGCGCTGACGGCTTTACCCCAGTCGGCCTCACTGCGGTCAGGATCGTCGGCCAGCAGTACGAGGTCGCAGGCGCCCACGGCTGCGAGCGCCGCGCGGTCGACCGGACCAAGATCGCCGGCGATCAGCAGACCGCATGCACCGCGCGCCAAACGCGCGAGCTTGGCCGCCTGCTGTTGCGCCAGCAGCGGATCGCTCGCCAGGCTGAGGTCGAGAATGCCCGTGGCCCCCGCTCTCGCTGCGGCAATCGGCAGCCCCGGGTCCTGAAGAATCGGTAAGGAGAAGACGAACAGCTCTCCGCCGCTGAGCGCGCGCCGATCACGATCAGCGCGCGAACCATCGCGCAGACTTTCCACGAGCAGATCCCTCCAACGAATTGTCCAAGTGCGGTGCAAACGGTTCCGAAAAACCGACTACCGCCTACGTAGAAGCCAGTTCAAAGTTGCCACCACCACTGAAGCACACTGGCGAAGTGCAGCCGCCCCGCCTGAACATCCTTGCATTTCACGGTTTCGGAAGGCGTCCCATTCCGCGGACGACCCCATCGTCACCGTAAAGAAACTGCACTCGTTACTCTCGCCACGAACGGTCGCGACCCAAGCGGCCGGAGGGAGGATTGGCCAGAGATATTCCAGTCGAATCCGTCCGTGCAGATAGCAATCTATCAACGCTCGACAAGCCTTTCAAGCGGTTCTGGGTCAATTCCCAGTGAAAACCGCGTGAGCGCGTGCTGGCGCGAACCCCCCATCGATTCGACCGTGGCAACGTGCGCTCCCGCGGCGGAGCGTTCCCTGCCATAGGAATAACCCCATCGCCGCCCGAGCGTCGCGCGGCCGCGAATCGCAGCCGGCCGCTGGCCAGACTCGCCGAGCGCGACTACGATGAGAGACTCGAGCGCCGTCTTCCCAAAGACGCGGCCACCTCCGTTCACTCGCTAACCATTTTCCTGTCGACGCGGTGAAATTCATGGAATCTTTGCGGTGGTTGGTGCGTGGGGGCGGTCCTGGGTGGTTTCGTTGGACGGTTCGGGCGATCGTGCTGGCGGCCATCGTGGTGGCGGGGTTTTTGCCCTATAGCTACGAGCTGGGAGGCGATTGCCGCTTGATGCCGGCCGCCGAGCGCGGCGTTCGCGCGCTCATCGCCGACGAGATCGCCGCCGTCCACGTGACCGAAGGGCAAGAGGTGCCTGCCGGTTACGTGGTGGCCACCCTCGCCGCCCGCGACGAGGAAGCCGAAGTCGAGATTTCGCGCGCGGAACTCGCCCGCGCCCAGGCGAACCTCGACCTGCTCCGCGCTGGCAGCCGGCCTGAAGACATCCAACTCGCCGAACTCAAGATTGACCTCGTGGAAGTGCAACTTGCCTTCAAGGAGGCCGATCTCGCCCGCGTGAAGAAGCTGCACGCCACGAACTCGGCGACGCCTCAGGAACTCGAGCGGTCGCAGAAGGGTTACGACAGCGCCCAGCAAATGTTGGAACTGGCCAAGGAGCGGCTCACGAAAGTGAAGAACGGGCCGCGGGCCGAAGAGATTCGCGCCGCCGAGGCCACGGTGGCCCTGAACCAGGCCCGTCTCAAGCAGGCCGAGAAGATGTATGCCCTGCGGCAAATCACGACCCCCATCGCCGGCCGCATCGCCACCTTGCACGTGGGCGCCCGGCAGGGCCAGGTGGCCGCAGCCGGCGACCTTATCGCCACCGTGCAGGACAACTCGAAGCTGCACGTCGAAGTGCAGTCCCAGGAAGCGACCGCCGCCTATCTCAAGCCGGGCATGGTCGCCAAGGTCCGCCTCAACGGCACCTATGGCGAACTGCTTATGGGCAAGGTCGTGTCGATCGGCGATTTAGCCGCGCGGCGGACCGTGGTCACCACTCCCCCCGTGCGGACCGACCGCGAAGAGCTGCAGGAAGAGATCATGCGGACGGGAGAGGAGCCCCACTTCGTGCCGGTCGTCATCGAACTCGATGACGTGGCCGCCGGCAACGCCGAACTGGCCGCGCTCTCCCCAGGTATGACCGGCTACGCCCGCATCGTCGTGTCGAACGACATCTTCTGGAATGTGCTCAAGAACCCGATCGTGCGGTTCTTCCGCGTCGACGTCTGGTCGTGGCTGCCGTAAGGCGACCCAATCGGCGGCCGAACGCTTGGGCTGACCTGGCAAACTCTGCCGGTCGTGCCTGCGCCTCTTGATGGCTCGGGTCGCCGATAGCCGATGGGAAGTTCGACGAGCGTTCCGGCCACGGAACGGGTCGTCCGAATGCGCTCCGCCGCGCATCGCCTTCCCCGCCATCCCGCCTTGGAGCGCCGAGCACGATGAACGATGGTTCGTTCCCTGCCGGCGGGCAGGGCGTCTTGCGGCTGGGGTGGCTCTATGCGGCGGTGCTGGGCCTCGCGCTGCCGGCGGCGCCAGTCGCCGCCCAGTCGGTCCGTCCCGTGCTGGAAGATCGCGCCAGCTCGAGTTCGGTTATGCCGTCTCCGGAACGGCCGCGGCCCGTGCTGGCCGAATTTCCGTTCGCCCCCGCCCCGCTGCCCGCTCCCGCGCCGCAGGCTATCCCGGCGTCGGCCGCCGCGGAGATCCCTCCGGCCGAGCTCGTTGAGCTCAAGGCCGTGCCCAAGCGGGCGCCGACCGGACGCCAAGCGGTGTTCGTCGCCACGGAGCCGGTTTGCAAGCACCGCTCCGTGGACCGTCCGCTCAGCCAGGTGCGAGCCGAACTGTTGCCGGTTTCGGGGCCCACTCCCGAAGACTTGGCCTCGGAAGTCTTCGGATCGCTGCAAGGCGCCGAGATGCTCGCTGACCAGCCGCGCCCCTGGGCCGCATCGGCCTTTTACTGGCAAGCCTCGTGGCTGGCGCACTACCCGCTCTGCTTCGAACAGAAGATGCTCGAGCGCTACGGCTACTCGTATTGCCCGCTGTTGCAGCCGGCGATCTCGGGAGCGCACTTCTTCGCCACGATCCCCGTCATTCCGTACAAGAAGGGGCTCGACCCGCACCACCGGTTCATCTACGAGCTGGGATTTGCGCGGGCGGCCGGCGACTCGCCCTTCTTGCGGCCACGCATTCCGCTGAACGCTCGGGGCGCAGCCTACGAGGCGGGAGCGGTGACGGGGTTGATCGTCTTCATCCCGTAACGGCTCGCTGGAACCTGCGTCTTGCCTAGCCGGCGCGCAGCCCACGGTCGACGAGGTCTTGGTCGCGGTTGAACACCGCCAGCACCGATTCGAACCGCTCGGCCGGAATCTGCCACACCGGCTCCTGGTCGGTGTGCGCATTGCAGTGCGTCACCAAGAGCCGGTACATGAACTTGAACATGTGCCGTGGCACTCGCAGGCTGCGCAGCGCCTCGATCAGCCGGCGGTCGCTGATCGCCGGGTCGAACAGTTCCCGCAGGCTCGGCTTCTTGCCCGGCTCGGCGCAAGCCTTGATGCGGGCGTTGGCCACGTCGAACAGCGCCTCGCCCGTCCAATCGAGCGACGGGATGAGATTCTGTTTGTCGAGCCGTGCCCGCTGATAAAAGTCGCGGTCCTCGCGTTCGATGAACTGCGCCAATTCGACCGGCAGCAGCAGCTTGAAGCCGATGCCGGGGTTCTTGAGGAATTTGTTGTCGAGCATCGGCCACAGCAAGGCCCGCATCTGTTCGGTCGAGCCGTTGATCAGGTAAGGCTCGTCGACGCGGTCGACGAGCACTACGATGCCGGCGTAGCCGAGCGCCCGCAACAGCCCCTGAAACTTGCCGAGCAACTCATAGCGGTCGTCGGTGCGGTCTTTGGTCGGCAGCGGTTGGCTCTCGAGATCGGCGCTCTTGAAGCCCATGAGGATCTTGTGAAGCGGCCGCACGCTGCGGTTGCCGGTCCGCACGCGGCGCACGATGCCGCGGGCGAGCCACCACCGCGCGAGCGAGCGCAGCGCCCAAGGGATCCAGCCAACGACAAGCACGAGATAGAGCCACGGCCACTTGAGCCACTCGGTGCGGCTCGTCATGGCGAGCCACACGATCAGTCCGACGCCTAGCGCCGTGCCGAGCGCTCCCACGGCCAGATCCCACCGCGCTTGCCACACCCCGAACCGCAGCCGCTGCCGCAGCCGATTCCAGCGTCCGCGGGCCGTGCCCGAGGAGGAGGCGTCGTAGCAGGCGGCCAGCAGCAGTAGATCGCGGGCCTGGGCGCGATCGAGCCGGCGGAGGCGATCTTCCCCCACGCGCTCCTCGGGCGCCTCGCCGCCCGGCAAGATGCGGTCGATCAGATCCGTGACGCCGAGCGAGAGGATCGCGTCCATGTGATCCCACAGCTTCCACTGCCCCAGCATGCGGTCTTGCCGGCGGGCGCGGGCGCCCAGCTTGTCGCGAAAGCGATCGAGAAACGGATTGAAGTCGTCGTATTCGATCACGAACACGCGGGCATCGGGATGCGTGTCGTTGTAGGCCGCCAGGTGGCGGGCGATTTGCAGCCGCATGGCCGTTTTGCCGGCGCCTTTTTCGCCGAACACGATCGAGGTCGAAGGTTCGGCCGGATTGCCGAACACCTTGTCCCAAGTCGGGTGATATGTGCTGCCGATGCAGTGGTCCTTGAAGACCGGATCGGTTTGCGCATCCTCCTCGGCGAACGGGTTGACCGCGATGCCGTGGTGGGCGAGGAACTGCTGCGTTTTCATGCGTGCGGGAAGCGGAGGAGCGGGGAGGGCGCGGGCGGCGCAGGGAGGCCACTGCGAGCCGTCAAAACCTGACAAACTCTAGCTTGCCAAGGCCCACGGGGCTACCGCCCTTGGGGGGAGTGGAAAGGGCTGTGCGTCCGTCGGCGACGTGGGGATTCGACCCCAGCCGTGCTCCTGTTCGCGGAAACGCGGTTGAAATTGGGCCGGCGCTCGCGCTAGGATCGCGTCTATCAGGGCACGGGCGTCGGAGGGGGCAGAGGATGCAGATTCGCGATCGCGTGAAAGAACTCCGCAGGGTCAAGGCCGCCGACCTTCGGCCGAATCCCAAGAACTGGCGCACCCACCCGGACGGGCAGCGCGACGCCCTGCGGGGCCTGCTCGCGGAGGTGGGCTATGCCGACGCCCTCTTGGCCCGCGAGCTGCCCGACGGCTCGCTCGAACTGATCGATGGACACCTGCGGGCCGAAACGACGCCTGAGGCCGAAGTGCCGGTGCTCGTCATCGACGTGAGCGAGGCCGAGGCCGATCTGCTGCTGGCCACGCTCGATCCGCTGACGAATCTGGCCGGCCGCGACGAGGCAGCCCTCGACGCGCTCGTGGCCGCCACGCAGGCGCAGAGCAGCGCCGTGCGCGAATTCCTCGCGCAGCTCAGCGCGGAACGCGGGGAGTTGCTGGCCGATGCAGCTCCGCCGCGGCCCGAGCCCAGACTAGCCGAAACATTTCAGGTGCTCGTCGAGTGCGGCGATGAAGCGGAGCAGCGCGAAGTCTTCGAGCGGCTGACGGCCGAGGGGCGGCGATGCCGGGCGATCACGTTGTAACTGGGAGCGGGGAGCTGGGAGCAGGGAGTGAGCAGACGCTCGCGCTTCGTGGGGCCCAGCACCCTGCTCCTCGCTCCCGGCTCGTATTCTCGGTCTCCTGCCCCGTGCAGCGTTCCTTCCGCGTCGAGCAAGTCGCCGGGCTCTTCGATGTGCCGCTCTCCGAGCGGGCGGAAGAGCGGTTCGAGGTCGAACTGCCAATCCTCGACGCCGACTGGCAGGTCGGTTTGATTGTCGGTCCTTCGGGGAGCGGCAAGTCGGCGGTCGCCCGCGAGCTCTTTGGCGAGCGTCTTCAGGCGGCGTTCGAGTGGCCGCGCGACGCGGCGGTGATCGACGGCTTCGGCGAGTTGCCGATCAAGCGGATCGCCGAGTTGCTCACGAGCGTCGGCTTCGGCACGCCGCCGGCCTGGATCAAGCCGTATCACGTGCTCAGCGGAGGGCAGCGGTTCCGCTGCGACTTGGCGCGGGCCCTGGGAAAGGGACTCGAGTGTTCTCAGGCCGACGCTCCGCCGCTCGTGGCGGTCGACGAGTTCACAAGCGTGGTCGACCGCACCGTGGCCCGCATCGGCTCGGCAGCGGTCGCCAAGGCGATTCGCGGCGGTCGCGTGCGCTGCCGCTTCGTGGCGGTGACCTGCCACTACGATGTGGCTGCGTGGCTCGAGCCTGACTGGACGATCGACATGGCGACGGGCCGCGTCGCCGGGAGGGGGCTTCGGCGACCGCCGATCGAATTGGAAGTGGCGCGGTGCCGGCGCGAGCTGTGGCGCGGCTTCGCGCGTCATCACTATTTGAGCGGCGAACTGGCGCGGTCTGCGAGGTGCTACCTGGCTGCCTGGGAGAACGAGCCCATCGCCTTTTGCGCCACGCTGCCGGTGATCGGCCGTCGGGGCCACTGGCGCATTACCCGGCTGGTGGCGCTTCCTGACTATCAAGGGCTGGGAATCGGCCTGCGATTGGCCGAGTGCGTGGGAGATGAGTATCTCGCGCAGGGACTGCGGATGAACTTGGCGGCCGCGCACCCCAGCATCGTGGCGCATTGCAGCCGCTCCCCGCGGTGGCGCACGGTGTCGCTGCGCAAGCCGGGCAGCCGGCGGCGGCCGACGTTCGTTCACAATTATCGCGGCGCCCCCGGCCGCACGATCGCCTCGTTCGAGTACTTGGGACCGCCGCGGTGCGGCGCAAGCGCTCCCGTCTGAACTCGGCCGTCTCCTTCGCACTAGCACCTGGCGCTTGCATGGCCGCAAAGCTCGACGAATTCAAGAAGCGCGAGATCGCGGCCATCGTGGCGGTCGGGGGCTCGCGGCGAACGGCGGCGCGGTACGTCGAGTGCTCCCCCGAGACGATTCGCCGCCATGCCCGCCGCGACGCCGCGTTCGCCACGCGGTTGCGACGGGCCGAGGCACAGCTCGAAGTGGTGCATCTGACAAACATCGAAACCGGCGGCAAGAAGAACTGGCGGGCGTCGGCCTGGATTTTGGAGCGAATGTTCCCCGAGCGCTACGGCAGCCGGGCGGCGACCTCGATCACCGCTGAGCGGCTGGCCGACATCCTTGGCCAAGTGGCCGACGTCGTGTGCAACGAGGTGCAGTCCGTCGAAGACCGCCGCCGGGTGCAGGCGGCGCTCACGAAGCTGGGCCGCAAGCTGACGCCGCGCGACGGAAAGTGACGAGCATCAGCGCCCCCCAGTTGCCCCTTCAACCAACGGCCCCGGCGAGCGGCCGGCGTAAGCTGGCTGACAATCCGCGGAACAATGCACTCCTCGCAAGCACGAAGGACTGCCTGTGACCCTCCAACTGCACACCGAGCCTGGCGGGCTGTCGCCGCTGGTGGTCGCCGGCCTGGCGCGCAACTTGGCGCAGCTCGTGTCACGGCGCAACCGCGAGCGCCGGGCGGCGGAGACGGCGCTGCCGCCGGGCGAGCGCTTCTTGCGGTGGGCGCGAACCTTTCTACCGCGTCATTTGCGCTGCGCGCCTTCCGCCATGCACGAGTGGCTGGCGGCGGAGCTCGAACGCGGGCACACGGAGCGCGGCCTCCTGCTCAACGTCGTTGGTCCGCGCGGGGGCGCCAAGTCGACGCTCGTCACGCTGGCCTACGTGCTGTATGCCGCGCTCGAACTCGAGGAGCCTTACGTTTGGATCGTCTCCGACACGCGGCAGCAAGCCGCGCTCCATCTCGAAAACATCAAAGCGGAGCTGACGGAGAACGAGCGGCTGGCCGAGGAGTATCCCGCGGCGGCGGGGCGCGGCCCGACCTGGCGGGCGACCGGCATCGTGCTGCCCAGCGGCGTGGCGATCGAGGCCTTTGGCGTCGGCCAGCGGTTGCGCGGACGCCGGCACGGGCCGCACCGGCCGTCGCTCATCGTTTGCGATGATCTGCAAAACGACCGGCAGGTGCTGGCGGCCGAACAGCGGTCGCGGCTGCGGGCCTGGTTCCACGGCATGCTGCTCAAGGCGGGCGATAAAGGCACGAATATCGTACATCTCGGCACGGCGTTGCACCGCGAGGCGTTGGCCGCCGAACTCGCGAATGTCCCCGGCTGGATCGCGCGTGTGTTTCCAGCCGTGCTCGCGTGGCCCAGCGCCCAAGCTCTCTGGGACGATTGGCGGGGCATCTACTGCGACCTCGACCGCCGCAATCGGCTGGCGGCCGCCAAGCGCTTTTACATGACGAACCGCGCCGCGATGGACGAAGGCGCCGAGTTGCTCTGGCCGGCCCGCGACGACCTTTACTCGCTGATGTGCATGCAGGTGAACTCGGGGCGCGTGGCCTTCGAGCGGGAGATGCAAGGGCGGCCGCTGGGCGCAGAGGAATGTGAGTTTCCCGATTCGTACTTCGACGGCGACCTGTGGTTCCATGAGTGGCCGCGCGACGCGCAGGTGCGCGTGATGGCGCTCGACCCCAGCAAGGGACGCGAAGGCCGCCTGGGGGACTACTCGGCCTTTGTGCTGCTCGCGGTCGACGCGGCCGGGCGACTGTATGTCGAGGCGGATCTGGCGCGGCGGCCGACGCCGCGGATCGTGGCCGACGGCGTCGAGCTTTGGCTGCGGTTCCGCCCCGAGGTGTTCGGCGTCGAGGCGACACAGTTTCAAGAATTGCTGTGCGGCGAATTGGCCGCCGAGTTCACGCGCCGCGGACTGCACGGCGCGCGGCTGGCGGCGCTCGACAACCAGGCGAGCAAGCTCGTGCGCATTCGCCGCCTGGGGCCGCTGCTTTCGGCAGGCCGTCTGCGTTTCCGCGCGGGTTCGGTGTCGACCCAGCAGCTCGTGGACCAACTGCGCGATTTCCCCACCGGCGACCACGACGACGGCCCCGACGCCCTGGAAATGGCGGTGCGATTGGCGGCCGAAGAACTCGCGGCAACCCAAACGCCGCGGGACGGCCTGGGGGAACGGTTGACGCTGGTGGGGTGAATGGCGACGCGCCGGACCTCTTACACCACGCGACCCTCGCGCGCCCCATCGTTTCAAACGCGTCCCCGATTTGATTTCCGGAGCCTCCCATGTCCCTGCCCGTCCAACAGCGCCTGCGCGAAGCCCTCGATTCGTTGTGGGACAGCCTGGTCGATCCGCGCGAGGCCTGGTTCGACGACGCCGAGGGGTTGGCCTGGCTGCCGGTCGCCGGCGCGGCGGGCGGACGCGTGGCCGCCGACCCGACGCTGGGCGAAGCGCAACTCACCGAAATTCGTGGGCAGTGCCGGGCGCTCGCGGCGACCAACGAGTTCGCCATCAACGGCCATGAGAACCGCATCAGCTACATCGTCGGCTCCGGGCATACGTATCGCGCTGCGCCGCGCAAGGGCGCGGCTGTTGCCGCCGATGTATTGGCACGTGTGCAAGGCACGCTCGACGAATTCCTCGAGCGGACCGCCTGGGCCCATCGGCAGCAGGAGATCGTGCGCCGGCTCGACCGCGACGGCGAAGCGTTCCTCCGCTTCTTTGCCACGGCGGCCGGAGAACTCGAGCTGCGCTTCGTCGAGCCGGGGCAGGTAGCGACGCCCGCCCGGCTGGCGGGGGATCCGAGCGCCAGCTTCGGCATTGGCGTCGATCCGCGCGACGTCGAGCGCCGGCTCGTCTACTACGTCGACGGCCAACCGGTCGACGCCGCGGAGATCCAGCACCGCAAGCTGGGCGTCGACAGCAATGTGAAGCGCGGGCTGCCGCTGTTCTACCCGGTGCGAAAGAATCTGCGGCGGGCCGAGAAGCTGCTCCGCAACATGAGCGCGGTGGCTGAAATCCAGTCGGCGATTGCGCTGGTAAGAAAACACCAGCGGCGGACTCGCTCGACCGTCGAGCAGTTCGTGGCCGGGCAGGCCGATCACACGGCGGTGTCGGCCAGCGGCCGCACGCAATACTCGCAACGAATCGAGCCCGGCACGATCCTCGACGTCGACGCCGCGGTCGACTACGACTTCCCGGCCGCCGGCATCGACGCCGGACGCTTCGTGCAGGTGTTGCAGGCCGAGCTGCGGGCAATCGCCAGCCGGCTGGTGATGCCGGAGTTCATGCTCACCTCGGACGCATCGAACGCCAACTTCGCCTCGACCATGGTGGCCGAGGGGCCGGCGATCAAGATGTTCGACCGCTTGCAAGCGGAGCAGGCCCAACACGACCTGGCCGTGATGTGGCGGGTGATCGGCCAGGCGGTGGCGGCCGGGCGATTGCCGGCCGACGTGCGGCAACGGGTGGAGATTCAGGTCGGGCGGCCGAGCCTGCACGTGCGCGATCTGCTCAAGGAGTCTGAGGCGCATCGCATCGCGTTCGAGGCGGGGGTGCTTTCTCCCCAAACGTGGAGTCAGCGGCTGGGGCTCGACTACGAGCAGGAGCAAGCGAACCGGCGCCAGGGAAATCGGTCGGCAAACGCTGGTTTGCCCGCACGGCCGGCCCCTCTCCCACGGGGAGAGCGGGGAATTACATGAGCGGTGGGCTGCCAGGGTGATAGCGAGTTGGTTGCGCGGCAAGCAGAAAGCGAGGCTGAAGCGGCGATTCAGAGCGGTTCTGCGGCGCAAGAGCGTCTGGCACGGCACGTGCATCTCGCTGTTTTCGGCTGATGACGAAAGTCGCCAGTCCAAGCGAGCCCATCCAGTTCTGCCCCCTGTGGTGGGCTCGTCAACACAAGAACGCGAACTTGGTCTACTCGTGGGACCGGTTCGTGATGGCCCGTCGACGGACGCCTGCACAAGGCGACATCGGCGGGTTTTTTATGCGCCCTTCTCCCCTCTCCCCGTGGGGGAGGGGCCGGGGTTGAGGGACGGCAGACGTCTCGGGTTGGGTGAAGATGCGGCGTTTGGTCGCATTTCGCACCTCCTCCTCCCTTCCCAGTTGCCCGAGTCGAATCGTCTCTACCTCGCCAACCCCCGGACAAAAACTGTGTCGGACGTGCCGTGCGCGCCGATGGTACAGGTTATGACGACCGTGCGGGCAGGCTTTTGCGCCCGCCTCGAGAATGCCAGCAGCGCGGATTCGTCGCCGAACGACCAGTTCTCGACTCGGAGTTTGTCGCCATGCGTCTCGACGTTGCCTACAAGAAGTTCGCCGGTGGGGCCGTGCTGGCGGGCTGCCTGATGTCCGGCCTGGTTCGCCCCGCGTGGGCCGAAGATGCGGCCGACGTGCCGCCGGCGCCGGCCAGCGAGATCCCCGATCTGCTCGACGACGCGCAGGCCGGCCAGCCGATCGCGCCGACCGACGAGGCCGATGTCTCGGCCGCGAACGAGGGCGAGAACGACGGCGACACCGAAATGGTCCGCGAGCGTTATCCCAGCCTCGCGCTCAAGATCGAGCGGCATGTGACGCTCGACGCCGACCGCAACTACGTGAACCATGGCCCCTGGGTCATGTTCGACGAGAAGGGCGGAGTCATTGGCCGCGGCCAGTTCGACATGGGCCGGCACACCGGCAACTGGACCCGCTGGTACAAGCCCGACGAAGGCAAGATGTTCGCCGACCCGCTCTTCGCCGAGTTCCAACGGCCGTTCCGGGCGGAGTTTCAGCTTCGCGACGGCCGGTTGCACGGCGCGTGGACGGTGTACGACGCCCGCGACCGCATGGCCTGCCAGTGGGAATTCAAGGACGGCCAGCGGCACGGCCGCTCGACGTGGTGGTATCCCGACGGCCAGATGCGCCGCGAGGCGACCTTCGACAACGGCCAGCTCGACAACGAGCTGATCGAACTCAACGCCAAGCAACAGGTCGTTTCGAAGATCGTCTACGTCGCCGGGCACGAGTTGGCCAAGGAGATGACCTGGTACGGCCCCGGCAAGAAGAAGGCCGAAGGCTGGCAGTTGCGGCCCCGCAAGATCGAGCGCGCACAGTACAAGTGGTGGGATGGTGAGGTGGTGCTCAGCGCCGCGCAGCAATCCTCCCCCGCGCTCCGCCATGGCGAATGGATGTACTGGCACCCCAACGGCGAGCGGCTGGCTCGCGGCAAGTATCAGCTCGGCAAGCAAACGGGCCGCTGGGTCTGGTGGTATCCCACCGGCCAGGCGATGGCCCGCGGCGAATTCAACGACGGCCTGGCCGACGCCCGCTGGATCTGGTGGCATGCCAACGGCCACCGGCAGTGCATCGGCAGCTTCGCCCTCGGCAAGCAAGTGGGGCTGTGGTCCTCGTGGCGCGACGACGGCCGGCTGACCGTGGTGCATGACTTCTCGGCGCCCGAGACTGAGCAGGCACACGCAGAAGAGGCCGCTCCCGAGCCGATCGACACGGCCGCGATCAAGCCGGTCGAAGACGTGCCCCTGCCCGACCTCCAGGCGCTCAAGAAGCAGTTGGCCGAGCCGTCGGTGATTCGCTAGACCAGACTGGCGGCGCTTCCATCAATCGCCGTGGCCAAAGGGGGATGGGCCGTGCCGCTGGGTTTTGGACGTAGCGCCGCCAGGTTCGGGCTGCTGTTGGCCGCACTCGCTCCGGTCTCCGGGGCGCAGGGCCAGTCGCCGGTTCTTTCGGGTTACTTGTTCGATGCCGAGGCCCTCGAGGCGGTCATCGAACAAGACACGCCGAGTGAGTCGCTTGAAGCTGGGCCGGCGCATCGTGGCGACATTCCGGCCGACTTCGGGTTGATCGACGAACCGGACGGCCGACCGCGGCGTTTGACGACTACCCGCCCGCGCCCCGCGGTCGCGTCTGCGGAACCAGAAGTGCGTCGGCTGACCTTCGGCGCCTTGCGGCCGCGAATGGTGCTGACGCCGGTTGCGACTTCGCCGCCTGCTTCAGCCCCGATTCCGCCAGCGGCGCCGCCTGGCGCCCGGCCGGTGCTCGGCGTCGAGCCTGATTGGTCGAGCCCGCCGGCGCTCGCCGACGAACCGGCCGTGCCGGAACCAGCGCCCGTCGAGGCTGAACCACTTTCGGACGAACCCGTACCGGACGAGCCTCTGCCCGAGGCCATCAGCAGTGAGCCGGCGGCGGAAGACGCCGAAACGTCGACGCCGGCCGAGCCGCCAGCCCCTGGGGAACCCCTTGCGTCGCCGGCGCCAGAAGCCCCGACTGGAGTTGCTCCGCCTGAGGAGCAGGCGCCGGCAGCCGACGGAAAAGTCGCGCTGCGCGACGTGCAAGGCCGCGTTGAGGCCGAGGGACGCTACGTCCACGACCATCCGCACGGCGTGTGGATTCGCCACTACCTGAGCGAAACGTCGCCGATGGTCCGCGAGGTCCTGGGCGCAGGCTTCGCCGCGCCTCTCCGGGCAGAACTCACACTCGACGCGGGCGTGCCGGAGGGGCCCTGCACCATCGTCGACGCGCAGGGCCGGCTTGTCGCCAGGCTCGAACTCAAAGCCGGCCGGCTCCATGGCCGCTGCGTCTGGCATTTGCCTGACAACACGGTGCTGCGCGAAGCGCACTACCGCGACGGCCGCCTCCACGGCGCCGAGCGCTTGCGCGCTCGTCCTGCAGCCACGCAATGGGTGGAAGGCCGCCGGGTCGACGTTTACGAGCCCGCCGTGCCAGCGGGGCAGCCAAGCGTGTCGGGCTGGGTGCTGGCCGCCGAACCGGTTGCCGAGCACAGCTTCGATTGGTGGGGCGGCGCTTGGCTCAGTCGCGTCGTCGACGAGCCGACCGAACCCTTGCGCCACGGCGAATGGACCTGGCGTTATGCCGATGGCCGCCGCCAGGGCCTCGGCACGTTCGAGTTCGGCCGCGAGGAAGGCTACTGGATCGTCTGGCACCCCGCCGGCGGCAAACGGACCGAGGGGAGCTATCGCCATGGCACGCCGGTGGGACACTGGCAACGCTGGGACGAGCACGGCCAACTAATCGCCCAGCAAACCTTTGCCGCTCCGCCGGGGGGCGACGTGCCAGCGATTGCCACGCATGGCGGCGCAGCCGGCATCATTCTGCGGCGCTAGCCTGTCAGCCGCTCGGACTTCTTCTTTTGCGTAGCGCCGCGCTGGGCGCCTCTTCTGGCCGTATTGCTTGCGGCCCGCATTCCCGGAACGGATAATGCACTTAACGTTCCCCGGGGCTTGGGGCTGGCATTTTTGCTGGAAGAAGAGCGATGAACCGGTTGCTGATGGCGTGCGTGGTGTTGGCTGGACTGGCCCTGGCGAGTGCGGCGGACGCGGCGCCCTTCAGAAGGTGGGCCGGGCGTCCCTACTACCGCCCCGGCTACGGCTACACCGGCGTCCGCGTGGGCGGCTACTACCCGCGCTCCTACGGCTATGGCTACGGCTCGTACGGCGTGCCACGCACGGTGAGCTACGGCTGGGGCTACCCCGGCGTGGCCTGGGGCTATCCGGGTTACGCGGTGGGGAACCCGTATTACTACTACCAGCCGGTTCCTTCGCCGTACTATGGCATCGGCGTGAGCACGGGGGTCTACGGCTCCGGCTTCGGCTACTACGGCGGCTGGCCCGGATCGTACTACTACGGGTACTAAACGGCGAATCGCCGTCCGTCAGAACTCGAGCTTGAGCTTCCCGAGTCGCTCGGCGGTCTCCGCCATCAGCTTGTCCTCGGCGGCGGCGTCGGCCGCCTCGTAGGTGACGCTGAAGCGCAGGAACGGCCCCGCGTCGTCCCACGGCACTGTGCAGATCGAGTGCTCCGTGATCAGATACTGGCTGGCGGCCTCAGCGTTTTCGAACTTGGGGCCGCCCGCCACGCCCTTCGGCGCGGGCGTATAGAGGAAGTAGGTTCCGCCCGGCACGCGGCAATCGAAGCCGCACGTCTTCAGCGCGGCGACCAGCTTCTCGAGCCGACGGCGATATTTCTCGCGCACCTGCTTCGGAATCGCCTCGTCGTCGAGTGCGGCCGCCGCGGCCCGCTGGATGGCCATGAACTGGCCCGAGTCGCTGTTGTCTTTGATGTCGGCGAAGGCCTGCACGATCTTCTCGTGGCCGCAAACCCAGCCGAGCCGCCAGCCGATCATGTGGAAGCCCTTCGACATCGAATGGATTTCCACGCCGACTTCGCGGGCGCCCGGCACTTGCAGGAACGAGAGCGGCTCCCCTTCGTAGCTCAGCACGACGTGGGCCGCGTCTTGCACCACGACGAGCCGATGCTCGCGGGCAAACTCGACAACACGTTCGTAGAACGCCCGCGTGGCCACCTTGCCCGTGGGGCTGTTGGGGTAGTTGAGCACGAGCAGCTTCGCCCGGCGGAGCACGTCGGCCGGAATGCCGGCGAGGTCGGGGAAGAAGTCATTCTCCCGTCGCAGCGGCAGGCGATGCACCTCGCCGCCGTAGTACTTGGTGTGCGTGCCGGCCACGGGGTAGCCGGGCGCCGTCATCAGCGTGACATCGCCCGGGTTGATGAAGGCCGCCGGCAACATGGCCAGGGCCGTCTTCGAGCCAATGCAATGGTTGATCTCGCGGGCCGGATCGAGCTCGACGCCAAAGTTCCGCCGCATGAAGCGGGCGGCCGCTTGGCGGTACTCGAGGATGCCGTTGTCGGCGTAGCCGCGATTCTCAGGGCGGTCGATCTCGCGGGCCATGGCCGCCCTCACGCTCGGCGGGGCCATCTCGTCGTTCTCGCCGATGCCGAAGTCGATCAGCTTCCGCTGGGGATGGTCGGCCAGGGCCTTGCGCTTGGCGCGTTTGATCTTTTCAAACTTATAGATCTCGGTGCCGCGGCCATAGTTGGCCCCGCCAATGCGCTCGGCAAAGCGAGTTTGGAAGTAAGGGTCGGACATGTGCGGTGTGCGGCTGGGACTTCGAGCAGGTTGCAATGACCACAAGGGAACGCGATTGTGCCAAGGCATGGCGGCGGGGGCAAGCCGCAGACGCTGCCCAGGCAGATCGAAAGCCTGTTTGCTCCAGGCCCTGCCACACGCCGTCCGCGTCGCCACGCGCAAAAGCCGCCCAATTCTCCCATAAACTGGCAAACTTAGGCAGGCGGTGCTACAACGGGTCGAGCGAATTCCCCGGGGGCCAGCAGTCTTTCCGGCAGATCGCGTGAGCGATGGCCGTGGCAATTCAAAAGGCAACGAACGATGGGCGGCCTCTCCCGGTTTCTGGTGGGCTTCGGATTTGGTTCTTTGCTGCTGTCGGTGGGAGTGCGCGTGGCGCAGCCGGCCGAGTTCCTGGCCCAGATTCACGAAGGATTCAGCGTCGGCAGCTTGGCAGGCACGCTGGATCTGTTGGGCGAACCTCTCGAGCTGGTCGAGCAGCGTCCCGGCAGCCTGTCGGCAGGACTCGATGGAGCGCTGCCGGTCTCCGAGCCCCTGAAGAGCACGAGCTTTCGCTTGGCCGAGCTCGATACGCTTCAGGTCTCCCCCTTTGCCGAGCCCTTGAGCCCCGGCGTGGGAGGGCTCCCCGGGCAGGCCGCTGCAGTTTTCGGGGGACGGATGACCCTGGCAGGTCCGCGCGATTTGCCCGCCATTCCCTTGCCCGATGAGGTGGGCACGTTTCCCGCCAGCACGCTCGAAAACGCCGCGTTCGACGTGGCGCTGCGCGACCTATCGCTGCAGTTGTCGTCGCCAGACGCCATTGCGGTGACCGGCGGCGCCTTTGACGCGGGGCAGACTGTTGGCAGCTTGGCCGGTTCCGCCGACGTCAATGGCCATCTCACCCTTGGGTTCGACACGCTCGGTAAGTACATCACCGCGGCCACGATGCTCAATGTGCTCAAGGGGCTCTATCCGGACATCCTCACCAGCGTCGACGGCAGCTTGGTGCGGCGCGAATTGGCGATCGGCGTGCAGTCGCGGCTCGATCTAGCCGGACAGGCGCTCCAGAACGACACCACCACGCCGGGCTCTTATCAACTCGTGGGCATGGGGCCGGCGATTCGGTTGCCATGGCTCACGAGCGTCGACGAGACGCTGCTCGAGGGCGTGGCCAGCGTGAGCTTGCGAATCTCGGGGCTGGCCGTGGCGCCGGCCCCCGGCGACGCCACGGGCGACGGCGCCATCGACCTGAGTGATTTTGGGGTGCTCAAGTCAAACTTCGGCAAGTCGGCCAACCTTGCCGGCGGCGACCTGAACGGCGATGGCCAGGTGACGCTCGACGACTTCGGCATCCTCAAGACGCAATTCGGCGCCACGCCGGCCGCCGCGGCCGTACCGGAGCCGACGAGTTTGACCCTGCTGACAATCGCGGGATTGGTCGCTGGCCTAGGCGGCGTAAAGCGCAGCGCGAGTGGCTTGGGTCGGCTGCTCTCGCGGGCAAAGGTCGCCCGCTAAGAAGCGCACACGTCGGCCGTCGCCGCCCAAAAAGCGGCTGGGCCGGGCCGGCCGAAGTAGTACCCCTGGGCGAAGAGAAAGCCCATCTGCCGGCAGGTTTCGGCGTCGGCCGCGTTTTCCACGCCTTCGGCCAAGGGCTGCACCTCGAGCTCGCGGGTCATTCGCACCAGGTTTTCCAGCATTTGCTGCCGCGGGGCCGAGGCTTCGGAGATGCCTTGGGTCAGCCCCATGTCGAATTTGAGGAAGTTGGGCCGCACCTCGGCCAGCTCGACGAGCCGCGCCTGGCCGGCGCCAAAGTCGTCGTAGGCGAGGCCGATGTTCAGGTCGTCGAGCCGTGCCCGCAACTCGGCCATCGAGGCCGCGCTCGTGACGGTCGATTCATGGATCTCGAGCGTCACCGGCCGCTGGGGCGCGAGCCGCCGCAACTCCCAGAGCGAATCGACCAATTGCTCGACGTTGTTCAGCTCCACGGGATGCGTGTTCAAGAACACGTGCCCCGGGGCAGGCAGCTCCTGCGCGGCGATCATGCCGGCTGCGCGAAACAGCCGACTGAGCTCCCCTTCGACCCCCAACTGCGCCGCGGCGTTGAACAGCGCGTAGGGCGTTTCGAGATCGGCCACCTGACTGCGGCCGAGCACTTCGTAGCCAATCGACTGGCTCCCTTCCAACTCGACGATCGGCTGGAAGTGGGCGATGACCGCGCGGTCGCTCATCAGCTTGTCGAACCGCACGAGCACGAGGGCCTGGGAGCAGGTGTCGGCCGTGACCGTTTGCAGGTTCTGGCTCTCCGCGTCCACGGTGCGGGCCACGCGGAAGGCCGCGTTGGCGAACTGCACCAAGTCTCCCTCGGTCAGCCGTTGCCGCGAGTTGATGCGGACGCCGTTGACGTAGGTGCCGTTCGTGCTGCCGAGATCCACGACATCGATCGCGTCGCCGCGGATCGTGATCTCGGCGTGCTGGTTCGACACGCTGCGGCAGGGAATCGTAAAGTGCAGATCCGGCCGCCGCCCGATGCGAAACGGGCTGTCTTGCAGCGGAATCTGACGAAGCTGCCCCGTTTCATCCACCTGGCCGACGAGCAGCCAGACGCCTGCGGGAGGTGGCGAGGATTCAGGGGGCATGTCGACCTGGGCGAACGCGCGCCGCAGCAGCCGCGGAATGTAAACCAAGAACTCGCCGTATTCTAGCTTGCAGCCAGTTTCTCGGGCCAGCTTTTGGGGCCGCAAACCGCGGGCGATTTGACGACCAGCCGAGGAGGGGGGTAAACGCCCAGCACTGCCCCAGCGGCGCCACCTTCCTCCGACTAATTCTATCTCAGCTTTGCCGGAGGCGGCGCCGATCGCACGGGCTGCGCTGGGGCGATGCCTAAGACCCTGCACGCGCGAACCTAGCGTTCTCGCTGAATGTAGCGGCTGGCTTGTTCGAACTGCCGCTGCAGGGCCAGGAAACGCCGCTGGTCCCCCCCGCGGTCGGGGTGCAGCTTTTTCACCCGCAGCCGGTAGGCCTCGAGCAGTTCGTCTTCCGTGCAGTCGCGGTGGAGGCCGAAGGCGGCCAGGCAGGCCGGCGTTTCCCGCCGCGCCCAGACCGCGAAGGGATCGCGGGCTGCGCCCGACACACGCACGAGCGCCCGGCGGAGCGAGCGCAAGTAGGCGCGGTAGTCGACGACCATGAACACGTAGCCGAGCGCCGGCGCGAGGAGCACCACGGCGAGGAACAGGAGTGTCGACAGCAGATCGACGCCGTCGGGCCAAGTCGAGTCGAGCATTCCAACAGCAGGTGCAGGCCAACGGACCGAACGCGCAGCGGCCGGGCCGTTTTTGGCCCTCGGCCGGCCAACCTTACCAAGAACGCCGGCGCGGGGCCATGCGACTTGGGCAAGCTGACGAGAACGCCAGCGCCGGGAAGAGTTCTAGCCGGCGGTTAGCGCCGCAACGGCGTCGCAGGCCACGGCGGCGTGGAACAGCCGATGGACCATGGCGTGCATCAGGGCGCGCCCTCGCTTGCCCGACTGCTCGCAGATGCTGAAGAACGAGACCGGGTTGTAGAGCAGCGTCAGCAGGCTGAGCTGGAAGTCGGCCCAGGCGTCAGCCGGCTGGTAGCCCTGCACTCCGAGGGCTACCAGTTCTGCGCGCCAGAGCGCGACGAGCCGCCGGTAGTCGGGCTCTTTCTCGCGCAAACTGCCGCCGAGGAGCCGGCCCACATCGTAGGCCCCCACGCTTCGCTCCGTGAGCTGCCAGTCGAGCACCACGACCGGCCGCTCGGTCGAGCCGTCGTCGAACAGCAGGTTGTCGGCCCGGTAGTCCCAATGGACCAACGTGTGAGGCCGGGTGGCGATGCGTTCGAGCAACAGCGCCCCGTGCCGGCACAGGTGCTCGCCCACGTCGATCTCAGCCGGCGTGAGCTCCGGGGCGAACCGCGCGCGAAACGTCGGCCAATTCTGGTCGAACAGCGTCAGCAAGTCCATGTTCTCGAGCGGCATCCAGGTGAGGTGCTCGAGCTCAGCGGACTGCCACCACTGGGCATGGAACGGCGCAATCGTGCGCAGGCATTCTTCGGCCTCCTGCTGCGTGAGTCCGCGCACCTGATCGCCTGCCCGCCACGGAGTGCCGTCTTCGAGCAGCAGCACGAAGGCCCCCTGGTCGACATCGAGCGTCGTGCCGTAGCAGCGCGGCGTGCGGACCGGGCTGCGGGGGGCGATTTCGCGGTAGAAGCGGATTTCACGCTCGTAGGCGTTCAGCGAGTCGCCGAGCTCGCGCGTGTCGCCGGCCGCGGGGAATTTGGCCACGAGGGACTGCGGCGCTGCGGCCGCTGGCCGGTCGTAGCGCAGCTCGACGCGGGCCAGACCGCTCAGAAAGCCGACTCCGGCCGTGCCCAAGGGCTGTACGTGGATATCGGCGACCGCGGCGTCGCTCAGCGAGCCTCCTTCGCGCAAGGCGAAGGTGAGCCACTCCGCGGTGAGCTCTTCGGCGCCTTTAGGAGCGGCAAGCGAGGGCATGGGGCAGGCGGCTTCCGAGGGCGAGCGCGGGAATCGACGCGACGGCAAAGACGCTAGTGCTGCGTCACAGCTAGAGCTTGGTTGGCGAGCGGCGGGGTTCACCCCCGCCGTACCGGGCGATGAGGGAGTCGGCGCTCAAGCGACGCGAGCCGTCGTCGATACGCTAATCATTTCCGCGACAAGGTGGTAGTGATTGCCGCTGCCGCCCCGAACGAGCTCGTCACCGGGGCCCGGCGGCTCGCTGGATCGTTGCTCCGCGGTCCTACGGACCGAAAAAAAACCTGTGACAGAACGCTAGTATCCCTTCCACCGCGCCGGATTGCGATAGAGCACTTCCGCCAGCAACCCGCGCGAACCGCGGAAGCCGCTGCGCTCGTGATGCCAATCGGCGTGCGTTGGCACGAATTCTTCGTCGAGGGGCCAGGGATCGAATGGATCGGCCCCGAGTGCTGCAATGAGCTTGCTCGAGTCGAGCGCCACATTGCCCGCCCGCGGCGGCATGGGCCCGGCCGCGGCGCGAGGGCAGCCCATCAGGCACTTCGGGTCGTAGCCCCCGACGCGGTTGATCACCTGGGCGATCTCGAACAGGCTGAGCCGCCGCGGCCCGCCGGCGTGATAGACGCCGGCCAGCGGCCGGCCGCCTGGCCCCTCTCCGGCCAGTGCGCGTTCGCACAGCCGGTTGAGGCAATCCGTATAGGTTGGCGTGCGAATCTCGTCGAAGTAGAGGGTCGCCGGGCGGCCGTGCTTGAAGCGGCTCTGGATCCAATCGATCGCCCCCGCGTGGCCGTTGAAACTCACTCCCATCGGCAGCGAAATCCGCAGGATGCAGGCGTCAAGCCGCGCGGCAAGCAGCACTTCTTCGGCGGCCACCATCGTGCGGCCGTAAACGGTGACCGGGTCGGTTGGATCGGTTTCGACGTAGCTGCCGTCGCGCAGGCCGGAAAACACCAGATCGACCGAAAGATGCACGAGCCGCGTCTCGGCCGGCGCGACCTCGAGCAGGTTGCGGACGCCGTCGACGTTGATCCGCCAGGCCATCGCCGGATCGAGCTCACACGGCTTGAGCGCGCAGTTGCCGGCGCAATCGAGCACCGCCGCAAAGCGATGCCGCTCGAAGAGTCGGGCGAGCGCGTCGCGATCTTCCGCGTTGCAGGCCTCGATCATCGGGCCCGTGAGCCGGCGATTGTCGGTCTGACGAACGCCGATTACCTGGCCGGGGTAGCGGGCCTGAAAGTAGGCGAGCGCGTTGTAGCCCGGCACCCCGGCGACACCGGTGATGAGGAGCGGCAGCGGTATTTCGGCCGCGGCGGTAGAGTCGGGGGCGGAGGAGCGAATCACGCGTAGGGCTCGGCCAGGCGATAAGCCGGTCGCTCCGCCAGGTACTTGGCCACGCGGTCGCCGCGCTCGATCGCTTGGGCGAAGAACGCCACGGCCTGGTCGAGCTTCTCCGGCGGCTCGGCGCAAGAGAACCGCAAAAAGCCTGCGCCGGCTTCGCCAAAGCACTCGCCCCCCAGGCAGGCGACGCCGCGCGTGTCGTCGGCCCCTTCGAGCAGGTACATCGCCAGGCCGTGCGACGTGATGCCGTGGCGGTTGCAAATTTCGGCCACCGAGGGGAAGGCGTAGAACGTGCCGGCCGGCATCAAGCAGCGGACGCGCGGCACTTGGTTGAGCCCGGCCACGAGCCGTTCGACGCTCGCGCGGAAGTAGGCCATGCGGCGGTCGCGCTCTTCGTGGTCGCGCTCGAGCGCGGCGAGCCCCGCCAACTGCACGAAGGGGGGAACACAGGACAGCGTCGTGTTCACGAGCTTGCCTACCATCTCCGCGAGCGGCGGGTCACACACGGCGAAGCCGAGCCGCCAGCCGCTCATGCTATACGACTTGCTGAAGGTATAGGCGGCCATCCCTTGGGCCATCATACCGGGCTGGGCGAGGATCGATTCGTGCCGCCCGCGCCACACCATGCGGTCGTAGGGCTCGTCGCTGAAGATATAAATGCCACGGCCGCGAACCAGGTTGGCGATTCCTTCCAGATCCTCGGGCGCTGCCACGCCTCCCGTTGGGTTGTGCGGACTGTTGAGGAAGATCGCCTTGGGCTGCGGGTCGTTGTCGAGGAAGTGCTTCACATCCGCCAGCGACGGGCGAAACTCGTTTTCTTGTTTGAGCGGAGCGAACCACACGCGGGCCCCACGGCGGGCAATGTTCGGCACGTAGGTGGGAAACGCCGGGCTGAACACGAGCACGCCGTCGCCGGGGTTCAGCAGGGCTTCGCAGAAGAACAACTGAAACGGTTTGGCGCCAGGCGCGACGGCCACGTGCTCGGGGCCGACGTCGAGGCCGTAGGCCTGGCGGACGAAGTCGGCCGCGGCCCGGCGGAACTCGGGCAGGCCGATCGAGGGGCCGTAGTGATGCTGCCCCGCCTGCATCGCTTGCAGGCCGGCGGCCACGGCGGCGGGGGTCGAGGGAAAAGGGCTGTCGCCGATCTCGAGCTCGATCACTTGCTTGCCGGCGGCCTTGAGGCGGCGGGCGGCGGCTAGCACAGTGAAGGCGGTTTCGGCCTGGATGCTTGCCGCGTAACGACTGAATTCGCTCATGGGGCTCGTTTGGGGAAAGCGGGCACTCTAGGTGAGGCGAGGCGGTCCGCCAACGACGCTCTGCTCACAAGCTCTGTTCCGAAGACTTCACCTATACCACAGCTTCAGACGGTGCGATTCCCCAAACGGCGGGGCTGCGGGCGGCTTCGTTCCAAAACCGCCGAAACTCCACCGTTTTTCCAAATTGAAGTGCCTTGGGAGCAGGTTTGTAAGTTCTTCCAGGCAGCGCCCGCGTGGTTCGCGAGAGCGCTCTCACAAATGGTCTGCTTGGATTGCCTTGAAAGCACAGTACTTAGGCGAGGAAGAGGGGCGTTGCCGAACCAGCGAAGAAGGCCATTGGCACGGCGCGTGCATTACTCCAGACACAGCAGCGGCGCCCGGCCGGTCGATCCGGCGGCCGGGGCCACGCGGTGGTGACCGCTGCAAACCCTTACGGGATGTGCCGTGAAATCTTAGTCACCAGTTCGCCAACGTACGGCGACGACTTGCCCACCTCGGGTTCTGCTGTTTTTCACGGTTGAAGGGCTCGGCCGGCTCCCGCAAATCCGGCCGGGCCCTTGCTTTTTCCCCTCCCCCTCCGCTGGTTGACCCGCGCCGGCCGCAGGCGTATCTTTCCGCAGCGTTGCCTTGAACCGACCACGGCCGTCGCCAGGCGGCCCGCTGGCCAGTGCTCGGACTCTTGGCTTTCCGTTCGACGTGTGGAGAGCACCGCATGTGTGCGATGACGGCAGTTTCTTCGGCAGTGGCCCAAATCGGTGAGGCGGCCGGCATTCTCTGGCATGTGCTGGACCAGAACGGCCCCCAGAGCGTGGCCAAGTTGGTAAAGGCCAGCGGGTTGCCGCGCGACCTGGCCATGCAGGCCCTCGGATGGCTCGCCCGCGAAGACAAGGTGGCCATCGAGGATGAAGGGCGGAGCCGGGTCGTGTCGCTGCTCGAATAAGGGCGTCCGCGGGGGCTGCCGTTTCTCCCTGGGGGCTCGCCTTGCGACTCGACCCCAGCCACCCCTCCGAGTTGGGTTCTGGGCGCGGCCCACTCGTGCTCAGCTCCTCCGCCCCCTGACTTCCGCGGAGTTCTGCCCCTAGAATGTTGGTCCGTCCCTTGCAGGTCGACGGGGCTCGACCGGGGCAGTGACTAGCGATCCGCGGAGACAGCAGCCATGTCCTCTTCCACTCCTCTGGCCGGCCGGCGCTTCCTGGTCTTCGTCGACGAGGCCTACGAGGACCTGGAACTCTGGTATCCCAAGCTGCGGCTCATCGAGGCCGGCGCCCAGGTGACGGTCGCCGGGCTCAAGACAGGGCAGCGGTATCTCGGCAAACACGGTTACCCTTGCGTGTCCGACGCCACGATCGCCGAACTCAAGTCGGCCGACTTCGACGGCGTGGTGCTGGCCGGCGGCTGGTCGCCCGACAAGCTCCGCCGCGACGCCAAGGTGCTGTCGCTCGTGAAAGAGTTCGCCGCGGCGAAGAAACTCGTCGCCGCGATCTGCCACGGCGGCTGGATCGCCGCCTCGGCCGACGTTTACCGCGGCGTACAGATCACCGGCTCCCCCGGCATCAAGGACGACATGGTCAACGCCGGCGCCAAATGGCAAGACGCGGCGGTCGTGGTCGACCGGCACTTCGTGTCGAGCCGCAAGCCCGACGACTTGCCTGACTTCATGCGCGGCATCTTCCAGGCCCTGGGGTGCTGAACGCACGGTTCCGCCGGCGCCGGACGCCCTGCGGACTTGAACGAACTGTGAATTCTCCGGGCCGCCACCCGTTGCTCGTTCGCCTCGCGGGGCTTGCCGCTGCGCTCGCGGCAATGCTGTGGAGCGCGTTGGTTGTTGCGGAAGAGCCGGCCAGAGTACCCGAGCCGAACCCCGCCGAACTAGCGGCCCGCGTCACGATCTATCGCGACGCCTACGGCGTTCCTCACATCGACGGCCAGGACGACGAGAGCACGCTCTTCGGCTTCGCCTTTGCGCAGGCCGAAGACTACTTCTGGCAAGTGGAAGACACCTACATCTTGGGTCTCGGGCGCTATGCCGAGGTCTACGGCCCCGGCGGCCTGAACTCGGATCTGCTTAACCGGGGCTTCCAAATCGTTCCGCGCTCGCAGGCCGATTTCGCCAAGCTCGAGCCCAAGCTGCAGCGGCTGTGCGCCGCTTTTGTGGCTGGGCTCAACTATTACCTGGCCACGCATCCACAAGAACAGCCTCGGCTGATCACGCATTTCGAGCCCTGGCAAGTGCTTGCCACGGGGCGTCAGCTCGCGCTGGAGTTGGGCTTCCGCTACACGCGGCTGAGCGACGACTTCCTCCCCCGCCGCCACAGCAAGATTTGGACGGCCGCCGGCTCGAACGCCTGGGTGCTAGGGCCGCAGCGGACGAAGGCGGGCCATGCCATTCTGCTGGCCAATCCCCATCAGCCTTGGTTCGGCTACGGGCAGCTTTTCGAAGCGCATCTGCGGAGCGGCGAAGGCTGGAACTTCATCGGCGCCACCGTCTACGGCGGCACGCTCCCCGGCTTCGGCCATAACGAACATCTGGGTTGGACCTTCACCACGAACGAGCCCGACATCGCCGACGTGTGGACGGAGACGTTCGACGACCCCGAGAGGCCGATCGCCTACCGCTATTGAGATTGCTTCCGCCTGGCCGAAGAGTGGACCTAAACGCTCATCGTGATCGGCAGCTAGGGGGTGACCTAATAGCGGCATACCTTTCGCTAGGCAACGGGCTGACCGAAGAGCGGCATACCTTTCGCAAGACGCACCACGGCCCGATCGTGCAAAAGCGGGACGAGCAAACGTATCTCGCAGCCCGCATCTCGAACCTTTACGACGGCATGCCGCTGCGGCAAACGCTGGCCATGGTCCGGGCCAAGAACCTCGAAGAGTTTCGCGCAGCGCTCGGGCTCGGGCAGTTCCACTACATGAACGTGCTCTATGCCGACCGCCAGGGGAACACGATGTTCGTCTACAACGGCGCAATCCCCAAGCGCGATCCGCAGTTCGATTGGAGCCAGCCGGTGGCCGGCAGCGACCCGCGCACCGAGTGGAATGGGCTGCACGCGCTCGCCGACCTGCCCACCGTGCTCAATCCCGGCTCGCACTACCTGCAAAACTGCAACTCGACCCCCTTCACGACGAGCTCGGCCGACAATCCGCCGCGCGAGCGTTTCCCGCACTACATGGTCGAGGAGCGCGATGACGACAAACGGCGGGCCAAGCGCTCGCGCGAGATCCTGGAAGGCATGCATGCGGCCACGTTCGAAGACGTGGCCCAAGCCGCCTTCGACACCGAGCTGTATTGGGCGCGGCATGAGCTGCCGGTCTTGACGAAGGAACTGGCCGTGATCGAAGCCGAGCAGCCGGAGTTGGCGGCGCGGGTCGGCAAATACCTCGATCATCTGTCGGACTGGGATGGCCGCATCACCGACCACTCCACGCAGGCGACGCTCTGCACCGCCTGGTATGAAGAGCTCTACGGCAGCGGCTACCCCGGCGAGCAGATGCGGCCGATGTATGCCCGCGAGCCGGCGGCGCGGTTTCGCGGGCTGGTGAAGGCGGCCAACCGGCTCGAGGCGCTCTACGGCGACTGGCAGATCGCCTGGGGAGACATTCATCGCATCCAGCGCCAGCCCGACGCGGCGGAGCTGCTGGGAGTGACCTTCAGCGATCACGAGCCGAGCCTCCCCTGTTTGGGAGGGCACGGGCCGATGGGCATCGTGTTCACGCAGTATTACACGCCCCTCAACCGGCTCCCCTGGTGGCTCACGCTGCGCAAGCGCTACGGCCTGCTGGGCACGAGCTACCTGGCGATCTACGAGTTTGGCGACCGGGTGCGCGGCGCCAGCCTCGTGCCGTTTGGCGCGAGCGGTCATCCCGATTCGCCGCATTTCTTCGATCAAGCGCCGCTGCTCTCGGAGCGCCGCTTGAAGCCGGAGTTGTTCTCCTGGAACGACGTGCAGGCCGCGGCGCGCGAGAAGTACCGGCCGGGGGAGCGTTAAGGCGCAGCGCCGAATTCGACGCGCTTCGCGCGCGGCGTTCGGGGCATTCCCTCGCTTGCTTCGGGATATCCATGAGGGAATGAGACGAAAGCCACGCGCAATTGCGACTTGGTCGCGCGCCGCGAGTGCGTTACAACTACCTGGAACGCGTCGCGTTCCCAAACCGCGCCGCGTTCCCACCTCGCTTGCTCCCCTCTGCAGTCCAACCTCAATGTCACCGCGCCAAACATCGGTGCTCGTTGGCAACGGCGCCGGGTTCCTGGGCGATCAGCTCGAGGCGCCGCGCCGGCTCGTCGAAGCGGTGCGCCTCGATTACCTGACGCTCGAATACCTGGCCGAGCTCACCCTCTCGATCCTCGCCCGGCAGCGCGAGAAAGATCCCGCCGCCGGTTATGCGGCCGACTTTGTCGAAGTCTTGGCCTCGCTTGCGCCCGCGCTGACCGACCAGCCGGGGCTGCGCCTCATCACCAACGCAGGGGGCATGAATCCGCCGGCCTGCGCGGCCGCGGCCGCCAGCGTGCTCTGCGCAGCGGGCTTGCCCAGCGCGCGGATCGGCGTTGTCTCCGGCGACGACCTGCTCGAGCGCCTCCCCGAATTGCGGCAGGCAGGCTGCCGTTTCGAGCACCTCGACACGGGCCAAGCGTTCGATTTTCAGCGCCAAACGCCGGTGTGCGCGAACGCCTATCTCGGCGCGCAGCCGATTGCCGAAGCCCTGGCCGGCGACGCCCGGCTGGTGATCAGCGGCCGCGTGGCCGACGCCTCGCTCACGCTCGGTCCCTTGGTCCACGAGTTCGGCTGGGCCTGGGACGATTGGAACCGGCTGGCCGCCGGCAGCGTGGCCGGGCACTTGATCGAGTGCGGCGCTCAGGTCACCGGCGGTTATTTGAGCGACTGGTACGGCCTCGATCTGGCGCACGTCGGCTATCCGATCGCCGAGATCGCCCGCGACGGCACGACCGTGATCGCCAAGCCCAAGGACACGGGCGGCCGCGTGAGCCGCGAGACGGTGGCGGCCCAACTCGTTTACGAGATCGGCGATCCAGCCCACTATCTGACGCCCGACGTCGATTGCGACTTCACGACGGTCGAACTAGCCGAGTCAGGCGTCGACCGCGTGCAGGTAAGCGGCGCCACGGGGCGCCAGGCCCCCACGCACTACAAGGTGTCGCTCGCCTATCGCAACGGTTATATGACGAGCGGCCAACTGCTGGTCGTCGGCGCCGACTGCGTGCGCCGTGCCCACCACTGCGCTGAGATGGTCTTTGCCCGTCTGCGCGACGCGGGCTGGACCTTCGAGGAGACGCTCGTGGAATGCTTGGGCGCGGGAGACGGCGTGCCGGGCTCGCCGCCGCACAATCCGCCCGAGGTGACGCTGCGAATCAGCGTCCGCGATCCGCGGCGGACGGCGGTCGAACGCTTCGGACGCGAGCTCGCCCCGCTGGTCACGAGCGGCCCGGCAGGCCTCGCGGGCTACGTTTCTGCCCGCGGACCGGTGCGTCCGGTCTACGCCTACTGGCCGACGCTCGTGCCGCACGAGCTGGTGCAGCCACGCGTCGAAGTGCGGACGGCGGCGGAGTGGGTTGCGCGGGGAAGAGATGCCCAGGCCAGCTAGCGGCGGGGCGTCGACCTACTGGCAGACCGCCATGCTCACGCCGTTTCCGGCGTCACCAGCCCCAGCTCTTCGATCATCGTCTGGCGGATCTTGTACTTCTGGATCTTCCCGGTCACCGTTTGCGGGAAGTTCTCGACGAACCGCACGTAGCGCGGCGTCTTGAAGTGGGCCAGGCCGTGGCGGCAGAACTGGCGGATCTCGTCTTCCGTCGCCGCCGCGCAGCCCTTGAGCTTGATCCAGGCGCACAGCTCTTCGCCGTACTTCGGGTCAGGCACGCCGACTACCGAGGCCTGTTCGATCGCCGGGTGGGTGAAGAGAAACTCCTCGATCTCGCGGGGATAGATGTTCTCGCCGCCGCGGATCACCATGTCTTTGAGGCGGCCGGTGATGCGGTAGTAGCCGTCGGCCCGCCGCAGGGCCAGGTCCCCCGTGTGCAGCCAGCCCTCCGGGTCGATGGCCGCGGCCGTGGCTTCGGGCTGACGATAATAGCCAATCATCGTGCCGTGGCCGCGGGCACACAGCTCACCCTGTTGGTTGTCGCCCAGTTCCTCGCCGGTGCAAGGATCGATCAGCTTGACCTCGACGCCGGGCAGCGGCTGGCCAACCGTTTCCACCCGGAGGTCGAGCGGATCGTCGGCGCGAGTTTGCGTGATGACGGGGGCGGCCTCGGTTTGGCCGTAAGCGATCGTCATCTCCTTGGCGTTCAGCCGATCGATCACCTGCCGCATGATTTCAATCGGGCACGGGCTGCCGGCCATGATGCCGGTCCGCACCGAGCTGAAGTCGCGCTCGCCGCAAGTTTCGTCCTGGAGCATCGCGATGAACATGGTCGGCACACCGTAGAGGGCGGTGCAGCGATCGCGCTCGATCGCCTCGAGTGTTGGCCGCGGTTGAAACCACGGGGCCGGCATCACCATGCCGGCCCCAAAGACCGGCGCGGCGAGCGTGCCCAGTACGCAGCCGAAGCAGTGGTAGAAGGGGACCGGAATGCAGATCCGGTCTTCATGCGTCAGCCGCTGGCAGGCGCCAATGTAGTAAGCGTTGAGAAGCAGGTTGCGGTGCGAAAGCGTGGCGGCTTTGGGGAAGCCGGTCGTGCCCGAGGTGTATTGGATGTTGATCGCCTGCTCAGGGCGAAGCGCGGCGCCGACCTTCAGCAGTTGCCGTTGCGGCACGGCGCGGCCGCGCTCGAGCATTTCCTGCCACGAGATGCCGCCGGCGGGGGGCTCCCCTTCGATGCCCACGACCCAGCGGAGCTTGGGAAACACTTGGCCGGCGACGCCCGGCGTCCGCGCGGCCAGCGTCGGCTCGACCTCGGCCAGAATTTCGTGGTAGTCGGCCGAGCGGAATGTTCGCGAGAGGAACAGCGCCACTGAATCGCTTTGTTCGAGCACGTAGCGCAGTTCGGCCGGGCGATAGGCCGGGTTGATCGTTACGAGCACCGCGCCGATGCTGGCCGTGGCGAACTGCAGCGCCAGCCACTCCGGCACGTTGGGCGCCCAAATTGCCACGTGCTCCCCCGGCTGAATGCCGAGCGCGAGCAACCCCCGCGCCGCCCGCTCGACCTCGAGCAAGAACTCCCCATAACTCCACCGCACGGCGGGATAGATTCCTCCCCTCTCCCCGTGGGAGAGGGGCCGGGGGTGAGGGGCGGCGACCTTGCTCCCACCTGAAACCGTTGGCGAAAACTCCGCAAACGAAGCCGCCAACCGCTCGGGATACCGCTCGGCCGTCCGCCGCAACACTTCGCCGATCGTCAGGCCGTCGACCCACGGCTGGGGGTTTTCCGCCCGCATCGGCAGCACCGCGTGATGAAGTTGGGTTTCCACGCTGGACATGGGCATTGCGATCCCTGCGCTCGAGGGCCGATGAGACGAGTCGACGCCTGCGCACGGAGCAACGTGCGCAGGGGTGATATCGGCCTGGGCCCAGGCGTCAGAAGATCGTTTACCGGAAACGTTTCAGGAATCGTTAGAAAGGGAGTTTGCCCAATTCTACCAGCTCGCCCGCTCCGGCTTGCCACCGCAGAACCAGGTTTACTCGATTTCCCAGGTTTCTCCCTGTTCGAACAGTTCCTGCAAATTGCCCCGCCCGCGAATTCGCTGGGCGTCGGCCACCTGGCGGTTGAGCAACTCGTCATAGGTCGGCTGACCGATTGCCCGAAAGACGCCGATCGGCTCCGGGAAATCGGGGTAGCGCATCCGGCTGAGGAGGTAGGCGTGGGTCGGCTCGCGGGAGCGCTCGTCGTGGAACAGCAGGTCGTCATGCCCTACGCCGCTCGCAAGTTCTACGACCTCGGGCGTGGTGCCGTTCAGGCGGATCCCCTTGTCGCGGTTCTTGCCGAACACCAGCGGCTTGCCGTGTTCGAGCTCGATCGTGGTGTCGGCCTTGGTCGCCTTGCTCTGGGCGTAGTCGAAGGCGCCGTCGTTGAAGACGTTGCAGTTCTGGTAGACCTCGACGAACGAGGTTCCCTTGTGGTCGGCCGCCCGGCGGAGCACCGTTTCCAGATGCTTGGTGTGCGAGTCGATCGAGCGGGCGACGAACGTCGCCTCGCAGCCGATGGCGATCGACAGCGGGTGGAGCGGGTTGTCGATCACCCCCATCGGAGCGCTCTTGTTCACCTGGCCCGAGAGCGACGTGGGGGAATACTGCCCCTTCGTGAGCCCATAAATGCGGTTGTTGAACAGCACGATGTTCAAGTCGACGTTGCGGCGGATGCAATGCATCAGGTGATTGCCGCCGATGCTCAGGCCGTCGCCGTCGCCGGTGATGACCCACACCGAAAGATCGGGGCGCGATGTCTTGAGCCCCGTGGCCACGGCGGGCGCCCGGCCGTGGATCGAGTGGACGCCGTAGGTGTCGACGTAGTAGGGAAACCGGCTCGAGCAGCCGATTCCGGAAACGAACACGGTTTGCTCGCGGGGAATGCCCGTAGCGGCCAGCACCTTCTTCATCTGGGCCAGAATCGAATAATCGCCGCAACCGGGACACCAACGGACGTCCTGGTTGGTCGTGAAGTCGCTAGCCGTAAGCACCGCGAGCGCTGCACCGTCACTCATAGTTCGTACCCGCCTTTCATCGGAACAGACAAACCGCGGAGGCGCGGAGACGCGGAGAAAACCTCCAAGACTCGCGCGGGCAGGCTGCTCGTGGGCTGATGGTTCGTCATCGTACTTCTTTGTATTCTCCGCGTCTCCGCGCCTCCGCGGTTCGTTCCTACGGTTTGAGCAAGTCGTCGATCTTGTCCATGACTTCGGCCACCGTGAAGGGGCGGCCCTTCACCTTGTTCAGCCCCACGGCGTCGACCAGGTACTGCCCGCGGATCAATAGCCGCAACTGCCCCAGGTTCAACTCGGGGATCAGCACTTTGCGGTAGCTGCGGAGCACCGCTTCGAGATTGCGTGGAAACGGATTGAGGTAGCGCAAATGAGCATGCGCCACCGTGCGGCCGCGCTCTTGGGCCGACTTCACGGCGGTGGCGCAGGCGCCGTAGGTGCCGCCCCAACTCAGCACGAGCAAATCGCCCGTAGCCGGGCCGTTTACCTCTTGCTCCGGAATGTCCTGGGCGATGCCGGCCACCTTGCGAGCCCGCAGATGGACCATCCGCTGATGATTCTCCGGCTCGTAGTTCACGTTGCCCGTGATGTCCTGTTTCTCGAGGCCGCCGATGCGGTGCATGAGCCCCGGCGTGCCAGGGATGGCCCACGGGCGGGCCAGCCGCTCGTTGCGCTCGTAGGGCATGAACTTCTGCCCGTTCACGCGCGGTCCGGGATGCTCGACGGGAAACCGCTCGAGCGACGCTACGTCGGGGATCCGCCAGGGCTCCGAGCCGTTGGCGATGTAGCCATCCGTGAGGAGCAGCACCGGCGTCATGAACCGCGTGGCGATCCGCCAGGCCTCGATCGCCACGTCGAAGCAATCGGCCGGGCTGCGGGCGGCGATCACCGGCACGGGGCATTCGCCGTTGCGGCCGCAAACGGCCTGCAACAGGTCGGCCTGCTCCGTCTTGGTAGGCAGCCCGGTGCTCGGGCCGCCGCGCTGCACGTTCACGATGACCAGCGGCAACTCGGTCATCACCGCCAGGCCGATGCCTTCGGTCTTGAGCGCAATGCCGGGGCCGCTGCTGGTGGTCAGGGCCATCGCCCCGCCAAAGGCCGCGCCGATGGCGGCCGTGATCGCGGCGATTTCGTCTTCGGCCTGAATCGTGCGCACGCCGAAGTTCTTGTGGCGGGCGAGCTCGTGCAGAATGTCGCTGGCCGGAGTGATGGGGTAGCTGGCCAGGAACAGCTCGCAGTCGCTCAGTTCGGCCGCGGCCATCATCCCCATGGCCAGGGCTTGATTGCCCATCACGTTACGGTAGCGGCCGCGGGGAAGCTGGGCCCGCGCCACGCGAAAGTGGCTGGGGAACATTTCGGTCGTGTCGCCGTAGTTGAAGCCGGCGCGGAGCGCGCGGCGGTTCGCCTCGGCGATCTCGGGCTTCTTGGCGAACTTCTCGTCGATGTAGCGGAGCGTGGGCTCCAGGGGCCGATCGTAGAGCCAGAAGACCAGCCCCATCGCGTAGAAGTTCTTGCAGCGGTCGGCTTCCTTCACGCCGATCCCCAGCCCTTCGACCGCCTGCCGCGTCAGCTTCGACATGTCGACGGGGTAGAGCTGATAGGCCGAGAGGCTGTCGTCGGTCAGCGGGTTGCTGGCGTAGCCGGCCATCTCCAGGTCTTTGCGGTCGAAACTGTCGGCGTTGACGATCAGGATGCCGCCAGGCACGAGGTCTTCGAGATTGGTGGCCAGCGCCGCCGGGTTCATGGCCACCAGGGCGTCGAGCTGGTCGCCGGGGGTAAAGATTTCGTGGCTGGCGAAGTGAATCTGAAAACCGCTCACGCCGGCCAGCGTGCCGCGCGGAGCGCGGATCTCGGCCGGGAAGTCGGGAAAGGTGGCGATGTCGTTGCCGACGAGCGCCGAGGTGACGGTCAACTGCGACCCAGCGAGCTGCATGCCGTCGCCGGAATCGCCGCAGAAGCGAACGGTCGCCGAATCACGTGACTGAATCGGCTTGGCCGCCGTAGGTGCCATGGTGGGAGTTCCGCCTCGAGGGACACGGGGTGGGAAGGGTGAGGGCGCGCACATGGGGCGCAAGCGTCGCGCGGGAACGCCGAGTCAGAACTGCGGTTGGGGCCGCGACGACTCGGGAAAGGGGCGGTGAGGCCGCCGCAGGAACGGGGAGCGATCTCCTCCGCGCCTGCTGATTGGGAGCAGGTCGGATCGGCAGGCAATTGCCCGGCCTCGTGGGAGATCCCCATCGGCGCGCCGTCCAAAAAGGAAACTGCGCCTCTTCTCGAGGGGAGCGTCGGGCGAGGGCCGCCCGGCGAGCTCCCCTAAGGAAATCTATCATGGGGGGGCTGGAAAAAGAACGGTAGCTGGCGAAAAAGTGATCCCCTCGGTCCGGTATTGTCGCCGCCACAGGAGGTTGGAAGGACTGCCGAACGCAACTCGCGGCCCAAGAACCGCCGTCGCCAGGCGAACCGTGGGAAGGGCCAAAATCGCTGGCGGCCCTCAACTCGATTGCAACGCAACCTTCGTCCAGTTATACAAACAGTTCGGTTCGTGCAGCCTCGGCCAGCCGTGTCTGCCGGACCCAGGTCCTTGCCCCAGCCGCCATTGCCCACGGCGTCGGGCCGCTGACCGGGCCGAATCCCGCCGCTCGCCCACGCCGTTTGACGCAGGTACAAACTCCCCCCGCGCGAGGTGTCTTCATGTGCTGTCGCCGTGTTCCCCGGCGTCGGTTGCTCACCGGCTTCACGCTCGTCGAGCTGCTGGTGGTCATCGCCATCATCGGAATCCTCATCGCCCTGCTCTTGCCGGCGGTGCAAGCCGCCCGCGAAGCCGCCCGCCGCATGCAGTGCTCGAACAACCTCAAGCAGATGGGGCTGGCGTTCCACCTGTACATCGACGCCAACAAAACGGTGCCGATGAGCATCACCGGGTTTCCACCCAGTACTACTCTGGGTCAAAATGACTATTACCCAGCTAAGTCGGCTAACGGCACAGTAACGGGTTACTCGGGCAAAGGCTGGATGGTGAGCATCTTGCCGCAGATGGAGCAGGGCGCGCTCTTCAGCTCAGCGGACTTTCGCGGAAACTGGACCGAAAACAAAGGCATTTTGAACCCCGTCAACGCCACGCTGTGGGCAGCGAATCTGCCGTGGGTCAACTGCCCGTCTGATCCCGATGCGAAAAAGCCGGTGACGAATCAGATCGAGTTCGGCACGCGTCCCGTGAACACACCGAACTACAAGGGGGTGCTGGGGGACGCCCAGTTGGGAAATACAGGGCCGTATACGGGGACCAGCCCCGACTGCCACAACACGCCCAACTGCAACGGCACCTTCTGGCGGGTCAACTTCGCCAAGTTGCCTCGATTGGCCGACTATGTGGACGGCACGTCGCAAACGGTGATCATCGGTGAGGATCTGCCGTTCTACAACTCGCGCTCCGCCTGGTGCTACGCCAACGGCGACTGGTGCAGCGTGAACATTCCGCTCAACCTCAAGCCGCTGACCCCAGAGCCGGACTATTGGCCTGATGCCATGGGGTTCCGCAGCAATCACTCGGGCGGAGTGAATTTCGTGCTCGCTGACGGCTCGACGCGGATGATTGGCGAGCGAATCGACCAGCGCATCATGCGGGCCCTTGGCACGCGCGACGCGGGACTGTCGGATCAGGCTCCCGTGGAGCCCCCGGTTGGCGATTTCTAGACCCCTCGCGTTCGTTGAAGGATGTTGAACTAACTCCGGCGTTCGGGATTCAGGGAATGAGTTCAATGATTGCAACCGTTCCGCGTCGGCCGCTTGCGGCGATTGCGGCGCTGGCCTGCGCGGTGGCGTTCGTCGGCTGCGGCAACGACCTTTCCACGCTCACCGGGAAGATCACCGTGGGCGGCAAGGCTCCTCCGCCGGACGCCCGTGGCCGCATCACCTTCCAGCCGGTGGGCTCGGGCCCCACGGCCATGGGCCAGATCAAGTCCGACGGCACCTACATCGCCCAAACCGGTTCGACCGCCGGCATTCCACCCGGCAAATACCTGGTGAACGTCTACGGCACCATCGGCGTGCCGGCAATGGGCGGAAAGAGCAAAATCTGGGTGCCGGAAAAGTACATGAAGTACGAGACTTCAGGCCTGGAATACGAGGTGAAGCCTGGGGCGAACGTCAAGGACTTCGACCTCGACAAGAAGTAGGCCCGGCTCAGACGGCGCCGGTGCGAGTCGAGGCCCCGTTCGTGCGGCCGTGAGCCCCGCTGTCCTGCAGGGTCTGCGCGAGGAGCCAATCCTCGAGCACGATGTGCTGCATGTAGGGCGCCCGCGCCAGCGCGGCTTGCGACGGCAGCACCTGCCCGAGCCACGGCCGCCGCACCAGCCCCGCGATCGCGCGCACTCCCAGGCTGTTCAGCCGGCCGCTGTTGGCCGTGGCCAGCACGTTGTCGGCCAGGCGCCGGAACGTGGCCGGAATCAGATTTGGCGCGGGGCCGATATGCACCACGGTTTCGATCCCCGAGGAGAGCGTGGCATAGACGGCGTCCCACAGGCGCTGCGGATGATCGATCCACTGATGCAGCAAATCGCGGCAGTTTGTGGCCGTGTAACTCTTCTTGCCCGTCACCAGCGACAACACGGGCGGGTGCGGCGCCACGAGGCCGCCGGGCAGCATGTGCATCAGTTCGGCGGCGCGGTTGGGAATGTGCCGCTGCCAGACGAGCGGCGTGTGCAGCGGCGGCCATTGTTCATGGTTCTTCCGCAGATGGATCTGCCGGGCGGAACTGGCCACGAGGCCGTCCCCCAAGCGATCGACGGTGTCTCCCTGCCCCATCACGAGCACCGTGTTCGGGGCAAGCTGCGCCGAAATGCCGATCACCCCGTGCCCCCGCTGGTTGATCTCGAGGCACAGCCGTTCGATCTGCCGCAGGTCGAGCGGCGATCTGCGGGTAAAGATCACCCCCATCGTCGCTCCTTCGGCCAGGGCGGCGCAGTCGGCGGCCACGGCCAAGGGAATGCGCAGGGCGTCTTCCCAGGCGAACACTCCACCAGCGATCAGCGCGCCGATCTCCCCCAGGCTGTAGCCGAACGAAAGCTTGGCCGTGTCCCAACGCAGCCCGAAATAGGTCTCCGCCAGGCGAAGCTGCGCGACCTCCATCGCCAGCACCAGCGCGACCGCATCTGCGAAACTGGCCAGATCGGTCTCATGCCCTGCTTCCACCCGCTCCACGAGGTCGATCCGGCGATGGATACAATCCGAGGCGACGTGCGACGCCCGCAGGAGCGTGCTCCGCACCGTCGGCCCGTAAACCGGGTGAGCCAGCAGCTCTTGGCTGCGGCCGAGGTTCGTGGTGTTGTAGCCGCGAAATGCGAGCGCCACCGGCCCTGGCCAGGGCCGAGCTTCCGAGGTTGCCATGGGGAGTGCCCGAGGGGATAAGGCTGGGGACAACGGCGACGCGTGTCCCGGATAGGCTCCTTCATTATACTCACAAGTTGTCGCCGCCAACGTTTTGGATTCGGTTCGAGGCCCGCCCGATACATGTCGTCCCCTTCTGCAAACTCTGCCCAGCTTTCCTTGGCGGGCCAAGTGGCGGTGATTACGGGGGCCGGCAGCGGCATTGGCCAGGCAATCGCTGTGGAATTGGCGCGCTGCGGGGCGAGCTGTTTTCTGCACACCGGTTCGAACCGCCAGGGGCTCGACGAAACCGTTGCCCACTGCCGCGGCTTTGCCGGCGCCGCGGCGAGTGTAGTAGCCGACTTGCGTTCCATGTCGGCCCAAGACGCGCTCGTCGAGCAGGCCTGGGCGTGGAGGTCGAGCGTGGACATCTGGGTGAACAACGCCGGCGTCGACGTGCTCACCGGCCAGCGCGCCCGCTGGAGCTTCGAGCAGAAGTTGGCCGCGCTGTGGGAGGTCGATGTCGTGGCCTCGGCCCGCCTCGCGCGGGCGATCGGCGCCCGCATGCATTCGCGCGGCAGCGGCGCGATCGTCAACATCGGCTGGGATCAGGCCTCCCAAGGCATGGCCGGCGACAGCGGCGAGCTCTTCGCGCTCGTCAAAGGGGCGGTGATGGCCTTCACCCGCAGCTTGGCGCACTCGCTGGCCCCGCAGGTGCGCGTGAACTGCGTAGCCCCGGGGTGGATTCGCACCGCCTGGGGGGACGGCGCTTCCGCTGCGTGGCAAGCCCGCGCCCGGCGCGAGGCGCTCCTCGACCGCTGGGGCACGCCGCAAGACATTGCCGGCGCGGTGGCGTTTCTGGTGTCGCCTGCCGGGGCCTTCGTCAACGGCCAGATCTTGCCGGTCAACGGCGGCTTCCGCTTTTCGCCGGCCGCGCGAGCAGACGATGGCGGCTGAGCACATCCACTTCGTCACCGGGCGCCTGGCCGCGCCTGCGCTCGAGCAGGTGCTGCGCGAACTCGCGCCGCAGGCAGGCTTCGACTATTCGATCGAAGCGCTCGGCATCACCGTGGCTGCGCTGATGACGCCTCGCTGGATCGCCTCGCGGCTCCACGTGCCCACGCAGGCGACGCGCGTCATGCTGCCCGGCTACTGCGGGGGCGACCTCGCTCCGGTCCAGCAAGCTGCGGGCTTGCCGGTCGAGACAGGGCCCAAAGATTTGCGGCGCTTGCCCGAGCACTTTGGCCGCGGCGCCGCCGAACGCCGGCCGCCTGAGGATTACGACATCGAGATCCTGGCGGAGATCAACCACGCGTCGCGGCTCACGCTGGGCGAGATCGTCCGCGTCGCTCGGGAACTTGCCCGCGACGGCGCCGACGTCATCGATCTCGGCTGCAATCCGGGAGACACTTGGCCAGGCGTGGGCGAAGCGGTCCGCGCGCTGCACGACGTTGGTCTGCGAGTTTCGATCGATAGCCTCAATCCCGCTGAAATTGCCGCCGCTGCGGCCGCCGGGGCGGAACTCGCGCTCAGCGTGAATTCGTCGAATCGCGAGGCCGCCGCCGATTGGGGCTGCGAAGTGGTGGCGATTCCCGACACGCCCGACGATCTGGCGAGCCTCGACGCCACGCTTGAATTCTTGGCCGCCCGCGGCGTGCGCTTTCGCATCGATCCGGTGCTCGAGCCGATCGGCTTCGGCTTCCTGGCCAGTCTGCTCCGCTACGCCGACACGCGCCGTCGGTACCCTGAAGCCGAAATGCTGATGGGCATTGGCAATCTGACGGAGCTGACCGACGTCGACTCGGCCGGCGTAAACGTGCTGCTCTTGGGCATCTGCCAGGAACTCGGCATTCGCAGCGTGCTGACGACGCAGGTCATCAATTGGGCCCGCAGCAGCGTGCGCGAGTGCGACCTGGGACGGCGGCTGGTGTACCAGGCGGTGAAGCAACGGACGCTGCCCAAGCACGTCGAGCCGCGGCTGGTGATGCTGCGCGATCCGGCGCTGCCGGTCTATGGAGCACAGACGCTCGATCAGCTGGCCGCCGAAATCCGTGACCGCAACGTGCGGGTGTTCGCCGAAGAAGGCAAGCTGCATCTGCTAGCTGAGGGGCGGCGGATCGAAAGCGACGATCCGTTCGCCGCCTTTGCCCAGCTCCAAACGCAGCTCACGAAGCCGGTCGATTCGGCGCACGCGTTTTACTTGGGCTACGAGCTCGCCAAGGCCGTCACAGCGCTCACGCTCGGCAAAGACTATCGCCAGGACGAGGCGCTTGACTGGGGCCTGCTCACGCGCCCCGAAGACAGCCACCCCGCCCGCAGCAAACACGGCGCCGGAGGTGATCTCGCAGATGCTGGCGCAGCAAGCGATTGATCCACGTGCCGGACCCCAATCATCCGCTGCCGCTGGTCTTGGAGCTGAGCTCGCCGCCCAAGCCTGAGCAGGCGTTTGCGCGGTTTGCCGCGCAGCCCCACTGCGTCTTCTTCGACAGCGCGCTCCGCCATCCCACGCTCGGCCGGTATTCGTTCGTAGCCTGTGATCCGTTTCACTGGCATCAAGCGCCGTGGGAACAGGCCGGCGATCCACTGGCCGAACTGCAGACGCTGCTCGCTCAAATTCAGGCCGATGCCGTAGCCTATTTGCCACCGTTTCAGGGGGGCGCCGCGGGCTTGTTTGGCTACGATCTGGGGCGGACGCTCGAGCGGCTCCCTCGCCCGCGGTACGACGAGTTCCGCTGGCCGCCGCTGGCCGTCGGGCTCTACGACGTGGTGCTCGCCTATGACCACGCGCAGGGCAAAGCCTGGCTGGTTTCGCAGGGCTGGCCGGAAACCGATCCGGCGCGACGGGCAGCGCGTGCCCAGCAGCGAATCGACCAAATGCGGGCGGTGCTGTCCGCACCTCCCGGCAAGTGGCCGCGCGCAGCCGACGAAGTCATCGTTCCGGCCGAACTTGCCCCCCAACACTCTTTCGCCGATCGCCCGGGCCTCTCGAGCAACTTCGCCCCGGGCGAGTATCTGCAGGCGATCGAGCGCGGGATCGAGTACATCCGCGCCGGCGACATCTTTCAGGTCAATCTAGCCCAGCGGCTGCTGGCCCGCGCGACGACAAGTCCCGTGGAGCTCTACCTGCGACTGCGACGGCAGAACCCGGCGACCTTTGCCGGCTACTTCGATCTGGGCGACCGGCAGTTGGCCAGCGCCTCTCCCGAACGGTTTCTGCAGTTGCGCGGCGGGTTGGCTGAAACACGGCCGATCAAGGGGACCCGCGGCCGCCTGCGGCGGCCCGAGGCCGACCTGTTCGCGGGCGACGATCTGCTGGCCAGCGACAAGGACCGCGCCGAGAACGTGATGATCGTCGATCTGCTCCGCAACGATCTCTCGCGCGTCTGCCTGCCCGACACGGTGCAGGTGACGCAGCTCTGCGAGCTCGAAGTCTACGCCTACGTGCAGCACCTGGTGTCGGCGGTGCAGGGGCGGTTGCAGCCTGGGCTGGGGGCCATCGACTTGCTGCGCGCGGCGTTTCCCGGCGGCTCGATCACCGGCGCCCCCAAGGTGCGGGCGATGGAGATCATCGCCGAGCTCGAGCCCACGGCGCGTGGGCCCTACTGCGGGTCGCTCGGCTACCTGAGCGCCGACGGCAGCCTGGACACGAACATCCTCATCCGCACGATCGCGGCCAGCGGCGGCTGGTGGCAGGCGGCGGTGGGGGGAGGCATTGTGGCGCCGAGTGACCCGCAACTCGAGTACGCGGAAACCTGGCATAAGGCGACGGGTTTGCTGCGGGCGCTGCTGGGGTCGTAGCTCAGAGATCGGGACGAGCAACGTCGAGGCCCGCAGTCATTCCTCAATTCTGGCAATTGCCTGCCTGAGCGCGGCCTCTTGGGCCGGAGTGGCCAGCGCCAGGGCTGCCTTGAAGTCGGGCAGGAACGTCTTCGCGCCGCTTCCCATGCGGAGCACCGCTTGGGCCATCCAGCCAAAGCCGGTCGCGGAGGGTGCGGACAAGGTCTCACGGGCGACCGCCGCGGCTGGCTCGGGGACAGCCTCCGGCACGATCCGCAGGATGGCGCAGGCCGCTGCGACACGGACCGAGATCTTGAACGCCTGGCGCTCTACGGCCTCGTCGCTCAGGCACGCCATCAGTTGCGGCAGCGCGATTGCGGCCCTGGGCCCCAGGTTGCCCAAGGCCAACGACGCATTCACGCGCCAAACGGCCTCCGGACGTTGCAGGCCCTCGATCAAAATAGCGAGTTGCCGCTCGAACTCGGCGCCGCTTTTCGTCCCGCCGCTGATCGCTTCCAGGAAGGCCCCCAGCGGCGCAGCACGCTCGGCCTGTTGACGCTCGAGTTCGTCGGCCACTTCCGGCGCAATAGTTTTGAGCGCCAAGAGAGCATGGATATTCTTGCCGGAATGCCGGCGCAAAGGCCCGACGAATTGCTTTGCCCGCGGACCGAGTTGCTGCAACGTTTCGCAAACGCACCGCTGAGAGCCGCCTCCGCGCTCGTGAGTCAGGGCATGCTCGACTCGCGCTCGCGCGATGGGGTCGTCAGGATCGATCAGCAACAGGACGCAGGCTGCGCCGACACACACGCGCATCCGCTCGTCGCCGAAGTACGTGCCGATTCCGCGATCCTCGAGCAGTTCGACCAGGACTGGCTGCAAGGGCCTGGCGGCGGCGCCGAATTCGGTCAAGCTCCGTAGCGTGATCGAGCGGATGAGGGGATCAGGAGCTCTCAGCAACCGTTCAAAGCTTGCGAAGGCCTGATCGACGCTCTGGCCCTCACGAAGCTGCCGGATGGCCGAGTCCATCTGCCGAAAAGGTTCCTCGCGATCGGCTTTGGCTGAGACTGCGCACGGCTGGAACGACAGTCCGTTCAACGTTTGGAACGGAACGCACCACCGGTCAATGAGATCGAGCACATCGCTTTCCGTGAGTTGCCCGTCGAGGTCTGGCTCGTCGGGCAGGCGCTTGCCCAACGTGCGCAAGCGTTCGCCGGGTTCCGAGACGACGCGGCGTCGGGCACGGCCCTTGTCGTAGACGGCGAAGCCAAAGGCATCGACCGGACCGGCGAGCGCGAAGTAGTAGCAGGCCGCCGCCGCGGATTTCGAAATCGCTTTGAGTCGCGTCTCGGCGCCTCCATGCCAGACCGTGCCGCTTGCCCGCTGCTCGGCGGCTGAAGTGATTGGCAAGTGGTGCAGGAAGCCGGGGTCAGCGATCACGAGCCACTCACCCGATTGTGCGACCGAGGGACCGCCAGCGTGACTCGAGGTGGCGGTGTCGAAGTCGAGAGGCGCCGCCGCCTCGTCAGGCTGGTAGCCCAGCGCGGAGAGCACATCGGCAGGTGTGGCCGCGCCGCGGACGAAGATCAGGCTGGTTTGCCAGGACATCCCTGCTCACCTTGGGCTGCTGCGGCCGTTCGCATTCGTCGTTTAGTAAAGAATTCCTAGTGACTCCAATTCGCCGTGCAGCCGCCGAGCTTGAGCCGGGACAGCTTTGGGTCGTTGGTCTGCACAAGGGCAAGTAGCCGATTGCCCATGAGCAAATGGAACCGAGAGCAACACTCAACGATGTCGAGCAAATGAAACGCGCGGTTGGGCTCGGCGGCAAAGTGCACATCGAAGTTCACGAAACAGAGCACGACGCCGGTCGTCCCCTCGAATTCGATGTCGCCGACCGCATCGTTCAAAGCGTCGAGATTGCCGTTCCAGTCGTCGTATCCGTAGTGCTCTCGAAACTTCAGCGCGAGGCTGATCTGGGCTTGGAACGTTGTCGAATGGGCGCAGTCGAAGCGGTGCGTGGCGTATCCGTGGTCCGACAGCCAGCCGAGATCTCGTTCCAGCCGACTCATCGCTGGGTAGAGGGTAATTGCGCCGTTCTGAAGGAGCGTCCAGTCGAGGTTGCTGAGTTCTGCGGAGGTGAACGCTGCCACGGGATCAAGCCTGTGGGAAAGATAAGCGAAACGCGGCGGCCTTCCAGCCTACCCAGGCATGAATGCCTGGGCTACGGAAAACCTGGCGGCACGTGCTGCTCCGTGGAGTGGTCTCAGGAGTCGCGGCGCCAAGCCATTCCGCGGACCCTCACCCTGGCCCTCTCCCGGAGGGAGAGGGGACCGGAGGGACCGGAGGCCGCACGCTCGGTACGACCGGCGCCACTCCACCCCCCGCGTCGCTTTTTCGCCTCATGCGGCCCCGCTTGTCCCCCAGTGGCAACATTCACGCGCATACACTTTCCTTGAGGGACGAAGGTCGTTCGGGCATGGAGCGCCCACGGTTGGTCCGGCCGCAGCGTGCGGTCGGCGATCCGCTGGCCTACTCCAACTGCCTGGATGCAATCCCACCCCCGCCTGCAAAACTCCCTGCTGGCCCTCGGCCTGCTGGGTCTGATCGGCTTCCTCGGACCGGCCCTGGTCACCTATGATCCGGCCGACCCGCCGACCGCCCTCGTTTTCCCCGCCCATGCCGAACCGGCCAACGCCTGCGGCCGGGCTGGGGCCTTGGCGGCGAACTTCTTGTTTCAAACGCTGGGCCTGGGGGCCTGGTATCTGTTGGGCTCGCTGATGGTGCTCTTGGGCCTCGTGGCCACGCAGCGCCAGCCAGGCGAGCCGGTGTGCCGAGCCACCGGCTGGACACTCTCGCTGATTGGGTTGACCACGCTGGCGGCCCTTACGCCGAGCGGCTTTTGGTCGGGCCCGGCGATTGGCGCGGGGGGGTATTTGGGCGCCGCGGCGCGGGGGCTGCTCGAATCGAACTTCGCGATCCTGGGCAGCTACGTGCTCGCGCTGAGCGTGCTGGCGGCCGGGTTGCTGCTCTGCACCGACTTCGTGCTGCTTGCGGGCGCAAGCTGGCTCGTGAAGACGCCGAGCCGCCAATTGGTCTTGGCGGGGCGACGCGTGGCCGCAGCGCGGGCCGGGGCCGCCGGCGGCCCCGGCAAGCGCACTGACCTGAGCAACGGCTTCGACGAGGATGGCGAATTCGCCGGCCCACGCCTCAAAGGACGCCACGCGCCGTTGCAAACGGCGACCGACCTGAAGTCCGGGGCCGGTGTGCCCATTGCTCCGCAGGCCGCAATGCTGGCAGCCGGCGCGGCCGCCGCCACGGCGGTCGAGGCCGAGGAAGCGGGCGACGAGCAGGCCGGCGAAGAACCGACCTCGTCGTTCCGCATCAAGCGTCCCGGTCAAACCGACCGCGACCGCGTGATGGATGAACTCGACGCCGCCAGCCAGAACGACGGCAGCTCCAACTACGAGCTGCCCCCCATCGAGCTGCTCGAGCCCGGCGAATTCGTGGAGAGCGAGGACTACGAGAAGGAAGTCCGTAAGAACGCCAAGGTGCTCGAAAAGACTTTCGAGAGCTTCGGCTTCCAGGTGCGCGTGGTCGAGATCGAAACCGGCCCCGTCATTTCGCAGTACGAAGTCGAGCTCGAGGCCGGCCTGCGGCTCAGCAAGATCACCAGCCTGGCCGACGACCTGGCGATCGCGCTGCGGGTGCCGAGCGTCCGCATCGTGGCGCCGATCCCCGGCAAGAACACGGTGGGCATCGAAGTGCCCAACCACGAGCGGCAGATGGTGCGCATCCGCGAGGTGATGGAGGCCGTCACCGCCAAGCAGCGGCAAGCCCGCATCCCGATTTACTTGGGCAAGGACGTGGCCGGCAACCCGATGGTCGTCGACCTCACCACGCTCCCCCACTTGCTGATCGCCGGCCGCACGGGCACGGGCAAGAGCGTGTGCCTCAACACGCTGATCGTGTCGATGATCATGAGCCGGCGGCCCGACGAAGTGAAGATGCTGCTGATTGACCCGAAGATGGTCGAGCTGACGCCTTACAAGCGGCTGCCGCATCTGATGCACCCGGTGGTGACTGACATGCGGAAGGCCGAGGCCATTCTGGCCTGGGCCGTGGAGAAGATGGAAGAACGTTACGCGCTCTTGGCCCGCGCCGGCGTGCGACACATCGGCTCCTACAACCAGCTCGGCGAAGAAGAGCTGATGGAGCGGCTGGAACCGGAGAACGACGAGGAGCGGAGCCAGATTCCGCTCCACCTGCCGTACATCGTGATCGTGGCCGATGAAATGGCCGACCTGATGATGACCTCGCCCAAGGAAGTGGAGCACCACATCATTCGCCTTGCCCAAAAGAGCCGCGCCGTCGGCATCCACCTGGTTCTGGCCACGCAGAAGCCGACCGTCGACGTGATCACGGGCCTGATCAAGTCGAACTTGCCTGCCCGCATCGCCTTCCAAGTAGCGAGCCGCACGGACAGCCGCGTGGTGCTCGACGAAATGGGGGCCGACAAGCTGCTCGGCAACGGCGACATGTTGTTCCTCTGGCCCGGCACGAGCACGCTCCTGCGCGGCCAGGGCACCTACGTGAGCGACGAAGAGATCAACCGAGTCGTCGACTTCGTGGCCACCACCGAGCCCCAGTTCGTCAAGGAGCTCGTGCAGCTCAAGACGGCCGCCGCGGGCGAAGCGGCCGGCGACCAGTGGAAGAGCCGCGACGAGCTCTACCAGCAGGCGATCGATGTCGTGGTGCGCGAGGGACGTGGCAGCGTGTCGCTGCTGCAGCGTTCGCTGGGCATCGGCTACGGCCGCGCGGCCCGCCTGATCGACTACATGGCCGAAGACGGCTTCGTGGGCCAGTACGCAGGCTCGCAAGCCCGCGAGGTGCTGTTGACGATCGAACAGTGGGAAGAGAAGCAGGCGGAGGCCGAGGCCGGCGCAAGCGGAAAGCGCTCTGCCGGCGCTAAGCTGACGTTGCCGGCGCCGTCCACGTCTCCGCCGGCGCCCGAGAGTCGCCGCGTTGCCGGCGCTCCCTGGGAGGAGGCCGAGGAAGAGGTGGATGAGGAGGAGTCGGACGAGTTAGCCCAGGACGATGCGGGCGACGACGACTGGGATGAGGAAGAGGCGGACGAGGATGTCGTCGACGAAACACCGCCTCGGCGCTCGAGCCGCAGCGCTTGACTCTAGCGGCGCGACTCTCAAGCCGGCGGAGTTTCTTCGAACTCCGAGTCGCGCAAATCCGTGACGAACATGCACCCCGGGCTGTGCGTGATCGCCAGTTCACAGCGAGCGGCCGCCAAAGCAAGCTGCGGAGTCACGCCGCAGGCCCAGAAGACGGGCGTCTCGCCGGGGTGAACCGTTACGGCGTCGCCGAAGTCGGGCCGCCCCAGGTCTGCAATCCCCAGTGCCGCATGGTCGCCGACGTGGACGGGGGCGCCGTGCATCCGTGGGAAGCGGGCCGTGATCGCCTGCGCGAGGTCCACATGCTCCGGCCGAAACGGCCGCATGCTGACGACTAGGTTGCCCGAGAACTTGCCGGCCGCGGCGCAAGCCCGGTTCGTGCGGTACATCGGCACGTTGCGTCCTTCATCGATGTGCCGCACGGGCAGCCCAGCGGCCGAGAGGCCGTTTTCAAAGGTGAAGGAGCAGCCCAGCAGGAACGCCACGAGATCGTCGCGCCAGAGATGCCGGATGTCGGTCGGCTCGTAGCTTTCCAGCACGCCGTGCCGGAAGACGCGGTAGCGGGGGAGATCGGTCCGGAGATCGGCCTCCGCCGCCACTGCCGGAATTCGCGGCTCTCCAGGCTCGCCTTGGCCCACCAGCGGGCAGGGCCGGTCGTTTTGCTGGCAGAAGGCGGCGAAGTCGGCCGCATCGGCCGCTGGCACGACCACGAGGTTGGTTTGCACGTAGCCGACGACCAGTCCTGCTGTGGGGCCGGTGTGTTCGCCGCGGCGAATCGCTTGCCGGAGCTCGGCGGCGGTAGCGGCGGCGAAACGGTGGCGCGTGACGCCGACGCGGAGATTTGGGTCGCTTGCCACGCTGTTCACGCCCTCCCAGACTTATGCACTCAATGCGCTTCGCTGCTAGAATGTATGGTTACCCTGCCTGACTCGGTCAAGCGCCTTCCCGCCGGCTGCTCTCTCGCGGCCGACGGGCATTGTGCTAGACTGCCCCGGAACTTTCCCGCCCCATTGGCCTTTCCAAGGTCCGCCTGCCATGCGCCGCGTTTGCTTGTTCAGTTTTCTGGTCCTGGTGGCGATCGTCGCCCGCGCCGGTGAATTCAACGAGGTGCTGAAGATTGGCGATCCGGCGCCGGCCTGGAAGGATCTGCCGGGGGTTGACGGCAAAGAGCATAGCCTGGCCGAGCACTCCGACGACAAGGTGGTGGTCGTGGTCTTCACCTGCAATAGCTGTCCGGTGGCCCGCGACTACGAAGAGCGCACGCTCGAGCTCGTCAAGCGGCATGCCAAGGATGTGGACGTGGTCGCGATCAACTGCAACCGCGGCGAGGAAGACAACCTCGAAGAAATGCGGAAGCGGGCCGAGGAAAAGAAGTACACGCACCAATATCTGTTCGACGAGAGCCAGCGGATTGCCCGCGAGTTTGGGGCCACGCGGACGCCGGAGTTCTTCGTCCTCTCGCGCGACCGCAAGATCGTCTACATGGGGGCAATGGACGATTCGGGAGACGCCGCCAAGGTGACCACCGACTATGTGGAGGCGGCCGTGCAGGCGGCGCTCGCCGGCCGGGCCGCTCCCAAGGCCGAAACCTTCGCCAACGGCTGCCGCATTCGCTTTGCCCGCGAGCGGAAATAGCCCGCGCTCGCTCCTGCACCTTCCGGGAGACTCGCCGTGTCGAGCTGCCGCCTGCTCTGCCTGTGGCTCTTGTTCGTCGCGCAGCTCCTTTGCGTCCAACGTGGTTGGGCGCAGGTGGTGGCCGAAGCGCCGGCCGAGGCTGCCCTCCCGCCTGCGCTCACGCACTACAAGGGGCGGGAGATCGCGGTCACCATGCACTACCTGGGGGCCGACTGGCTCACGCGCGAGTCGCGGGAGCGCGAGGAGGAGTGCAGCACCATGCTCGAGGTGCTCAAGCTCAAGCCGGGGCAGGTGGTCTGCGATCTCGGCTGCGGAAACGGGTTCTACACGCTCCCCATGGCCGAGCTCGTGGGGCCCAAGGGCAAGGTGCTGGCGGTCGACATCCAGCAGGAAATGCTCCACCTGCTGGCCGAGCGGGCCAAAGGCGAGGAACTGGCCAATGTCGAAACGATCCTGGGCTCGCCAGTCGACCCGCGGCTCCCGGAGGGGCAACTCGACCTCGTGCTGCTGGTCGACGTGTATCACGAGTTCTCGCACCCCGAGCAGATGCTGGCCGCGATCCGCAAGAGCCTGAAGCCCAAGGGGCGGCTCGTGCTCGTGGAGTTCCGCGGCGAGGATCGGGACGTGCCGATCAAACCGCTGCACAAGATGACCAAGCGGCAAATTCGCCGCGAGCTGCTGCCCAACGGCTTCAAGGTCGTCGAGCAGTTCGACAAACTTCCCTGGCAGCACGTGATGTTCTTCGAACGCACGGACGACGCCGCGGCGACGGCCGAGGGCGAAGAATAAGACCGCGGTCGGCGCTCCATTTCACGAATGCGCCCGTCACCGGAAACCGCCGGCGTGAAGCCGGCGGCTCGCTAAAAGCGGAACCGCCGCGAGGACGGCGGTGCTTCGTCCGACCAGCGGACCCGTTTCCAAGCGAGCGGCGTGGTTTACCCCCGCCGTCCCCAGGGATCGCCTCCCTCGGAGCAAAAAGCCGCCACGAATGGTGGGCGATTCTTGACTGCCGGCGTGGTACAACGAAGGGCCCCAACCCGCCCCTCGGACACCCGCCTTCCATGAACGACGCGCGCACGCCGGTCGATCCCTATGCGCTCTCGCCCCTCACGGTGCAGTCGCCTCCCCGCAGCCTGTGGGCGGCCGCCCTGCAGATCGGCCCCGGCCTGATTTTGGCGGGCAACATCGTCGGCTCGGGGGAGCTGATCCTCACGACGTCGCTGGGGGCCGAGTTCGGCTTCGCGTTCCTGTGGCTGATTCTGTTTAGCTGCATCATCAAGGTCTTCGTGCAGATCGAGCTCGGCCGCTATGCCATCTCCTCCGGAAAGCCGACGCTCACGGCCCTCAACGAGCTGCCGGGGCCGCGCCTCGGCGCCCATTGGCTGGTTTGGTGGTGGTTCTTCATGTTGCTGGCCACCGTCTTTCAGCTCGGCGGCATGGTCGGCGGCGTGGGACAGGCCCTGCACCTGGCGTTTCCCCAAGTCGTAGGCGGACTCTCCGGAGCGCTGGCCTCGGCCGCGCCGCGCGTGTCGCAACACTTGGCCGACCATCCCGAGCAGCTCTGGGCGTTGCTCACCACGCTGCTCTGCATTGGCCTGCTGCTGCGCGGCGGGTACAAGCGGATCGAGCGGCTGACGACCGCGCTCGTGGTCAGCGTCACACTCGTTACGATGCTCTGCGTGGCGATGCTTCCGGGGGCCGGCTACCCGATTCGCGCTTCCGACCTGCGCGAGGGCTTTTCTCTGGCGGTGTTCACCTTGCCGGGGGCCGCAATCGCGGCGGCGTTCAGCACGTTTGGCGTCACCGGCGTGGGCGCCACGGAGCTCTACGCGTATCCCTACTGGTGCTTGGAGAAAGGCTACGCCCGCTTCACCGGGCCGAATTCGCCCGATCCTTCGTGGGTCGAGCGTGCCCGTGGCTGGCTGCGGGTGATGCATCTCGACGCCTGGCTGAGCATGCTGGTGTTCACCGCCGCCACGCTGTCGTTTTATTTCCTCGGGGCCACCGTGCTCCACCGGCAAGGCCTGCTGCCCGAACGTTCGCAGATGATCGCGACCTTGTCGGAGATGTACGTGCCGGCCTTCGGCGAGTGGACCAAAGTCTTCTTTCTAATCGGCGTGTGGGCCGTGCTCTTCAAGACGCTCTACGTGTCGTCGGCGGCCAATAGCCGACTGACTGCCGACTTTCTTGGTCTCACCGGCGCGGTTCACTTGGGCCCAGGCGTTCGCGAGCGCTGGGTTACGCGCCTCTGCATCTTCTATCCGGCGCTCGCGCTAACCCTCTACCTTTGTGTGCGCAACCCCAAGCTGATGGTGGTGATCGGCGGATTTGCCCAGGCGGCCACGCTGCCGATCATTAGCGGCGCGGCAATTTACCTGCGCTATCGGCGCATGGATCCGCGGCTGCGGCCTTCGCTCTTCTCCGACGCCTGCCTGTGGTTCGCCTTCCTAACGATCGCGGCGGTGTCGCTGTACGCGATTCCGCGATCGGTCCACACCGAGCTGTGGCCCACGCTAAGGGGATTTTTCGGCGGCTCCTGAGCCGTCAACGGGCGTGGCGGTCGCTTCGACCGGCTGCTCGGCCGGGGCGGGCTCGAAGAGTTGAACGAGATCGACGCGCACCAGCGACTCATCCAGCTTTGGGTCGCTGGCGGCCTGACCATGCGGCGTCGCCGCGACTTCGAAGACCATGCGGTCGCTGGCGATGCCGTCGGTCGCTAGGGCGGCCGCCACTGCTTGGCAGGCACGAAACGCCAGTCCGCGCTTGTCGCGCCCGCGAAACTCCGCCGGCAAGGGGCGGCGGCCCCAGTGGGCCTGCACCCCCACCATGCCTGCATGCCCCGCCACCGATTGCGCGAAAGCCGCGATTTTCTGCCGCTGTTCCGCGGAGAGGCGGTCGAGTTGCTCGGCGAAGTACAGGCTCACGCCTGGAGTGGCCAACTCCCCTTTGCGCACGACGATCATCGACGTGGCGGGGTCGCTGCCGCGGACGTAGCGGCTGCGGCGGGCGCTGCCGTGTCCTTCGCGTGGGCCGCCCGTATCGGGCCAGGGCGCGCTTACGCCTCCCAGCCAAGCCCGCAGCGACTGCATGCGGGCTTGGGTTTGCTCCTTGTTGCCGCCGGCCGTGGCGTACATCACCACGAAGAACGCCATCATGATCGTGATCATGTCGGCGTACGACATGATCCATTCCGGCAGACCTTGCTCGGCGTGCTTGCTCATCGGTCGGGCCCTAGGCCGCCTGCACGTAGTCGGGTTCTTGCGGCTGGTGGGCGGCCAGCTTTTCGGCCACGATCCGCGGGCCGTCTCCCGCTTGAATCGCGAGCACGCCGTCGAGAATCAGTTCGCGGGCCCGCGCTTCTTCTTCGGCCAGGTATCCCAGCTTTTCGGCGCAAGGCATGCAGATCATGTTCGCGGCGGCCGCCCCGTAGAGCGTGCCCACGAGGGCGAGCGCCATCGATGGGCCGATCGTTTCGGGGTCCTCCAGGTTGCCCAGCATTTGAATCAGGCCCAGCAGCGTCGCGATCATGCCGAAGGCGGGGCCGCACCGTCCCATGAGCTCGAACATCCGCCGCTCGACGTGCGCCTGGGCTTCGATCGCTTTGATGCCCGTGCGGACGATTCGCGTGATCACCTCGGGCGAGGTGCCGTCGACCGCCAGTTGCACGGCCTGGCGGAGCGTGGGGTTGTCTTTGTCGGTCAGGCGTTGCTCGAGCGCCAGGACGCCGTTGCGGCGGGCTTCTTCGGCCAGCGACACGAGCTGCGCCGAGATCGCCTGCTGATCGGTCCGTCGGCTCATAAGCAGCTTCAGGCAGATGGCCGGCAGCCGGGCGAATACCCGCAGCGGCACCGACGTGAGCACGACGGCCAGGCCGCCGCCGAAGACGAGCAAGGCTGCCGGGTAGTCGACGAACTGGCCGAGCGAGAAGCCGGCGCCCTCGTGGCCGCTGGCGATCCACAGCGCCGACACGAGCAACAGGAGGCTGGCGAGCACGCCGCCGACGGTCGACAGGTCCATGGAAGTTGGCTCGGGGAGGGGGCAGCTTTGCCTGCTCGTGGGCAGGGCGCGCAAAGCATGTGGCTTCGCTGTCATCGACGTCGGGGAGGCCGCTACCTAAACGGCTAGGCAAAGACGCGCGGCTGGCGCAGTGGCGCGGGTCGTACCGCTTAACGGGCTCAATCGCGTCACTTGAAATGCGCCTCCACGCTTCAGGCGCGGCCGCCGGTGCGGCGAATGGGGCTGCGTGTTCTCCTGGGCCTGTTGGCAATTTGGGCAACCGGACGCGCCCTCACCGCAGGGGGCGACGCGAATGCCGAGGAATGACTTTCGAAACGGCGACGCTAGCAGGCGGCCGACGCCCCGTTCACCACGTGTCGAGCCCGGCGTTTTCCGCAGGCGATTGAACTTACCCCCAACGCGGTTTCCGGTTAGTGTACGCACGCTTGCTGGCGCAGGACTGCGCCGCATCGGAACGCGTCAAGGAGGACACGTCGCATGTCACCGTCTGCTCTCTGGCGCCGGCTCGATCTGACGATGATCGTGGCCGCGCTGTTGACCGTGGGCTTCTATGCCGCCTTGGAGCACCCTGCGCTTGCGCACTCCAAGCTGCATCGCTACTCGGCAGAGCATGCGGTGGAATATGTGATCGTGGCCTTCATGATCTGGGGCTGCGTCGATGTCGTTTTCCGGCTCTGGCCGCTCCGCCGCGAGTGGCGGGCGGTGAAAACGCCCCTTCTGCCGCCGATCGAAGGCCGCGCGCCGGCGACGACCGCCGTCGAACTGCGTGGCGACGTGCTGGCGGCCCCCGGCTGGGTGCAGAACTCGCGGATCGGCCTGCGGCTGTCGAACGCCTTGGCCTATGTGGCCCAGCGGGGTTCGGCCGAAGGCCTCAGCGACCAGCTCAGCCGGCTTTCTGATGAAGACGCCGACCGCAGCCACGGCGGCTTTGCCCTCGTGCGGTTCATCTGCTGGGTCACCCCGGTGCTCGGCTTCCTGGGCACGGTGATCCACTTCGGCACGGCCCTGGGAGGCATGAGCTCCGACGACATGGCCGAGCGGCTCCCCTACGTCGTCAGCGAAATGGGCACTGCGTTCGACACCACCACGGCCGCCCTGGTGGCCGCCGTGACGATGATGTTCGCCCTGTTCATCGGCGAACGCGCCGATCGCAACCTGTCGCACGCCGTCGATCGGCGGGCGGCCGAAGAACTGCTCGACCGCTTCGACGTGGCGGCAGCCCCGCTCGACGCGCCGACGCTCGCCGTGCCGGCGCCCACCATGCACGTTGACAACGCGCTGTTCGAGCGGCAATCGGCGATTCTGCTGCAGGCCATCGACCAATTGCAGCGGCAATTCGATCAGCGGCAACAACAGGCGCTCAAGGCCTGGCAAGGGGCCTGCGAGCGGTTGTACGAGGAAACCCGCCGCCGCGAGGCGGATTTGGAGCGCAAGTTGCTCGAGCGGCTGATGGGGGCCGGCATTCCCGCGGGAGATTCGGCCTGGCCAGGCCTGTTCAGCGGTCTCCAGCAGATCGGCGCGGACTTCCGCGAGCTCAACGGCCAACTCTCGACCGCCCTCCGCGACGGCAGCGAACAGGCGGCAGCCCTCGGCGAAGTGGCCGATCGCCTGCGGCAGTTGCAGCTCCAGCAACTCGACCCGGCGCTGCACCAGCTCACCGCGGCGATCCACTTGCTCACCGCCCGCGTCAGCCGCGTGAACGAGCAACGGGCGGCGTAGATCCCGTAGGGTGGGTCAAGCGAAGCGCAGACCCACCATCCGTGGATCGCTCGTTCGCCCTCACGTCGCTTGATCGCGGTGGTGCGTCCGCGCTTCGCTTGACGCACCCTGATATGGTTGGACCCGTCTAGGGGCGTCGATTCGTGTTTTTGTCGAGGCGCTTACATGGCTGCTTGGGCAGCAGCGGGAGACACGGTCGGACTGGGGCGACGGTGGATCAATCTGATATGCGTGGGTTGG
>JBGAPH010000019.1:0-119607 GCA_044221365.1 Pirellulales bacterium
CCAACCCACGCATATCAGATTGATCCACCGTCGCCCCAGTCCGACCGTGTCTCCCGCTGCTGCCCAAGCAGCCATGTAAGCGCCTCGACAAAAACACGAATCGACGCCCCTAGACGGGTCCAACCATATCAGGGTGCGTCCAGCGAAGCGCAGACGCACCATCGGCACGAACGCCTGGGAACGGAGCGTGGCAAAGAGAACGCCGGTGCGTCTGCGCTGCGCTGGACGCACCCTACGAACTACGAATTGGCTGACTAAGACGGCAAGCATCCGCGCATGTAGTCGATGCTCTCCCGCGCGAGGCGCTCGATCCCCGGTGCGTAGTCGAACACCTCGACCGACACCCAGCCACGGTAGTCGACCTCGCCGAGGGCGGCAAAGATCGGCTCGAACTCGAGTGCGCCGAAGCCGGGACCCTGGCGGTTCGGGTCGTTGGCGTGGAAGTGGCCGAGCAAGCGGTGATGCCGGCGGATCAACTCCGGAATGGGCGTGCTCTCGCTCGACATCGCTTTGCAATCCAGGTGCAGCCGGCACCACGGGGAGCCGACCCGCTCGATCAAACGCACCCCCTCGTCGGTGGTGACTAAGAAATCCCCCTCCGCCGGGCCGAGCGGCTCGACGAGCAGGGTAACCTCGTTGGCCTCGAGCTCCGGCAAGATCGCGCTGAACACCTCGGCGGCGTAGTCCATCCCCTGGTCCTGCGACACGCCTGTCGGCAGGTTCCGCTGCAAGGGCGAACCGAACACGAGGAATGATCCACCCAGGTCCCGGCAAAGCCGCGCGAGCTCGCGCAGGTAGTCGGCGGTGCGTCGGCGGACTTCGGCGTCGGGGCTCGTCAGGTGCAGCCCCTGCGTCTTCGCCAGCAGCCAGTGCAGGCCGATCACAGGCAGGTCGGCCGCCTCGGCCTGGCGCCGCACCTCGCTTCGCCGGGCGGACGAAATCCGCCGCACGTCGGGATCGATCGTGAATGGGGCGATCTCGATGCCTGTGTAGCCGCACTCACGGGCAAAGGCGAACGCCTGCTCGAAGGGCCAATCGAGAAAGGTTTCGTTGCAGATGGCGAACTTCATGGGACGGCCAACGGTCGGAGGTAGAGTGCGAATTCGCTATCGTAAACCGCGGCCCGCGGCGGCAACAGGCCGCCCGCGGCAGCCTCCCCTCTCATGCCCGCAGGACATAGCGTACAATTGCGAAACGCCGCTTCCGGTCAACGATCCGCAGGTTTTTGATTCATGGACGCTCCCTCCCCCGGCTATCCCCCCTCGGCCACCCCCATTCAGTACGTGCCGGTGCCGGCCCCGCCGCCGCGGCGGAGCGGCTGGAGCATCTTGTTCACGTTGGCGCTGCTGGCCGTGCTCGGCCTGTCGCTGCTGTTGAACTTCGGACTGCTCGGCGCGGTGGGGATGAGCGTGGAGGGTCGAACCCTCACCGAGAAGCACCACTCGCTGTCGCGCACGGCGCTCGACAAGATCGCGCTCATCCGCGTCGAAGGGACGATTCTCGAAGGCGACGGCTTCGTGAAGGAGCAGATCGACCAGGTGCGCGACGACGACCACGTGAAGGCGATCGTGCTGCGGGTCGACTCCCCCGGCGGCACCGTGACCGGCAGCGACTACATCTACCATCACCTCCGCGAACTCGTGGAGGCCAAGAAGGTCCCCATCGTGGTGAGCATGGGGTCCCTGGCCGCCAGCGGCGGCTACTACGTGTCGATGGCTGTGGGGGACACGCCGAAGTCGATCTACGCCGAGCCCACCACCTGGACGGGTTCGATCGGCGTGATCATTCCGCACTACAACGTGGCCGGCCTGATGAAGGAATGGAAGATTCAGTCCGACTCGATCTCCAGCCATCCCCTCAAGGGAATGGGCAGCATTACCAAGGAGATGACGCCTGAGGAGCGGGCGATCTTTCAGGGTCTGGTCGACGAGAGCTTCACGCGTTTCAAGCAGATCATCGCCGCCGGCCGGCCGGCGTTCCGGGGCGACGACGGCCAAGCGAAGCTCGACAAGCTGGCCACCGGGCAGGTGTTCACCTCGGACCAGGCCAAGGCCAATGGCCTGATCGACGAGGTGGGCTTCGTCGAGGCGGCGATCAGCCGCGCGGTGGAACTCGCGGGCGCCGACGAGGCGTCGATCCGCGTGGTCAAATACGAGCGTCCCGTGAGCCTCGTCGACGTGCTCATCGGAGGCCAGGCCCAGGCCCGCTCGTTCGACGCCTCGGCGCTACTGAACCTGGCCACCCCCAAGGCCTACTATCTCACCACGCTGCTGCCGGCGGTCCTGACGACCCAACAGGGGCGGGCACACTAACCCGCAGCGCCAGCAAGGGACGAGAGCGCCGGTTGGGCGCGCTGGCTGAAAATGCTGTCCGGCCCGTGAAGAGGTCAGCCCCTTCCGCAACTGGTAGTGTCCTAACAGTGAGTTGCTGCCGCGCCGCCTGCTAGAATGATGAACAGGCAGGGGCCGCTAAACGCCACCGGGTGAGCGATGCCTGGGAACAGGCAGAGGGCCGTGGCTATACACGGTCCGGTCGGGAGCAATCCCCTCGGTCGGTTCGACTCCGACTATGTCGGCCCCTGCCATTCCTCTTCTACCGCCCCCGGCCTGCCCTGACACGGCGGGCCGTTTATCGGATGACTACGTGCCCCGTAGCCGCAACTCATTGTTAGGACACCACGCCGCAGCCCTGCACCTTGAAATCCGCCTCCCCGGCTGGTCAAACTAGGGGCTTGAGCCGCGGGCGACCGCGTGCTCGCTCCCGCTCGTCGCTCATCCCGCCTGAATTCCCTCCCGAGGTTGCCCCCGTAATGCGCTGGTTCCCGTCCGCCGTGCTGCCGCTGGCCCTGACGGCCGTGGCCGGATTTTGCTCCTTCAACCGTGCCGCGGCGGAGCCCGCCGAGCAACTCAAAACGCTCCCCGGCTTCCACGTGGAACTGCTCTATACGGTCCCCAAGGAGGAGCAGGGCTCGTGGGTGGCGATGACGGTCGACCCCAAAGGGCGGCTGATCGTCTCCGACCAGTACGGCAAGCTCTACCGCGTGACGCCCCCAGGCATCGCCGGCGCCACGGAGACCAAGGTCGAGCCGATCTCGGTGGAGCTCGGCGGCGCCCATGGATTGCTGTGGGCCTTCGACAGCCTGTACGTGATGGTGAACGAAGGGGAGAAGCAGCACGGCCTCTATCGCGTGCGCGACACCAATGGCGACGACGTGCTCGACACGGTTGAGCTGCTCAAGGCGATCGACGCCGGTGGCGAACACGGCGCCCACGCGATTCTGCTCAATCCCGACGGCAAGGGGCTGACGATCGTGTGCGGCAACCAGTCGAAGCTGGTCGACTTCGACGAGACGCGCGTGCCCAAGCTGTGGGGCGAAGACCACCTGCTCCCCCGCGTGCCCGACGGCAACGGTTTCATGAAAGGCGTGCTCGGCCCCGGCGGCAGCATCTACCGCACCGATCCCGATGGCAAGCACTGGGAACTGGTGGCCACCGGCTTCCGCAACGAATACGACGCCGCCTACGACCGCGCCGGCGAGCTATTCACCTTCGACGCTGACATGGAATGGGACATGAACACCCCCTGGTATCGCCCCACGCGGGTGTGCCACGTGGTGAGCGGCGCCGAGTTCGGCTGGCGCAATGGCGCCGGCAAGTGGCCCGCCTACTATGCCGACAGCCTGCCGGCGGCCGTCGACATCGGTCCCGGCTCGCCGACGGGCATCGTGTTCGGCTACGGCGCGAAGTTCCCGGCCAAGTATCAGGACGCCCTCTTCATCTGCGACTGGAGCTACGGCAAGCTCTACGCGGTGCACCTCAAGCCCGACGGCGCGTCGTACAAAGGAGACTTCGAGGAGTTCATCACGGGCACGCCGCTCGCGCTCACCGACTTGGTGATCAACCCGGTCGACGGGGCGATGTACTTTGCCGTCGGCGGGCGGCGCACCCAGTCGGGGTTGTATCGCGTGACCTACACGGGCGATCAGCCAACCGCCGTGGCCTCGTCGGTCGATCAAGACGTCGCCAAAGCCCGCGCTTTGCGGCACAAGCTCGAGTCACTCCACAAGCCCGACGCCACGGCTCTCGATACCTCTTGGCCTTACTTGGGCAGCAGCGATCGCTTCATTCGCTGGGCGGCCCGCGTGGCCGTCGAGCATCAGCCGGCCGACCAGTGGCGGAGCCGGGCGCTCGCGGAACAGAATCCGCAGGCCCTGATCACGGCCATCCTGGCCCTGGCTCGCGCCAACGGAACCGATCCGTTCCACCGGCAGGCGGCGGACCCGACCCCCGATCCGGCGCTCCGCGACGCCGCATTCAAGGCCCTGGGGCGGCTGCAATGGAACGAACTAGGCGAAGATCAACAGCTCGAACTGCTGCGTGTCTACGCGATCCTGCTCAACCGCTTCGGCCGGCCCGATCAGCCGGTCGTCCGCGAGTTGATCGCCCGCCTCGACGCCCACTTCCCGGCCGAGGCCCCCCGGCTCAACGCCGATCTGATCAACCTGCTCGTCTACCTGGAAGCACCGACGGTGGCGACCAAGGGGATGCAGTTGTTGCGCTCGGCCCCGACGCAGGAAGAGCAAATTGAATACGCACGCGCGCTGCGGATGCTGAAGTCCGGCTGGACGCCGCAATTGCGCAAGGAGTACTTCCAGTGGTTCAACAGGGCGGCCGCCTACCACGGGGGCGCCAGCTTTGGCGGCTTCGTGCGGCTGATCAAGGCCGACGCAGTCGAGAATCTGACCGACGCCGAGAAGGCAGAGCTCAAGCCGATCCTCGAAGCGCCGCCAGCGGCCACGGCGACCGCTGCGCCGCCGCGGCCGTTCGTCAAGGAGTGGAGCTTGGCCGAGCTGCAGCCGATCGTCGACGGCGGGCTCGAGGGGCGCAACTTCGACCGGGGCCGCTCGCTGTTCGCGGCGGCGCAGTGCTTCTCCTGCCACCGGTACGCAAATGAAGGGGGCTCGTTCGGGCCCGACCTGTCCGGCGTTTCGGGGCGGTTCAGCCCGCGCGACTTGCTCGAGTCGATGGTCGACCCGAGCAAGACGATCAGCGATCAGTACGGGGCAGTGACGATCGCCACGGATGACGGCCAGGTCGTCACCGGCCGCATCGTCAACCTGAGCAACGACGATCTGATGGTCAACACCGACATGCTCGACCCGAACAAGATGGTCAATGTGAAGCGCGCGAAGATCGAGCACATGAAACCGTCGCCGGTGTCGATGATGCCCAATGGGCTGCTCAACACGCTCGCAGAAGACGAGGTGCTCGACCTCGTGGCCTACTTGCTGTCGCGCGGCGACCGCAAGCACCCGATGTTCGATGCGGCAGGGAAGTAGGGTCCGCCGAGCGGACCAATGGAAACGCGCATCCTACCGCTAGGCGGATTTGATGCCGCGCTGGCCCTCTTCCACCACGAACGAAGCCCGGGTGATCGCCGCGCCGCCCGGCTTCTCGATTTCCTCGAACACCTGGTAGTCGCTCCGCCAGGCGTCGGGCGTGACCGTGCAGCGCACGTAGCCTCGCTCGGCGTTGCCGAACCGCACGCCGGGGTTGCTGGCCAGGCAGTCCTCGAGTCCCTCGAACCGCTGCGAGCCGTTGCCTCCCGAGGAGAGCGACGTGCCGACGAACTCGGCCGCTACGATCGGCGTGTCGGGCTGGCGATCATCAACCCGCAGATCGTTCACCCAGTTCGAGTGAATGTCGCCCGTGAGCACCACGGGGTTCGGCACCCGGCGATCGCGGAGGAATTCGAGCAGCTTGCCGCGCTCGTGGGCGGCGCCGGGCCACTGGTCCATCGAGTAGTGCAGATCGGTCTTGTCCTTCGGCCGAAAGCCTACGAGCCCCATCATCACCTGCTGGGCCAGCACGTTCCAGGTGGCGGTCGATTCGAGCAGCGACGCTTGCAGCCAGGCGGCCTGGCGGCGGCCGAGCAACGAATTGTTGGGGTTCAGAGCCGCTTCATTGAGCGGGCTTTCGTTGTCGTCGTTCGGCTGATCGGTGCGATACTGCCGGGTATCGAGCACCTGGAACGTCGCCAAGCGGCCGAACGACACGGTGCGGTAGAGCCGCATATCGGCCCCGCGAGGCAGCGCGGTGCGCCGCAGCGGCATCATTTCGTAGTAGGCCTGATAGGCGTTGGCGCGGCGGGCCAGAAAGTCGGCCGGCGCCACGTTCTTCTCTTCGGAAATCTCCCCCGCGCAATTGTTGTCGAATTCGTGGTCGTCCCAGGTCACCACCCAGGGGCACTCGGCGTGCATCGCCTGCAAGTGCGGGTCCGACTTGTAGAGGGCGTGGCGAATGCGGTAGTCGTCGAGCGACTTGATTTCCTGCCCCAAGTGCTTGCGGATCTGGCCTTCCTTGGCCGCTCCCTCGTAGATGTAATCGCCCAGGTGGAACACCAGGTCGAGGCCGTCTCGAACCATGTGTTCGTACGCGGTGTAGAGCCCGCTCTCATAGTGCTGGCACGAGGCAAAGGCGAACTTGAACTCGTTAGGAACGGCCAGGGCGCTCGGCATGGTGCGCGTGCGCCCGACGCGGCTCTCGGCGTCGCCGGCGCGAAAGCGATACCAGTACCAGCGCGAAGGCTCGAGCCCTTCCAGTTCGACATGCACCGAGTGGCCGAGCTGCGGCGTGGCGATCGCCGTGCCGCGCCGCACCGGCTCGGTCAACTCGGCGTCGGCGAAGAGTTCCCAGTCCACCTCGATGTTCTCCGCCGGTACGCCCCCTCCCGGCTCGAAGGGTCGCGGCGCGAGCCGCGTCCACAGCACGAGACCCGTGTCGGTGGGGTCCCCCGAGGCGACGCCGACCGAAAACGGATCGGTGGAGAACGAAACGTTGCGCAGCGTGCGGCCCGACACTTGCTGTGCCAACACCGGCACGCTGGACAGCGCGGCGGCGTACCCCAGAAACAGCCGGCGGCTGACCCGCCCTTCGTCGCGCGCGTTGCGGTAGAATTGGTCGAGGTCCAGCATGGGTGCGGCTCGCAGGTGGGAAGGAGAGCGCTTGGCAGGCGACTCTCAAACTACTCGCGCCCGCGGCAAACTTCAAATGAGATTCCCGTGAATTGGGCGGCGCTCCGTCGTCGCCGCGCGCGTTCGCTAGAAAGGGCACTTCGACCATGTCCAACCCCTTGCCCCCAGGCATCGAACCTACCACGCGCGCCTTCCTCGAGAAGCTGGCGGCCGACGGGGTCCCGCCGGTCAACCAGTTGCCTATCGACAAAGCACGAACGTTGTTGCGGCAGGCCCAAACGGGCGAAGTCGCCCGCATCCCTGCCGACGTGGAGGATCGCGAGCTTCCTTGCGGCCCGGCGGGCAAGGTGAGCGTGCGCATCGTGCGGCCACAGGGGATGCGCGGGCCGATTCCCGGGGTCATGTATTTCCACGGGGGTGGCTGGGTGTTGGGGGACGCCGTGACGCACGACCGCTTGGTGCGCGAAATCGCCCAGGGCGCCGAGGCCGCGGTGATCTTCGTCGACTACTCGCGCTCGCCGGAAGCCCGCTACCCCACCGCGCTCGAAGAGTGCTACGCGGCCACGCAGTGGATCGCCGAGCATGGCAGGTCGCTCGCGATCGACAGCTCGCGCCTCGCCGTGGCCGGAGACAGCGCCGGCGGCAACCTGGCGGCGGCCGTAGCGCTCTTGGCCAAGGAGCGCCTTGGCCCCAAGCTAGCCCTCCAGGCGCTCTTCTACCCCGTGACCGACGCCGACTTCGACACGAGCTCCTACCAGGAATTCGCCGACGGCCCCTGGCTCACCCGAGAAGCGATGCGGTGGTTTTGGAACCACTACCTGCCCGAGACCACGGGCCGGCGAGCTCCCACGGCCTCGCCCCTGCAAGCGACCCTCGAGCAGCTTCGCGATCTGCCCCCCGCGTTCGTCGCTACGGCCGAGTTCGACGTGCTCCGCGACGAGGGCGAAGCCTATGCCCGCAAGCTCAGCGCAGCAGGCGTGCGCGTGACCGCGGTGCGCTATCTGGGCGCGATCCACGACGTCGTGCTGCTCACGGCGCTCGCCTGCACCCCCACGACTAGGGCGGCGGTGGACCAGGTGTGCAACGCGCTCAAACGGGCCTTCGTGCCAAGCTAGCGATTCGGCCTAGGCGCAATCCGTCTCCCGGGTCGGCCACGTGCCGGGCGGATGCCAACCTCGATGGCGAATGATACGATCTGGGCAGTGCCGTCTTCGTCTCTCGTCGAAGGACTCCTTCCTTGAACCAACCTACGCTCCGCTGGCGGGCCGAGGGCCCCAGCGGCCTGCCTGGTTACCTGTCGCTGATCGATCAAACACTTCTGCCTGGCCAACTTGTCGAACTCGAGTGCCGGCATGTAGAGGTCGTGTGGGAGGCCATTCGCTCCTTGCGGGTGCGCGGCGCCCCGGCCATCGGCATCGCCGCGGCTTACGGCGTGTGTGTCGACCTGCAAAAGCACGTGGGCCAGGATCGCCGCAGTTTCCAGGCACGCCTCGACGAAGTGGCCGCTTACCTTGCCGGCAGCCGCCCCACGGCCGTGAATCTGTTTTGGGCCCTCGATCGCTTGAAGAGGGTCGCCGCGTCGAATCCTGACGCCTCGCCCCCCGATCTGCTGGCAGCGATCTTTGCCGAAGCCCGCGCCATTGAAGAGGAAGACCGGCAAGCCTGCCGCGCCATTGGCCGCTTCGGCGCCGAACTCCTAGCGGCCGACGCGGGGGTCCTCACGCACTGCAACGCCGGGGGGCTGGCGACCGCCGACTACGGCACCGCTCTGGCGGTGATCTTTCAGGCCCACGAGCAAGGCAAACGCCCCAAGGTGTTCGTCGACGAAACGCGGCCCCTGCTGCAAGGGGCCCGGCTGACTGCCTGGGAACTCGTGCAACGGGGGATCGACGCCACGCTCATCTGCGATTCCATGGCCGCCCAGGTGATGCGCGAAGGACGCGTGCAGGCGGTCGTCACGGGGGCCGACCGCATCGCCGCCAACGGCGACACGGCCAACAAGATCGGCACCTATTCCGTGGCCGTCTTGGCGGCGGCGCACAACATTCCCTTCTATATCGCGGCGCCCACGAGCACGTTCGATCTCGCGCTCGAATCGGGAGACGCGATCCCTATCGAACAGCGCCCCGCCGCCGAGATCACCGACTCATTCGGCCGCCGCACGGCGCCCGAAGGCGTGGCGGTCTACAACCCCGCGTTCGACGTAACGCCGGCGCGGTTGATCCGCGCGATCGTGTGCGAACGGGGAGTGATCCAACCGGTGAATCGCGAAGCGATTCGTGCGATGGTGGCGCCGTAAGCTTGGCGGGAGGCCACGCGCCGCCTACCCTGCCGCGCGGTGCGGGATGTCATCATGCCCGCCCTGAGGCATGCGCACTGCGGTCGGCGCAAGCGACAGGAAGAGTTGCTCGAAGCCATCGAGCGTGCGTTCCGGCGTGAAGCGGGCCAGGGCGTAGTCGCGGGCACGGGCGGCCCGCTGCTCGCGCTCGGCCGGTTGATCCAAGGCCGTTTGGAGAGCCGCCGCGAGCGCGGCAGAATCGCCGGGCGGAACTGTCCAGGCCATGGGCGGAAAACCCCGCGGCGCCGCCACTTCGGCCATGCCGCCGGCCAGCGTCGTCACGAGTGGCCTGCCCGCCAGCATCGCCTCGATGAGCGTCGAGCAGATCCCTTCGAGATGCGAAGGAATCACGCACAGGTCAGCGGCTTGCAAGAGATCGGGAATGTCGTCGCGGAAGCCGAGGAATTGCACCCGCGCCGCAATGCCGAGTTCCTTGGCCAGCCGCTCGAGTTGGGGTCGCAGCGGTCCCTCGCCGGCCAACGCTAGTCGCAGGGTTGGATGAGCGGCGAGGAGGCCTGGCAACGCTTGCAGCAGCGTTTCGTGCCCTTTGCAATCCACCAGCGCGGCGATCGTGAGCAGCAGCGGCTCCTCGGGCGCAAGCGACAGGCTTGCCCGGCCGCGCGCGCGATTCCCGGCGTTCAGGCGGGCGGGTTCGCTGCCCGGATGGATCACGAACAGCTTTTCCGCCGGCAGCCCTCCTTCCAGGCAGATCCGCACGGTCTCGGCCGTGACACACACAATAGCGCGGCAAACGCGGTCGTAGAGCCAAGGGTGCCGCATCGGGAAGCAGGTATGGCGAACGTGAACCGTTGCCCCGGCAAGCCGCCAGGCGCCGGAGAAACGGGCGCAGAGGATCGACGCCGAATCGTTGAGCAGGAGGATTTCTGGGGCGTAGTTGCGAATCGCGGTCCGCATTCGCAGCCAGGACAACGGACTGAGCTTGCTCTCGCGCGCCGCCATGATCCGATCGGTGGCAAAGCCGTCGGCCTCGAGCCGCTGCTCGACCGGCGAACGGCTCTTGCAGAGCACCAGGCAATCGTGGCCGCGGGCGGAAAGGCCCTGAACCAACAGCCGCAGTTGTTCTTCGGCGCCTCCCCAGACGCGCGATGTGGAGACGAAAGCGATCCGCAGCGTCCGCACAGCCGCACCGCGCGCAGCTTTGCCGGCAACAAGCGAGGCTGGCGCCTCGGGTCGCGCGAATTGACGACGTCCGCCCGTCATCGGTTGCCGCTGATCCTCTCCCAAGGGTTAGGCTGCCTGTCGCCAGGCGGCGTCGGTGCTGTTGGGAGCAGGAAACGGGAGCGTCGCCGCGCGGCGGCCGCGCTCGCGCACTTCGGTGCAGGCGTCCAGGATTTGCCGCCCCCGCAACAGCCAGGTGTGCTTTTCCGCGGCCTGCCGGGCCGCGGCGCCCAGCCGAGCGCCAAGCGCGCTGTCGGCGCTGAGTCGCTCGAGTGCGCCGGCCAACGCCGTCACGTCGCCGTCGGATGTCAATAGGGCCTCGCGATCGTGGGTCACGAGTTCTCGCACGCTCGGCAAGTCGGAGGCGACCACCGGCAGCCCGGCCGCCATATATTCGAGCAGCTTGAGCGGGCAGTTGTAGCGAGCGGCCAACGTGTAGCCGCCTGATAGCGGAAGCAAGCCAGCCGTGGCCGCTGCCAAGTGCGAGTGCAATCCCGGCTGCGGCACGGGACCATGAAACTGCACCCGATCGCCCAGCTCCAAGCGCTGCGAGAGCTGCAGCAAATGGTTCCAGGCGTCGCTGCCAACGATCCCGCCGATGATGCTCAGCCGCGCTTGGGGCACCTTGGCCACGGCGGCCAGCGCCAGCTCGAGTCCCTTCCAGCGATCGAGGCCTCCCATATAGACGAACTTGCCCGGTTGCGGGCGCCGCGCCTCGGCTGCGGCGGCAAAAAGCTCCAGGTCGACTGCATTGGGAATCATCCACCGCGGACCTTGATAGCCATACAGCGCGGGCGCCTCGTCGTAGTGCGCCTGGCTGACGGTCACGAGGCCGGCTGCGTTCCGCACCGCGCGCCGCTCTTCGGCCTCGATTGCCGGCACCCGCCACCCCACGGCCGCTTCGTCGGCCGAGGCCTGAGTGAGCGATTGCGGCTCGTGGTACTCAAACAGCAAGGGAGGGGCCGACTGCCGCGGATAGTTGGCCGCGATGCGGCGGCAGCGCGTATAGGCCACCGCGTCGGGCTCGGCCTGGCCGATCTCGCGCGCCAGTCGATTGAGCCGCGCGGCAATCCCTTTCCAGACCTGCGAAGGCCAGAGTTTGACGAGCACCGGCAAATCCGGGCCTGGCCCCACGCTGTGAACGTCCACGCCGGAGGGAAGCGGCTGACCGGTCATTGCCTGAAGTGTGGCCAAAACCCGCCGCACGGGCCAGGGCGAGGCAAACGTCACGCGGGCCCCGGCCGAAACAAGCCCGCGAATCGTGTGCAGCGACTGCAAAGCCGCCGACCGGTTGAGCGTGGGCTTTTCGAGCGACAGGTAGACAACGTGCATCCGTGCGCTTCCGCGGTGAGGAGACGACAAGGCGCTCGACTCACATTATCGGTTCCCCCGATCGCGCGGGATGAGTAAAGCTGGACGCGCGGGAGGATCGCGCAATGCCCACGGCAACCACGCCGGGAATGCAAAACAAGGAGACCGCGCAGGCTGGGCAAATGGCGCGTCACGGCTAACCGAGCTGGACTTCGCTCTTCCAATGTCAGGACGAGACGGCATTCCTGGAATGGCCGCGAAGGATTCAGGCCGTTCCGCTAGCGCGCGCTCTTTTCCGCCTTGCGCTGCGCCGGCGAGCGCAGGTCCCAAGCCCGCACCCAGCGGGTGCTCTCCGGCTCGAGCTGGAACTCGGTTTCCAGCCGGCGGGCCATGTCGGGCAAGTGGCCGGCGCCATAGAAGATGGCGATCTTTTGTTTGCCGGCGTCGAGCTGCTTTTGCAGCCCCTTGAGCGCGATCTTGTTGCGCTCCGCCAGCAACGTCGAGCCCTCGGGCCCGTCGAGCGCGCTCATGGCGACTTCCATCTTCTCGAACTGCTCGGCCATCAGCCGCTTGAGCGAGAGCGCCCGGTCCTTGTCGAACAAAGCCATCAGGATCGCCGCGTCGGAGCTCGCGCCTGGGCCGGCCGCGCTTTGCATGGCCAGGCCGGCGCCCATCAGCCGGAAATACATCGTGAGAAAGCTCTCCCCCTTGTTCTTCATGGAGCGGGAGAAGTCGTCGGGCGACATGTCGGCATGCACCAGGTTTTCCTTCTGGTAGTCGACGTGCTCCAGTTGATGCTCGAGCTCGAGCACGCTCTTCATGCCGTTCTGCAGCGCGGCCACCGGGTGGCTGGAGCGACCGCCGCCCCCCTTGGCGATCCGCGTGCCTTCGGGCGCCACGAGCTCGTAGAGGACGACGTCGTAGCCCTCGAACTCCTTGTTGAGCTCGTCGAAGTACTGCTTGTCGGCGATGTGGACCGCGCCGATCAGGTCGACCGTGGGCCCCTTGGCGTCGCCCTGCTTGGGGGCGAACCGCACGATCGCGGTTTCGAGCGCGAGCGGCCGCCCCTTGGCGTCGCGCTCGATCCGCAGGTAGTCGGCCGTGTCTTCGGCCACCGCCGGCGCCGCGGCCTGGGCCCGACAGAGCTGGCCGCCCGCGGCCAACAACAACAGCGCCAAACGAGACAAGGTGACGCGCGACAGCACCATAAAGACGCTTTTCGGCTGGAGAATGCAGAAGCGGGGTGAAACGCCAGGCGGCCCACCGCCTTACGCGGGCCCTTAGGCCAAGTATACGCCGGGCGCGCAGGGCCGACAAACAACGGCCGGCGGCGGCTCAGCCGCCGCGGCATCGACGGCCAGCGGGCGGTTCACTACACTGGCCACCTTTGTCCGGCAGGGGCGGCGGCCCTCGTGCAATTCGCCCCACGCGTCTCTTTCTTGCCTGGGATCGTTCATGAAGATTGGTTTGGTCGGCTATCAAGGGGCCGGCAAGAGCACGTTGTTCGAGTGGCTCACCGGCGTACGGCCCGATCCGGCGCTCGCGCACACGCAGCAGGCCGCGGCCACCCCCGTGCCTGAGCCGCGCGTGGCCGCGCTGTGTGAGGTTTACCACCCGAAGAAGATCACGCTAGCCTCGCTCGACCTGGTCGACACCCCCGGCTTGAGCCGCACGCACGAAGGCAACCCGGCCCGGCTGGGGCATATCCGCGAGGCAGGCTGCCTGGTGCTCGTCACCTCGGCGGTGGCGCGGCCCGATCCGCTGGCCGACCTGGCGAGCTTCGAAGAAGATCTGCTGCTGGCCGACATGGAGATCGTCGGCGGGCGGCTCGAACGGCTGCGCGATTCGCTCCGCAAGCCGCGCCCCAATCGCGATCAGGAGCAGGCCGAACTGACGGCCCTCGAGCCGATTCTGGCAGCCATGGAAGGGGGCAAGCCGATGCGCACCTCCGACATGAACGACGCTCAAGTCAAAGCGACGCGTTCGTTCCGGCTGCTCTCGGAGAAGCCGCGGATGATCGTGGTCAACGTCGACGACGACGAAGCCAAGCCGGAGCGCTTCGAAGAGAAGTCGACCCCCGATTGCCCGGTGGTCGCCGTGCCGCTGCGGCTACAGCTCGAGCTCGCGCAGATGGAGGCCGCGGAACGCGCCGCGCTCGTCGAGGAGATGGGGCTCAAGGTCTACGACCGCGATGCGCTCTTGCGGACGATCATGGACGCCTCGGGGCAGATGCTCTACTTCACGGCCGGCGAGAAAGAGGTGCGGACCTGGATGATCCACAAGGGAGGGACGGCCCTGGAAGCGGCGGACAACATCCACAGCGACCTGGCCCGCGGCTTCATCCGCGCCGAAGTGATGACCTGCGCCGACCTGATCCGCCTGGGCAGCGAGCGCGAGATCAAGGCCAACAACCTGGTGCGGCAGGAGCCGAAGGACTACGTGGTGCGGGATGGGGATATTTTGAACATCAAGTTCAGCGTGTAGGGCGCTCACGGCGGAGGGGCCTCGTGTCGCGGTGGCGAGAATAAAGCCGCGGCCAGCCCCGAGAACTACCGAAGAGGGCCGGCCGCGGCCGTGCCTCATGCGCCCTCATTCTATGCCGGAGGCCGCGCCACGCCAGCAGGCTGCGCCTGCCCACCGAGAAGGCGATATCCACAGCCATTGAGGCGATCGGAGCGGGGTGTGACGCCCCTTTAGGGGCGAGGTCATAGCAGAGCGCGAGTTGCAGACGCGCTGGGGTCGGGGCGAGAACTGCTGTTCGCGCGGAAGCCCCTGAGGTGCTACAGTTCCCGCAGGAGGGGTCGCAAATGCTCGTCGCCTGGCTGATTCTCACCACGCTCTTCGCGGCCTGGCTCGCCGGCGGCTTCCCGCGCATGACACGGCGGGCTCACTAGCCGCACAACCTGATCGGCGCTTGCTAGAAGCGATTCTCGCTTGCGGGCAAAGGCGATTCTCGCCCGTTTAGGGCCTTGTATCTAAGGCCCAAGATAGCGCAAAGGTTCAGGCACATGAGCCCCCCGTTGCCGAATGTCTCGGACAACGGTCGGTCGCCAAGCCACGTGTCAACGACGGCCGCCGTAAGGAACAGGGGTACGGCCGTCAGCAGGGCCGTGAGGGTTAGGGCGCTATACACCCGCGCCTCTCGGGATACCGGCGAGCGCTCAAATGCCAGCGCGATCTCTGGCACTCGAAGCCCCCAGAGCACCGGTGGTAGCCACAAGCGAAGCTGGATCATCGGGCCGGGCTTCCCCGGAACGCCAGCATCGCCATCCCGGCCAGGGCGGCGAGCAGGAAAGTGGAAGGCTCGGGAGCGGGGACGAGCTTTTCATAGTCGACGGTCACGTTGCCAACGACACCTGGTGGGTAGGTCTCGACTGCATTGCCAACTTTATAGTAGTTGCCATCACCGGTGAGGAGCAGCATTGTATCGTCGTGTCGAAAGGGGTCTCCAAAAAGCGGGACCTGCTGAAAGGTCGCGGAAAGCACGTCCGAGTATTCCACGGTGTCGAATGGTCTGCTAGGGAGGAACGCTGCCGAAACGTAGACGCTATAGTGAAACAGGCTAGCGTGTGTGACGGGTTCATTACCGTTGTATGCGAACCAGAAGTCGAACTGCGGCGGAATCGGAACCATGTCGGGAATTCGATCGAAGAGATTGCCTGACTCGAGATCGAGCACGTCACGCTCGAATACGAGGGTCGCGGACAAAGCTGCTGCTGACGCAACGGCGGGTGCCGTTAGCAACAGGGCCGCAACGTTTACCGTGAGCGAGGATCGCATTTTTTTCTTCCTTGGTGCCGATCATGGCGGGGGGTGGCAGCAAGGACTTTAGCCTCGCCTGTGGTCCTCGATCCGTCAACGGGCCGACACAAACGGTCGCAGGCATTGTTCCGGGGCTGCGGGTTCTTCCCCTTGCCTCTTCGCCTCCCCCTGCCCAGTAGCCAAGGGTTGGCAGCATGCCTGAACGTCTGAAAGCTCGGGAGATTCGTGGCAAGCCCCGCGGGCGCATCGTCGACCTGACCGGACAGCGATTCGGGAGCTTAGTCGCGCTGCGTTTCTACGGCATGTATCGTCGGCGGACCTACTGGCTCTGCCAGTGCGACTGCGGCCGCACGCCGCGCGTGGCGATGGGTAACCTCCGGGGCGGGGTCACCCCAGGGGCACCAAGAGCTGCGGTGCGGCCTGGGCGCCAATCGACCGCCAGCCAAACCACCTGAGCACCGATGGTGGCTACAGCGCGTGCAGCATGACACGGTGTTACACGACTTCGAGGCGTTTCTGGCCTACGTCGGCCAGCGTCCGAGCCCGGCAGCACCCTGGAAGTCTTCGTCCTCGAGTCGCGCGACCAACGATTGCACCTTCCGCCCAGCATCGCTGCCCCACATCATACGCCCTGAATTCAGGGTGAACTCTGAGATTCCCGGTCCTCGTTGCGGCTGGCCAGGTGCAGGAACCCGCCGCCGACTAGGCCCGCGGCGAGCATGCCCACGGTGTGCAACCCCACCACGCGCGCGACCTGGCGTCCGTGAGCCTCGGCAGCCAACTTCTCGGCTGCCGTGCCGGGAGGGGGACTCGGCCAGCTCAGCGTGAGGATGTGGAACCAGGCCACTGCCGCGTAGAGCCACATGGCCAAGGCAAACCCAATCGAAAACGGCCGCGGTCTCAGCAGCAGAATAACGCTGATGAGCAGCAGCCAGGCCATCGCGCCGATCGATCCGGCGTAGCACAGCCCCACGATGGCGGGAATGGCGAACAACCACTTGAGCGAAAACTTGGGCGTTTGCCCGCTCCGGTGCTGCTCGTCGTCCAAGCCGCTCATACCCGCCCGATCCCGCGCAAGAACCCCAACTGCCGCACGATCTGCTCGTCGCGCTGCGCCACGAGCTCCTGTGCGTCGCGGGTACGCCAGTCGTAGAAGCCCTGGCCGGCGCGCATGCCGGCCTCTCCCGCGGCCACTTTCTCGCGGACGATCGGCAGCGACTTTTCGGCGTTCGACAAGTCGGCGAACAGGTACGAGTGAATCTGGTCGACGAGGCCTAGCCCCACCAGGTCCATGTTCTCGAACGGGCCCACCGCCGGCAGCCGCAGGGCGAAGGTCAGCCGCACCACCTGGTCGACGTCCGCCGGCGAGCAGACTCCCGTTTGCACCAGGTGCAGCGCCTCGCGCCAGAGGGCGTGCATCAGCCGGTTGCCAATGAACCCCGGTACGTCGCGGCAGCGGACCGCCGCCTTGCCTGCCCGTTCCAGCACCTGGCAGACAAAATCGACGGCCTGCGGATCGGTTTCGTCTCCCTGCACCACTTCTACGAGCGGCATGAGGTGCGCGGGGTTCCAAAAGTGGGCGCCTACGAGCCACCGCCCCACGCCTCCGGCGCGGCCGATTTCGCTGATGCAGAGGCCGCTCGTGCAACTCGCCAAGACCGTGCCGCGCTCGGCGGCCGGCCGAAGTTGGGCCAGCAGCTCGGCCTTCTGACCAAAGTCTTCGGCGATGCACTCGAGCACGAGCGCGGTTTCGCCCAGGCGGCCGAGATCGCCGGTCGTTTCCACGGCGCCGCGGGCGTCGCTCGCGGGGCCAACGTGTTGATCGAGAAACGCGTGCAGCGCGTCGACCTTGGCCGGCAGTTCGCCCAGCTTGGCGGCATTGCGCGCCCAGACGAGCACCGGAAAGCCCGCGCGGGTGAAGCACGCGGCCGCCGAGAGCCCCATTTGCCCCACGCCGAGGATGCCGAGCGGAGTGTTGGCGGGCGACACAGTCATGGCGGGCTCCGGCAAGTGGTTGGTGAGGTCGGGCAGCGGGCGTTATTCTACTGCGCCTGCATCCCTCCGCCTCCTGCTGCGAGAGCGAATGTCGATCGACTCCCTTCCCGAACTGGAAACGCCGCGGTTGCGGCTGCGCCTCTGGCGGCCGGAGGACCGCGCCGCGTTCGCGGCGCTCAACGCCGATCCGCGCGTCGTCGAATTCCTGCCGGGGCCTCTCTCGCGGGCCGAAAGCGACGCGGTGGCCGATCGCATCGCGGCCCACTTCGCCGAGCACGGGTTTGGCCTGTGGGCCGTGGAGATCCCAGGCGTCGCGTCGTTCGCCGGCTTCATCGGCCTCGCGCGTCCCCGCTTCACCGCCCCCTTCACTCCGTGCGTGGAAATCGGCTGGCGGCTGGCCGCCGAGCACTGGGGCCGCGGCTACGCGACCGAAGGCGCCCGCGCGGCCCTGGCGTTTGGCCTCGAGCGGTTAGGCCTCGCGGAGATCGTGTCGCTCACCGTGCCAGAGAACCAGCGCTCGCGGCGCGTGATGGAAAAGCTCGGCCTGACGCGCGATCCTGCGGAAGACTTCGACCACCCGCTGCTGCCGGAGGGCCACCTTCTGCGCCGCCACGTTCTGTATCGCGCTGCACCGAGCCGGCCGAGGGATCTACCGACGCAGCCAAGGCGGCTGCGGTAGCTGGCCTGACGGCGCGCAGCCAACAGGACCGCGGCAGCGCGCGAATGCCCGTTCTAGTCAGCCGAATTATGCTGACTTGACCAACCCATCACCGAGCCGCCGCCGCTTGCATCGGCCCGCTTACGCGGGGCCGCCCGCCGGAGAGGTTGTGCGCTGCGTTATCCCTCAGCGCACAACGCTTCCGACGAGCGGCCAACTGTTTGTCAGCGCGAGATCGTCAGCCGAGCCTCTACGGCAGGAACTGCTGGCACCAGAAGGTGCGGCCTTCCGGCGTGCTGTACGCGGCCACGCCGATGCGGCTATAGCTCGCGTTGAGAATATTCGCCCGGTGCCCTGAGGAAGACATCCAAGAGCTCAGCGCTTCGCTGCTGGTCGACTGCCCCATGGCGATGTTCTCGGCCACGGCCTCCGACGTGTGGGTCAGCGAGCGGCTGCGGGTCATCCAGGCGGTGTGCCGGCGGGCCGAACGCATCAGCCGGCCGTCGACCCGCAGGGCGGGCAGGCCAAAGCGGCGGCGCTCGGCGTTCGTCCGGGCGACCACCTGCTCCTCCACGGGGTGAAGCTGCGGCTGCGCCGGAGCGGCGGGCTTGGCAGGCGGCTTCAAGGCGCCGGGCGCCTTGAGGGGGGCCGGGGGCTTGATCGCCCCGCGCGACGTGGTTTCTCCATTGCCCACCAAGCACACCATGGCCAAGGCCAACAATCCGTGAGTCATTCTCGATCATCTCCAGGGTGTCTGAAACGAGATCGCCGCGAACTCCGTTTCCGAAAGCCGCACAGCGGACCGCAACATTCCTTGCGGGTGGCCCCAAGATAGGAAGCACCCCCCCGCTCGCAACCCCCCAAGACGCCCGGCAAACCAGTTGCGCCGAGGCGTGAATCGCTAGTCCGCACGCTATTCCTTCGCAAGCTAAGCGGTTGGCAAGGGTTGGACTGCTGGCGCCACCAACTTACGTTCCGCCAGTTTTTCGGAACTGGTCGATGAAAAACCAGCGGTTTTGGCCAACTATGCGGGATATCCCTCACAATCCTGCATGCTTCTGCGCATGCGGAGCGGTGTAAGCCGGGGTGACCTTGCCAGCACGGGGGCGGCAATGCTAGCAATCGGGCATCAAAAAACCGCCCATTCGACTGGAGCGACTGCGTCGACTTTGCCGATTAAATGGCCCGTAACGCTGGCGTGCCCGTCTTTGCGCGCCGGCCACACGGTCCTTCCCCCCGGAAAGACGCCGCGATGTCGCACCGCACTGGTCGCTTTGGATTGTTTGCCGCACTCGGACTCCTTGCTTGCTCGGCAGGCTGCGCCACGTCGATGACGTCGCAACACAGTTTCCGCAGCTTCGAGCCCCAGTCGGTGCCGCAAGCTGCGGCTGCGGGCCAAGCGGCACGGGTTGCTGGGGCGCGGCAAGCGCCTCCGCAGGCCGCTCGCGCGCAAGTAGACCGACAGGTCGTGCAAGCGTCGGCGACTGTGCCTGTGCCGAGAGAACAACTCATCGCGCCCGAAACGCCGGCGAACTCTCGCCTCGCAGTGGCGCCGCGACGGTCGATCCACGATCCGCAAGACATCGCGCCCGTGCCGCCCCCGGCGCCGCTCGTGCAGGCAGCCGCTCCTCGGGCGGCCAAGCCGGAAGCGAAGCCCGCAAAGCAGATCGCCGCCGCCAAGCCGGCTAAGAGCGGGAAGCAAACCAAGTCGGGCGCCGCGAAGCGCTCCGCCGCCAAAACGGAAGTTGCCCTGGCGTCGGCCAGCAAACCGAGCCGCGCGGCCAAGCCGGCCCGCGAGGTCGTGATCGAGGAAATCGCCGCCGCCGAGCCCACGATTATCGAAAACGGGGCTGAGGCCGACGAGGCCGAAACGCCGCAAACCCAGCTCACTCCGGTGGCCAAGCTGCCCAAGCGGACGATCGCCAAGGGGCCGCAGTGGCGGGCCGCCGGCACACTGGTGGCCGCCGAGCCGTCGCAGACGATCGAGAAGAAGGAAGCGGACGAGTTGTCGCCGGTCCACCCTGCGAGTTGGGAAACGACCGCCCGTCCCGCGCCCGCGGCCTCGATCGAGGAGGCCGAGTACGAGCAGGAAGAGCCGGCTGACAACGAGGCCGTCGAAGCGGAAGAAGAGGCGCCCAGCGGCCCCTCCCGCGTGCGGATCGTCGGCATGAGCGGGGGCTGAGCCGACGAAGGCTGGCTGGGGCCGCGCTTCGTTCTTGCGCGCCGGCCGCTACTGAGTTTCTCTCCCCCTCGCTATACTACGAGCACGCTCCGGCGCCCCGCCGGAGCCTACCTTGCCCGAGCGACCAGGCCCGTCCCGCGCCGCTCCGGTCCCACCCGAATCGATCACCTCGCCTGCCCGCCCTCGAGGTGTCGCATGCCCTGCCTGCGACGACTGTTATCGCGCACAGCCCAGACCGCGCGCCGCTTTCGCGCGCTCTTGGCGGTTCTGGCGTGCTGGGCAGGCGCGGCCAACGTGTCTCAGGCGGGCGAGCCCGCTCAAGCGCCCAGCTTCACGCGCGACGTGATGGCGGTGCTCGCCCGCAGCGGGTGCAGCAGCGGCGCTTGCCACGGCAACGCCAACGGCAAGGGGGGCTTCAAGCTCTCGCTGCGGGGCCAGGACCCGCGGTTCGACTACCAGGCGCTCGTGCGCGAGCAGTTCGGCCGCCGCCTGAACCCGGCCTTGCCTGCGGAGAGCCTGCTACTCCGCAAGGCCACTGCCGAAGTGGCCCACGGCGGCGGCCGGCGGTTCAAGCCCGATTCGCACGAGTACGAAGTGCTCGCCCGTTGGATCGCCGCCGGCGCTCCCGACGACGCGGGCCAACTTCCGCCGCTCGTTTCGCTCGCGGTTTCGCCCGCCTCGGCGGTCCTCGAAGCTCCCAGCAACTCCGTTCAGCTCTCGGCCGTCGCCCGTTTCGCGGACGGCTCGCATTGCGACGTGCTCCACCTGGCGGTCTTCGAAACGTCGAACCGCCTGGCCGAAGTCGACGCCCAGGGCGTGGCCCAGCGTCGGGGGGACGGAGAGGTGACCGTGCTCGTGCGCTATCTTCACCAGCAGCAGCCGGTGCGGCTGGCGTTCGTGCCAGAAGGGCCCGCGCCAACGTGGCCGAACGTGAAAGAGGCCAACTTCATCGATGAGCGGATCTTCGCCAAGCTGCGGGCGCTCAAGCTCGCGCCGGCGGAAACCTGCTCGGACCAGGTCTTCCTCCGCCGCGCGTATCTCGATCTCCTCGGGCTGCTCCCCACCGCCGACGAAGCCCGGCAGTTCGCTGGCGACGCCGCCTTCGCGGGCGCGGCTCGTCGACGCGTTGCTCGAGCGCCCCGAGTTCGCCGAGCACTGGGCGCTCAAGTGGTCGGACTTGCTGCGCAACGAAGAGAAGCAGCTCGACCAGAAGGGCGTGCAGGCGTTCCACCATTGGATCCGCCGCGCCCTCGCCGAGAACCGGCCGCTCGACGAGTTCGTCCGCGAGCTGCTCACCGGCCGCGGCAGCACCTACGGCCATCCCGAAGCCAACTTCTATCGTGCCCATCGCGACCCGATCACGCGGGCTGAGGCGGTGGCGCAGGTCTTTCTCGGCGTGCGGCTGCAATGCGCCAAGTGCCATAACCATCCGTTCGACCGTTGGACGCAGGACGACTACTACTCGTGGGCGGCCGCCTTCGCCGGCGTGAAGTACAAGATCGTCGAGAACCGGCGGCGCGACGAGAACGACGGCCACGAGTTCGACGGCGAACAGATCGTGTGGCTCGACGGCGCGGCGACGCTGCAGGACCCACGCCACGGACGCAACGCGCCCCCCAAACTGCTCGGCGGCGAGCGCTCGCCGGCCGACATCGACGCCCGCTTCGAGCAACTTGCCGATTGGCTCACGAGCCCCAGCCATCCGCAGTTCGCCGCCGCGCAGGCGAACCGCGTGTGGTATCACCTGCTCGGGCGGGGCCTTGTCGAGCCGATCGACGATTTCCGCGCCACCAACCCCGCGAGCCACCCCGAACTGCTCGACGATCTGGCCCGCCACTTCGCCGAAAGCGGCTTCGACCTCCGCGACCTGATCCGCACGATCATGGCCTCGCAGACGTATCAGCGTGCCGCCGAGCCGCCCCGAGGTCATACGCGCGGCGAAGGCACCTTCGCCACGGCGGTCGTCCGCCGCCTCTCCGCCGAGCAGCTTGCCGACGCCCTCGATCAGGTGCTGGCTGTGCCGCCGAGCTACAGCGGCTATCCCGAAGGGGTACGCGCGGGGCAGCTCCCCGGCGTGCTCGGCGCTCGCAATCGCCGCGGGCGTCTCGGCAAGCCCGACAACTTCCTGCGGCTGTTCGGCAAGCCGCCGCGGCTGCTCGTCTGCGAATGCGAGCGGACCACCGAGACGACGATGGGGCAAGCGCTGCAGCTCATCGCCGGGCCCAAGATCAATGAGCTGCTCACGGAGGACGACAACCGGATCGGCCAGTTGCTGAAACAGAACAAGCAGCCGCCGGAGATTGTTGCCGAGCTCTATTGGTGGGCGCTGTCCCGTCCCCCGAGCGGCGAAGAAAGCTCGGCCGCGCTCGCGGTGCTATCCTCCGGCGATGTCCGCGCGGGGCTGGAAGACATCGCCTGGGCGCTGCTCAACTCCAAAGAGTTTCTGCTCAGGCAATAGCGGTTCCGGCGAGCGGCCGGCGTCAGCCGGCTGACCAATATCTCTTTACTTCGGCAAGAGGAATCGATGCATTGGGCAGGGTCCTACATTCCAAGCTTTGAGCAAACGAAGAGGACGAGCGCGCAGACCAACAAGCTAACCACGAACCCGATGGGCAGGCCAATAACAAGGCCCAGAACAGGGCCTTGGTCGAGCGATCGGACCACCGCAATTGCGGTGACGCCCCCAGCTGCCCCGCACAGCACGAGGATAAATGAAGCGAGAATTCTAGGCCCATTCAGCCGCCACAGTTGCATGTAAGTCGGCGGTGAAACTCCTTCGGCTCTCGGCGCCCGGAAGAACAAAACAACGAGGTAATAGACGTAGAAGGCTACGAATGGGAAGAGAAACAATAGAAACAACAGTTTAGCCACCGCCTGATCCTGTGTGTTGGCCGAATAGCACTTTAGCGTGGCCTTCGCGCCCCTCAGAACTCAATCGGCTAGCCGTTCCGCCAGCAGCCGCGCGAACTTCCGCCCCGTCACGTGGCAGGGCAGCTCTTCGATCGCCGCGGGCGAGGCCCATTGCGTGGGCGTTTGCGTGCGGCGATTGCGGCGCACGTAGCGGGCCTCATGGCACTCGAGCGTGATGCGAAACCGGGTGACGCCGTGCCGGAGCGTGGTGAGTTGTTCACCAGGCTCGATCACCAGGCCCGTCAGTTGTTCGACTTGTTCGGCGAGATCGCTGGCAGCGCCCGCAGGCAACTCAAAGCGGGGAAAATCCCACAGGCCGGCCCACCGCTCGCCGGGTTGCCGCTGCAACAAGAGCACTTTGTCGCCGTGCCACACCGCCACCGCCGCTTCCCGCACCTCTTCGAACTTGGGTTTCGCCTTGGGGCGTGGCACCCGCTGTTCGATGCCCTGCCGTAGCGCAGGACAAAGCTCGGCCACGGGGCACTCGCCACACCGCGGAACCTTGGGCACGCAGACCAGGCTGCCCAACTCCATCATGGCCTGATTGAACTGCCCGGCGCCGCGACGCGGCACCAAGTCAGCCGCCGCTTGCCAGAGCGCTGCCTGCGCCGCCGTGGTGGAGAGGTCGCCTTCGTACGGCAACAGCCGCGCGAGCAGCCGCTGCGTGTTCGCCTCGACGATTGGCTCCGGCTGATCGAAGGCGATCGACAGGATGGCGCCCGCGGTGTAGCGGCCAATGCCAGGCAATTGCCGCACCTGTTCGGCGCGGTCGGGAAAGACGCCGGAATGCTCGGCCACGATCTTCCTCGCCGCCGCATGAAGTTGCCGAGCCCGCCGGTAGTAGCCCAGCCCCTCCCAATGCCGGAGCACGAGCTGCTCGTCGGCCGCCGCGAGAGCGGCGACCGTGGGAAACGTCTCTACGAACCGCAGGAAGTAGGGGCGCACCGCGGCTACCTGCGTTTGCTGGAGCATGATCTCGCTCAGCCAGACGCGGTACGGATCGCGATTCGCCCGCCACGGTAGCTCGCGGGCATTCGCCGAGAACCAGCGCAGCAAGCGCCGGCGGAAGGCGGTCTTCCAGGAGGAAGACCAAGCGACAGGGTTAGCGGCAGGCGAGGCGTTCCGTGCCATTTTGATGGTCGTGTTCATTAGCCCCCCGTCAATGACGGGGGGGGTGGATGCCGTAACTTTGTCGCTCGCGGTCGCGCACAATCGAGCCTAAAGCGTCGGCGGACCGGCCGTGGTCTTCGATCCTTTTCCCCCCGGCGACTCGCCGGGGGCTAAGGGCGCCGCTCCTGATCGCTCACCGCCTTGTGCCCCACCAACTCCTCGATCTCCTTCTCCGCCATCCCCAACCACTCCCGCAACACCTCGCGCGTATGCTGCCCCAAGTCTGGCGGAGCGACGGCCGCCGTCGTTGGCCGCTCAGGCCAATGAATCGGATTACCCACCAGCCGTACCTGCTCGCCGGATGTCAGTGCAGTCTCCACTACCATTTCCCGCGCCGCCACCTGCGGCAACTTGAAGGTTTCGTCAAGCGGCAGCACCGGTCCATGCGGCACCTCGGCGCTCGTGAGCCGCGCTTGCCAGTCCGCCAGCGAGCGCGCCTCGAACACCGGCTGCAAAAGGGCGATCAACGTCTCGCGATGCTGCACCCGGAGCGGATTCGTCGCGAAGCGGGCATCGGCCGCCAAGTCCGGTCGCTCCGCCGCCTGACAGAACCGCTGCCATTGGCCGTCGTTCCCGACCGCGAGCACGAGGTGACTATCGGAGGTTGCGAAGGCCTCGTAAGGCACGATCTGCGGATGGGCATTGCCGTAGCGTTTGGGCCGGTTGCCCGTCACGAGCGCCGACTCGGCCACGTTCACAAGGCCCGCGAGCGTGCAGTCTAGCAACGAGAGGTCGAACGCTTTGCCGGGCTGTCCGCGGCCACGGGCCACGAGCCCCGCGAGCACGCTCGTAGCCGCATACAGCCCGGTGATGACGTCGCTGATCGCCACTCCGACTTTCATCGGCATCCCCTGCGGCTCTCCCGTGATGGCCATCAGCCCCGAGGCCGCCTGAATCACCAGGTCGTAGCCCGGCACATCGGCCAAGGGGCCGGTGCGGCCGTAGCCGGAGATCGAGCAGCTCACGAGCGCCGGCTGGAGCTGCGCGAGGCGCTGCGGCGTCAGCCCCAGCTTCTTTGCCGTGCTGGGCAAAAAGTTCTCCACGAGCACGTCGGCTCGGGCGATCAGCCGCTCGAGCAGCGCCTTGCCCGCCGGCGCGCTCAGGTCGAGGGCCAGCGAGCGTTTGCCCCGGTTGGCGGACAGGTAGTAGGCGCTCGGGCCCTCTTCGCCTGCATAGGGCGGTCCCCACTGCCGCGTCTCGTCCCCCAGCCCCGGCCGCTCGACTTTGACGACGTCGGCGCCCAAATCGGCCAGCACCTGGCAACAAAACGGCCCCGCCAGGACCCGCGAGAGATCGAGCACGCGCACGCCTGCGAGTGGCAACTTAGCGGCGGCCGATGCGGGGGACGCGGTCATGAGGAAGTCGTCGCTCGCCTGCAGCGCAGAAACCGCTCTACCCGAAGTATTCGACCGCGTTCTCGAACACCGCCAGGCCGTCGCCCACCGGCGGCTGCTCGTCGCGGCGCGTCCACTGCGGATGTTGCGTGGGGTCGATGTGCCGCTCGGGATGGGGCATCAGGCCGAACACCCGACCGCTCGGATCGCAGGCGCCGGCGACCGCGGCCACCGAGCCATTCGGGTTCAGCGGGAAGGGCAACTCGCCGGCAGCCCCGCTCGCTGCGACCCCAGCGCCCACGAGCGCCGGCTCAGGCGCCGCGGCATAGCGGAGCGCGAGCTGCCCGGCCGCTTCCAGTCGGGCCAAGGTTTCCGCGTCCCGCGGCACGAACTTTCCTTCGGCGTGGGCCACCGGCAGGTACATCTCGCTGATGCCCCGCAGGAACACGCACAGGCTTCCTTCGCTCCGCACTTGGATCCAGCGGTCCTGGAACCGGCCGCAGTCGTTCCAGGCCAGCGTCGCCTCGGGGCCGCTCTCGGCGTCTCCTTCGAGCAATAGGCCCGACTTGATCAGCACCTGAAAGCCGTTGCAGATCCCGAGCACGAGCTTGCCCGCCTCGCGGAACTCAGCCAGCGCGCCTGCCAAGCGGTGCTGCAGTTGGCTGCCGAGAATGCGGCCGGCGGCCAGATCGTCTCCGTAGGAGAAGCCGCCGGGAATGCAGAGCGTTTGATAGCTCGCCAAGACGCTCGGCGCCTCGAGCACGCGCCCCACGTGAACGCGCTCGGCAACGGCCCCCGCCTGCTCGAAGGCATAGGCGGTTTCCACGTCGCAGTTGGAACCAGGGGCACGCAGCACGAGCACGCGGGGCTTGGCCATCGGCGTTTTTCGTCGTTCTCCGAGAGAGTTGCAGCGAAACCAGGGAGGGCAGGACTTCAGTCGACCTTGACCAGCACCTGGCCGTTTTCCACCTTCACTTCGTAGGCTTCGGTCGGCTGAGTCGCCGGCATGGTGAGGGCCGCCCCAGTGCGAATGTCGAACTTGGCGCCGTGTCGCGGGCAGGCGATGGCGAAACCGTCGAGAGCGCCTTCGCTGAGCGGGCCGCCGTCGTGCGTGCAGACATCGTCGATGGCAAAGAACTTGCCGCCGACGTGAAACAGCACCAGCACCCGATCGTCGAGCTCGATCAACCGCTTGCCAGGATCGGGAATCTCGGCCACCGAGGCCACCGCCACAAACCGACTCATGCATTGCTCCGCTTACCGCTTTCAGCCGCTCCACGAGCGGCTGCCTGAGGGGCTATTGGAGCATAGAGCGGGCGGGAGACCAAGGACCGCCGGAGCGCGGCCCTTAGCCCCCGGCGAGTCGCCGGGGGGAGGAGCATGGTAGCGCACCAAACTCGAGACCAGCGCTTCATCGCAGGAAAGCCGGCAATGCCCCCCGTCATTGACGGGGGGCTAATGCGTGTTCTTTCGTGGCTGACGAATTCTTACGAGGGCGGCCGTGAGTCCGCCGAAGACCAGCAACAGCCAAGCCGCCGGCTCCGGCACGGCCGCCCCTTGGCCAGCGAAGTTTTGCTTGAGGATGCCAAAGTCGCTGAGGTCGACCTGATGGTCGGCGTTGAAGTCCCCCTGAGAGCGGCGCGTGCCGGCCCCGAAGTAGGCTTTGAGGATGCCGAAGTCGTCGAGGTTCACCAGCCGGTCGCCGTTGGCGTCGCCGGGGATCGAGTTGTCGATGGCCAGGCCGGTGGGGAAGACTCCGACGTCGAACAGTTTGACGGCGTTACTGCCGTCCGCATCTGCGCGCCAGATGCTGCCGGCGACGTTTCCTTGGATCTGAGTCCAGTAAAGCTGCCCATTCGCCGGATCGATTGCTAGATCGAGCGCCCCGACTCCGGCATGCTCCCCAAAATCGACGAGCGTTTCAAGCTGGGAGCCGTCAAGGCGAGCTCGCTGAATGTTGGCGCCGCGGCCTACGTCGTCCGTCTGGCTTGCCCAGTAGAGCCATCCGGCCACGGAGTCGAGAGCCAGCGCCGTCGGCCCGCCAAAGGTGGACGAGTAGATCACGGTTGCGTTTTTTCCGTCCAGGTCGGATCTCAAGAGCCGGCCACTTCCAAAGGGTCCCACCTCCGACCAGAAGAGAGCGCCCTGACCCACATCGGCTGCCACCCCCATCACCCAGCCGTCAAGAGGGTGGTGGTTGACCAGTGCTGCGGGTGATCCGCCTGCAAGCGTGCTGCGCATCAGCCGCGCCCCCTCCGGCTCGGTCCAGTACATCAGGTCGGCCGCAGGATCGATGGCCAGCCCCGCGGGCCACGACGCGGCTGTGACAATTGGCTGCGGATCGGCGCCGTCGAGCCCCGCCCGCACAATCGCGTTGCTCTTTTCGGAAGACCAATACGCCTGGCCCGCATCCAGGTCCAATCGCACGCTTCCGGCATATTCCTTGTCGTCGAGTGTTTCCGCTTGCGTGCCGTCCGGCGCCCCGCGGTGCAGGCCGTTCAGATCGGACCAATAGATTTGGGCGGCAGATAGCCCTCGCACGCTGACAACCCACGCGACGCAACTCAAGCCCAACAAAGGGAGCAGAAGTCTGGGGAAACACCTCATTTGAGCCCCTTTGCCTTTCGGTCTGAATCCTAGTAATTCATCATTTGACCAATTCAACTCGCCGCGCGGGGACGGTAAGCCGCTGAAAAGCGATGGCCTCATACGCCCCACGCTCCCCCGCCTCATAAAGACACGCAACCTGGCCGTTGGGCAACACCGCCAAGTCCGAATACGCGCTCGGACCCGCGTGCAGCACCGTCTCGCGCGGCCAAGTCATGCCTTCGTCGAAGCTCGCCCGCAGCGTCAGCCGCACGCGCCGCTCGGCGTCGGCCGGATTGGTGAAGAGGAGTACGCCTGCGCCGCTGGCCGTGGCCGGCAGATATTCGAGCGCCGCCTGGCAGATGGGATCGACGAGCGCGGGTTCGAAGCGTTGCCCTTGCCAGGTGAGGCCGCCGTCGCGACTGGTGGCGACTTGGCGGCGGCGCTGGGCGGGATCGTAGTTGCGCATGTTGAGCAGCAGGCGGCCGTCGGCTAGCTCGGCAACCTGACATTCATTGACCTGAGGTTTCGGCGCGCGGCCGCCGAGCCGCCACGACTTGCCGTGGTCGTCGCTATAGACAACGTGCGAGTAGTAATCGCTCGAGCCGGCCTCGATATGGTCGCAGGGGATGACGAGCCGGCCCTTGGCCGCGCCGGCGCGCAGTTGAATGCCGGAGCCGGGGCCCGTGGCGTACCAGGTCCAATCGGGGCGTTTCACATCAGCGGTGATCTCCGCCGGGCGGCTCCAGGTAGCGCCGTCGTCCCCGGACTGCAGGACGAACACCCGCCGCGTGTCCTTACTGGTTTGGTCGATGATCTGCTGCTCGCGGTCGTCGCCCCGGTTCCAGGTGCAGAGCAGCCAGACGACCCCGGTGTCACCGTCGACTACGACGCACGGATTGCCGCAGGTGTTGGCGCCGTCGTCCCAGAGCACCTGCTGCGGGCTCCAGGTCGCGCCCCCGTCGGCCGACCGTTTGAGGAGCAGGTCGATATCGCCCGCGTCCCCCGAGCCCCCCTTGCGGCCTTCGCAAAAGGCCAACACCGTGCCCCGGCCCGTGACGGCTAGGGCCGGAATGCGGTAGGTGTGATAGCCGTCCCGGCCGCTCTGCCAGACGGGCTGTTGGGCCCAGGCAGTTGACGGAAGTAGCAGCCCGAAGCTCGCCAGGGCGGCCGCCAGGATACAGCGGAGGCTTGTAATCATGGCCGGATTCAGCAATTTCGCGGTGGTTTTGGTCCGCACTGAACGACCCTCGCTGTAGGGACCGGGCCCGCACATTATAGTTGTAGTAATCGCCTCCCGTGGGCGACCGGCAGGCCCGGCGGCCTGCCCTCCAGGCCCGAAAACGCTATACTCCTCCCTTCCGTTCACCCCCCAAGGTCCACGCTCTTGATCATCGTTCTCGAATCGCAGGCCACCGACGAGCAAGTTGCCCATGTCGTCGAGCGGGTGGAGTCGTTGGGCCTCAAGCCGCACCTGAGCCGGGGCACCTACCGCACGATCATCGGCGTCATCGGCGACGAGCAGATCATTCGGGGCGCGCCCCTGGCCGCCATTGCTGGCGTGGCCGAGGTGATCCCGGTGCTCCCCCCCTACAAGCTCGCCAGCAAAGACGCCCATCCCAAGCCCAGCGTGGTCGACGTCGGCGGCGTCAAGTTCGGCGGCGGCAGCCTGGGCATGATCGCCGGGCCCTGCGCCGTGGAAGACGAGGAGCGGATGGACGCCATCGCCGCGGCAGTGGCCAAGGCCGGCGCGAACATCCTCCGCGGCGGCGCCTTCAAGCCCCGCACCAGCCCCTATGCCTTCCAGGGGTTGGCCGAAGGGGGGCTCAAGATCCTCCGCGACGTGGGCCGCCGCCACGGGTTGCCGGTCGTCACCGAGGTGATGGACCCGCGCCGCGTGGAGATCGTGGCCGAGTACGCCGACATGATCCAGATCGGCGCCCGCAACATGCAGAACTTCTCGCTGCTCACCGAGGTGGGCCGCACCGACAAGCCGGTGCTGCTCAAGCGCGGCATGAGCGCCACGCTCGAAGATCTGCTGATGAGCGCCGAATACATCCTCTCGCAGGGGAACCCGAACGTGGTGCTCTGCGAGCGCGGCGTGAAGAGCTTCGATCCGGCCACGCGCAACCTGTTCGACGTGGCCGCGGTACCCGCTATTCACCACCTATCGCACCTGCCAATCATCGTCGACCCGAGCCATGCCACGGGGCGGCCGCACTTGATTCCGGCCTGTGCGCTGGCAGGCGTTGCCGCCGGGGCCGACGGCGTGCATATTGAGGTCCACGATTGCCCCGAGCGGGCGTTTTCGGATGGGCCCCAGGCCCTGCTGCCTGCTCAATACGCGGAACTGATGACCAAGATTCGAGCCCTGGCCAAGCTCTTGGGTCGTGAGATTTCGGCCGTTTCCCCCAAGGAGCTTGCATGCGACGCCCGCTGATTGCCGGCAACTGGAAGATGAACCTCGACCGGGCCGGCTCGGTGTCCCTGGCCGCCGGCGTCGCCGCTCGCGCCGCGGAGTTCCCCCAGGCCGACCTGGTGGTCTGCCCGCCGAACGTTTATCTGGCCGCGGTCGCCGAGAAGTTGGCAGGTAGCAAGGTCGGCCTGGGCGCCCAGAACATGTACTTCGAAGGGAACGGCGCCTTCACGGGCGAAACCAGCGCCGCGATGCTGCTCGACGTCGGTTGCAAGTACGTGATCCTTGGCCATAGCGAGCGTCGCGCGCTGCTCGGCGAGACCGACGCCCTGGTCCTCAAGAAGACCCAAGCCGCGTTGGCTGCCGGACTTGTGCCGATCGTGTGCGTGGGGGAAACGCTGGCCGAGCGCGAGGCGGGACGCACCCACGCCGTGATCGAAACGCAGTTCAAGGGCTCGCTCGCGGCGCTTTCGGAAGCAGACATCGCCAAGGTGGTGGTCGCGTATGAGCCGGTCTGGGCCATTGGCACTGGCAAGGTGGCCACGCCGGAGCAGGCCGAGGAGGTGCATTTGGATCTTCGCGGCATGCTTGCTTCCCGCTATAATGCCGCGGTTTCCGAGACGATTCGTCTGCTCTATGGCGGCAGCGTGAAGGCCAGCAACGCCGCGGAGCTCTTGAAACAACCGAACATCGACGGCGCGTTGGTCGGGGGCGCGAGCCTCAAGGCCGACGAATTCCTGGGAATCGCCGCGGCCGCCTAAGCTGCCGCAGCGCAAGATGCCGGAGATCGGGCCACTCGAAGGATATGGGCGTGACCTACCTATTGCAGTTTTTGCTGTTCGTCGTTTCCCTGCTGCTCGTTCTGCTCGTGCTCGTACAGCGCGGCCGCGGCGGCGGCCTGGCCGGCGCCCTGGGAGGCATGGGGGGCCAGAGCGCCTTCGGCTCAAAGGCGGGCGACGTCTTCACCAAGATCACGATCGGCATGGCCACCGTCTGGATNGGCAGCGCCGCCACCGGCCTGCAGAAGAAGAGTGACGGAACCAAGCCGGTCGAAGGTGCATCAGGTGCCAGCACGGCCGCTCCTGGGGCCACAACTCCTGGTGCAACGGCCCCGGCCGCCGGCGCTGCGAGCCCTGGCACGTCGCCCCCGGGCGGCGCAACGGCCGCTCCCGTGAGCCCCGGCGCAGAAACCGCTGCGCCCGCGGCCAGTACTACGGCGCCGGCCGCTCCTGAGTCGGGGCCGAAGTAAAGGCCAGACGCTCGTCCGACGACGTGCCGAGCCAGCAACCTCCCTTCCGCCCCGGCAGCCTTCCTCTGAGTCACTTCCTTCTCTCAGCCCGCGGAGCACTGCCCCCATGCTGCTGAGCATGACCGGGTTTGGCGAGGGGCACCGGCAGCAGGGGCCGCTGACCGTCAGCGTCGAGCTGCGCACGATCAACAGCCGCTATTTCAAGCTCACCCTCCGCTGCCCCGAGGGGTACAACGCCCTCGAGCCGCAGCTCGAAGGAGTGCTCCGCGAGCGGATCAAACGCGGCACGGTGCAGGTAAACCTGCGGATCGACCGGCAGCGCCGGCCCGACGATTTCCAGCTCAATCTCACGGTGCTCACGAGCTACTACAAACAGCTCGAGGCGCTCCGCCGCGAACTTCCGGAACTCGGCCCGATCGATCTCTCCCCCGCCCTCACGCTGCCAGGCGTCGTCAGCGAGCAAACGGCCTCCTGGTCGGACGCCGCGGGGGATTGGCCCCTGATCGAACAGGCCCTGCTCGACGCCCTCGCGCGGCTCGAGATGATGCGGGCCGACGAAGGGCGGGCAATGACCGCCGATCTGCGGGTCAACGCCGCCACCATGCTCAGCCAGCTCGGCGAAATCGAGCAGCGGGCGCCGCTGGTGGTCGAAAGCTTCCGCAGCCGGCTGAGCGAGCGGCTGAAGAAGGCGCTTGCGGAATACGACGTCGAGCTCGACGCTTCGAGCCTCATTCGCGAAGTGAGCATCTACGCCGAGCGGAGCGACATTTCGGAAGAAATCGTGCGGCTGCGGAGCCACCTCGAGCAGTTCGAGTCGTTCCTCGAGTCGCAGGACAGCCAGGGCCGCAAGCTCGAGTTCCTGACCCAGGAAATGTTCCGCGAAGCCAATACGATCGGCTCTAAGGCGGGGGACCTGGAGATCGCCCGCGCCGTGATCGAGATCAAGGCGGCGATCGAGCGGATCCGCGAGATGATCCAGAACGTGGAGTGAGTTCCTTGGCGCCGCTGGACGCGAGCTCCCTGCCCCCTGTCGCCGCGCTGGGCGCTGCTGCGCGGCCCGGCCGGTTGGTGGTGGTTTCGGGCCCCTCGGGGGCCGGCAAAACGACCCTGCTCAAGCGGGTTTGCTCCGAATGCCCGTTGCCCCTGCGGCTGAGCGTTTCGGCCACCACGCGGTCGCCGCGGCAGGGAGAACGTGACGGGATCGACTATTACTTTCTCTCGCCCGAGGAATTCGCCCGCCGCCGGGGCGCCGGCGAATTCCTCGAGTGCTGCGAGGTTTTCGGCCGCGGCCACTGGTATGGCACGCTCGCCAACGAGGTGCTCCCCAAGCTGGCCGCCGGCCAGTGGGTGATCCTGGAGATTGACGTCCAGGGCGCCATGACTATCCTTAATAGGTTTCCCCAGGCGGTCACGATCTTCGTGCAGCCCGACTCGTGGGAGAGCCTCGAGGCTCGGTTGCGGGGGCGGGCCACGGAGACCGAGGAGCAGATCGAGCGTCGCCTGGCGGCCGCCCGCCACGAGTTGGCCGAGGCGGGGCGGTATCGGCACCAAGTCACGAATCAAACGGTCGCGGCGGCCGTGGAAACCATCTGTCGCCTGCTGCAACAAGCGGAGTCCGAAGCATGATCGATGAATTGCGGGAAGAAGAGATCGTCAACAAGGTCGGCGGGCGGTTCAAGCTCTCCACCCTGATCCAGAAGCGGCTGGTGGCGATCAACGCCGGCGCCCGCCCCCTGGTCGATCTCAACACCGACAACAAGCTGCAGATCGTCATTCAGGAGATCATGCAGGACAAGATCTTTCTCGATGCCCAGGCCAACGTGCAAACGGTCGAAGGCGATTCGCTGGGCGGGCCGCCGGAGCTCGACCTGAGCGCCCTCTAAGCAGGCGCCCGCTATGAAAGGCCGGGAACTGATCGTCGGGGTGGCCGGCGGGGTGGCAGCCTACAAAACGGCCGCCCTGGTCAGCCTGCTCGTGCAAGCCGAGGCCGCGGTCACGGTGGTGCTCACCGAGGCCGCGGCCCATTTCGTCGGCCCCGCCACCTTCGAGGCCCTCACGGGCCGCCCAGTGGCGCAGCGGATCTTCGATGCGCGCTACCCGCTCGGAGCGCACATCGAGCTCGCCCAGCGGGCAGAGCTGCTTTGCATTGCGCCGGCCACGGCCGACCTGCTGGCCAAGTGCGCCCTGGGCCTGGCTGACGATCTGCTCAGCACCCTCTACCTGGCCTTCGACGGCCCGGTGCTGATGGCCCCCGCCATGAACGCCACGATGTGGGCACAGCCGGCCGTGCAACGGAACGTTGCCCAGCTCCAGGCCGACGGCGTCCAGATCGTCGACCCGGAATCAGGCTGGCTGAGCTGCCGGCAGCAAGGGGCCGGCCGCATGGTCTCGCCAGAAACGCTGCGGCAGGCGATCGAGGCTGTGCTGGCGGATCACTAAGGGGGTTGGCGGCTTAGCGGTCCAGGCCCCCGTTCACCGACCCTCACCCTAACCCTCTCCCACAGGGAGAGGGAATCAGAATACTCCCCTCACCCTGTGGGAGAGGGGCCGGGGGTGAGGGACGGCAGCCATGCTACAATCGCTCATATACCGGCAACCGCGTCCTCGAGCCACGCTCTAACGATGGCCATCGCCAACGCTCTGCTGACCGCTGAAGACTTTCGCGACCTGCCCGACGACGGCCAGGTCTACGAGTTAGTGCGAGGATGCGCCGTCATGATGGTTCGCCCGGGATATCGGCACGGCAGGGTTTGTGGCAACGTCGTGCTTCTGCTGGGGAGCTATGCCGCTCAGCATGAACTGGGGAGTATCATTAGCAACGACGCCGGCGTGATCACCGAGCGCAATCCCGACACCGTCCGCGGCCCCGATGTGGCCTTCTATAGCTATGCCCGCGTGCCGCGCGACGCCGATCCGGTGGGCTATCCCACGGCGCCGCCGGAGATCGTGTTCGAGGTCCTCTCACCTCACGACCGTTGGCCGGCCGTGCTCGGCAAGGCGGCCGAGTATCTCGACGCGGGAGTGCTCGTCGTCTGCATCCTCGACCCTGAACTACGCACGGCCACCATCTGCCGGGCCAACCAAGCGCCAGCCGCTTTGGCAGCCGACGACGAGTTGCTGCTGCCGGAACTGCACGCCGAGTTCCGCCTGCCGCTCGCGCGGTTCTTCGGGTAGCCCACACCGACGGTCGGGTTCTGAGCGACGGCCTCCCCGCTCCCCGCTCCCCGCTACCCCACCTTCCCCTCCACCCGATTCCCGCACGGCACGAAGCCTGCCTTCTGCAGCGTGCGCCGTGAGGCCAGGTTTATCACGTTGCAGCGCGCCGCCGGCACGCTCCCCCGCTCGTAGCACACGCGCTTGAGTTCCTGCACCAGATACGAGCCGAAGCCCCGGCGGCGGAACGGCTCGGCCACGCCCATGTAGATGTCGCCGTAAGGGCGATTGTAGTGGTAGAGAATGCCGCCGGTGGCGGCGATCTGCCCCTCGCACTCGAGCAGCCACTCTCCCTCTTCGACCTTCTGCTCCTCGGTGCTGCGGGCAACGTCGTCGTCGGCAGCCGCGCGAAATACCGCGCCGGCCGGCGCGGCGAGCGAGGTCGTCAGCTTGTCATGAAACAGGATCGCCTCCACGGTGATCGCGCGGGCATAGGTCAAGAGCATCGGCATGAACAGCGGATCGTTCGATTGCCCATAGAGCCAGTCCACGCTGGTGGCGGTGAGCAAGGTTTCGAAGAGGGCGAACATCTGCCCGCGATGCTTGGGGAGCACATAGAACTCGAAGAGGGTCGGCTTGTCCTTCCACGGGCCGGCGAGGACGACGGAGCCATAACCGACGCGCTCGCGGCCGTCGAGCAGCCAATACTCCTGACACCAGCCAGGGCGCGGATGGAGCGAATCGCAAACCGCTTGGCAGTTCATCTCCTGCCGATAGAGATCGCGCCAGGGCAGGATTTCGGAAACGGTGGTGAGTTCGGCAGAGAGCGGCATGAAGGTTCTCGCGTCGCGGTGGGAGCGAGGACCATTGTAGCGGCTCCTAATCACCCTCTCCCCCGGGAGAGGGCAGGGTGAGGGCCGCCGGAACTTCGATGAGCACCGCGTTCCCCCGTGCCCGGCCCGCAAACGCCTCCGGCGAGCGGCCGGCGTAAGCCGGCTGACCGACCGGCGAATCAAGCAGAGAGCGCGATGGGCGCTCCCTCGGCCGGTTTTCACCGGCCGCTCGCCGCGCGTTTCAAAACTGCAACCACAACATCACAACCAACCACATCATCACCACCAGATCGAGCGACGACCTCTCCGGCTCCCGGTAACTGGTCGCCAAAGCATCAAGTGGATCAACCCCCTGAGCAACCAACGTCCAATAATCCCGCCGCGCGTCCATCGTTGCCTGCCTCGGTGGCCCCCTCGAAACGATTAACCGGTTCGCCCGGCCGCAAACGAAACGTGTGCGAACGGAATGCCGCGGGGGAGCAGGGAGTTTGCCTGGGTGGGGCTTACGCCTTGAGAAATCGTTCAAGGCGGCGTCGAAGCTGACCAAGACGGAACGGAGTAGTCTGGCATTCCCAGACCACCAGCACGGACCAACCCGAGCGGCGAAGCAAACGGAGCACCCGTCGATCTCGCTCCTTGTTGCGATTGAGCTTCGCTGCCCAATAGTCCCGCCGCGATGACGGGATTCTGCAGCGAGGGCAGCCGTGCAAGTGCCAGAAACAACCGCAGACGTTGATGATCTTCCGGTGTCGCGGCAAGACCAGATCTGGGGTGCCCGGTAGATCGCGCGCATGCAAGCGGTAGCGGTATCCGAGCCCGTGGACCAGTCGGCGAACGATCATTTCCGGCGTCGTGTCGCGCGACTTGACGGCCGCCATGATCCGCGACCGTTCGGCAGCGCTGAAAGTGTCCGGCATTGTTTCGTCGCTCAGTTGCTCCCGATTTGGGAGCGCCGTCTGCTTGGTCTAGATTAGGGCGATTCGCTGACCCCAAATTCGTTCGGGAGGGCTAGAATCCATGCCGATGCAGTCGCAGCAGGAGAGCATTCGCCAAGACTATGAGTTGTGGAGCGGCGGGTTTCCGCCGGAAACCGAGGATGCAATCTTCCTGTACCTGGAGTACGCCTGCCCTAAGGACTGCCCGCAAGATGAGGTCCGGGCCATTCTTTACGCGTGGGCTGCCGAAGCGTCCCGACGTCGATAGTCGCGAGCGATCGGGTTGAGGTAGTGTTCTGCGATCCACTCAATGACCGGCACGCAAACCGCGTCGCCAAAGCCGAACAGTGCGCGGTTAAGCGGTACGTCTGCCCGAAATCCATGCTCGTCGCGAACGCCCTGGAGTCTCGCGCACTCGCGCGCGGTCAGCAGTCGCACCTGATAGCGTTTCTTACCGCCCTTAAAAAGAATCTGACGGGCGCTGCCGCCCCGAGGGGTGCGAAGGCAACCAGCGATGCCGTCGGTGCGGAGTTCCGCCATACTCTTCCCTTTGCGCATGCGGCGGAACGCAGTCGCGTAGCTGATCGATCGACCCGCGATCATTCGATTGGCTTCCTCCAAGTGCCTGTCGCTGAGCTGTTGCATGAAGTAAGCCGCGCGATCCTCGCTCCACCATTCGTCGCTCGAGTCCGGCAGGGCCTCGACAATGTCTTTGAGCGCAACCGCCGTTTGGGGAGGGCCAGGGAGGGGTTGCAAATCCCAAGGCAACTCCGGGTGATTGCGAACAAACCGCACCAGAGCTTCCGGCCGCGCATGGCTGGGCGCCGCATCACGCTGAAGCTCGGCGCCCGGCCGTTCCCCTTGCTCCTTCGCCACGATGAACAGACGGGCTCGGCTCTGCGGCACCCAATGCTTTGCGTTGAGCATCAAGACATCGACGCAGTAACCTCGTTGACTCAAGGCGGTCAATGCTTCAGCGAGATCAGCGCCGTCGCGCCGCAGCAAAAAGCCGACGACGTTCTCGAGCAGCACCAGTGGCGGCTTCCGGCTGCCCATCTCTTCGAGAAGCTCGATTACCCGCCAAAAGGCCGACGACTTGGCGCCATGGAGGCCCGCCCAGCGACCGGCGATGGACAGGTCATTGCAGGGGAACGAGGCGGTGAACAGTTCGCAGTCGGGAATCTGTTCCGCCGAGATATCGCGAATGTCCCCCTGAATGAGGTCGTCCGACCAATTCTGCCGGTAAATCTCGGCCTTCGACGCGTCGAAGTCGTTGGCCAGCACAACCTTCCATCCCTGATTCTCGAGCGCCAAGCGCACGAGGCCAATGCCGGCGAAGAACTCGACGGCGCGAGGTTTGTCGGGACGAGGCCAAACCGTTCGGAACAGGTTCAATTGCTTCGAGACTGCCTCGGCCGATTTCCGCTTGCGAGTCGAGAGCGCCAAATCCATTCCACGACACTCCATGCTGCCTTGCCGACGCTGCGCCCCGCCAATGCTAGCTGCCGCTGGCCTCGATGACAACCATCGTCGGTGATGCACGAGAGACGAGCAAGCGACTCCAACCACCCCATCCCAAGAGCACCGCCCACCCCGCTCCGGCACGCCCGTTCGGGCTGCTGGTGACGGTCGACCAGAAGCTCGTCCCTACGCGGCGAGTTTCGTGGGTGGCGTCGACTCGCCTCCGAACGTTTCGCGCGATCAGGCAGCCCGCCGCGCCCTTGTGCGTTTGTAGAGCAGCGAATTCCCCCGCTTGCCGACCAGCTCCGCGGCCCCCGTGTGCCGCAGGCAGTAGGCGATGCGCTGGGCGATCCAGCGCGGCGTGCCGGCGTGGGCCGCGAGCGCGGCGGTGTCGAACGAGCCGCGGAGGCCGGTCGGCAGCAATTTCCAGAGGTCGCCGGCCGACCTCAAGCGCCGCGATTCGTGGACCGCCAGCAGACGTTGGTCGGCCACCACGAAGTCGTTGGCCCGCCGCCAGCGCCGTCGGCCGTGTCCTGGGTAGCGCAGCTCCTCGACCTCCACCAGCGCCAGCTCGAGCTCGAGCCGCGGATGGGGAAACACGCGGAGAAAGTGCACCAGCTCGTCGAACGCCGCCACCAACCCTTGCCGCTTAGGACTCGATCGCTCCGACACGACAGGACCGTCGGCGGATTCCAGCCGCACCAGCCGCTTGCGGGCAACGATCGGCTTGACGACCAGCACGCGATGATCCTCGAGCAGAGCGCGGATCTTGTCGCGGATCGCCGTCAGCGGGCCGTGTTGGATCTCGACGAGCAGATCGCCGCGGACCGCATCGATGCGATACGCACCGAGCCGGACCTCGCTCTGCCCCTCGGGACCGGCGTAGAGCCGTTTGAGATCGCGATGCAACGAAGTTTCCATCTTCCGCGCTGATTCCGTGGCCGTGAGAACCGCGGCATGGTAGCAAACGGAGATCAACCGCCAAATGCCAGCACGCCTGGAGGGCCACTCGAGCGCGCTCGGTCGGCCGGCTTACGCCGGGCCGCGCGCCGGCGCGGTGGCTTGCCAAATGCCGGGCGGGGTTTGCTACGTGGCGGGGGCGAGCTGCTGCCGGAGGAGATCGAGCGCTTGCTTGGCCGTGCGGCGGCGTAGGAACGAGGGCTGCCCGGCGTAGAGCACGCTCTTGAGCTTCACGCCCCGCTCCGACGCCAGCGCCAGCTGCACCTGGCCTGGTGGTTGGTCGGGCGGGGCGAGCGGCGGGAACTGGCCGATGGCCAGCGTGTAGTCGGCCCCCGTCTGCTTTCTCCAGCCAGCGGCCAGCGCTTCGGCCATCGCCGGGCTGGTTGGATCGAGCGCGGCAACCTCGTCGCCCAACAGCGTAGCCACGAGCCGTGGGTCGCCAATCTCCAGGTCGCCCAGATACGCCCCGGCAATGGTCGCCGCCTCTCCCAGCCAGTCGCCGAGCAGCCCCGTCGTGCCCCACTCCACGACGCTCAGCGTCTGCCCGCGGGCGGCCAACTGCCGCAGCACCACGTCCTGCAGTTCGTCGTCCTCCTCGCCAAACACGAGCGAGCCCAGGCATTCGTAGATAATCTTCGCCGTCGGTTCGATCGCCGCCCGGCAGGCCGCTTCGTCGGGCCCCGCGGCGGTGATGCGGAGCGTGATCGTGGCATCGCTCACGGTGATGCCCACCTGCGGCTCGCGGCCGCGGCGGATGAGATCGGGGAGCCGCTGCTCGACGTCGCTTTCGCCGGCCCCGAAGCACTTGATCCGCCGATGCACGACCACGCCGGCGGCTGGCGCTAGCCGGCGGATCGCCGGGGCCACGGTTTGCTCCCACATCGGGAACAACTCCGAGGGGACGCCGGGCAGACAAAAAGCATGGGCAGCGCCGCGATCGCCGCGGGCGAGTGACAGCTCGATGCCTGGCGCGGTGCCGTTGGGGTTGGGGATCGGGCGGCTGCCGGCCGGGAAGTAGGCCTGAATCTTGTTCCGCTCCGGCATCGGCCGCCCGCGACGGGCGAACATCGCCTCAATGTGCGCGAGCGACGCCGGATCGAATTCGAGCGCCTGCCCCACGGCGTCGGCCAAGGCCTGTCGCGTGAGATCATCGGCCGTAGGGCCCAGACCACCGCTGGCGATCACGATGTCGGCCCGCTCGAGCCCCTGGCGGAACACCGCCACGTTGGCCGCCAGATCGTCGGCCACGGTGGTGTGCCAGATGGTGCGGATGCCCAACTCGCCCAAGCGCTGGCTGATCCACTGGCTGTTGGTGTCGAGCCGTTGGCCGCTGGTCAGCTCGTCGCCGATCGAAATCACTTCTGCCTGCATGGTCGCTCACGAGGGGATGGCCTGGAAGGTCCTTCCCATTGTGGCGACGTTGCGCTCCACGGCAACCGCTCAGACGCGTTTGCGGGCGGAGAGCACCATGCGCACGAGCTGGGCGATGTTGGCGACCTCGAGCTTGCGATAGGCCCGCGTCTTGTGATACTCGACCGTCTTGGGGCTTAGCTCGAGCGTGCGGGCGACTTCCTTGGTTTCGCGGCCGGCCACGATCAGATCGATGATCTGGCGCTCGCGCGTAGAAAGGTTGTCGAGGCGAGCTCGCAGAGCGGCGCGAATTTCTCGGCGCTTCCAGCGGCGCGTGGAGAGGTCGACCGCCGCCTGCACGCGTTCGAGCAGCAGGCTGGCGCTGAAGGGCTTTTCGATGAAGTCGAAGGCCCCGCGGCGCATCGATTCGACGGCCAAGGGGACGTCGGCGTAGGCCGTCATCACGATCACCGGCAGCTTCGACTCGTGCCGGCAGATGGCGCCCTGCAGTTCGAGGCCGCTCATGTCGGGCATCCGCACGTCGAGCAGCAGGCAGCCTGGCCGCTCGGCGCGATAGGCCGACATGAAGGCGGCGGCTGACTCGTAGGTTTGCACGATCAGGCCGCAGCTCGAACCGAGCGAGTTGAGCGCTCGGCGCACGCTGGGGTCATCGTCGACCACATGCAAAACAGGTTGCAGCCGCAGGGCGGCCGGGGGTTCTGCACGCGAATCGACAGGCGTGGCACTCATGATTTGGAGGATTTACGGCAGCCGGTGGCGTAAGTCAAGCTGACCTTTGCCTGTTTCTTGCCAGCCCCTCAGGGTTTTCACCAAAAGCGAGCGGATTCGCGCTAGTTTGCGGCCGGAATCTGGGGATTCTATACTGACGGCCAACACAAATCTGGACGGCTGGGTAGTTTGAGGCATTCGCCTCAAATTCGCCCGCCGCTTGCCTGCCTGATCCCTCCCCGTCCACCCACAAAGGTTGAGTGATGAGCATTTCCACCGATCGTCGGAGTTTCTTGCAGTGGTCTGCGGGGGCGGCTGCGGCCAGCGTGCTGGGCGGGTTGCGCCCGGCCACTTCGTGGGCCGCCAAAGCGGAGCCGGCCTACAAGATCTCGCTGGCCGAGTGGTCGTTGCACCGGGCGCTGTTCGACAAGAAGCTCGACCACCTCGACTTTGCCAAGACCGCCAAGCAAGAATTCGGCATCGAGGCGGTCGAATACGTCAACCAGTTCTTCAAGGACAAGGCTAAGGACAAGGCCTATCTCGGAGATATGAAACAGCGGGCCGCCGACCAAGGCGTGAAGGGCCTGCTCATCATGATCGATGGCGAAGGCCATCTCGGCGATCCGAACGCCGCCAAGCGCACCGAGGCGGTGGAAAACCACCATAAGTGGGTCGAGGCGGCCAAGTTCCTCGGCTGCTACGCCATCCGCGTCAACGCCGGCAGCGAAGGGAGCTACGAGGAGCAGCAGAAGCTGGCGGCCGACGGTCTGCGGCGGCTCTCCGAGTTCGGCGCCAAGCACGACATTGCCGTGATCGTCGAAAACCACGGCGGCCTCAGCTCGAACGGCGCCTGGCTGGCCGGCACGATCAAGATGGTCGGCCTGCCCAACTGCGGCACGCTGCCCGACTTCGGCAACTTCCGCGTGTCGGACAAAGAGAACTACGATCGCTACAAGGGCGTGGCCGAGCTGATGCCCTACGCGAAGGCCGTGAGTGCCAAGAGCCACGACTTTGGCCCCGATGGCAAGGAACTGCACACCGACTATCTGAAGATGATGAAGATCGTGCTCGACGCCGGTTACCACGGCCACGTGGGCATTGAGTACGAGGGGAACGGCCCCGAGCCCGAAGGCATCAAGCTGACCAAGCGACTGCTGGAGAAGGTGCGCGACGAGTTGAGCGCGTAGCCTGCCGCAGCTCCCGAGACCTTGAACCTTTCAAGTCCTGAGGCCCGCGGCGCTCGCCGGCGGGCCTCAGGCTTTTACGGGGGAATCGTCAGCCCGCACAGGCTGGAAGCCTGTGCCACGAGCGAACCAATCGTGGCACGGGCTTCCACCCTGTGCCACGGAGCCAGAGTGCCAGCCTGAGCGTGGCAAAGGCTTCCAGCCTGTGCGCAGGCCAGATACCATGTGCGCAGAGCTGGCAAAGAGTCGGGCCCTGAGCATCCACGCGCGTTTCCTTAAGAGGAGTTTGCGGTGAGTCGCATGAACGAACGGTTGCGGATTTGGGGCGCGCTGGTCGTATCGCTCGGGTGCGTTTCTCTCGCTCACGGCGAAGAGAAGCAGCTCGATACCTTCGCCCGCAAGCAGCTCACCGACGTCTACTATTCGGAGGGCGCCAACGCCGGCGACCTCGACGGCGACGGCCACGCCGACGTGATCTACGGTCCCCTCTGGTTTGCCGGGCCGAGCTTCGAACAGAAGCGCGAGCTCTATCCCCCCAAGCCGCAACCGCTCGATTTCTGGGCAGACAACTTCTTCAACTGGGTCTACGACTTCAACGGCGACGGCCGCAACGACGTGTTCACCGTCGGCTTCCCCGCCACGCCGGCCTACGTCTACGAGAACCCGGGTCCCGCTGGTTACGGCAAGCACTGGCCCCGGCACGAGGTGTTTCCTGCCGTCTCCAACGAGTCGCCCCACTTCGTCAACGTGGTGGGCGACGACAAGCCGGAACTCGTCTGCACGTTCGACGGCAAATACGGCTTTGCCACGATCGACTGGTCGCAACCGTTCAAGACCTGGAAGTTCCACGCGGTCTCCGATCAATCGGCCCCCGAACAATTCGGACATGGCCTAGGCGTCGGCGACTTGAGCCGCGACGGCCGCCCCGACTTGCTCATGGCCACCGGCTGGTTCGAGCAGCCGGAGAACGATCCGGAAACGGCGCCGTGGAAGTTCCACCCGCAGAGCTTCACCGATTCCTACGGCGGCGCGGAGATGCTGGTCTACGACGTCGATGGCGACGGCGACAACGACGTGATTACCAGCCTGGCGGCCCACGATTTCGGCCTCGCTTGGTACGAGCAGGTGCGGCAAGGAGACCGCACCGAGTTCCGCCCCCATGTGATCATGGGGAGCAAGCCCGAGGACAACCGCTACGGCCTGGTCTTCAGCGAGCTGCACTCGCTGGCGCTGGCCGACATGGACGGCGACGGCCTCAAGGACGTGGTGACCGGCAAGACCTATTGGTCGCACCACAAGAAGAGCCCGCTGTGGGACGCCGGCGCGGTGGTCTACTGGTTCCGCCTGGTGCGAACGCCGGAGGGAGTCGACTTCGTTCCCTACCGCGCCGACGGCGAGGCCGGCATCGGCCGCCAGGTGAACGTGCCTGACGTCAACGGCGACGGCCTGCCCGACATCGTGGTCGGCGGGATGAAAGGCGCCCACGTGCTGCTGCACGAGCGCCGCCCCGTGGACGACGCGACCTGGAAAGCCGCCCAGCCCCAACCCAAGTAAGTCGCGCGTCCGGCGAGCGGCCCGGCGTAAGCCGGCCGGTTCTCCGTGATCGGCGAATGCACCGTGAGGTCAGCCAGCTGACGCTGGCCGCTCGCCTTGGGCGCGGGACAGCCGGTCAAGCGTAGCCAGCAAAGAAACAAACCGGCGGACGACGCGAAGCTGGCCCGCTTGCACGTCGTCCGCCGGTCGTACGATCGCGTTTTTGGCGCGATTGAGCGGTTACTTGCTCTTGGCCTTCCAGCCGCCGGCCGAAGCTTCGATTTTCTTCGTCGACAGGTGGGCGGCCTCGAGCACTGGGGCCGGTTCGGCCACGGGCGCGTCTTCAGCGGCTTCAACCGTCGGGAGCGCCGTTGGCGCCGGCGCCGGAGCGGCGGCCGGAACGGGCGGAATCGCGGGGGCGATGGGCGCCGGCGACAGCGCGGGGCCCGTCGACGCCGGATAGTTCTGCGGCGCCACCAGCGTGCCAATCGTCGGCCGAGGCATGATCACCACGGCGGCCTGGCGGGCATAGCTCCCCTTAACTTCGCGGTTCTCAGGAAGGTCGCGGCGGAGCGATTCGGCCTCGGCGATCGCCTGCTGCTCGCTGGCGTCGAGCTCGTCTTCGATCAAGGCCAAACGACTCTCGAGCTCTACGGCGCGGGGCGTCTTGGCAATCTTCATCGGCTTGGCGCCCGAGTGGCCCTGCGCGGCCAGCGTGCTCCGCGTCGGCTTGCGGGTGACGCCGCGGGTGGCCTTGTTCGTGGTCGGCAGCGGACGCGCGCCCCCGGCCGGCGGCCCCTGCTCTTCGACGTTGTACGCGTAGAGCGAAGTCGGCTCGTGCAGACCCGCGTGCCACGGGTAGTCGAAGACGTTGCGGTAGTTGTAGGGCTGCCGCCAGTAGTAGCCGTGGAAGGCGGGGTAGCGGTGCATGTAGCGATCGCCGCCATAGTAGCAGCCGAACCGCGGGGCGTAGCAGGTTTGCGGCTGGATGCAGGTATGCGGGAGATACTCGGTTTCCACTCCGTAGCTCGCGCCGGTATCGTAACCGCCGACATCGTATGAGCCTTGCGCGGCATAGCCTTGGCCGGCATAGCCGGGCGCGGGAACATCGACGGGACCGCCCGTCACGAGGGCCAGGGTCAACAGGGCGGCCTGCATGGAGTGGGTCTCCTCCTCGGGGTCAGGGGCGCGCTCGCCGCACGCCGCAACGGCCCATGCGGGAATGGGCCGTTGCAGCGCAAGCGGAAAACGGCGAGGCGCCCTCGTAGGCGGGGGCATGCCAAACGGCATGATCTGCAAACAAGGATCGGCCGGAATCGTCGGACGATCGAATCATCTCCGCCTGAGCGCACAACTCGGGCCAATTTGCCCAAGGCCCCGCCGGCTCGTCCTCGCCGGGGGATAGGTCGACAAATCCGCGCAAACGCTCGTTAACGGCGCAGGTTTGGAAAACTTTTCGGGCGTTCAGCCGGCAAGACGTTGAGGGGAAGCGCGCGCCAACTAGCATGAAACTTGTGCTTTTCGCAGGGAGTACGCCCCGCCGCAGCGTTCCCCGCCCGACTCGTCCGCGGCCTCCAACACAACGGAACCGCCACCCTCAGGCGGTTCCTCCGCCTGCTCTCCCCCGTGAGCCGTTCATGAGCGCCTGTGTCTTCGTCTTCTCGGCCCAGCCTGCCATTGCCGCCACGATTGCGGCCGAGCTGGGTTCGTATCCCGCTGTGGAAACCGGCGACTCCTTTCACCTACTCCGCCGCCGCGTCGACCAGGGCGAGGTGCAAGCCGTCTTCGTCCATCTGGCTGAAGCTCTGCTGCGCGAGCAGACTCCGCGGGTCTTTCTGGCCGAAGTGCAAGAGGCGGTGGGCGCCGTGGCGGTGATTGGCCTGCTCGAGCCCGACGCTCCCGAACGCTTACAGCAGCTCGCCCCCCGCATGCTCGACAAGTGCGTCGCCTGGCCCAGCGGGATCGGCGAGCTCCGCGAACTCGTGGCCGCCGAGCCCAATTTGGCCGGCGAAATGGCCGATTTGTGCGGCGGGCGGCCGCACCGCGCGCTCCACGGCCGCACGCGGTCGCTGCTCACCTTCACGCCCGAAATGTTCGACATGCTCGACGAGCTGAAGGTGCCCGCGGCGCACGACGTGACCGTGCTCTTGATCGGCGAGACCGGCAGCGGCAAGACCTATCTGGCGCGCTTGATCCACGAGCTTTCCTCGCGGCGCGACGAACGCTGCTTGACTGTCGCCTGCGGCGCACTGCCGGCCGACCTGATCGAGAGTGAACTGTTCGGCTACGTGAAGGGGGCCTTCACCGGGGCCGACCGCGATAAGCAGGGCAAATTCGCCGCCGCCGGCGCCGGCACGCTCTTGCTCGACGAAATCGACGTGCTGCCGCTCGAGCAACAAGCCCGCCTGCTCCGCGTGATCGAAACGGGCGAATACGAGCCGGTGGGAAGCAACGAGACCCAGGTCTCGCAAGCCCGGCTGATCGTGGCCTCGAACTACGACCTGGCCGGGCTGGTCGACCAGGGGGCGTTTCGCAAGGACCTGTTCTTTCGCCTGAACATGCTCTGCTTTCGCCTGCTCCCCCTGCGGGAGCGGCCCTGGGATGTGGAGTTCCTGGCCCGCAAATTCGCGCTGGACCACAGCCGGGCCTACCAAATCCAGCTCCGGCACATCGAGCCGGAATTCCTGGAAACGCTGCGGAGCTATGCTTGGCCAGGGAACATTCGCGAGCTGGAAAACGTGGTCCGGCGGGCCGTGTTGTACTGCCGGCGCGGAGTGCTCTCGGCGGCCGACTTGCCGAGCGCCATCCGGCAAGCGCCCCCGGCCTTGCAAGCGGCGGCCGCCGTCGGCCCGGCGGCCGAGGCGGCGACGCTCGAATCGCGGGTCGACCACGTCGAGCAGCGAATCATCGAAGAGGCCCTGCGGCGGCACAACAACCACCGCACGGCCACGGCCCGCGAGCTCGGCATCAGCCGCGTGACGCTTTACAACAAAATGAAGAAGTTCGGCATGCTCAAGGCCTAGCAGGGGCCGAGCGGGAAGGAGAAACCGGGGCACATGCGACGTTGGATCCTGCCGGTGGCCTTGTTGCTGGCGGCCTGCCTCGCCTACCGCGCGACGCTGCGGGCGGGCTCTTCCGCCCCTGCGCCGCGGCGCGAGCTGCCCTGGCGCGTCGCTCCGCGCTACGACGATCCGCGCGTGGCCACGAGCGAACAGTTGGCCGCCGTGATGGACCGCATGAAGCCGCGGGCCAAGCCCTTCAACACGAACGTGGCGCTCCATGCGCTGCGTCTCTGGGGGCCGCACGCCGGGTTCGGCTCGAGCGACTATCTGAGCGGCCCGCAAATGCTGGGCGCCTTTCTCGACGACCGCGAGTTCCGCAAGCTCGCCGGCCCAGAAGCCGCCCCGCTCTATTCCGAGGTCGACGGGCAGATCCTCGTCCGCCCGGCCGTGCCTTGGGACGCCTCGTTCGACTCCGGCGCCGCGCACACCGACGACGTGTTGGCCACACTGGCCGAGAGCGGCGTGCCGCTCGATCATCCGCTCGTACTCCGTGAGCGCACGAGCACGGTGCGCGAGCTGCTCGACACCGCCATTCGCCGCTTCCACGACCAGCAGTTCGAATACGAGTGGACCGCGATCAGCTATGCCCGCTATCTCTACCCGCTCGCGTCTTGGCAGAACCGCTTCGGGCAGACGATCGACGTCGACGCGCTGATCGACGAGACGATCGAGGCCCCCTGGCGCGACGGCGTGTGCGCCGGCACGCACCGGCTCGAGGCTCTGGCGGTGCTCGCCCGCGTCGACGAACAAGGGCATGCGCTCGCGCCCCGCGAGCGCCGCAAAGTGCTCGAGCATCTGGGCAGCGTGTCGCACGTGCTCGCCCAGTCGCAGCACCCGGCCGGTTATTGGACGGGCCGGTGGTGGGATCCTCAGGACGCCAAAAACTCGCGGACGCCGACCAACTTCGAGAAGATCCTGGCCACAGGGCACCACCTCGAATGGCTGGCGTTTGCGCCGGAAGAAGTGCAGCCGCCGCGGGAAGTGATCATCCGCGCGGCCCAGTGGCTGGTGCAGGCGATGCTCGAGATCGACGAAAAAGCGCTGCAAGAGATGTACGGGCCCTTCTCGCACGCAGCCCGCGCCCTCTGCTTGTGGCGCTCGCGCGACCCCTTCGAGGCCTGGCGCGCGGACAGTCAAGTGCTGTCACCACGGAGGCACGGAGACACGGAGAGGAACCAACGGTCGCACCGGTCGCCAGTGCCCGCGCTAAGGAGTCAGGTCCAAACGAAGCTGAATCCAGCAGAGATGAGTGAGCAGCAAGCACGCTCTCTCCGTCTCTCCGTGCCTCCGTGGTGAAGAAACATGCGGCTGTTTGATTCGCTCGAGATGAAGCCTGGAGAGTTGCCACCGGCCGTGGTGTCACGCACGGCGGCGGCCAAGTGGTTTCCGTCGCTGTCTACAGGGCAAGCCGCCGCTGTGGTCCTCGTGGCGCTCGCTTGGCTCGTGCGCAGCTCCCTGCCGCTGGACGCCGGGGCCTGGTGGTCGCAGCTTGGCGCGGGGCGAATCGTCGCCGCCCAAGCGGCCAGCGCGGGCTGGCAGGGTGGACTGGCGGCGGCGCGATCAGTAGGACCTGGCTGGGCGGGCGACCTGGCGCTCTATGGCGCCTGGGCAGTCGCCGGCAGCGAAGGGCTCGCGCTGCTCGGAACCGCGCTCTTCACGCTCTCGGCCGCGCTGTTGCTCGTCGCGCTGCGGCTGCGCGGCGCAAGGTGGGGGCTGGCCGCCACGCTTTCAGGGGCAGCGCTCGTGGGAGTCGCGACCGCGTTGCCAAGCGGCGCTGCGGCGTTTGGACTGCTGGGGCTCGCCAGCCTCGCGACGTTGCTGGCCGCCGGCGGCCGGCGCCCCGCCGTCCTGTGGCTTACCCCCGCGCTGTTGTGCGCTTGGGCGAACCTCGACGCGAGCTTCGTCTGGGGCGCGGCCTGGCTGGTTGCCTGGGGCATCGGCCGAGCCTTCGAGGTTCGCTGGGAAGTCGCCGAAATCGCCGCTTCATCCGGGCTGCCTTGGCCCAGTGGGTCGCTCGACCCGACGCCGCGCGGGCGCTCCCTCGGCCGCACGTCGCGCTGGAGCGAGCCTGCCGTCGCCGTCCTCGGCGTCGCGGCCTGCGCGGTGCAACCGCAAGGATTCCAGGGCGTCGTGGCCGCCTGGCGGAGCGTGAGCGAACATGCTTGGCAAATTGCAGCAGCGCCCGGGGCACTGTCGTGGTTCGTGTCGTTGCTCGTGGCGACGGCGGTGCTTGCGCGGCTGAGTCCGCGGTGCGTGCCCCTCGCCGAAGGGCTCGTCGTCGCGCTGGCGGTCGTCGCCGCGCTCGCGAATGCCAATTGGCTGCCACTCTTGGCTGTGGCCTGGGTCTGGGCCGCAGCGCCGCATTGGCAAGTGCTCGCGGCGCGGCGAGGCAGCGAGCCAAGTGAGCCGAGCGCGACCAAAACGTCGATCGCGCTGGCGGCCGTGTTCCTGGCCATCATGTGGTCGCCATCGAGCCGCTTCCTCTTGGGAGCGCCGCCGCGTCCCGCGGGGCAGATGATGACCTCGGGGGCGCCGCTCGCGCTCGCCGCCGAGCTCGAGGAGCGCGGGCTGGCCGGCAAAGCCTTCTATTCGCCGGGCTGGGCAGACTACCTCGGCTGGCAGAGCGGCGGTCGCTTGCTGCCGCTGGTGAACGACCTGGTCCCGCGAAACCAAGGCGTGTGGCGCGACGCCGCCGCGATTGGCGCCGCCAACCACGGCTGGCTCGAAATCGCCGACCACTATCAGCTTCGCTACCTGATCGTCGGCCGCGGGGAGTCGCCCGAACTCGCCGGCGCGGTGCAACGCGAAAAGCGCTGCCGCGTCCTCTACCAGGACCAGCAAGGCCTGCTCGTCGAACTGCTGCCGGCCCCCAAGTAGGGTCCGCGATGCGGACCAAAGCCATCGCGAGACGCCGCTACTTGGCGGTTGGCAACGCTTCCACTGGCAACTCGTCGCCGAGCGGCAATTCGCCGCGGATGAGCTCCCGCCCAGCCCCGCCAACTTCAAGATCAGGCGGCCGCCCGCTTGTGGGACCAGCGGCGTCGCCGTTCGCCCGGAGGCTCGCCGGTGGCCGGCTCGATCTCTTCGGGCCGGGCGCCTTCGGGTTTAGTCGCTCGCACGCCGCACGAGCAGGCGGGCGTGGAATCGGTCGTGTCGTCGCCGCGATACCAGGCCGGCGCCGGGTTGCCGCAACGCGCACAGAATTGAGGAAAGTGCGGGTCCATCCGGTTGGTCTCCTGCACCTTGAGGAAGCGGGCCGCGGGCCCGCGGTTTCTGTCCGATGCAGGTATCGGCCCCAGCGTTCTTCGCTCGCCAACCTCGCTGTCTGTGCTCGGCTCGTGCGGATATGGCGAGATAGGCGATTCTTGGGCGGTAGCTTGTCGCCTCGGAGCGTCCATTCGAGTGGCCTCGGAGTTTGGCGGGCGACGCTCAGGTCCCGTGCTTGAGGGGATTGCAGACCGTGCCTGAGATGCGGGCATTGCCCGTCTGGCGCCGGCTCAGCCACGAATTTCAACCGAGTCGCAACATTTCTTCGCTGCTGACCTTAGGGCGTGCATCCGGACTGCCAACCGGGTGCTGGCGCGCCAAGTGCTAACGGCGAGTCAGCGCACCCATTCGTTGAACCCCGCAATTCCTCTCGCGATGCTCCCTTCCTGTAGCCGGCTGCTGGTCATTCTTGCCTTGCAGGCCGCGCTCGTCATTGTGCCGGCGCTTGATGGTCGAGTGCGCAATCGTCCGCTCGACCGGGCTTCCGTTGTCGAGACCGAAGCGACGGCGGTCGAGAGCGGCTTGCTCAGCCAGCAAAGCGCTGCCGAGCAAGGGGGAGTGATTCTCAAGTCAGCCCATGATCGCCTGGCGGGCCAAGCCGTGACGGAATTAGGGCCGAAGAAGGCGGTCACGGCGCCGGGGCTGCAGACTACGGGGCGCGTGGGTTTGCGTTGGAGTTTGTCTTCTCACTTGGTTCGCCTGCAAATCTGATTCTTGCCCTCTTCACTCGGCCGTTCTGCGTTTGCAGATCATTGTTCGCCGAGTTCTGGGTTCGTTCCCTTTGGCTCAGTCCACGTTCGCTTGCGGAATCCGCGCTCGTAGGTGCTGGCCAAGGGTGGCGATCCTTCGCCTGCGCTGATCGGCCTCTGGCAACCGTGCCAGCGCCGTTTTGTAGAACGTGGTTCGTTTTCCAACTTCCTTCCGAAAGGCGAGCGTCATGATGAACATGCGCGACTTGGTGGCCAAGCTTGGCCTCTGCTTGCTGGTGGCCGCACTCGCGGCCGTAGTGTTTGTTGAAGGGGTCCGGGCTCAGGAGGCTGCCGAGGTCACCGGGGAGAAGCCCGTGCCCGAAGCGTCGGCCTCGGGCGCGCCTCGGACGCTCGACCGGGGCGACAACGCGTGGATGCTCACGTCATCGGCCCTGGTGCTGTTCATGACATCTCCGGGGTTGGCCATGTTCTATGGCGGCCTGGTCCGCAAGAAGAACGTGCTCGGCGTGCTCATGCAATGCACCTTCTTGATGGGGCTGATGACGGTGATCTGGGCGACCGTCGGCTACTCGCTGGCGTTCGGCGGAAAGGAGGCTTGGATCGGCAACATGGACCACCTGTTCATGAAGGGAGTACAGGCGACCCTCGTGGACGGCAAATCGGACATTCCGCTCTACCCCACGCTGCCCATCCCCTGGCTCACGCACATGCTGTTCCAAGGCATGTTCTTCATCATCACCCCGGCCCTGATCTGCGGCGCCTTCGCAGAACGGATGAAGTTCAGCACGATGGTGGTCTTCAGCATCCTTTGGGGCCTGCTCGTGTACTGCCCGCTCTGCCACTGGGTGTGGGGCAACGGCATCCTGATGTACGGGACCGATCACGCGAAGACGTACTGCGCCGGAGGCGCGCTCGACTTCGCCGGCGGCACAGTCGTGCACATCAGTTCGGGGGTGTCCGCCTTGATCTGCGCCCTGGTGCTCGGCAAGCGCGTCGGCTTTGGCACGGAGCCCATGCCCCCGCATAACCTGACGTACACCGTGCTTGGCGCGGGCATGCTGTGGGTGGGTTGGTTCGGCTTCAACGCCGGCAGTGCTTTGGCTGCCGACGGCATCGCCGCCAGCGCCTTCGCCGCCACGCATTTCTCGGCTGCAGCGGGCGCGCTCGCCTGGGCCGGCTATGAATGGCTGACGCGCGGCAAGCCGAGCGCCCTGGGGGCCGCGTCGGGCGCCGTGGCGGGCCTGGTCTGCATCACGCCGGCCGCCGGCTTCGTGCTGCCCATGCCTGCGATCGCGATGGGGGCCATCGCCGGCATTGTGTGTGCGCTGGCTTGCTCGAAGCTCAAGGGCGGGCTGGGCTATGACGACACGCTCGACGCCTTCGGCGTCCATGGCGTCGGCGGCACGCTGGGCGCTGTGCTCACCGGCGTGTTCGCCACCCGCGCCGTCTGGGACATCGGCTCCGGCAAGCCGCTGGGCCTGATCGAGGGGGGCGACGTGATCAAGGCCCAGATCATCGCCACGGCGATCACCTGGGTCTTTGCCGCCGTGATCACGTTCGTGCTCCTCAAGGTGCTCGACGCAGTGATGGGGCTTCGCGTGTCGCAGTCGCAAGAGCTCGAAGGCCTCGACTTGGCCTGCCACGGTGAAGAGGGGTACATCTTCCACTAAAGGGATTCTGGCCTCTGCGCGGCCGGAAGGAAGGCCTTGGCTTGGTGCGGCTTGCCGCCCAAGCCAAGGTTTTTTTCTTGGGCGGCCGGCGCTCGCCAAACTGGGGGTGTCTGGCGCTTTCTGGAGGAAGTAAACTGAAAGTGTGAGGAACGTGCGGGAATGATCCCGTCGGTTCTTCACGCCTCCCACCCCCTCCCAAGTCCGAACGAACGGCAGCGGCCAAATGGGTCGCGGTTGCGGCGGACTTCTTGCCTGATCTGCTCGCGTCGGCCGGCGCAATGATCGCGCCGTGTTGTGCGACTCGACTTTCGGCAAGATTTTGCCGGCCGTGCGTTCTGCTCGGATCTTGCGGCGTCTTCCTCCGTTCGTCCGTTGCAAAGAGCAGGGATCGGCTATGGCTCGTGTTCGTCGTGCCAGCGCGCTCGTTGCGCTCACGCTGTTGGTCTTCCTCCCCTCCTGGGCTCAGAGCGCTACGGTTCATGCAACGGCCCGGCTGCGGCCGGCCTTGCGGCGCCTCGCGGCAGCGGAACCGCTGCGCGTCTATCGGTTCGTGCTGATGGGACCGCTTACGCCCGCCCGTCCCGCGGCGGCCGTGATCGTCGAGGTGAGTGACGACCGCTGGACCGCCCGCGAGTTCGGTTTCGTCGAAGTGGCGCTGCCTGCCGATTTCGATCCGAACCTGGGCGCGAGCGGCGGGCTGGCCCGCTGGAACGAAGCGGCCGAACAGTTCGAGGCGTTGGCGCTCGAGCCGTAAACGTTTTTAGGGCAACACCATACGCAGCACGCACGGCCGACGCCGCGTGTTGCCGCCGCGCGCCGCAGACCGCCCGAAGACTGAAACCTCACAGCGCAGCTCAGGGTAGTGCCAGGGGTTAGGCAAATCGCCAAGATTCGCTCATCTTGAACGAACCTGGGAGCGAGCCTATTGTGTCTTTTGCGTGCGAAAGGCCCTGGAGCGCCCTGGGCCTTGTTCTCTTTTCCGCGCCTGTCTTGCGGGTCATCATGCTGCGTTTCCTGCGTGCGTCGCTCGAGACGGCCGGGCTGTTGGTTCTCAGCGTCCTCGTGATCGGCGTCGCCGTGGTCGCTTTTTTTGCGACGACTTGGGCTGGCCGAGCCGCGCGCGGCAAGGCGCCCTTGCCGATCGAAGCTATGGGGTATCGCGTGCCGGTCAACGTGGTGGCCGCCGCCCCGGAGACCGTGGAGGTCGTGCAGGAATACTCCGGCATGTTCCGCCCCTTCGAGCGGTACACGCTCGGCTTCGAGGCTGCCGGCCGCATCGAAGCCTTTGGCGAAGCGTCCGGCGGCAAGCCGCTCGATGAAGGCGACGTGGTGGCGGCGGGCCAGGTGCTCGCCAAGCTCGACGACCGCGTGCTGCGGGCCCGGCTCAAGGAGGCTTCGGCTCGGCTCGAACAAGCCCAATCGAACCTCCGTCGCGGCCAAGAAGTGAAAGAGCGGTTCGGCAAAGCCGTGACCGAGACGGAATTGCAGGATCTAGCGACGCAACTGGCGCTGGCCGAGGCGCAGCGCGACATGGCCGAAAAGAACCTGCGCGACGCCACGCTTCTGTCGCCCGCGAACGCAGTCGTATCCCGGCGGCCGGTGAACGTAGGGGAATCGGTCAATTCGCACCAAACGATCTTCGAGATTGTCGAAGTCGACCGCTTGCTGCTCATGGCCGGCGTGCCGGAATCGCGAGTGCGCGAAATCCGCGCCGGCCAGCCGGTGCACCTGACCCTCATGTCGCGCGACGTGCGTGGGCAGCAGCCCCCCAGCCTGACCGGCGAGGTCTATCGCGTCAGCCAAACCGCCGACGACCGCACCGGGTTGTTCGAAGTGGAGATCGTGGTCCCCAATCCCGACGGCGCCCTGCGGCCGGGCCTGGTGGCCACCGCCCAGATCGTGATCGAACACTTCGAAGGCTTCCGCCTGCCGATCGCGGCGGCGGTGTTTCGCGACGGCGAAGCCTCGCTCTACACCGTCGAGCCAGCCAAGGTGCAGGGGGACGCGGCGGCCAAGTCGGCCGCCGGCGGAGTAGCCCGGCAACTCCGGCTGGAACGCTGGATCGAGCAAGGGCCCGATCTGTTGCTGCAGGAACTTCCGGCCGCCCATCGCACGGTGGTCATCCGCGGGCAGCACCGGCTCATCGACGGTGCCCCGGTGGAGATCGTTGCCACGAGCGCCGCCAGCAACACCGCGCTGCGGCGTCCCGCCGCCAAACCTCCCGCGGTGCAAACAGCGACACGCGGCCCCAGCGGCGAGGAAGGTTAGCAGCCGCCGGCCATGAAGCTTAGCGACAACGCTGTCGATCATCCGCGCTCCGTCCTCGTGCTGACGGTGCTGTTGCTCATTCTAGCCGGCGTGGCCGCGCGCGAAATTCCCGTGCAGCGAACGCCGGCCATCCATACGGCCATCGTGATGGTCGCCGTGCCGTATCCCGGCGCGCAGCCCACCGAGGTCGAAGACCAAATCACGCGGCGAATCGAAGACGCGCTGCAGCGGCTCGACCGCGTTGACTTCATCGTCAGTACGAGCATGCGCGGCTCGGGGGTGATCCAGGTCATCTTCCTCGACGGCGTCGACTCGAAGCGGGCCCGCGACGACGTGGAGCACCTGGTGAACGAGGTGCGGCGGCAACTGCCGGCCGGCCGCGAGGTGCAGCCGCTGATCAACGACATCGACTTCGAGAGCCTGCCGATCCTGCTCGTGAACCTGACCGGTCCGCCGGGATTCGACGAGCGGGCGCTCAAGCAAATCGCCGAGGACGCCCAGCGCGAGCTGGAGATGGTGCCTGGCGTGGCCAATACCCAACTCTTTGGCGGCCGCGAGCGCGAACTGCACGTGAACGTGCACCTCGACCGGCTGATGCACTACGGCCTGTCGATCGGCGACGTGCGCAATGCCCTGTTCGCCGCCCACGCCCAGTTGCCCGGCGGCAACCTCGACTCGGGCGAATTCGACCTGCAGGTGCGGAATGAAACCCGCTTCCGCAACGTGAACGACGTGCGCAGCGTGCCAATCCGCGAGCAGGCGGGGCGGATGATCTACCTGTCGGACGTGGCCGACGTGCGCGACACGCACCAGCGGCTGATGAACGCGGCTCTGATCGACGGCGCCCCCTGCGCCACGATCATCGTCAACAAGGAAACCGACATCAACACGCTCGGCACGGCCGGGCTCATCAAGCAGAAGGTGGCGGAGCTCGAAACCCGCTTTCCTCACATCACCTTCTCGAACACGCGCGACGCGTCGGTCGAAATCTCCTCGATGTTCCAGACGCTGGGCATGGACGCGCTGTTCGGCTCGGTGGTGATCTTCCTCGTCCTCTCCTGGTCGATGGGGCTGCGGATTTCGATGCTCGTGCTGATGGCGATCCCCTTCGCCATGGCCGTGTCGCTCGTGTTCCTCTACCTCGCCGGCTTCGCCATCTCCAACATGGTGATCTTCGCCTACATCGTGGCCTCGGGCATGGTCATCGACGGGGCGATCATCGTGGCCGACGCTATCTACCGGCAACTCGAGGCAGGCTACCCGGCGGCCGAAGCGGCCAAGCGCGGCACGAACGAGGTGGCCGTGCCGGTCTTCGCCGCCGACCTGACGACCGTGTCGGCGTTCGCGCCGATGCTGCTCGTGCCGGGGATTATGGGGGACTTTCTGGGCGTGCTTCCCACGGTGGTCTGCATCGCCCTGGCGGGGTCGCTGATCGTCGACCACTTCCTGGTGCCGGTGGTGGCCGCCTGGTGGTTCCGCAACTACGTGCCGCCCGCCAAACGCACCGGCCCCGAGGCGAACAAGCCCGACCGCGTGGAGCGGCTGTGGGCGCCGTTCTATGCTGCGTACCGGCGGCTGTTGGCCTGGTGCCTAAAGAATCGCTGGGTAGCCATGGCCGGGTGCGCCGCCAGCTTGGGCTGGGCGATCGGCATGTTGGCTTCCGGCGCGATCGGCTTCACATTCTTCCCGCCCAGCGACCGCGGCCAGTTCGAAATCAGTTTCGAAATGCCGCTCGGCACGAGCATCGAAGAAACCGCCCGGGCGGCCGAGTTGTTTCGCCCCGCGCTCGAGAAGCTGAAAGAAAGCGGCGAGGTGGTGCACTATGTGACGGCGCTCGGCTCGTCGGCCGCGCTCTCCGATCGGCTCGACAACGATCCGGCCATGGGCCCCGAGTTCGGCCGCATCATGATCGAGCTCACCCAGCCGGGCACGCGGGCCCGCCACGAGAGCGAGATCGTCGAAGAAGTGCGGAAGAACGCCCCGCAGGTGCCGGGCATGAAGTTCCGCATCAACCAAATCGAAGAGGGCCCGCCGGGCGGGGCCGACGTGGCGGTGCGGATCACCGGCGACGACCTCGAGCAGATCGGCGCCATGTCGCGGCGGCTCGTCGAGCGGCTGGCCCAAGTGCAGGGCACCGTCGAGGTCCGCAGCGACTATCGCCCCGACAGCCCCGAGTATGTCATCGAGCCGCGGCCGGCCGTGGTCGGCCTCTTCGGAATGAACGAAGCCGAAGTGGCCCGCGCCATTCAAACCGCCGTCCTCGGCGACACCACGCTCGAACTCCCCATCGACGACGAATATGTGACGCTCCGCCTGCAGGCGGCCCCGGAGCACCAGAAGTATGGCCACGAGTTGGCCAACATCATGGTCGGCAGCCCCGCGGGGCGCTATGCCACGATCGGCGAGCTGGCCGACGTCCGCCGCACGAACGGCCTATTCAGCGTGAATCGCCGCGACCGCAACCGCGCGTTCACCGTGAGCGCTGACGTGCGCGGCGACCTGGGCGTCATTCCCGACGACGTCTTCCGCCCCTTGCGGACCGAAATCCTGCCGGCGCTCGGTTTCCAGCCCGTCGCCGGCAGCAACATGGCCTTCCTCGGCCAGCCAGGCACGGCCGCCGAAGGGCTGCGGGCCGCCTTCACCGGCGAAAATGAGGAGCGCGACGAAGGCTTCTTCTCGCTGCTCCGGTCGATGGTGGTCGGCATCGTGCTGATCACGGCGATCTTGGTGATCGAGTTTAACAGCTTCCGCCAGGCCGCCGTCGTGATGATGACCGTGCCGCTGTCGTTCGTGGGCGTGGTCTTCGGCATGTGGCTGTGCAATTTTCCCTTCTCGCTCGCCTCGTTCATCGGCCTGATCAGCCTGACCGGCGTGGTGGTGAACGACGCGATCGTGCTGGTCGACTTCGCCAACGAAGCCCGCAAGAGCGGGCTCAACGTGCACGACTCGCTGATGGAAGCCGGCACCAAACGCTCGCGGGCCGTGCTGCTGACGATGCTGACGAGCGTGGGGGGCATGCTGCCGACGTTCTTCAACCTGATGGGGGGCGGCGAATTCTGGGTTCCGCTCACCGGCGCGATCATCTTCGGCCTGACGTTCTCGGCCATCCTGACGCTGATCGTGATCCCGGTCTGCTACAGCCTGGCCTACCACTGGGCCGACGAGCCGAGCCAAGCGGCGGCGCCTCCGGCCGACTTGCCGACTCCCCCCGGCAACGGCCACTCCCCCCACATCCCGCTGCCCCGCGCCGAAGCGACGGCTTGAGACGCCGCATTGGCCCCCGTGAATCACGGGAGGCACGAACCGCGCCTCGGCAACAACGCGCCGAACCGGCCCAACCACCGCCTCCGGCGAGCAGCCCAGCGTAAGCTGGCCGACCCACCGCCGCCCGCACTTGCCACCCCGACGCGTCAGCAAGGGCCCCTCGTGGCACAGGCTTCCAGCCTGTTGGCAGCCCCGCGCAACACGGCCAAGCAAGCCCCGTTAGCCCCCCGTGAGTCACGGGGGGACCTCCACCGCAACCCATCAAACCCCGCCCCACCAATCAATCGCCCCGCGCCCGCGCAACAACCGCCCCGGCGAGCGGCCCAGCGTAAGCTGGCCGACACCCCCGCCGCCCACCCCCTCACGAGCCTGCGTTCGCGGCCGGAAAAAGTCCCGCAGGGGCGCCCGAAGTTAGCCAGGGGCGCAAGCCCCTGGTAACGCGCCCCACCCGCGCGACCAAAGCCCCGCCAGGGGCGAAAGAACGCTACAAGCAAATCGTTCTCCTGCCCGAACCGTTCAGCGAATCCAAGCGCGCCGCAACCTTCGCGTTGCTCAACAGACGACGCCCAGCGCACCACCGCCGACGGCCGCCAAGTCCCAACCCGGCCCGCAGACCTGGCCGACGCCTGGCTGTACGTAGGCCCGCGCGACCTGCTCACGGAAGCCATGCCCTTCCCCGGCATCTACCGCGACGCGTATTGGTAAGAACTCCAGCACCGCCACCAACTCATGTGGGGCACCCCGCTCGACGCCGCCTCCGGCGACATCAACACGAACGCGCGGTACTACGTGCGACCGACGCTGTGACAGTTGCCCACCAACGTAGCAACCCTCCCCGCCTCGTTTCCACGAAAGCGACCGGCCGAAGCTTCCGTCGGACCTGCCGCTGCGTTGCGGCGCTCGGGCAAGCACTTCCCCGCTAATCGCGCAGTTGTACACTGAGGGCTTGCTGTTGCCTGCTCAGGATTTGGGGTCATTCGTATGATGAGCGTCGACTTCAGGAACATTCGGTCGATTCGAGGTTCGGCCAACAACGGTTTCGAAGAGCTATGCTGCCAGTTGGCTCGGTGCGAGCCGGCCCCGTCAGGATCTCGTTTCGTGCGAAACGGAACGCCTGACGGGGGTGTCGAAGCGTATTGGCTGTTCCCCGACCGGACGGAGCGCGGCTGGCAAGCGAAGTACTTCGATCGGCTTGAGAGCTCGCAATGGCAGCAGCTAGACAAGTCCGTCGAGGACGCTCTGACGTCGCACCCAAATCTACGACACTACACGATCTGTCTCCCGTTCGATTTGCCCGACGGCCGCAGGGAGGACGCGGTGTCCCTTCGGACCAAGTGGGACGAGCGGGTAAGAAAGTGGGAGAGCTTGGCGAAGGCCAAGCGGATGGCCGTCCTCTTTGATCTTTGGGGAGCGAGCGAACTGATCGCAACGCTTTCACTTGAGCAGCACGCGGGGCGTCGGTTTTTCTGGTTTACAGAGATCGAGTTGTCTCGCGAGTGGTTTTCAGCGCGTCTGGAAGAGACCATTGCGGCCGCGGGGCCTCGATACAGCTTGGAGCTCAACGTCGAACTGCAAGTTGCTCATGCTTTCGATGCCCTCGGATGCAGCCCACTATTTCGGCAGAGACTTAACGACGCGCGCCAGCGGTATCGAAAGAAGCTGAGGGACGCCGTTGACTCCCTTCGGGACATTCCGCAGAACCTGGATGCGACCGCGAAAGAGACATTCGAGCGTTCGGGAAGCGCCCTGGCCGACGAATTGGATCTCCCTTTTGACATGCTGCCCTCCCCTGGTTTTCCGCAAACGGCAAGGAGTGCCGCCGTTCGCGCGGACGAGGCGACTGAACTAGTGTTTTCGCAGCTACGTCCGCTCGCGTCTTCATCGTCAGGCGGTGCGATGGCCGGCGATCCCTACGACAATCGACAACCATTCCAGCATCGCGCCTACGCCCTCGACAACTTCCTGACTGCAGTTCGGGACGTCGAGGCCTTCCTTGACAACTCATTCACTGAGCTTGCCGGCAGGCCGGCGATCCTCCTTTCGGGCGATGCGGGAACTGGCAAGACCCACTTGTTTTGCGATGTTGCACGAGCACGAATCGAAGCTGGCCATCCTACGATCGTCGTCCTTGGGCAACGGTTCGGGGCAGGAAGTGTGTGGTCGCAGCTCCTTGGAGCACTTGGACTAACATGCTCGCGCGAAGAGCTCTTGGGCGCCCTTGAGGCGTGTGCAGAGTTATCGGGGGGTCGAGCCCTGCTCCTTTTCGACGCAATCAATGAGGCTTCGGAGATCAACTGGCTCGTTGAGCTTCCCGCGATGCTCTCGGTCGTAAATCGCTATCCGCGGATCGGCATCGCCGTAAGCTGTCGGACGACGTACGAGACGCAGCTAGTCCTTAACCAAGCGTATTCCGTTCGTCGTTGTTGGGGGAGGGATTTGCGCAGCGGGGTTGGTCCGCGGCGGGGGGCGGTGGGGTGCGGTTGGTTGGGGTTGTGGGGCGGAGGCGAGGTTCCCTTCGGGGTTGGGCGGTGACGGCGGGCTGAGTCGGGCGGGCGCCACGAGCGCCTTGGGTTGTGCTCCGGCGGCGTCGGCCGTACGACGGCCGGAACGATGCCTTCAGCACCGCAGCGGATACCTCGCGCGCCGGCGGCCGCAGCCGCTCCGCCAGGCGAACTCCGGCAGCCAGGCGTTCCAGGCCAACAGCCACACCACGATGCGCCGCCCCGTCTTCACCACCAGTGCCCGGCAACCGCATCAGGAGTTCACGAAGCTGCGGAACTCCAGACCCAACAGCCGTTGCTTCGCCGCAGGCGGCCACAGCCCTGCCGCTTGCGCTGCGCGGCGCCGTTGCGGCGGCCCCGGCAACGCATGCCAGCCACGCTTGAGGTTCCGCCGGCGAAGTCACCATATACGCTTCGTTGGACAACAGGTTGTCGACCGCGCGGGCGCGCTCCTTCAACTGCGCCAGCACGTTCTCCTGCTGACACCGTTGGTTGGCCGAGAACACGATCTGCTCCGCCGCTCTCCCAGTCGTTGGTGAGATAGAGGCGGCGATAGTCCTCGAACAGCCCGCCCCGCCGCTCCGCGGACTTGCAGGTTCTTGCGGACGATCACCAGCCGATAGGTCGTGCGGCAGGCCGTCGGCCGATAGGGCCGCTCGGCCACTTCCTCGTCGACCAGGCGGAGGTCCTGGAAGCCGCCGCCCGGACGAGCCGCCGACCCGCGCGGGCGGGCCCCGCGATGGGCCGGAAGCCGGGGTTTTCGCCGCCTTTGGTGGTTTCCAGGCCGTGTCCCGGCAAGTCGTCGGCCTCCACGCGCGCTGCCCGGCGGTGACGTCCAGGCTGAACACGAACTGCATCCCCCTGGGCATGCCAACGATCGAATTCGCGGTCTGCGAGGAAGTCGGTGTCGCCGCGAGCAAGATCCGCCGGAAGCCCGCCGCGCGCGGCGCCGCGAGGCACTGGTCGAACTGCTCCGCCGCGTCTTTCCTGGCTGGGGCGGTTGCCGCCTGATTGACCAGCCGCAGCACCTCGCCCGTGTTGGCCGGCGAGCACCCAGCGGATGATAGCCCCACCGGCCTTGATAGTTGAGGTCGATGCCTTGCTTGCACTCGGCCGCGGTTTCCACCAGGGTTCCATCGGCTTCGATCCGCGGCTTTCGGCGAAGAACTCGGGCGGCTGCTCGGCTCCACGCCTGGCGGCGCGCGCCGCGTCGTAGGCCTCGTGCCGCTTGCAGGTCAGCGCGGGTGAAGCGGCGGCGAAGTCGCCCGCCGTGGTCGATCGGGAATCCGTTGATGCCCAACAGATCGAGATAGGCCTCGTCCTGGCCGCAGCTCGAGGGTCCTCGACCGCCCCGGCGAGCGCGTTGTAGGCCAGGTTGAGCACGTGGTCGCTCTCGTGATAGCCGGCAGGATGCACCTGGAACAGCTGCGGTGCCGCTCGTCGATCGCTCGCCAGGCCGAGCCGCACCAACTGCTGCACGAGCCGCGTCGCCATAGACTGCTCACGCCGCGCTCGCCAACTGAGAGGGCACACGCCGGGGCTCCGGCAGCACCGGCTGCGGTGATCCGCGGGATAGCGGTTCTTGTCCAGTTGCCGCTCACCTGCCGCTGCGGTCGGCCAGCTGCTCGTCGATAATCTGGCTTCACTCGAAACTCCTTCGTCGGGGTTGGCTTCATGAGCTTCGTACACCCATGAAACCCCGCCCACGCCCGAAGGATTTCGAGTTTTTTTACGCCCCCACCCCGCACGACCGCCGACGGTACGCTTGGTTAAGGGCTAGTCCGAGACGATTTGGTTCCCGCTCAGCTAAACCGAGTTTGGCATGACGGCTTTGCTCCGAAACTCTTCGACGCGCTTGCGGCGTTTTGCCGCTACTATGGGATCGAGACCCTGAATGCGCCCCCCCTTAACCCAGAGTTTGCGAATCCGCTTTTCCTCAAGCTGTTTTGCCAGGGACTACAAAACCGCGGACTCCGACGCCCGCCCACAGGGCATCATGGCCTGCAGCGTATTTTTTCGTTCCTCGTTGAGTCGGTGAACGACAAGTTGTGTCACCCTACCGAGCTTGACTATCCTCCAGGCGATCCCATTGTCCAGCGAGCAGTCGACTCAGTCGCTGACAAAATGGTCGACATCGGTCGCAACGCCATCTCTCGACAGACGGCCCAAGAGTTACTCGACCCCATTTTGCCGGGGCGTAGCGCGCACTACTCACAATCGCTGCTGCGCAAATTGATCGGCGAGGGCATCCTGGCCGATGACCTCATTCCGTTGGAAGATGGTGGACGGGCGGTTCCAGCCATCCGTTTTGGCTACGAGCGAATGGCCGACTACAACCTGGCGAGGCGGCTGCTGGATCGACACGTGCCTGACTCATCGCCAGCGGACGCGTTTGCCGAAGGCGGCTATTTTCGTCGCGTGTTCTCGGCTGACCGAGTTTATGATTTCCGAGGGCTGTTGTCTGCGTTGGTTGTTCTGGTTCCAGAGCGACTGGGACAGGAGCTCAGCCAACTGATTCCTTCGCTCGAGCACACGCCAGGATTCGCCGACGCGTTCATCGAAGCGCTCCCATGGCGGGAGGGCAGTCACATCACTCCGCATGCGATCGAATACGTCGAGGGTTTGCTCGCCAATGCTGAATCGGGGGCCGCAACTTACTCGGCCGGCGACTCCGCGATGAACAACATCCTATTGATATCTGGTCAGCCAGGCCATCCGCTGAACGCGCGCTGGCTACACACCAGACTGCTGTCCCTCTCCATGCCGGACCGAGATCGCTCATGGTCCACGTTCCTCCACCGTTCGAGGCACACGCAGTCATGGAAGACTCGAGAGGTCATCGAACGACTTCTCGATTGGGCGTGGCCGGAGAACGCGGACGACACTGACCCGTGCGAGGGATTCGACGATGAGGTGGCTGAACTGGCCGCGATTACGCTCACGTGGTGCCTTACGACCTCGAATCGCTTTATTCGGGACCGGGCTACAAAAGGCCTCGTGTGTGTATTGCGTCATCGGCTCGGCCTTTGCAAAACCCTCTTGCAGATGTTCGGTTCGATCGATGATCCGTACGTCACAGAGCGTCTTTTGTGCGGCATCTACGGCGCCGTGATGCGGTCCGACGTTCAAGACGACGTCGCTCTCGTGGCAAATGCCGTCTACGAGCACGTCTTCGCAACGCGGAGTCCGCCGGCGCACGTGCTGATTCGCGATTACGCCCGCGGAATTGTGGAGTATGCTGTGTCGCTTGGCTGCGTCATGACTGTAGATCTTGCGCACGTTCGGCCTCCTTACCAGAGCGACCCTCTCCCGCAAGACATCCCGTCGTGGTCCGCACTCAAGGCTTTGTACTCCTCCAACGGTTACTATCCGCTTGTCGAGTCCTTATCGCCGAATTGGGGAGATTTTTCCCGATACGTCTTGGAGTCCCGTGCGGTACATGCATGGACTGACCAAGACGATCCGTTTACCGAGTACCGTCGCCTTGACGAAGAGAGGGCCAGCATTTCGGAGTCGCTGGCGGTACGCTGGCACGACGCGCGGTTTAAGGGCGTCTTCCCTTCGTTTCAAGAAGCGCTCGTGGCGTATGAAGGCCAAGAGGGCAGCTCTGCTGCAAGCGGTACCGCGGAACTCCTCGAGCAAGCAATTCGCGAGGACGCGGACGTGGCGAGGATCGCCGAGCAATGGTCCGAGCAGGTTGAGCGGTTCAGGGCTTCACTCTCTCCCGACGAGCGCGCTCAGCTAGAGCGATTCGAGGCAGCCAATCGCAGGCACGGCGAGGCTCACGAGGCGGCGCAGTCCAGACATCGAGCTCAGTGTCTCGAAAGCGATCTGGCATCTCGCTGGATCCTGGCACGAGTAATCGAGTTGGGGTGGACGCCGGAGCGGTTTGCCGAGTTCGATCGGGGCGTCAATACGGGCACGAGAGACGCTCAGAAACCCGAGCGGATCGGGAAAAAGTACCAATGGATGGCCCTCCACGAGTTTGCCGCACGGGTCGTGGATCATCGTCCTCTTCACCACGACTGGGACGGCTCGCAGCATTACGAGGGTCCTTGGCAGTTGGGCATGCGAGATATTGACCCTTCGCTGCTCCAAAGGGCGGCTCCTGCAGATCGGAGCGAGAATCGATGTTGGTGGGTTCCGCTTGATGACCCACTCCAAGGCGCAACTAGGCTCGACGACCTCGCATGGCTCAGTGATGCTGCTTCGGTACCAGATCTTCTTCCTCTCCTTTCACTCCGACGCCCGAGCGACGGGTCTCTATGGTACCCCTTAGAGCTGTCGAGCGAGTGGAACGAGCCCGATAACGTGCGGGAGCATCGTGGGAGCGAAGACCGTCGTCGCATTACCTTTTCCCTCGGCGCTCGCCTGGTACCCGCTGCAACTGCTAACGAATTCTTGGAAGTAGCGAAGCGAGGGGAATGGACTGGAACGGATGTGGTCGCCCGCGACTACTACTCGCCATTCGTTGGAGAGTTCGCTTGGGCGCCAAGTTTCGCGGATTACGTCACGGATGCACGTAAGCACTTTGGAGACGAGTTGGGCGGTAACGGTCAGATCGCCCCGTTTGACCGCACAGACGAGGTCGTCGCTCAGACGGTTATGCGCTATTCGCACGAAGGGAAAGGCCTTGATTGCTCGCTCATCGATTCGATTACAGGATGCGTGCCATCCATCTGGCTGGCCCAGCGTATGGGGCTACGGTGGAACCTTCGGAACTTCGAGTTCGTTGACGAAAGCGGCAGCATTGTGGCATATGACCCTGCCTTCGAGCACCACGGCCCAAGCGGCTTTTTGGTCGAGCAGAATGCGTGGTCGCATTTCCTTCGCGCTTTCGACCTGTGTGTCGTCTGGCTACTGATCGGAGAGAAAATGCGCATCAGTGAAAGGTTCGACAGGGACGATCAGCCCCGGATCACCGTATTCCGGCATGTCTATGCGCTATCCAACAACGCGCCTTCGCGTGCCTCGAGGACTTTTTGCAATCTGGGCCAAACGCCGCATCCGTATTAATTTCGACGCGCCGCAAAGATACTTGGCCGCCTCGAACACGCCTTCCGCTTCGAGATCGTTCAGCGCTGCCCGCTTGCTCACGCCGCGGGCTTTCGCCGTGGCGGTCAGCTGCGGGCGATGGGTCCAGGGGCCTGCGCCGCCTGGCTAACTGCTTCTGAGCGCCCCTGCCGGGGCTGCACAGGCTGGAAGCCTGTGCCACGGAGAGGCCCGGTGGGTGGCGGTCCGGCATACTGCTCTCGGAGAGAGCAGGCTACGTTGAGCAAGCCACTTCAGGCCCACCAATACCCCTTGAATCCCCGCGGCCCACGGGTTTACCCCGGAAAATGTCGCACTGTCGTTTCTCGGCGCGGCGAGGGCTTATCTTCTGGCGGGCCAAGGCCTTCGCGCAAAAACCGCTCGAGCGTGCTGCACCACACACCCGCCGAAACGCGGTTATTTTGTGATCTCGCTTGACTCTGAGTCCGCGGGGGCGGTTGGCCGCGCGGGGTTGCTAGCCCACACAGGAGCCGGCCGCGGGTTGGCTCTGCGATTCGTCTCGCCAGGCGCGCGGCCGGCCGCGTATCGTGAACGCATACTCCGGCACGCCAACCAGTTACTATTGCGGGACTCGCCGCACACGGTCTGCGGCTTTCATGCCCACGCCGCGGCGCCCGCCGAGTAGGAGCATGGAAAGTTATAGTTGGCACTGCGAGGAACCACGCGACCTCGAGTGTCGCCTCCCTTGCGAGGTTTTCCTCGGCGTCCGCGCGTGGCCCGAAAACCCGTTTTCACTGCGGCGAAAACAGGGTCAAAAAACACTTCCCGCGCAGCCGTTTTTCCAGCTTTTCGCTCGACGCGCGGGGCCTCAGACACTAGCCCGCAGCGCGAGCAAGGGAGAGCCACGCGTCGGTCGCCAGACCTACCGAGACCCCTTCACGCGCCCGGGCGGCGTCTTCGGGTGCGCGCGGAACCGGCGCTCGCGTTCCTTGCTCGCGCCGCGGGTTAGTATGTGACCGCTTAGCGCCGTGCCCGCTTGTGCCGCAGCGGCAGCCAGGCCCCGCCTTGTTGGCTGCTGGCCACGCTCTGCTGGATGAAGTACATCCCCTCCACCCCGTCGTTCACGTTCGGATAGACCGTGTCGGTCTTCTCGAAGCTCTGCCCGACGCCGCGCAGCGCCATCGCGTCGTACGCTGCCCGGTAGACGTTGGCGAACGCCTCGAAGAAGGCCTCGGGGTGGCCGCTCGGCAACCGGCAGGCCCCCTTGCCCAGGTCGTTCATGAACGCGGCGTTCGGGTCGCGGGTATAGACGTTGAGCGGGTGGCCGTTGCGGCGGAAGTAGAGCTTGTTCGGCTCCTCCTGATGCCATTCGAGCGAGCCCTTCGAGCCGTCGATCTCGATGAACAGGTCGTTCTCGCGGCCGTGGCTGATCTGCGAAGCCGTCACGGTGCCGAGCGCGCCGTTCTCGAACTTCACGAGCGCCGTGCCATAGTCGTCGAGCTTCCGCCCTTCGACAAACGACTTCAAATGGGCGCTGATCGACTCCGGCAGCAAGCCCGTCATGAAGCGGGCCAGGTTGTAGGCATGCGTGGCGATGTCGCCAAAGCAGCCTGCCGCGCCGCTCTTGCTGGGATCGGTCCGCCAGGCGGCCTGCTTCTGGTTCTCGCTCTCGAGCCGGGTGCGCAGCCAGCCCTGAATGTAGTTCGACCGCACGGCGTTGATCTCGCCCAGCTCGCCCCCCAGGATCATCTGCCGCGCCTGCCGCACGAGCGGGTAGCCCGTGTAGTTGTGCGAGACGGCGAACACCACGCCTGAGCGGTCGACTGCCTCGGCCAGCGTTTCCGCCTGCGCCAGGTCAAAGGTCATGGGCTTGTCGCAGATGACATTGAAGCCTGCCTCGACGGCCGCCTTGGCGATCTCGAAGTGGGTATGGTTCGGCGTGGCCACCGACACGAAGTCGATCCGCTTGTCCTCCGGCAGCTTCTTCTCGGCGGCTAGCATCTCCGGCACCGAGCCGTAGGCACGCTCGGCCGGGATGTCGTAGTCGGGGGCGCTGGCTTTGGAGCGGGCCGGATCGGAGGAGAGGGCGCCGGCGACGAGGGCCGCCCGGTTATCGAGCACGGCGGCCGTGCAGTGAACGCGTCCGATGAACGCCCCCTGGCCGCCGCCGACCAGGGCCATGCGAAGCTTGCGGTTCAAAGGGGCGTTGGTGGCCATGCGTGCGGGCTCCTGAGGGTTCTAGCGGTGGGATGAGCGGTTCGGGAAGCGTAGCCGATCCGGCGTGAACCACCCTTTTTAGCAGAACCGGCGCGGTCTGCCAGCGGCCGCGGGCGATGGGCCTGCGGCGCCCGTAGAACGGGCAGCCGGCCCTCGCGCCGCAGCGACGTTTGACGCCCCGCAGCCCGCGGGCGACAATTGCCGGCTTGCTTCCGAACCGCCAGCGGCCGCCCGGCTCGCGGCGTCGGCCCACTTCTCGCACCCCAGACCCGTTTGTAAGGCTCCCATGACCAACTTCATCGAGCGCCAAGACCCCGACGTGTGGGCCGCCATTCGCGCCGAGGAGCTCCGGCAAGAAGACGGGCTGGAGATGATTGCCAGCGAGAACTACACGAGCCCCGCCATCATGCAAGCAGTGGGAAGCGTGCTCACGAACAAGTACGCCGAAGGCTATCCAGGCCGCCGCTACTATGGCGGCTGCGAGCACGTCGACGTGGTCGAAACCCTGGCCCGCGACCGCGCCAAGCAGCTTTTCGGCGCCGAACACGCCAACGTGCAGCCGCATGCCGGCAGCCAGGCCAACATGGCCGTCTATCTCACGGCCATTCAGCCGGGCGACACCGTGCTCGGGCTCGACCTGGCCCACGGCGGCCACCTGACGCACGGGATGAAGCTGAACATCTCGGGCAAGCTCTATCACTTTCTCAGCTACGGCGTCACCCGCGACACCAACTGCATCGACTTCGATCAGGTGGTGAAGCTGGCCCGCGAGCACAAGCCGAAGCTGATCGTGGCCGGCGCAAGCGCCTACCCCCGCGAGATCAAGCACGGCCGGTTCGCCGAGATTGCCCGCGAGGTGGGCGCGAAGCTGTTTGTCGACATGGCGCACTACGCCGGCCTGGTGGCCGCAGGCTTGCACGACAACCCGGTGCCGGTCGCCGACTTCGTGACCACCACCACCCACAAAACGCTCCGCGGCCCGCGTTCCGGCCTGGCGATGTGCCGGCAGGAGTATGCCCAGGATTTGGACCGCAACGTCTTCCCCGGCATTCAAGGCGGCCCGCTGATGCACGTCGTGGCCGGCAAGGCGATCTGCTTTGCCGAGGCGCTGCGGCCCGACTTCAAGCAGTACGCCCAAAACATCTTGGACAACGCCAAGGCCTTGGCCGAAACGCTGCTGGCCGGCGGCGTGCGCCTGGTGAGCGGCGGCACCGAGAACCACCTGATGCTGGTCGACGTGACCACCGTGGGCCTCGGCGGCAAGCAGGCGGAGCACTCGCTCGACCGCTGCGGGATCACCGTCAACAAGAACATGATCCCCTACGACGAACGCAAGCCGATGGACCCCTCCGGCATCCGCATCGGCACGCCGGCGCTCACCACCCGCGGCATGGGCACGGCCGAGATGAAGACCATCGGCCGCTGGATTCTGGAAGCCCTCAAGGCGCCGACCGACGAAGCGGTGCTGGGGCGCATTCGCGGCGAGGTGTCGGAACTCTGCAAGCAGTTCCCGGTGCCGGCGGCGGCCAAGTAGCCTGCTCACTTCGAGAGCAGATTGCCAAACCCGCGCACGAAGTGCAAACGCCGGCAAGGTTCGGGGAAGCGGTCAGGGCGCCGCAACCGTTGTCGGTAATGCGCCGCCCAGCTCCAGCCTCGTTAGCAACGCCTCGATGCGCTCGCGCGCGCCGGCGTTCCAAGCTGCCTGCGCCGCCGCCGGCAGGACTTGTTCGAGCGGCGCGGGGGATGCGCGGAGCGCTGCATGAAACTGCGCGAAGGCGGCCTGGTCCGCTGGCGCCAAATAGGCGCCAACCGCCTGGGCCTCTTCGGGTTCGAGCGTGCGCAGCACTTCGAACGCGCGGCACAAGGTCTCCCCCAGAGCGCCGCGGCGATCGAGGGCCGCCTGGCAATCGGCAGTGAACTGCTCGGCCGTCAGCCGCTCGCGCCCGGGCCGCGCGAACGAACGGGCCACGAGCGGGTCGCGTTGGCTCGCGAGCGCAGCGATCGTTAGGCAAGCGAGCGGCCCGGTGTCGGGCGACGCGTACAGGCGCTCGAGCGCGCGGCCGGTGTGCTCCCCATGGCCGCTGAGCACAAAGACCGACTCGACCAGCACCGTGCGCGGCCAGGTCGCCGGCGCGAACAGCGGCTCGAGTTGCGGCAGCAGCGGCGGCAGAAACATCGCCCAGAGATTCGTGCCGAGCGGCGTTGCCTGCGCCGGAGCAGGTGGCAGATACTCGGCTTCGGTTGAGTTCGACGTGAGCCGCGCATAACGGTCCAAGAGGCCCAGCATTCCCCGGTCGACGGCCCAGCGGAACCTGCGCAGGGCCTGCACTCGCTCGGGCGTAAGTTGCGACCCGCCGCGCGCGGCCAGTTCGTCGCACGCGAAGGCCACTAGCGCGCTCAGCGGCCGATTCGGATCGACGGCGTTCGGCAAACCGCCGGCGAGCCGCTCCACCTCGGCCAACCGCCGGTCGAGGGCGCCTGACTCCCATCGCGCGGTCACAATTTCCTTGCGGCCAGCCCCCTCGCGATCGTCGCTGTACGAGATCAAATCGATCAGACGGCCCGTGGCGTCTTCGAACCGCAGTTGCGTGTTCTTGCCGGTCATGGTCCACACCCCAGCCTTCAATTCCGCCTGTTTGTCCTCCGACAGCACCGCGAAGCAGTAGTAAGCCGGCACGTCGAGCGACAACGCGACGACCGGTTGTTTCTCGGGATTCGATCTTCCCTTGACGCCCAGACCAAAGCCCCAGCCGAACTCGTCGTCTTTGCCCTCCTTGGCGGGCGTGGCGGTGAACAGGACATCCAGACTGAAGCGCCTGCGATAGCCGTCGGGCACGTCGATGGCCAAGGCCCGCCGCGAAGCCCCGGAGAACAACCCGACCCGCGTGGGCGCGAGCATCAGCATGGTCACCGTCCGTTCGAGTCCCGGGGCCGCCCCATCGTAGCGCACCACGGCGCGGTTGTCGCGCGCCAGGACCAGCTCCGCCTCGAAGGGCAGGTTGTGCGAGCGAATCACCAGGTCGCCCGGCCAGTTGCGCTGGTCGGCCAGCCACTGCCGCAGGCGGAAGACAGCCGCCTCGCTGGGCGAAAGCGGGGTTGATAGGGGCCTCGACCAGGGGCTCTCCTTCACCTTGAACAACAGATCGACCCGCTCCCGTTCGCCGGGAGGCAGCACGAGGTCGACGTCGGCCTCGAGGAACCGCCCCGATTCCCGCAGCCGCCGGGACAGGTCGGCCAGCTCGTCGTGGGTGATCACTTGACCGAATTGCAGACCGAGGAAGCGAATGAGGTCGTCGGCGGTGTGGCGCTCGGCGCCCTCGACCTGCACGTCTCCGAGCAGCGCTTGCGGCCCCGGATCGACGATCCGCACCTGCAACTCCGCCTTGCCCGTGGCGTTGTCGGGAACCACACGCGCTTCCACCCGCGCGTAGTGATAGCCTTGATCCGCGCAGGCATACTCGCCACGCTTCTCGAATTGTTGCCAGGCGTGCTCCTCGAGGGGCGCCGGATCGCCAGGCTTCCAGGGGGGCGGTGAGAGCGCTTGGTCGTCGTTTCCGGCGGTCTGCACCAGCGTTTGCTCATCCTTCGCCTGTTTGCGGTCGCGGAGCTTGGCCTGCGGAATCGGATCCAGAAAAAAGGCCTCGAGCCGCGGAATGTCGAGCGGGTGGTCTCCCTCGATGCGCACCCTGCCTTGCAGGCAACGCGGCCCCTCCGCAATCTCTACGACGAGCGTCTCGCTTGCTGCGTCAGCCCGTGCGCTGATTCGCGGCTCGAGAAAACCCGCTAGGCGGAAGCTCGTGCGCAGTGCCCCCTCGACCGTGCTCAGCAGTTCGTCGAGCGGGGCCTCGGGCCGGGCGGCGAGCAGCACGTCGAAGTTGCGCTCGAGCGACACGCGGATCTGTTCGGTTGTGAAAGTCCTGCCCCCCTGCACCTGCAAGCGCTGAAGGTCGCCCAGTTGCCGTACGCGCACGCGCGTGTCGGCCAGCTCGCTCTCTTGCGGCGCGAGGGGGCTGCCAGGCGAAAACTCGAGCCGGTCGGCCCGATCCCGCGAGGGCTCGGCGGCCGGCGAAACGCGCACAGCGGCGGGCGGCGGCGTGCTGGCAGCCAGCTCCGGCGGCGCATCGCCCGCATCGAGCCGCGCCACCTCGGCGCGGTCACTCGCGTAAGCTGCGTTGTCGCCGAGGAACAAGTTCACGGTCGCCCGCCGGCGGTAGAGATCGGCCAGGGGCACGGCGCCGGCGGGCAGTTTGGTTTGCTTTACGCCGTCGATCGCGGTCGTGAGGTCGCGCTGCGCGGCGGCGAAATCGCGTTGCTCGCGCTGGCATTCCGCACGTTCTACGTAGCAGTCGGTGGCCCGAGGGTCGGCCTCGAGCGCGGCGGAGAGGTCGGCCGCGGCCGCGTGAAAGGCCTTGCGCTTGACGTGCAAGGCGGCGCGGCCTTGCAGGGCCGCCGACCGCTCCTGGTTGGTCTTGGCCAGGCGGACAATCTCGTTGTGGTCGGCCAGGGCGAGCTCGAACTCGCCGAGTCTCCACAGGACTTCGGCGCGGAGGCGGCGCATCTCGGCCTTGTCGGGAGCGTTGTTCACCGCCTGCTGCAGGGCTTCGAGCCCGGCGGGTAGGTCTCCGCTGGCAATCAGCGCAGTCGCGAAGCTCGTGTAGGCAATTTCATTGGGCGAGGCTTTGATTGCTTGTTGGGCGGCCTCGAGCGCTTCCTTCGTTCGCCCTTGGGAGATGAGCGCCCGCGACATCATCGACAGACAAAGCGAATTGCGCTGCTCAGGGGGCACGTGCTCGAAGTCGGCCAGCGCCTCGGTCCAGCTGTTGAGGAGCGAGAACTGCAACCCGCGTTCGTGCCGCACGGAGGCATTGTCGTCGAGCGCGAGGGCGGCGGTCAGGTCGGCGACAGCGGCTCCGCGATTTCCCAGACTTCCATGGCATCTCGCACGAGCGACCAGTGCCTCCCACGATTGAGGGAATCGCTCGACCGCGGCCTGTGCTTCCTGCATGGCTTCGGTATTGCGTTCCTCGGCCCACCGAACTCGGCTGCGCAGAATGAGGCCATCGGCCGCATCTGGGTTGCGCTCGGCCTCCCGGACCGCATAGCTCCAGGCAGCGGCGAACTGCTTTTCCCTGAGAAGCTTTGTGAAGGCCGCATGCGGATCGGCGACGTCGCCGGCCGGCGGCGCCTCTGGGGAAGCATTTGGCGCCGAAGGCAACTCGAGTCGCTCGGCCGCTGGCGTCTGAGCTCCGAGGGCCGCCGGCAGCAGACAAAAGAGCGCGCAGGAAGTGACCAAGATCCGTTTCATGGCTTGCTGGCCTCCTTGCTTGCTTCTTCGTTCTCCAGCCGCTCCGCCTCGGCGCGGTCGGCCTTGTGCCCTTCGTAGTCGCGGAGCAAAAGTCGCACTTTTGCCCGCCCCACATACACATTCGCCAGATCCTTCGGCGACCCGCCCCGCATCGTACCTGCTTCCATTCCGGCGATAACCGTGTCGTAGTCGGTGCGCGCCTCCTCGAGATCGCCGAGTCGAAAAAAGGTGAACGCCCGGAACAACAGATAGTGCGGATTCGTGGGATCCGCGCGTGCCGCTAAAGTGAGATTCTGGACCGCGGAGCCAAGACCGCCCGGACGGTCAAGATCGAAGCCTGCCAGTTCGGCATACGTGCGCCCCCGCTCGCTCGGGTCGGTGGTTCTCTCAAGTGCGGCTGCGTAGTCGGCTGCCGCCGCCACGTCTTGTTGGCCCTCGGCCAGCAACCGGCCGCGCAGCCGCCAGGTGTGTGGGCTGGCGGAGTCCAACTGAATCGCCTTGCTGGCCGCCGCGACAGCCGCATCGGTATTGCCTGCACGGTGCTCGACGGTGGCCGCCAAGGCGTAGCTTTCGGCGCTGTTCGGCCAGCGCGCTAGGCACTGTTCGAGGTACGAGCGGGCCTCGGCTGGCCGTTTCAACCGTTCGAGCGTCTGCACAAGATGGACATGGGCACGGTGCAGCCCCAGGCATTTCTTGAACTCATCGACCGCTTCCTCCAAGCGGCCTTGCCTGGTCCAAGCCGCTGCTCGCAGCATGCGGATTGCGTCGCTGTCGGGACGCAGCCGCAGCGCCTGATCGAAGTCCTCGTTCGCACGCGCCGAATCGCCAGTCTCATCCTGCAAAAAGACGCCGCGGATCGCGTAGGCGCACGCCTCGTGGGGGAAACGCTGGGCGAGCGCCGTTGCGCCGGCACAGGCAGCATCCGCCTCGCCGTCGCGCGCGAGCTGCTTGAGCCGCGCGATCTCCCGCGCTACCTGCGCGTCGTCCGTCGCGGCCGGCACGCTGGCCGCTTCGGCAGGGCCGCTACTGGATAGAAGCGCCTCTTCGGCGAGGGTCCGCAGCGTCCGCGGCGCGTCGGCGGGAACCTCCGACGGCCCCGCAGGTGGTTGAGCCGCCAGCCTGGCGGGGAGCAACACAGCGGCCCCTCCGCAAACCATCACACCCAAGAGCCGAGCGCACGCTCGTTTCATGCTAGCATCCCTGCAAAACCCAATGCCCAGCCGCCCCCCTGGCAGGGCAATATGATGGCTGCCGGCAGGCGGCGGCAAGATCAGCGGCGAGGGTGCGGGGGCCGTTGGCGAGCTTGGGCTCGAGGCGCACAAGCACCAGTCGTGCGGAACCGCGTCGAAATCGCCCTTTCGGTCGGCGTCCACCAGCACTCGCAACGGCCAACGAACGGATGTGGACGCGATGGCAGGTTGTGCTTCTTCTCCCCCCGTCATTGACGGGAGCCTCAGGGCGACATGAGGGGGGTGCATGGGGTAAGCTGGGTGTAATTGCACCCCTCTCACTTCGCTCGCCCTCTCCAGCCGCATGCCCACTCGCACCGACGCGATTCTGCTTCACTCCGACGACAACGTGGCCGTCGCCGCCCGCGATCTCGCAGCCGGGGCGGCCGTGTCGATCGGCAGCCATTTGGTCCGCTTGAGCGAGCCGGTCCGGCAGGGACATAAGCTCTGCTTGCGGAAGGTCGCCGCCGGCCAGGCCGTCACCAAGTATGGCCAAACGATCGGCTTCGCCACGGCCCCCATCGAGCCGGGGCAGTGGGTCCATGTGCATAACCTGGGGGCCGAAGCCTTCGAGCGCGACTATGCCCCCTGCTCCACGATTCCGCCGAGCCCCGCGCCGATCAGCGACCGCACGTTCCAAGGCTACCGGCGCCCCGGGGGCAAGGTGGGCACGCGGAACTACGTGGCGATCATCTCGAATGTGAATTGCTCGGCCTCGGTGGCCCACTTCGTGGCCCAGCGCTTCGACAAGGCTGCGCTCCGCGACTTCCCCAACATCGACGGCGTGCTCCCCGTCACCCACGGCGGCGGCTGCGGCCTGCAATACGGCGGCGAGAACCACAAGCTGCTCAACCGCGCGCTGGCCGGCGTCGCGCGGCACCCGAATGTTGGGGCCTATGTGCTCGTGGGCCTCGGGTGTGAAACGGCCACGCTGGGCAACTTGCTGCAGAACGAGGGGCTGGTGCAGCTCAATCTCGGCGGAGCGCCCGAGCGGCCGCCGCTCTTCAGCATGCAGGACCTGGGAGGCACGCAGGCCACGGTCGACGCGGTGGTTCGCGCGGTCGGTGAAATGTTGCCCCGCGTGAACGATGTGCGCCGGGAAGCGTTTCCCGCCAGTCAGATCGTGCTCGGCACGAACTGCGGCGGCTCCGATGGAAACTCCGGCATTACGGCCAACCCGGCGCTCGGCGTCGCCAGCGATCTCTTGGTCGCCGCCGGCGGCACGAGCGTGCTGGCCGAAACGCCCGAGATCTATGGCGCCGAGCAACTCCTCACCCGCCGTGCCCGCTCGCCGCAAGTGGCGCAGAAGCTGATCGACCGTATCCGCTGGTGGGAACGCTACGCCGGCATGTACGGCGCGCAGCTCGACAACAACCCTTCGCCGGGGAACAAGGAAGGCGGGCTAACGACCATCTACGAAAAGTCGCTGGGCGCGGTGACCAAAGGAGGCGCCACGGCGCTCGAGGCGGTTTACGAATATGCCGAGCCAATCACCGCCAAGGGACTCGTTGTCATGGACACGCCTGGGTTCGACCCGGTGAGCGTCACCGGCATCGTGGCGGGCGGGGCCAACGTGGTAGTGTTCACCACCGGGCGCGGCAGTTGCTTTGGCTGCCAGCCTACGCCTTCGCTGAAGATCGCCACGAACACGCCGATGTACGAGCGGATGCAGGCCGATATGGACCTCGACGCAGGTACGATCCTGGCCGGCACGAGCGTCGAAGAGATTGGCCGGCAGATCTTCGAACGGATCTTGGCTGTCGCCAGCGGCGAGCGGACCAAGAGCGAACGGCTGGGGGTGGGCGCCGCCGAGTTCGTCCCCTGGAACATCGGGCCGGTGCTGTAACGCGAGAATCACCGCCCGCCCGGCGCGCGAAAACGCCCGCCGACAATCTCGCCAAAGTTGCCGACGGGCGAAACAGGCCTACTACGAATGCCACGTGGTAGTGTGCCTACCATCTTCAACGCCGGGGCCGTGCATTCGGGCCGGTGGGGCCGGAAAAAACTTAGGCGGCCGAGTTCTCCCCTCTCCTGTGGGAGAGGGGCCGGGGGTGAGGGACGGCGGCGCAGTCAAAGTACGTCTAGCCCCTCGTCCTCCCCGAAAGCCCTCGTGCGCTGCCGGACGAGAGCCGAGCTCCCTGCGGCCTAGCGGGGAGCCGGCTGAGGCCGCCGGCGGGGAACGCTGTCGATCTGCCCGGCGGGCTCAGATTCCACCACCGCGCCGGTGGCCGCCGGTTCGACGACCTGGGTTTCGAGCGACCGATCCTCCGCCGTCAGGGCAGCGGCGAGCTCGTTGGCCTCCGCCGCTCCGGGCAGCACGGCGAACAAAGTGGGTCCCCATGAGCTCTGCCCAACCCCTTCCACGCCCAACTCGCGAATACGGCCCGCTAGCTGCGCCAGCCGAGGTGACGCATAGGCCCCCCCCTGCCGCGCGGCGAAACAGCGGCCCGCCTCGTAGCCGTAACGTCGCAGGCTCGCGCTGAAGGCCCCGAAATCGCCGGCCCGAGCGGCCGGCATAAGCTCCTGAAGCAGCTCCTGGCAGAGCCCGGCAGTGACAGCGGCAGGCACCGGCGGCAACGCTTCAAAGGCCTGCTCTTCGGCAGTGCCCGAAAGCCCTGCCGGGTCGGCCGGACGGAGGAGCAAGAACCGCCAGGCGGCGGGGAGCACGATGCGCGCGATGAGCGGCGAGAGCGCTTCGGTCGGCAGCCGCCCCGCCTCAACGATCAGCCCGCCATGGCAAAAGCCGTACACGCCAACGGCCGATCGCCGGCCGCGCCCCACGCTGGCCGCCAACTCGGTTGGCGACAGCCGTTCGAGTCCGCACCAGGCAGCGAGCCCGGCCGCCACCGACAGTCCAAGCTGCGTGCCTAGCCCCAGGCCCACATGCTCGGGCGGGGAAGCCAGGATCTCGATGCGACACGCGGGCAGCGCTCCGCCGAGTTGCGACTCTCCAAACCGACGCGCGAAGCCCAGCGCACGTTCGGCCAGCGGCCCGCTCGCGGCGAGTTGCGGGGCGGCGGAGATCCGGAGCGCGAGCCCCGGCTGGCGGACCATCACGCCGGCGCCGCCATACTGCCGCGGCTGCCCGCCGCCGAAGGCCAGCAGGCCGAAATGGAGCCGGCTCGGGGCCGACACGATGATCGAATCAGCAGGCATGGAGAACGCAGCATTCAGGCGGGATTCGAGACAGCGACCGCTCCGATTCTATCACGGGCACGGTCGGGCCGCGCCCGCCCTCAAGATTCAAGGAGCGGCGGCGGTCAGCACTTCGTTGACGGCGGTGGGCGGCGTTCCCTACAACAGCATGCGGCGTAGGGATTCCCCGCGCCCAACCAATCGCCCTGCGCCTCCTCCGCGGCCGGGGCGCTCCCGCATCCCGCACCCCACGCGCCCACGTTCGCCATGCCATCAGGTCAGCTCGACACCGTTCTGCAAGAGACTCGCAAGTTCGCTCCTTCGGCCGAGTTCTCGGCCCGCGCCCGCGTGCGCTCGCTGGCGGAGTACGAGCGGTTGTGGGAAGAAGCGGCGGCCGACGTCGAGGCGTTTTGGGGGCGGCTGGCCGAAGAACTGCACTGGTTCGAGCCGTTCACCAAGGTGCTCGAGTGGAATGAGCCGTTCGCCAAATGGTTCGTGGGCGGCAAGACGAACGCCAGCTACAACTGCCTCGACGCCCACCTGAATAGCTGGCGGCGCAACAAGGCGGCCATCATCTGGGAAGGCGAGCCGGGCGAGCAGCGTGTGCTCACCTACCAGACGCTGCACCACGAGGTGTGCAAGTTCGCCAATGTGCTCAAGGCCCAGGGGATCAAGCCAGGCGACGTGGTGTCGATCTACATGCCGCTCGTGCCCGAGTTGGCGATCGCGCTGTTGGCTTGCGCGCGGATCGGCGCGGTCCATTCGGTGATCTTCGCCGGCTTCTCGAGCGAGGCGATCGCCGACCGCAACAACGACGCCGGCGCCAAGCTGCAGATCACTGCCGACAGCGGCTGGCGGCGCGGCCAGCAGCTACCGCTCAAGGCCACAGTCGACGCGGCCCTTGCCAAGAGCCCCACGGTGCAAAAGTGCATCGTGCTGCGGCGGGCCAACGTGCACTGCCATATGCACGAAGGGCGCGATCTGTGGTGGGACGACCTGATGGACGAGGCTTCGGCCGATTGCCTGCCCGAACCGCTCGACAGCGAGCATCCGCTGTTCATCCTCTACACGAGCGGCTCCACCGGCAAACCGAAGGGCATCAAGCACACGACCGCCGGATACAGTCTGTACACGAAGAAGACCTTCGAGTGGGTCTTTGACCACCGCGACGAAGACATCTTCTGGTGCACGGCCGACATCGGCTGGGTCACGGGGCACAGCTACGTCGTTTACGGCCCCTTGGCAGCCGGCTCGACCGTGCTCATGTACGAGGGCGCTCCCAACTGGCCGAATGAAGGCCGCTTCTGGGAGATCATCGAGCGTTACAAGGTGAACGTCTTCTACACGGCCCCCACCGCCGTGCGGAGCTTCATCAAGTGGGGCGACAAGTGGGTCGACCAGCACGATCTTTCCAGCCTGCGGCTGCTGGGCTCGGTGGGCGAAGGGATCAATCCCGAAGCCTGGATGTGGTACCACCAAAAGATCGGCGGCGGCCGCTGCCCGATCGTCGACACCTGGTGGCAGACCGAAACGGGCGGCATCATGATGAGCCCGCTGCCGGGCGCCATTGCGACCAAACCCGGAAGCTGCACCAAGCCGCTGCCTGGCATCGTGCCGGCGATCGTCGATTCGGCCGGCCAGCCGGTGCCGCAAGGCCAAGGTGGCTGGCTGATCATGGAAAAGCCCTGGCCCGGCATGCTCCGCGGCATCTGGGGCGACGACGCCCGCTTCCAGGAGCAGTATTGGTCGAAGGTGCCGCACAAGTACCTGGCCGGCGACAATGCCCGCCAGGACGCCGACGGCTACTACTGGATCATGGGCCGCATCGACGATGTGCTCAACGTGGCAGGGCACCGGCTGAGCACGATCGAGATCGAGAGCGCGCTCGTGAGCCATCCGCTGGTGGCCGAGGCCGCGGCGGTCGGACGCCCCGACTCGATCAAGGGAGAGGCCGTGGCCGTCTTCGTCACACTCAAGGGGGGCGAGGCCAACGAGGACCTGCGCAAAGAGCTCAAGGCCCACGTCCGCAAGGAAATCGGCGCGCTGGCCCAGCCCGACGACATCCGCTTCACCGGCGCCCTGCCGAAGACGCGTTCCGGCAAGATCATGCGGCGTCTGCTCCGCGACATCGCCTCGGGGAAAGCCACGGTCGGCGACACCACGACGCTGGAGGACTACAGCGTGTTGGCGAAGCTGCGCAGCGACGAAGACTAACCGGCGAGCGGGGGACGATAGTCCCCCGAGACCGTTACGGGCGAACGAAGGAATGGTCGTCGAGTAGCCCCGAAGGGGCGGCCGAAGTTAGCCAGGGGCGCAAGCCGCTGGGACACGGCCGGCCAGCTCGTCACGCTGGGCGCGGGAACAGGTTTCAGAAGCGCCATTTGGTTGGCAAACTGGCTACGGCGCTTTCGCCGTCAGCCAATCCAACCTTGCCGAGGTCCGTCGGTACATCGAGGACCAAGCCGCACACCATCAGCGACTATCGTTTCAGGAGGAGTTTCGCGCCTTGCTTGAAAGACATCAGATTTCGTTCGACGAACGCTATCTTTGGCGATAGTGATTGATAGGCAACTTGTGTCGCCCCTTCCGGGGCTCACAAACGTGAATGCTGTCGGCTGCCCTGGGGATTTCGCCCCAGGCTAACTTCGGCCGCCCCTTCGGGGCTACGTCCCAGACAATCAGCTGCACTGTTTGGCGCGGTGTCGCCCCGTGTCGCCGGGGAGGACTCGGGGGACTATCGTCCCCCGCTCGCCATGAATGGTCTCCCGCGCGCCGTAGCGCGCCATTCGCGCCACAGGAGCCGGGGGAACGCGCAGGCGTCGCGGGCGTAGCGTGCGGCTAGGCGTCGGGGCTCACTGGCCAGCCGATGCAGCCACTCGAGATGGAGCCGCTGGATCCAGCGCGGCGCACGGCGGCGCTCGCCCGCTAAGAAGTCGATGGTAGCGCCGACGCCCAGGGCCACCGGCACGCGCAGCTCGCTGCGATGATCGTGCAGCCAGAGTTCTTGCTTCGGCGCACCCAGACCAATCACCAGCACGTCGGGCCGAGCATTGGCCACTTGGCGGAGGATCTCGCCGTTAGCCGCGGCGTCGCGCTCGAATCCGAGCGGTGGGCTATAGCAGCCGCAGATATGCACGGCCGGCCAACGCCGCTCGATGTTGGCCGCGGCCCGTTCGGCCACGCCCGGCGCGGCGCCCAGCAGAAAAGCCCGCAGGGGCCGCCGCTGTTGGCAGGCTGCCGAAAAGAGCGCCGGCACGAGGTCGCTGCCGGCCACGCGCTCCGGCAGCGGCTTGCCGAGCCAGCGCGAAGCGGCCACGAGCGGCCAGCCGTCGGCCAACACGAGCGCGGCCTCGGCATAGGCCGCGCGCAGGCCGGCATGCTCCTGAAACATCACGGCGTGGTCCAAGTTCGGCGTCACCACGAACCGGCAAACGCCGTCGTGAGCGGCCGCCCAAGCGAGCACACGTTCGACCGCCTCGGGCATCGTCACGCGGTCGATCTCGAGCCCGAACAGCTTGATCCGCTCGGGCCGCCGCGCGGCGTTCAAGTCGAGTTCGGGAGTGGCGACTTCGAGTTCTAGCATCCGAGCACCTCGCGATAGACCTGCGCCACCGCCCGAGCCATGTGCCGATTAGAGAATTGTGCTTCGTAGCGGCGGCGGGCGTTGCCGCGGAGCGCGGTCCAATCGAGCTGTCCGCTGACCAGCCGTTCGATGCCTGCGGCGAGAGCCTGGGGCGATTGCGGCTCGACGAGCACTCCTTCCTCCCCGTCGGCGATCGCCTCGGGCACGCCCTCCACGCGCGTGGCCACGATCGGCACGCCGGAGGCCATCGCTTCGAGCAGCACCATCGGCAGTCCTTCGCCAAACAAGCTCGGCAGCACCAGGGCGTCGAGCCCCGGCAGCGCCGCAGGCACGTTGCCGCAGAAGCCAGTCCACTCGATCCACGGCTCGAGCCCCAGGGTTTGCACAAGCCCGCGCACTTGCCGCTCGTAGTCAGGCGTCTCGAACTCGCCGATCGCCCGCAGGCAAACGTCGAGCCCTTGCCGGCGCAGGAGCGACAGCGCTTCGAGCAGCACTTCGATTCCCTTCCGCGGGCGGAAGAGGGCCACCATGCCCAAGGTCCAGCGCCCGCGCGGCGGGTTGCGGTCGGGCAGCGCAGCCGGGCCTGGCACGCCGTTGGTCACCACGTCGATGCGGTTCGATGGATACCCCAGCGAGGCGGCATAGCGCCCCATGGCGGCCGACACAGCGATCGCCCGCGCGGCGCCGCCCAGGGCCCAGCGCTCGAGCCTAGCGTTGGCCAGGTTGCGAAAGCGGCGCGTCGAATCGCGGCTGGTGGGGCTGTGAACGTGGTGCACCAGGGGCACGCCGGTCAGTGCGGAAACGGCCCATCCGACGAGCAGCGTGCGTGGCGTGTGGGTGTGCAACAGCACCGCCTGCTCGCGGCGCACGAGCCGCGCGATCTGCGAGATCGGCCGCACATCGCAGCGATGCCGCATCGGGAATTCGCAGAGCGGCGCGGCCTGGCAGCCGCGGGCCGCGCGGAACTTGCCTGCCTTGAGCGCGGCGAAGACGACCTCGGCGCCGAACTCCGGCAGCGCGGCGGCCAGCAGATCTTGCACGCGCTCGGCGCCGGCGTAGTGCTCGCCGTTGATGAGGTGCAGCACGCGGCCGATGGCGCGCGGCGCCGGGAGCGGATCGACGGGAGCGGCCGGCGAAGCCGCCAGCGGAGCATGGACCGAAGACATGCGGGGCGAGCCTGGGCAGGAAGGAACGCGAATACGGCTGCCCAAACGTACCTTAGGTCCCCGCGGTTGGATTTGGTCCGCGAGAGCGGACCCTACGTTTGGTCCGCTCCCAGGGAGTCGCCAGCAGCAGCCGCAGATCCGTTTTCAGGCTCTGATTCCGCAGATACCACAGATCCATCCGCACCCAATCTTCAAAGCCCACCTCGGAGCGGCCGCTCACTTGCCACAGGCAGGTCAGCCCCGGCCGGACGGCCAGGCGGCGGCGATGCCACTGCTTGTACTTGGCGACCTCGCCCGGCACCGGAGGCCGCGGCCCCACGAGCGACATTTCTCCCTTGAGCACGTTGATGAGCTGCGGCAGCTCGTCGATGCTCGTCATTCGCAAGATGCGGCCGATGCGCGTAATCCGCGGGTCGCGCCGGTTCTTGAAGATCGGCCCGTCCTTCTCGTTCTTCACCAGGTGTTGCACCTTGTTCGCGTCGAGCCGCATCGTGCGGAACTTGATCATGCGAAACCGGCGGCCGCGATAACCCAGCCGCTCCTGTACGAAGAGCGGGTTGCCACGCGTGGTGACCGTGAGCACGGCCAGCACGCCCAACATCAAAGGGCCGAGCAGCACGAGCAGGAACAGGGCGCCGGCGATGTCGAGCAGCCGCTTGGCGGTTAGATACAGGGCCTGGCGGTTGCCTTCGGCCTCGACGATCGGCTCGCCGGCCAACAGCCGCAGTGCGGCGATGGAAATCGGCGGTTTGCGCCGCCGCCGACGGGGCGGCTCGTAAGACTCGACCGGATAAGCCGGCGAATCCTCACGATCGATTTCAGGCAGCGCTTCGACGGTCGCCATGCGAGGTCCCCCTGATGTCTCTTGGCAGATTCCCCTCCCGGAGGAGGCAAACCCAGTGCCGCGCGCGGTTTCGCCACGGCCGGTTGGGCGAGGACGCAGGCTAAGCCCTTGGCCGAACTCAGGATTGGCGGCGAAACGAGTTGGGCCCGGTCGCTGCGAATGCTGCCGGCATGTTGCCTGCACGCTACGCTGCGACGCCTCGCGGAAACGGCACGCGCAAGTCTACGTCGAAATCGCCGGGGGGAGCGGCCCGGAGCGTGGAGCGTCAGGGCGGGTGCGGCCGGAACGGGGCGGCCAGTCGGGCAAGCGGGGCGGCGCTTCGCGCCGGGGACTGGGCCGCGAAACGGAGCGGCCACGAGAAGTGCTGGAACTGCGACGAGCAGCGCGTCGGATCAGCATGATTTCAGTCCCTCACCGTGCGAGCAGGACCGACGTGGGGAAGACGCCCCGGGGCTTCGCTCACGGTCGAACGTACCCGGTGAGCAACTGCCGGACCAATGCGGCAGGAATCGCTTCCTTGGCGCTGCCTGTCCGCAGGTTTGTCGCGCCGCCGCTGGCCTCCATCTTCGCGGCTTCGTTGCCGCTCGCCCAATCGTCTCGCCCCGAAGGCCGCTGGCAAGGGCTGGGAAAGCTGGTCGGCTGGCCTCGTGTCGCCAGAGCGTGGTCGCGCAAACGACGATGCTCGAGGGCCGCGGGTTCGCAGATCCTCGGGGTGCGCACGAGCCGCGCACCCTGCGCGCGTTTGCTGCACCGCCCGCCCAACTCAGCGGCAGGACTTGTAAACTTTACTTCCCGACCTTCAGTCTGGTCTGCAAGTAATCCACCGCCTTGGCCAACTGCGGATCGTCGGCCAGCGCCTCCGCGGCGCTGCCGGGCGTCGGGGCCGGGGCGCCTACGATGTCGCGCCGCTCCCAGTGTTCGTTGACCTTGCGACGCTGGTCTTCGTCGAGGCCGACGTGGAGCCCGGGATCGGGATCGACGCCCCACACTTCCGTCGGCGGCGCGTCGCGGCGGCGGTGGATGTTGCGGCCGCTGGGACGCCAGTAGGCGGCCGTGGTCAGCCGCAAGAGCGCCCGGCCCCCTTCGACCTTGAGCACATTCTGCACGGTTCCTTTACCCCAAGTCCGCTCGCCCACGACCACCGCCCGGCCGTGGTCCTGGAGCGCCGCGGCCACGATCTCGCTCGCGCTCGCGCTATAGCGATTCACGATCACGGCCAGCGGCCAGCCGGTCAGCATGCCGCCGGAATGCGCCTCGTAGGTGTCGAGCACGTCCCCCGCGCGGCCGCGGGTGGTCATGATCACCCCAGACTCGAGGAACAGATCGGCGACCTCGATCCCCGCGGTCAGCAGCCCGCCCGCGTTGTCGCGCAGGTCGAGCACCAGGGCCCGGCAGCCGGCCTTTTCGATCGCCTCGAGCGCGCCCCGCAGTTCTTCCACCGTGCGGGCGCCAAAGGTGTTGATCCGCACGTAGCCGATCTGGGGATCGGCCGCCAGCACGAAGCTCCAGGCGCCGTCGGGCAGGCGATAGTCCCCCACGACCGACTCCACCTGAATGCGGCCGCGGACCACGCTGATTTCGACAGGCGTCTTCTCGCCGGGATGCAACACGAGCAGCGTCACGGCTTGCCCCGTCGGGCCGCGCAGCCGCCGCACTGCGTCGTCCATCGAGAGGTCGCGGGTGCTCTCGCCGTTGATGGCCTCAATCTGGTCTCCCGCCCGCAGCCCGGCCTTGAAGGCGGGGCTGCCGAAGATGGGGCTGAGGATCGTCAACCGCCCGTCGGTCGCCGTCATGTCGAGGCGGATGCCGATGCCGGCGAATTCCTGATCGAGCAGTTCGTTGAGCTGCTGCGACTCGGCCTGGTTGCTATAGCCGGTGTGCTCGTCGAGGGCTGAGAGCATCCCCCGCACGCCCGACTCGTAGAGCTGCTGCCGGGGGAGCGTTTCGAGCGCGTGGCGGTCGACCTGGTCGAGGATCTCGGCGAAGTAACGCCCATGGGGATTGCGGTCCGCCCTCGCGTAGCAGAGCAGCGAGAAGAGAATCACCCCCAGGGTGAGCACGATGTTGCGGCGCGGCATGGGAGCAGCCAGGGTTGCAGGTCGTGTCGCCCGAGCGGTCTTCACGCAGGCGACAAGCTCCATCGTAGCCCGCACTCGCCGAGTGCGGAACGCCGAAGCGGGGAGGTCTTGTGTCGGCCGGGACGCCTTGTACGTCAACAAAGGGTTGAGAACCGGCAACCGCGGCTGTAGCGTGAACCATTGGAACATACCGAGCTAGAGCATGTCCCCCCTCTCCCGCCGCGAGCTCCTCGTCTCCCTCCTCGGCCTACCGGCCCTGGCTGGCTGCGCCGAGCGCGGCACGGGCGAACTCAAATTCCCCGGACAGCTCGTCGGCGCGGCCGACGACTTTGGGCACCGGCTGCGGGGAGGCGGCGCGGTTCCGCGGCCGGCCGACGATGCCTGGACCGACGTCTCGGTGGCCATCGTCGGCGGCGGCGTCTCGGGTCTGGCGGCGGCACGGCGACTGCTCATGGCGGGCCGAGAGGACTTTGTGCTCCTCGAACTCGAGGCGGCCCCCGGCGGCACAGCGCGGGGTGGGTCGACCGGCGGGCTCGCGCATCCTTGGGGCGCCCACTATCTGCCGCTTCCCATGGCCGACAACGCGCCGCTGGTCGAGTTGCTCGAGGAACTGGGCGTGCTCGACGGGCGAGATGCGGCGGGGCAGCCGGTGGCGGCCGAAGAGTGCCTGGTCCGAGAGCCGGAGGAGCGGCTGTTCTACAAGGGGCGCTGGTACGAAGACCTCTTTCTGCACGCTGGGGCCTCGGCCGAAGACCGCCGGCAGCTTGCGGCCTTTCAGGCCGAGATCGATCGTTGGGTCGCCTGGCGCGATGGCCAGGGCCGGCGGGCGTTCGCCGTGCCGGTGAGCGCGGCCTCCGACGATCCGGCCGTCACCGAACTCGACCGACTCTCGATGGCCGACTGGCTCGCCCAGCGCGGCTTCGACTCGCCGCGGCTGCTCTGGTGGATCGACTACGGCTGCCGCGACGACTATGGCCTCCGCCTGGCCGACACGAGCGCCTGGGCCGCCCTCTTCTACTTTGCGGCGCGGGTACGCGAGCCCGGCCAGCCCTCGCAGCCGCTGCTCACCTGGCCCGATGGCAATGCGCGGATCGTGCGGCACTTGGCCGGCTTAGCGAGTAAGCAACTTCGCCCCGGGCTGCTGGCGGCCGAGATCGTGCCGGCCGCTTCCCCGGTGGGCCGCGTGGAGGTGATCGCCCTCGACCGGCAGGGCCGGCCGCAGGGGTTTCGCGCGCAGCGGGTGATCTTCGCCGCGGGGCAGTTCGTTGCCGGGCGAGTATTGCGCCCCTGGCGCGAGCAGCCGCCGGCCCATCTGGCCGACTTCGACTACGGTGCCTGGATGGTGGCCAATCTGTCGCTCGGCAGTCGTCCGGCGGAGCGCGGCTTTCCGCTCTGCTGGGACAACGTGCTCTACGAGAGCCCGGCGCTGGGCTACGTCGTGGCGACCCACCAGCGCGGCATCGACCACGGCCCGACCGTCTTCACCTACTACTACCCGCTCTGCGACGCCGACGGCCGCACGGCACGCACGCGCCTGGCAGGCCTGGGCTGGCGCGACTGGGCCGAAACGGCGATCGCCGACCTCAGCCGCGCGCACGCCGACTTGCCGAGCCTGGTTACGCAACTCGATGTGATGCGCTGGGGACACGCCATGATCCGCCCGCGTCCCGGCCTCGTGTGGGGACGCTCGCGGGCCGCCGCTCGGCAGCCGCTCGGCGGCATCCACTTCGCCCACAGCGACCTAAGCGGCCTGCCGCTGTTCGAAGAGGCGTTCGACCAGGGGGAACGGGCCGCCCGCGAGGCGCTGGCGGAGTTGCGGCGGGGGTAGTGCTCGGTCACCACGCCCGGGCTAAAGTCTTGCGATGATCGCGGCCAACGAGCCCCGCTCCGTCTCGTCAGAGCGCCCACGGCGTTCGATAGGCGTAGCTCAACCACGAGGTGGGGGCGTCGTCGCCGATGAGGCGCTCGTTGTCGGCGTCCCAGCGCAGTTGCTGGCCGGTGCGGGTGGCGATGTTGCCCAAGTGGCACAGCGCGGCGGTGCGGTGTCCTTCTTCGATGTCGGCGTTGGGCCGTGCCCGCGACTTTACGCAATCCAAGAAGTTGCGAATGTGCGCGAGCCCCTGCTCGGAGCCGGGATCGACGATCTCTTGACCGCGGGGCGCCTGCGGATCCTCTGATTGCGTCCACACCTCAGGCTTCAGCTCGAAGCCCTGGCGCGTGACGCTGAGCGTCCCCTTCGTTCCGTGGAACTCGAGGATCATCCTCTCCTTCGCGCCGTTCATCTCGCGCACCGACCAATTGAGCACGAAGTCGGGAAACTGATAGATGACCTCCTGCACGTCGGGCGTTTCGCCGCCGTCGTTCAGGGCATAGCGGCGCCCGAAGCCGGCCACCGCCTGCGGCCCGCGCACGTTCATCGCCCAGCGGACGATGTCGAGATCATGGGCGCCAAAGTTGGTCATCTGGCCGCCTGAGTAATCCCAGAAGTTGCGGAAGTGATAGAGGGGCGAGAGCGGCAACGATTCGCGGTAGGGCGCCGGGCCCAGCCAGAAATCCCAATCGAGCCCCGCCGGCGGCGCCGTTACGCGATGGGCCCCGAACCCCGGCATCGCGTTCCGCACGAAGCCGGCGCTGACGTGGGACACTTGCCCAAGCGCGCCCGAGCGCACGAGCTCCACCGCGCGCGCGTAGTGGGCGCCCGAGCGCTGCTGACTGCCGGTTTGCACCACGCGGTTGTGCTGGCGGGCCGCCTCGAGCATGAGCTGGCCCTCGTGAATCTTGAGAGCCAAGGGCTTCTCGACGTACACGTCCTTGCCCGCCTGGCAGGCCACGATCGTGGGCAGGGCATGCCAATGGTCGGGCGTGGCAACGATGACCGCGTTGATGTCGGCTCGATCGAGCAGACGGCGGAAGTCGCCAAAGCTCGGCGTGCCGGCGCCGGCCATTTCCACGGCCTTGGCGCGGTACGGTTCGTACACGTCGCAGACGGCCACGGGCGCAACATCGGCCTGCGCGAGGAAGTCTTGCCACAGCGCCTGGCCGCGATTGCCGGCGCCGATGATGCCCAGTTGGATGCGATCGTTCGCCCCCAATACCCGGCGGTACGACAGCGCCGACATGCTGAGGGCGGCCAGCGCCGTGGAGCGGAGAAACTGACGCCGTTGCATGCGAACCTCCGAGCCTGACAGTGCTGCCCGTCGAGGCAAAGTCTAATGTTCTGCAAAGCGCGGGTCAAAGCGGCTCGGCGTTATCCTGCGGGAACTCGCCGGTAGCGAGCGGCCTGAGGCGACGCAGGATCGGCCTACGCGACGAGCTCTTGGATCACTCGTCCATGCACGTCGGTCAGGCGGAAGTCGCGGCCGGCGTAGCGGTAGGTGAGCTTGGTGTGGTCGAAGCCCAGCAGGTGCAGGAGCGTGGCGTGTAGGTCGTGGACGGGCACCTTGTTTTCCACGGCCTGGAAGCCGAACTCGTCGGTCGCGCCGTAGACCTGGCCCCCCTTCACGCCGCCGCCGGCGAGCCACATCGTGAACCCATAGGGGTTGTGGTCTCGGCCGTTGATCTTGCCGGCGTTGGCCCCTTCTTGCGGCAGTTCGACCGTGGGCGTGCGGCCGAACTCGCCTCCCCACATCACGATCGTCTCCTCGAACAGCCCCAGCCGTTTGAGATCGGCCAAGAGCGCTCCGATGGCCTGGTCGCATTGGCCGGCTAGGCGGCGGTGGTTCTCGGCGATGTCGTCGTGGTTGTCCCAGGGCTGCCCTTGGCCATGCCAAACTTGCACGTAGCGCACGCCCCGCTCCACGAGCCGCCGGGCGATCAGAATTTGCCGGGCTTGCACGCCGTCTCCATAGGCCTTGAGCACATCCTCGGGCTCGCGGCTGATGTCGAACGCGTCGCTAGCCTCCATTTGCATCCGATAGGCCAGCTCATAGGAGTGAATCTGCGCCTCGAGCGCGCTGTCGCCGGGGCGGGCCTGGGCATGATGCTCGTTGAGCGCCCGCAGCAGATCGAGCTGCTTGCGCTGAGCTTCCGGCGAGAGGTGCGGGTTGCGGATGTTCTCGACGAGCTTCTCTACGTCGGTGTGTTGCGTGTTGATGTGCGTGCCCTGGTACACGCCCGGCAAGAACGCCGACTGCCAGTTCTGCGAATCCTTGATCGGGTAGCCACCGGGGCACATGGCGATGAAGCCCGGCAGATTCTGGTTCTCGGTGCCGAGCCCATAGGTGACCCAGGAGCCCATACTGGGGCGCACGAGCCGGGCCTCGCCGCAGTTCATGAGCATCAGCGACGGCTCATGATTGGGCACCTCGGCCTGCATCGAACGGATGACGCAGATGTCGTCGATGTGCTGGGCGGTGTTCGCGAAGATCTCGCTCACCTCGATGCCCGACTGCCCGTACTTCTGAAACTTGAACGGCGAGGGAAAGGCAGCCCCGGTCTTGCGCTCGGTTCGCAGATTCTCGAACGGCAGCATCTTGCCGGCGTATTCGGCCAGCTTGGGCTTGGGGTCGAACGTGTCGACCTGCGACGGCCCGCCGTTCATGAACAAGTGGATGACGTGCTTGGCCTTGGCCGGAAAGTGCGGCGGCTTGGGGGCCATGGGGTTCACATAACCGCCGGCGGCTTGGGCTGCTCCTGGTGCATTGAGCAAGCCAGCGAGTCCGAGCATGCCGAGCCCTGTACCTCCGCGCGCCAGCATCTGGCGGCGCGAGAGAACCGGTTCCGGATTGAAGTGCGGAATGTTCGGCGTGCAGTCGGGGCAGCTCATGAAGTGCTCTCCTCCTCCTCGGCCGGCCTACTGGCCAGCAATCTCCAAAGCCACCTCGGGGCTGGCCGCCGCCAGCGTGCGCCCGCGCACCTGGTAATGCACCACGGCCCGAATCGCGTGCGTTCCCTTGGGCGCATCAGCCGCAGCGGCGAACTCCACCTCGACCTCCGGCTTATCCGCCGGCAATTCCGTCGCGGCCGCAGTCACCCCGGGCGGCAGGCCTCGCCATTCGATTTTCGCCGGACCATGCCCTTCGCCCAGCCGAGTGAGCGCGACTTTCACTTTTTGAGTTCCGCCGGCCGGGAGCGCCCCGGCCGGCGCAATGGCCGCCGTTGCTGGGGCCACGATCCGCAGCGGCACGGTGAGCTCGGCTTTGCCGGGCTGATTCTGATGGGTCGCGCTCGCCGTCAAATGCGCCCGGTATTCGCCAGGGGCCAAACCTTCGGGCGCCTTGATCGCGAGCGTCACCTCGTTCTTTCCCTTCTCGATCGGCTTGGCCTCGAGCGAGACGCCGCTCGGCAAGCCGCTCACCGTCAACGGCACGTCGCCGTCGAAGCCGTTGCTGCGCTCCAGCTTGACGACCAGGTTGCCGCCTCCGGCCAACTGCGGCAGCACCGCCGCGTCGCCATCGACCGAGAGCTTGAGGAACGGCGGGAAATCCCCGCCGACGCCCAGGCCGATCGCTCGCGCCAGGTCCGCCGGCGGGAAGGGCTGGCCTCCCAGCGGTTCGCGCAGCGCGTCTTCGGCCGTGGCCACCGCGCTCAGCGTTTGCTCGCCGATTTTGGCAGTGCCGACGATGCGGAGCGCGGCGAAGGTTCCCGGCGCGGCGCTGGCCGGCAGCGTCACACGCAGATTCGCTTCGTTCTGCCCTTCGGCGATCGTCGCTCCTTCGACCTTGCTCCCCTCCGGCAGCCCTTCGACCGCCAGCGCGATCGGGCCGTTGTAGTCGCGGCGGCCGCTCGTCACCTTGGCCGCCAGCACGCCGGCGTGGGGGACATCGAATTTCTCGGCCTCGACCGAGAGCGTAAAGCCGGGCTCATAGGGCACGCACTCGAGTCGATAAGCATGCTGCGGTCCGCCGCGGCGGTTCAGGTCTTCGACCGCCAGGCGAAACTGCCCATCGGCCGGGGCCGTGAAATCGAGCACGGCGTCGTCGCGGCCCGAGTCGTCGGCCTCGGCGAGTTGGCCCCCCTCGGAGTTGTACACGCGCAAGTAAAGATCGCTGGGGGAACCGAGCCGCCGCGTGTGCGCCGTGAAGCGGAATCGCTGCCCCGCCTTGGCGTCGAAGCGGTATTGGTCGCGATCGCGCGGCTTGTCGAAGCGGCCGTTGACCGCCGACGGCGCGGCGATCACTACGGCGGTCTCCGGCGTGTCGTTGGGCTCGAACTCCAGGCACTCCGGTAAATCGCTGATCTCGAGCGTGGTGAAGGCCGAACCCTGTCCTTGCGGCCAGCGGAGGGAAACCGGCAGGAGGCCGCCGGCGGCTGGCGCGACGATGGACTTCGTCTCGAACGCCAGATCGTCGGCCACGTTGCCGCAGAATTCGACCGCGCCCTTTGTTCCAGCGCGAACGGCCAGCGGATAGGGGACTGAAACGAGTGGGTAATCGCCGATCCGCAGCCGGTAGCGGTGTTCGCCGCCGCCGTCGTAGCGGATGTCGCGGATCTCGACGAGGTAGGTTCCGTCGGCTGGAATCGTCAGCCGCACGCGGCCATCGGCCCCGAGACCTTCCTCGTCGTCGCTGTAGGCGAGTTCCCGGCCTTCGGGTCCGAGCACCCGAAGCATCGGGTCGAGCTTCGATCCGAGCCGCCGGGCGACGGCTTCGAGCGTCAGCTTCTGGCCGGCGCGGGCATCGAACTTGTAGTAGTCCATCGCCTGGGGATCGCACGCCCCGTCGATCGCTACGGGAATGGGCGCTTGCTGGGCAGTTTCAGGCGTATGGTTTTGGCCGTTGTCACTGATGCTCGGCAGATCATCGACCATGAACAGCCGCAGCGGCGAGATGCCGCGCTGTGTGGCGACGCGGAGACCGTAGATGCCGACCGCGGCCTCGCTCGGCGCCGTCACGCGGTAGACCACGCGTTCGGGCGTCTTGCCGTTGTTCTCGACGCCGGGGGCCAAGTCGACGCTGCACGCCAGATTAGTCCAAACGCCTGCGGCGTCTTGGAGGTTGCCGCCCGCGATCGTCAGGTCGGCTGAGCCGCCTGGAGGGACTGCCCAGGGGGTGATCGACGAAACCGACGGCGCTTGGGCCGGCGCCGTACCGGCGGCGCTCGCCACGAGAACGCCGAGCACGCCGCGAAACGCGAGCCGAAAACCGCAGGAAAGGGCGCCGCGCGATGCATTCATGCGCCGGAAGCTCCAAATAGGTGAGGCAGGCCAGAGCCGCGGGGGCAGCCCTGATGACAGGCAAGGGAGGCGGGACGGGCAGGACCCGAGCCAACGCCAGTCCCACTCCGCTCCCCTCAGACTAAGCCACCGGGCCGCGGGGGGCAAGGATTACAGGCCCGACTTGATTCTCGCTCCTCCTCGGGCCCCTTGGGAGAGGGCTAGGCGACGGCCGGCGGCTCGAAACCGCTCACGCTAAGAATCAAGGAAGGCCGCCCGCAATTGCCGCTCGGCATCGCGCACATGGCCCAGTAGGGGGGCGGTTTGGTACGATGTGGACGTTGTGAAGCCCGCTGTCGAACCGAGTACCCAACCTTCGCGCCCTTGCCCATGCCTGACTCCGCCAAACGCGTATTGGTCGTCGACGACAACGTCGACTCCGCGCGCGTCACGGGGCTGTTGCTGAGCGCGTTGGGATTTGAGGTGCGGCTCGCGCATTCGGGGCCCGAAGCGCTCGAAGCCGCCGCCGAATTCGTGCCGGCGGCTGTGCTGCTCGACATCGGCCTCCCTGGCATGGACGGCTACGAAGTCGCCCGCACGCTGCGGGCGGCGCGGGGCGCGGAGCTACGGCTGCTGGCTCTCTCGGGCTATGGGCAAGACGAAGACCGCCGCCGCTCGGCCGAGGCGGGCTTCGACCACCATCTGCTCAAGCCGGCTGATCCGGCCAAGATGGTCGAACTGCTGCAGGGTTAGTGCTGCGTCACCGCTTTTTTTCGGTTTGTGCCACACTAGGCGCGCAGCGCGAGCAAGGGGCGCGAGCGATCTTTCGCGCGCAGGCGGAAAATGCAGTCCGGCCCGTGCAGGGGTCCGCGAGGCTCGGCCAGGGAAACGTGGCTCTTCCTTGCTTGCGCTGCGGGCTAGTAGCGGAGGGCAGCCCAAACTTCTAGCGGAGGCGCAGCACTAGTCTAGGCGGGACGCCAAGACATGCCCGCCGCGGCAGTCAGGGTTAGCCGGTGCAGGCCGACCAGGCTTGCCCGATCGAGCCGCGGCCCCAGATAGCCTCCGGCGAGCACGAACGCCACGGGCAAGCGCCGCTCGGCGCACCAGGCGAAGACCCGCCGTTCCCGTTCGGCGAGCATCTCTCGATCGATGCGCGGCAGGCCGCCGACCGGGCAACCTTCGTAAGGGTCCATTCCGGCATTGTAAAGGCACAGATCGTAGGCGACGCCGAGGGCGTTTGCATCGTCCAATGCTCGTCGAACGCAATCCATGTATTGTGCCGCGCTGTCGACAATGGCCAGCCGCGCTTGGGCGGTGTCACGGTATTGGTCGAAGTGGCTTGTGGAGACGTCGAATTGCGTGATCCCCAAGGCGTTGCTGATCAACGAAGCCGTGCCGCCGCCGCAATGAGCATCGAAGTCGAGGATCAGGACGTTCCGGGCGCCTGCGGCCAAGGCCGCGCGGGCCGCCAGCACAAGGCCATTGAACGTGCAGAAGCCGTCGCCCGAGCTGCGCTTGGCATGGTGCAACCCGCTCGAGAGCGAGCCGGCCACGCCGTCTTCGAGCGCCGCGAGCGCCCCCGCGATGGCGCCGCCGTTGGACGCCAGCATCGCGGGCCAGAGAGCGGCATCCCAATCGAAGCCCTGCGATTCGGCCAATGCGCGCGGCTCGCCCGTTTCGACGGCGCGCACGTAGTCGGCGTCATGCACCGCGAGGAGTTGGTCGCGAGCAAGGGGATTCGGCTCGACAAGGTCGACGCCGGCAATCGGCTCGGCATCCAGCGACGCCGCAACCCAACTGGCCTTGCGCGTGGTTTCGAAGGAAAATCCAGCCGCGACATAGGCAGGACTGTAAAAGACGCGCATGGTCACACTGCTCTTTCGCCGGGGCTGGCAGGAAGTTGGTCGCTGCAGAGTTCGGTCATTCTGGGAACAACAACGTCCGCGACAAGCTCCGCCGACTCCAAAATCAGGCCGCGGGCCGGTCGTCCTTCTGAGCGGTAGAACGCCTATATTCGGCAAGTTGGCGGCTGCCCGGGAAAACGGCATCGGCCGTTGGCGCCGGAGACCATAGAGTTTGGCCGCCCAGACTGGATAGAATGGGGGGAACGCTGCGGCCGTTGGCCGGGCGCCCGACCCCTCTGGCCGTTTGCACGCCTACCATGCCGCTGCTCGTACTCCGGTTCATCTTTATGCTGGCGGCGGCCGGCGTGGCGACGATCGTCGCCCAGCAGTTGGGGGAGGTGACCAACCGCGGCTACGTAGCCTGGAGCGCGTTCGCCGGCGTGATTGGGTTGGCCATCGGCGTGGTGGTGCTCGATATTTTGGTGCCCAAAAAACGGTTGGAAACCATCTCGGCCGTATACTTTGGGCTCGTCGTCGGGCTGTTCCTCACCTACATCCTGGGGCTGGCCATCAATCCGCTCGTCCAGGACGTCCTGTTGGGCACGCCGGCCTGGGTGAATGCGCTCTTGGCGGTGATTCTTTGCTACGGCTGCATCAGCTTGCTGATTCAGACCAAAGACGACTTCCGCTTCATCATTCCGTATGTGGAGTTCGCCAAGGAAGTGAAGGGGCTCAAGCCCTACGTGCTCGACACCAGCGTGGTGATCGACGGCCGCATCGCCGACGTCGTGGAAACCGAGGTGCTGGACAATCAGCTCATCATGCCCCGGTTCGTGATCAGCGAACTGCAGGCGATCGCCGACAGCAGCGATCGCATGCGCCGCAGCCGCGGCCGCCGCGGGCTCGACATCCTCAACCGCCTGCGGGCCAATCCCAAGGTCGATCTCAAGATCTTCGACCGCGAGTTGCCGGAGTTCGCCGGGCAGTCGGTCGACCTCAAGCTGGTCACGCTCGCCAAGCATCTCGAGGGCAAGGTCGTCACCGGCGACTACAACCTGAACAAGGTCGCGCGCCTGCACGGCGTGGGGGTGATCAACCTCAACGACCTGGCCAACGCGCTCAAGCCGGTGTTCTTGCCGGGGGAAAGCGTCGAGGTGCGGATCGTCAAGGCAGGAGAGGAGCCTGGCCAGGGCGTGGGCTATCTCGACGACGGCACGATGATCGTGGTCGAAGGAGGCCGCGACTACATTGGCCAGAGCGTGCGGATCGGCGTCACCAGCGTGCTGCAAACGAGCGCCGGGCGGATGATCTTCGGCCGCTACGAATCGACGCTGGCCAAGGCCCACGCGTAGCCGCTCTTGGCGCCGCTGCTCAGCTGCCGCCGATTTGACGCCGGCGTCGCGCGATGCCCGCGAACAGCAGCATGCCAATTCCAGCGAGTGCTGCGGCGCCCGGCTCCGGCACGACCGTGATGGTGGCTCCGAACATCACGCCGGCGGCCCCGGCGCCGCCAAGCTCACGATCGTAGATGTAGAGCCAGTTTTGCCCCGTTTGCAGCAGCGGGCCGATGTTCGGATCGAAGGCCGTCGTCAGCAGCTTCAGATCGCCCCCCGAAATCGCCGCGGGCACGGCTGTGCCGTTGAGGTAGACGCCCACGGGATTGGGGCCGCTGCTCGTGGCGTCGCCCAGCGAATCGTCGACCGCCCACTTCATGCTCAGCGAAGCGCTCGTGATGCTCGTGGTGGCCACCTGGAACGGCATGGCGTAGAGGGTTGTATACGGTGTCAGCGCCGTCGGACCCGTGTTGATCCACTGCGCCAACGGGTAGGGCGCGAACAACGACGGCGCGTAGATCTGAAAGTTGTTCTGCACCAAGGGGGCGATCGTATAGGCCGTCTTTCCGCCTTGCGCCGCCAGAAAATCGGCGGCCGAGAAGGCCGAGCCGAAGGGGGACGCGGACGTGCCGGTCGTGAGGTAGGTCAGCCCCGCGTCGAGCTGCCCCGGCGACCAAGAGACGGAGTTCTGCTCGTCGAAGCCGCTTTGCAGAACGATGGTCTCGACTCCGAAGGCCGGGCCGGCCACGAGAAAGCAGGCCCACAGGGCCGTGCAGATCCGCCTGTGCATTGGAGGAACTCCCGACGATCCAGGCGCGCCGCGCACGGCGCGCAGTTGGGGGCCGCGTTGCTCGAGAGATCATCAACCTCGAGTTCGCGGAACATTCCTCGCTCTGGTTCGGCGCCGATTGCCGCGGACCCCTTCGCGCCGGCGGCTGGCTGCTGTCAAGGATTATCCGACCGCAGTTCACTCGCTACAAGCCGTCCCCTGCGCTTTTCCGAAGGCCTCAGGCATGGTGCGGTCTTGCGCGATGCGCTCGGCACGCCGGACCTGACGGATATGCGGCCCAAAATGCTCCCGCCTTACGGTCTCTCGAATTGCCGGGAACCATCCGCCGTCCTACGTTTGCCGTGTACGCCCCAGTCGGGGGTTGTGGGGCAAACAGTCTGCAAGAACACGTTGCGGAGAAGCAACCATGAATTCGCTGGGCGGCGCCACGATGGATTACACGAATACCGAGGCTTCGACCTGGGACGACGGCGAAGACGACGGCGCCCTCAGCCGGTTCGCCGACCGCTGCCCCAGCGCCATGGCCTGCGTGGCCACGTTCTGCCTGCTGGTGCTCGGCTTCCTGACGGCCACGATGGTCTACGCCCATCGCACGCTCCCCGAGTTTCCCAGCCCGCCGACGCTGAACTCTTCGGCCTGGGGCGAATATCCTCGGTAGCGGCCTTTCTCAGGCGTCGCCCCGGCGAAACGCCAGGTGCCGGCGCCAATGCTCGTCGTCGGTCTCGGGAAAGTCGGTGCGGAAGTGGACGCCGCGCGTCTCTTCGCGCTCGAGCGCGCCGCGGATGATGAGCCGCGCCACCACGAGCATGTTCTGCAGCTCCCAGCCCGTTGGATCGGCGAACTGCCGCGCGAGGACGTACCGGCACCAGCGGTCGACCGTCTCGCGGGCATCTTCCAGCGCTTCGCGCTCGCGGCGCACGCCGGCCGCCCGCCAGAGCAGGCTCTTGAGTGAGTTGCGGATGTCCGCCAGGTCGAGCGGCTCGCCGCCGACTTCTTCCGTGCGGCGGTTCTCGAGCGGCAAGGCGTGGTAGTCATCGGCAATGGCCGCCGCCGCGCGGCTCGCGCCCAAGCCTACGTGGGCGCCGAACACCAGTCCTTCCAAGAGGCTGTTCGAGGCCAGACGATTCGCGCCATGGAGGCCGCTCGAACTCACTTCGCCGGCCGCCCACAAGCCGGGCACCGTGGAGCGCCCCTCGAGATCCACGGTCACCCCACCCATCATGTAGTGTGCGCCGGGACGCACGGGAATCGGGTCGCGGGTGATGTCGAGGCCGAATTCGGCGCAGATCGCGGCGATGTGCGGAAACCGGCTGCGGACCATCTCGGCGTCGAGATGGCTGAGATCCAGATAGACGCTCGTATGCCGGGTCTTTTCCATCTGCGACACGATCGCCCGGCTCACCACATCGCGCGGGGCGAGCTCGCCGCGGGCATCGTAGTCCAACATGAACCGCCGGCCCGTGCGGTCGATGAGATACGCGCCCGCGCCGCGCATCGCCTCGGTAATCAGGTTGCGGCTGCTGCCGGCGATGTAGAGCACCGTGGGGTGGAACTGCATGAACTCCATGTCGCGCAGCTCAGCCCCGGCGCGATAGGCCAGCGCATGGCCATCTCCCGTGGCCACATCGGGATTGGTCGTTTCCCGATAGACCTGCCCGGCCCCGCCGGTGGCCAGAATCGTTTGCTTGGCCCAGACGAGCGTTTTGCCGTGCCGTTTGTTCCAGACGAGCGCGCCCCGGCAAGCGCCTTCGTGGGTCAGCAGATCGAGCGTGAACGTGTGCGGCCAAATGCCCACGTTCTCGAGGCCATGCGCACGCTCGATGACGGCCCGCATCACCTCGCGGCCGGTGGCGTCGCCCAGGGCATGCACGATGCGATCGTGGCTGTGCCCCCCCTCGCGCCCGAGGGCCAACTCCCCGGCGTCGCGGTCGAAGCGCGTGCCCCAGTCGATGAGTTCGGCGATCCGCTCGGGCGCCTCGCGCACCACCAGTTCCACGACCGCTTCGTCGCACAGCCCGCGCCCGGCGCTCAACGTGTCGGCGATATGGTTCTCGAAGCGGTCTTCCGGGTCGAGCACCCCCGCGATGCCCCCCTGGGCATAGGTGCTGTTCGACTGTTGAATCGCCTGCTTGGTGACGACCAGGGCCGAGAGCTTGGGGTCGATGGCCAACGCCGCCCGCAGGCCCGCCAGCCCGCCGCCGATGATGAGCACATCGGTGAACTGGTGGGGAATGCGTTTCGGCTCGAACGAAACCAAATACCGCGGAATGAGGTCTGCCATGGGCCCCATTGTACGGCGGCGCGGTCCGCCTGGGGATGCAACGGGCCGAGTCGGGCCGCCGCGAATGCCATGAAGCGACGGCCCGACCCGGTTCCGCAGGTTGCACGAACTCTTACGAGCGCGAGCTGCACGGATTCCCTGCCGAAAAGGGAACTGCAAGGCGGCGGAAAAGCGGCAACATTTGTCCCGAAAAAACTGCCGCCGGCCGCCCGCGCTCGAGAAATCCGCCTACTCCGCCGGCAGCCGCAGCGGCGCCACGCGGGCCCCCTCCGCCGCGAGCAGCAGCACGCCGATCAGGGCCCCGTCGCTCGTCCCCAGCACCGCCGCCCCGTGCCAGGCAGGGTCGAAGGCGATCGCCGGGTCGACCGTCCAGATGTCTCCCGGCTGCAACCGAGGGGCAGCGATGAGCACCGGTGATTCCGTGCGGCCGGCGATCACAAGCGCGTCTTCCGGAAGAACCGCTGCCCGCATCCGTTTGCGTGGCCAGGGGGAGCGAAGATCGCCGGCCGGCAAGAACCCCAGCCCATTCGGCAGGGTTTTGCCGCCGACCACGGGGGCCTCGCGGCCGCCGACGGCCAACCGCGCCGAACCTTCGAGCGTGCGGTCGGGCAAGGTCAGCAGATCGGCCGGCCCCACATAGCCCCCCTCGATCGGCACGATCCAGCCCTGCCGCTCTCGGTTGCTGTTCCAGAGAGTGCCATCGTGTCGCCAGAGGAGCGATGCCCGTTGCGGCTGGGGGACCTCCGAGCCTGGCGGCAGCAAATGCGGCCCCACGGGCAAGGCGGGCGACCAGGCGAGCCATTCGGGCTCCGAGCGCTCGGCCACGCCGAACCGCGCGCCGCTGGCGACGCGCGGCCCCGCCTCGGTCGGCGTAGCGAAGGCGATTCCGCCCGCCACAAGCGACTCGGCCGAGTCGAGCCCCACGGAAATGCCGGAGAGCCAACCGGCGTTGAACTCCACGCCGCCTGCGTCCCAGAACCGCGAGTTCTGCCGCACGAGTTCGCGAAACGCCGGGCGGATGTAGGCCCGCGCTTCGACCAGGCTGGCGTCGGCCGCTAGTCCCACGGCGAGCACCGTGCCGACGCGGAGCTGCCGGTAGCGAATCGCGGCGCCGGGGCGCAAGCTGCCCCGCTCGCGCGCCTGCAACACGATCTCGAGGCCGCCGGGTTCGAGCCGTTCGGCCAGGGGCGGTTCGTCGTGCCCCTCGAAGCTGTTTTGCGGCGGGCCGTCGCCCGGCAGCACGGCCACGTAGTTTGCCCCCACGAGCGTGTCGAGCCCGTCGATGCCTGTCAGGTCGACGCGCGGGCGCACGATCCAAAAGCGGCTGCCGGCGCGGGCGAGGGCTGCGCCCTCGTCCCCCAGCGCGATATCGACCTCCACGCGTTCGAGATCGGGCGCGATTTCGACGCGAGTCACGTCGCCCACGGCCACGCCGCGAAAGCGGAGCACGTCGCCCACCTTGAGCCCATTGCCGCTCGCGAAGCGCACGGTGATGTGCGGTCCGCGGAGCGCCCAGGCTTGCCAACCCAGCCAGCCGACGAACGCGGCGGCGGCGAGCGGCAACAGCCAGAACCAGGTCCAGCGGGGCTCGCGCTCGAGCCGCGCGGCGGGGACCTCCGCCGGCGGCGGAGCGTTGTCGGCAGGATCAGCCATCGCAGGGTTCGCGCCAAAGGTCATGGGGATCGAAGCAAACGCTGGCGACCAAACTAGACAACACGCAGAGCGCAAAGGCCAAGAGCCCTGGCCCCGCTTGAATCTCGGCCAGGTTGCCGAGCTTGACGAAGGCCACGAGCACGGCCACGAGCATGACGTCGAGCATGCCCCAACGGCCGACGAGCTCCACGAGCCGGTAGGCCGCCGCCTGATGCCGCGCGGCAAAGCCGGCCCCGCCGAGGCCGAGCACGAGCAGGGTGATCAGCTTGAGCGGCGGCACGATCACCGAGAACACGAGCACGACCAGCCCCACGAACAAGTGGCCGGCCGACAGCAGGCTGACGATGCCGCTCAGCAGATTGTCTTCGCGCACCTGGCCCAGCCGCTCGAGCCGCAGCATCGGCAAGGTGATGGCCGGCACGTAGAGAATCAAGGCCGCGAGCGCCGCGGCGACGGCGCGCATTCGGCCACGAGTCCCCTTACGCGCGGTGGAAAACGGCGCGTGGCAACGGTGGCACGCAGCCCGCCAGCCGGCGCGGAGCGGCGGCAATTGCTGAACCAGCCCGCAGCAGGGGCAACCGCGCAGAGCGGAAGGAGTGGAGGCCATAGGCAAAGCGTTGCGTGCCGACGCGCCGCCAGCACAGCCAAGGAAGGGCGCGCCGCCCAATTATACGCAACGGCCCCGGCGAGCGACCCGGTGTAAGCCGGCCGACCAAACGGCGCAAGTGATCCCAACCGGTCAAAGTCAGCCAGCTAACGCTGGCCGCTCGCCAGAACCGCTGAAGACAGTACCACGGTGGATGCGCGAACCCACCACCCCGGCGAGCGGCCTGGCGTAAGCCGGCCGACTAGACGACGCAAGCAGTTAGCCCAGCGCCTCGTGGATCACCTGTCCCTCGACCAGCGGCAGCGGGCGGCCCAGCCGGTCGTGGAGCAGGGTGTGGTGGTCGATGCCCAGCAAATGGTACATCGTCGCCAGCAAGTCCTTGGGGCTGATCGGCCGGTCGGCCACGTCCCCCGCTTGCCGGTCGCTCGCGCCGACCACGCGGCCGTGGGCAATTCCCCCGCCCGCCAGGATCGAACTATAGACGCGCGACCAGTGATCGCGGCCGCCGCCGGGTGAATTGTCGAGCCGCGGGGTGCGGCCGTGTTCGCTCGTGCAAACCACGAGCGTCTCGTCGAGCAGGCCGCGCTGATCGAGATCGTTGATCAGCCCGAACCAGGCTTGGTCGAACCCAGGGCACAGCTCCTCGCGCATCCTTTGATAGTGGTTCCAGTGCGTGTCCCAGCCGCTCCCTGCTAGACCATATTCGTCCCAGAACACGCTGACCACGCGGCTGCCTGCCTCGACCAGGCGGCGCGCCGCCAGACAGCTTTGGCCAAACAGCGTGTGGCCGTAGAGCTCGCGCGTGGCGGCCGGCTCGCGGCGCACGTCGAGGGCTTCGGCCAACTTGCTCGAGTGGAGCAGATCGTAGGCCATCGTTTGGTAGCGATTCAGTTCGCGGCCGGCCAAGCTCGCGTCGAGTTCGCGCCGCCCGGCCCCAAGTTGGTCGAGCAGGCTGCGGCGCTGCGCGAGCCGATCGAGAGTGAGCTCGCCCGGCAGCGAGGACACGCTCGGCAGGGCGAAGTGGCTCTCCGGCGTGGTGCCCATATAGGGATCGGGCTCGTCGAAGACGCGCGTGGTCAGTGTTTTACGAATGCCGCGGGTCCCCTGGCCGACGAACTCGGTCCAGATCGGGTCGTACTGCGCGCCCAGGAATGCGGCATAAGGCCCCGCGCGCGGCACCTCCCCCACGCGGCGCGTGCTCATGGGAAACGGCAACGCCATGTTCACGGGCGTCCGCCCCGGCTTTGCGGCCGTCGTGTCTTGCGCCGTCAAGTAATCGACGACTGAGCCGAAGAACGGCCAGTGCCGCGCGTCGCGCGGGCTCAGTTCCATCGCCACGTCCATCGTGGGGATGCCCGTGAGGGCATAGGCCACGCCGTGGATTGGGTAAGGATGGGTGAGCGAGCGCAGGATCGTGCAGCGATCGAGCGTTTGCGCCGTCTTGGGCAGCAGCTCGCCGACCTGCACCCCCGGCAGCTTGGAGCCGATCACGCCCAACTCGCCGCGGATTTCGACGGGGGCCTGCGGCTTGGGATCGAAGGTCTCGAGCTGGCTCGGCGCACCGTAGAGATGGCACAGGATCACCGACTTCGCCGCGCCAAACGACTTCGGCCGCTCCAGCGGCCCGGCGGCCGCCCGGTCTTGCAAGGCCAACAGATCGCCCAGGCCAAGGCCGGCTAGTCCCAGTCCGCCAACACGCAGTAGTTCGCGGCGGGTCAGACCGCTGCACAGCCGGCGGGGCGAGCTGAGGATTCGCAGCATGGCAAGCTCCTTCGGGCTAGTCGTCGGCCAAGAGCGCTCCGATGCCCGCGGTGAGCACGGGCTCGACATTTGGCGCGACGTTCGACGCGGTGGGGCTCGTTTCGTAGCCCCCCTGGCCGTAGGCGACCTCGGTGCCAATATACCAGGGGCCGTAGTCGCCGTACGCCGCCACTGCCACGTGGCGATCGGGCCGCAGCTTTTGTGCGGCAAGCTGATACTCCACGAACAACTCGCCTGGCAGGTGCAACAAGCTGACCGGCCCCAGGCTCAACCGCGTGAGCTCGATCGGGTGCCCCGATTGGCAGCGCCGAAGCCAGGCCAAGCGCGTGGCGGCCGTGGCGGCCGCCGGCATCTGGCCCGCCTTGATCTGCGCGAGCAAATCGGCCTCGTTCAAATGCCGCGAGGGGGGAAGCTGCACCGGCACGACGCGCCAGGCGACATCCTCCGAAGTGATGGGCGTCCGCTCGGTGGTCTCCCAGGCACGGCGCATGGCATCTGCCAGCCGCTCCGCCAGCACCACGCGATTGCCAAGCGACCCATCGTTGTATTTGCCGGCGCCGATGTTGCCCCCCGCGCCGGTGAAGTGAACGTGCAAGGCCTCCGGCAGCGCGAGCTGGCGGAAGAGGCGCGCCAGGCCCGGAAAATCGGGGCTCGGAATGCCAGTGCGGTAGTAGCTCTGGGGGTGCGTGGCGTAGTAGCTAAGGACCGCCAGCGGCCGATCGCCGTTCCAAAAACTCACGAGCGACACGCGCGGGTCGATCGTCCCTTCGGGTTCGGCTCGCAGCGCGGGGTCGGCGCAGGCGGTGTAGCGGACGGCCTTGACCTGGCCATCGGGCCCCATGACCCGCCGGTTCGAAGCGACTTTCTCGGCGTTGGCCGCGCCCCAGCCGACGTGGGTCACGGGCTGAGCGCTGCTCAACGAAGCCTTGACCGCCGCCGCCAGCTCGGCCAGCTTCTGCCGCTGGAATTCGCTGGCGAAGTGACCTGGGTCGGCGCCCGCTTCCTTCAGGATTTGCTCGGCCGAAAAGTCGCAGTCGGGGGCGTCGTGCTGATGGAGAGCATGCACCGCCACGCGGTCGGGCGTCGTGCCGGCGGCTTCGGCCAGCGCCTGGCGGAAGGCGTCGTGCGCCTCGTTGGCGATGCCGATCCAGTCGACGGCGCAGAGCACGATCGGCTGGCCGGCGCCCAGCAGGACCACGCCGCGGGCCCGCAAGCCGACTTCGCCCTGCGCCTTGACCGGGTCGTAGGCCATGAGCGAGCCAAGCGGGGGCGTGCAGTCGATGTCGAAGCGGGCCAAACGCAGCTCGGCCGGCGGCGCATCGGCCGCCAGCAGCAGGGCAGCGCCCAACGTCAGACTGCAGGCGACAAAACAGCGAACAGACAGCGCGAAGCCGTGCATGGCGGGCTCGACAGTTCAAAGGCGGGTAACCCAGGGCGCTGGCCCGAGTCATGGGCGTGGCGGGGAGGCCAGTCTCATCGTAGCAACCGCGCTGTTCCCCTGCACGCCCCCAAGTGCAAAACCCTCCGGCTCGGCAGCCCGAAGAATTTTCGGAAGTCGGCGTCCCGGGGCTTGTCATGCCCTAGGAGGGTGGATAGCTTGATGGGTGGCCGCTCACTTTGGACTTCCTGCCCCGGTCCTCGAGCGGCCAGTCGAGGCCGCCAAGGTTCCTGCCCCACCTTGGCGGTCTTTTTTTTGCGCCTCGGGCCGATAACGGTCAGTGCCCATCACGCGGCAGGCTGGCTCGCGGCGCCCTGGCGATCTGAACTTGTCTGCACCGGCGGCGCCGTGGCAGCGCACGGCCGGGGCAGGAAGGCCGGCACTTCTCGCCGGTAGCGGCGATAGGCTTCGCCGTAGAACTCCACCAGGTCGCGCTCCTCGAGGAGCGAAGCCGCGGCCATGTAAGCGGTCATGGAAATGGCGAACAACAAGTGCCCCGCGGTCATCGTGGGAGCAGCGAAAAAGGCGATCGTCCAACCGACGTACAGCGGGTGGCGGACCCAGCGGTAGGCGCCCGGCGTAGCGAAGGGGAGCGGCTCGTAGTCGCGGCCGCGCCAGTGCAGCCAGACCTGCCGCGTGCCGAACAGGTCGAAGTGGCTGATCAGCAGGCTGACCCCTGGCACGGCCAGCCAGCCGAGTGCGAACACGGTCCACACCAGGGCGCGGCCGGCGGCGGAGTTCACGTGCCAGATCGTCAGATCGATGGGGCGCCATTGCCAGATCAAGAGGGCCGTCACCAGGCAGGAAGCCAAAACATAGGTGCTGCGCTCGATCGGCGCCGGCACGAGCCGCGTCCAGTGACGCTTGAACGCCGGCCGCGCCATCACCGAGTGTTGCAAGCAGAAGACGCCCAGCAGCGCCAGATCGATCGCGGCCGCGCGGGGCCAGGGCTCGCCGGTGGCCGGACCGTCGATGGTGTTCGGCACGAGCCAGCCGCCGAAAAAACAGGCCAGCCAGGCAAAGACCACCAAGAACAGCAGGTGGCAGACGACGCCGTAGGCCAGGAACAAAAAGCGACGCATCGAGGGCTCCAAGAAAGGGTCGGTGGATTGGTTCTCGGAGAACTATCGTGTGCGGCGCCGCCCGCGAATAGTTGACTACGGGTACACCTGCGGGTTGACTTGAGGTCAACCGGCCCTGTAATCCGTCCGCCGCGAAAGGCTTGCCATGCCTGCTTCCAGCCGAGAGCGCTTGATCGACGCCGCTCTGAAGCGGTTCTATGCCGATGGGTTTCGCAACGTGGGACTCGACCAGGTGCTCGGCGACGTGGGCATCAGCAAGACCGCCTTCTACAAGCACTTCGAGAGCAAAGAAGACCTGATGCTGGCGGCGCTCGAAACGCAGAACCAGTGGCTGCAGGAGCGGTTTCGGACCGCCATGGCCGCCAAGGCCGGCCCCTCGCCCGACGGACAACTGCGGGCGCTGTTCGACGTGGTGGAAGACATCATCGGGTCGGGGCAATTCCAGGGGTGCATCTTCGTCAACGTGGCCATGGAGTTCCCCCTGCCGCACGATCCGGCCCACCTGGCCGCCGCGCGGAACAAGCAGGAAATCGAAGCGCTCGTGGCGGAACTGTGCGCCGCCGCCGGCGCCCGCGACCCCGTGGGCATGGCCAAGGAGCTCTGCCTGGTGCTCGAGGGAACCTACGTGACGCGGCAAGTCACGCAGAGCGACGAAACCATGGGGATCGCGCGGCGCTTAGTGGAGCGGGTGCTGGAGCATCATCTGGGCGAGATCGAGGGAACTCGATGATCGAACGTCAGATCACGCTCGGGGGACCTCGAAGAAATAGCGGTCGCCCAAACGATTGCCCTGCTCATCAAGAGGATAGGCGACGCCCAACTTGCGCATGAAGTCCCTGAGCTGCCAGCAGTCTCTAACTTCATACTCGTCGTCTGGATACGCCTTCACACCTCTGGGGTGGTTGAAGTCCCAAGGCACAAGGTATCGTTCGATCGAGGATTGGCTAACGCCGGGCCAATAAGCTGCGAAGATCCGGGCGTCACCTTTCCAGGCGGCGCGCTCCTCCGCGGGGATCTCTCGCCAATAGTCAGGGAGCGGGTTGAACTGATCGATCAGTTCGCCACCGGAATACAGCATGTACATCCACAGATCCTCGTCATGGATGTGCAGGAAAATCGCCGGGACGCCCAGTGACGCGGAGAGGAATCTCGTCGCGTCCTCCCAAGCCAGGAAGAGCCAAGGATAAAGAATTGTTGCTGGCGTTCCGTCGCCGCCCGAGATCACGAGCGTAGATGAGTCGTTTCGCTCTTCATCGGGAAACATCCGGCCCTTCCTGGCCGCTGCGAACTCCTGAAGAAGTTTGACTATCTCGTTGCGCGACCGGGAGCCGGCGCTCGCAATCCCAGTCATGCTCAGAAATGCCCCCATTGCGTCTACTCAGCTTTGCAGGGATCGCTCGTTGCTCGCAGAACTGCGAGCGGTGATCACCGCCAGGCAAAGTCCCCCTCATTCACACTCGGCAGGTGCGTTACGCCCATCAGGTGCTTGTCGACCGAGCGGGCGGCCTCGCGGCCTTCGTGGATCGCCCAGACGACGAGCGATTGGCCGCGGCGCATGTCGCCCGCCGCGAACACGCCTGGCACGCTCGTTTGGTAGCCTTCGTCGCATTGCACGTTGCCGCGCGCGTCGAGGGCGAGGCCCAGCTCTTCGATCGCTCCCTTGCGTTCCGGCCCCACGAAGCCCATCGCCAAGAGCACGAGCTGCGCCGGCCAGACCTTCTCCGATCCGGGGCGCTCCTTCATGTTCTGCCGGCCGGTGGCCGGGTCCTTGACCCATTCGACCTCCACGGTCACCAGGCTCTCGAGGTTGCCGCCCGAGTCGCCGCGGAATTCCTTGGTGAGGATCGACCAGTGGCGGTCGCAGCCTTCCTCGTGCGAGCTGCTCGTGCGGAGCATCATCGGCCAGTAGGGCCAGGGGGATTCGACCGGGCGTTCGGCGGCCCGCGGATACGAGCCCAACTCAGGCGGCTTGGTGAGCAGCTCGAACTGGGTGACGCTCGAGGCGCCTTGCCGGTTCGACGTGCCGGTGCAGTCGCTGCCGGTGTCGCCGCCGCCGATGACGATCACATGCTTGCCGGTGGCCAGAATCGCCACGTCCTCTGGCACCGTGTCGCCCTGGTTGCGCTTGTTTTGCTGCGGCAAGAACTCCATGGCGAAGTACACGCCCTTGAGATTGCGGCCCGGAATCGGCAGGTCGCGGCCGTGCGTGGCGCCGCCCGTGAGCAGCAACGCGTCGTACTCGGAGCGAAGCTGGCTGGCCGTGACATCGACGCCGACGTTTACGCCGCAGCGGAACTCGATCCCTTCGGCCTCCATTTGCTTGACCCGCCGCCAGACGCGCGACTTCTCGAGCTTGAAGTCGGGGATGCCATACATGAGCAGTCCGCCCGGGCGATCGGCCCGCTCAAACACGGTGACGCGGTGGCCGGCGCGGCGCAATTGCTGGGCGGCGGCCAAACCAGCTGGGCCGCTGCCGACGACGGCCACGCTCTTGCCCGTTTCGACCGCGGGGGGCTGCGGCTGGATCCAGCCTTCTTCGAAGCCGCGGTCGGCGATCGACATTTCGATCTGCTTGATCGCCACCGGGTCTTCGTTGATGCCGAGCACGCAGGCCGTCTCGCACGGCGCAGGGCACACGCGCCCCGTGAACTCGGGGAAGTTGTTCGTGGCGTGCAGGCGGTCGAGGGCTTCTTGCCAACGATCGCGAAACACCAGGTCGTTCCAGTCGGGGATGATGTTCCCCAGCGGACAACCGGTGTGGCAGAAGGGGACGCCGCAGTCCATGCAGCGGGCGCCCTGGGTGCGCAGCTCGGCCACCGGCAGCGGCAGCGTGAACTCGTGGTAGTGCTTCAAGCGCTCGGCAACCGGCGCCTCCCCGTACTTCTTGCGGGGAAACTTCATGAATCCGCGAACATCACCCATGAGCCACCTCGGCCAGCGCTTCCGCCTCGTGTTGCATTTCGGCCCGCTTCATTTCGGCGAGCGCCCGTTTGTAGTCGACTGGCATCACCTTGACGAACTTGGAGACCAGTCCGTCCCAGTGATCGAGCACGTGGCGGCCGCGGGGGCTGCCGGTGTACTCCACGTGCTGCTCGATGAGCTTGCGCACGAACTCTTGCTCCTCGGCGTCGGCGAACTCCTCGAGTTCGACCATCTCCTTGTTCACCTTGGCGGGGAACTTGCCGGATTCGTCGAGCACGTAGGCGATGCCGCCGCTCATGCCGGCCGCGAAGTTGCGACCGGTCGAGCCCAGAATCACGGCCCGGCCGCCGGTCATGTATTCGCAGCCGTGGTCCCCCACCCCTTCGACCACCGCCACCGCGCCGCTGTTCCGCACGCAGAACCGCTCGCCGGCCCGGCCGTTCAAGAACAGTTCGCCGCTCGTGGCGCCATACAGGCAGACGTTGCCGGCGATGATGTTCTCTTCGGGCTTGAAAGTGGCCTCGCGCGGCGGGTACACGATCACCTTGCCGCCGGAAAGGCCCTTGCCACAGTAGTCGTTCACGTCGCCTTCCACGCGGACGGTGACGCCGTGCGAGCCGAAGGCCATCAGCGATTGGCCGGCCGTGCCGCGGAAGTTGAGCTGGATCGTGTCGGGCTTGGCGAAGCCATGGCCCCCCCAGCGCCGCGTGACCTCGCTGGAGAGAATCGTGCAGGCCGTGCGGTTGACGTTGCGGATCGGCAGGTTGACGACCACCGGCTCCTGCTGCTCGAGCGCCGGCTTGCAGAGCTCCAAGAGCGTGGTCATGTCGAGCGATTGCTCGAGCCCGTGGTCCTGCTGTTCGCAGCAATAGGTCTTCACGTGGGCCGGCACCACCGGCTTGTGCAGCACCTTGCTGAAGTCGAGGCCGCGGGCCTTCCAGTGGGCGATCGCCGAGCGCGTGTCGAGGCAATCGACGCGGCCGACCATCTCGTTGATCGTGCGGAAGCCCAGGCTGGCCATGATCTCGCGGAGCTCTTCGGCCAGCATGAAGAAGTAGTTCACCACGTGCTCGGGCTTGCCTTCGAACTTCTTCCGCAGCACCGGATCTTGCGTGGCGATGCCGACGGGGCAGGTGTTCAAGTGGCACTTCCGCATCATGATGCAGCCGGTGACGACGAGGGCGGCGGTGGCGATGCCCCACTCCTCGGCGCCCAGCATGGTGGCGATCGCCACGTCGCGGGCGGTGCGCAACTGGCCGTCGGTTTGCACGACGATGCGGCTGCGGAGGTCGTTGAGCACGAGCACCTGATGCGTTTCGGCCAGGCCGAGCTCCCAGGGAACGCCGGCGTGCTTGATCGAAGTTTGCGGGCTCGCGCCGGTGCCGCCGTCGTAGCCGCTGATGAGCACGACGTCGGACTTGCCCTTCGAGACGCCCGCCGCAACCGTGCCCACGCCCACCTCGGCCACCAGCTTCACGCTGACGCGGGCAAAGCGGTTGGAGTTCTTCAGGTCGTGGATGAGCTGCGACAGGTCTTCGATCGAGTAGATGTCGTGATGCGGCGGCGGCGAAATCAGCCCCACGCCCGGCGTGCTGTGCCGAATGCGGGCGATCTCCTTGTCGACCTTGTGGCCAGGCAACTGGCCGCCTTCGCCCGGCTTGGCCCCTTGGGCCATCTTGATCTGCAGCTCTTGGGCGCTCACCAAGTATTCGCTGGTGACGCCGAAGCGGCCGCTGGCCACCTGCTTGATGGCGCTCGAGCGTCGGTCGCCGTTGGCGTCGGGCTTGTAGCGGGCCGAGTCTTCGCCCCCTTCGCCGGTGTTGCTCTTCGCGCCCAGGCGATTCATGGCGATGGCCAGCGTCTCGTGGGCCTCCTTGGAGATCGACCCGTAGGACATGGCGCCGGTGGCGAAGCGCTTGACGATTTCCTTGGCGGGCTCCACCTGGTCGAGCGGAATCGCCGCCTGCTGGGGCTTGAGCTCGAGCAGGCCACGGAGCGTGAGCAGGCGCCGTTCTTGCTCGTCGATCAGCTTGCTGAACTTCTTGAACTCCTCACGGCTGTTCACGCGCGTCGAGTGCTGCAGCTTGGCGACCACGTCGGGCGAGAACAGATGCGCTTCCCCCTTGCGGCGCCACTGGTACTGCCCGCCGACGTCGAGGTCGAGCAACTGCGGCACCGGCGCTGTGGGATAGGCGTGTTCGTGGCGGCGGAGGGTTTCTTCGGTGATCTCGGCCAGGCCCACGCCGCCGATGCGGCTGGGGGTCCAGGTGAAGTACTCGTTGACGAAGCCTTTGTCGAGCCCCACCGCCTCGAAGATCTGGGCGCCGCGGTAGCTCTGCAGCGTGGAGATGCCCATCTTCGAGATGACCTTGAGCACTCCCTTGTTGATCGCCTTGATGTAGTTCTTCTCGAGCTTTTCCTGCGAGTAGTCCTCAGGCAGCCAGCCTTCGGAGCGCATCTGGCCGAGCGTGGCGAAGGCCAGGTAGGGGTTGATCGCCCCCGCGCCGTAGCCGGAGAGGAGGGCGAAGTGCTGCACCTCGCGGGCTTCGCCCGTTTCGACGACCAGACCGCAGTGGGTGCGTGTCCCTTCGCGGACGAGGTGGTGATGAATGGCGCTCGTGGCCAGCAGCGCCGGAATGGGCGCTTGGTCGACGTTTACGCCACGGTCGGAGAGGACGAGGATGGTGACCCCATCGGCCACCGCCTGCGAGGCTTCCGCCCGCAGGGCGTCGAGCCGCCGGGCCATCCCCTCGACGCCATGTTCCGCCGCGAAGAGCGTCGAGAGCGTACGGACCTTGAAGCCCGGCTCATCGAGCTGCTTGATCCGCTCGAGATCGGTGTTCGTGAGAATCGGCTGGTCGAGCCGCAGCAGCCGGCACTGCTCGGGCGTCTCGTCGAGCAGGTTTCCTTCCGCGCCGATCGTGGTGATCATCGAGGTGATGATCTCCTCGCGAATCGCGTCGAGCGGCGGATTCGTGACCTGGGCGAAAAGCTGCTTGAAGTAGTTGTAGATCAACTGCGGCCGGTCGGAGAGGACCGCCAGCGGCGCGTCGTTGCCCATCGAGCCGATCGGCTCGGCGCCTTCGCTCGCCATCGGGGCGAGGATGATCCGCAGGTCCTCGAGCGTGTAGCCGAAGGCCCGCTGCAACGTTTGCAGCGGTTGATCGAGGTGGCCGTTGACCGGCGCCACGGGCGGCAGATCGGCCAGGCTCTTCTGGTTTTCGCTGATCCACTGCCGGTAGGGGCGCCGGTTCGACAGGTCTTGCTTGATCTCCTCGTCGGCAATGATGCGGCCCTGCGAAGTATCGACCAGGAACATGCGGCCCGGCTGCAACCGTCCCTTGGCGATCACCTCTTCCTGCGGAATCTCAAGCACGCCGGCCTCGGAGGCCATGACCACCAGCCCGTCGCGCGTGATCCAGTACCGGCAGGGGCGCAAGCCGTTGCGATCGAGCACCGCGCCCATCAGCGTGCCGTCGGTAAAGGCCATGGCCGCCGGGCCGTCCCACGGCTCGGTGAGGCAGGCCTGGTATTCGTAGTAGGCCTTGCGGTCGTCGGCCATGCTCTCGTGACCCGACCAGGGCTCGGGCACGAGCATCGACATCGCCTGCGGCAGCGAGCGGCCCGTGAGCACGAGCAGCTCGAGCACGTTGTCGCAGATCGCCGAGTCGCTCGCGCGGGGAATGCAAATCGGCGCGAGCTTTTGCAAGTCGGCCCCGTACTTCTCGCTGGCGAACATGCTCTCGCGGGCACGCATCCAGTTGATGTTGCCGCGGAGGGTGTTGATCTCGCCGTTGTGGGCCAGGAAGCGGAACGGGTGCGCCAAATCCCAGGTCGGGAAGGTGTTTGTGCTGTAGCGCTGATGCACGAGCGCGAGCGCCGAGACGAACCGCTCATCGGCCAGATCGGCGTAGAATCGCTCGACCTGATCGGCCAGCATCAGTCCCTTGTAGACGATCACCCGGCTCGAGAGCGTGGGAACGTAGCAGTACTTGCGTTGCTCGAGCGCGCTGGCGGCGATCTCGAGTTCGAGCCGCTTGCGAATGACGTAGAGCTTCCACTCCAGCATGTCGGCCGGGGTGTTCTCGCCGCGGGCGATGAACACCTGGCGGATCATCGGCTCCACTTCGCGGGCCAGCGGGCCGAGCACGTCGTTGTCGATCGGCACGTCGCGCCAGCCGAGGAACTTTTGACCTTCCTCGGCGACAATCGCCTCCAGCCGTTCTTCGCAGAACCGCCGTTCCTCGTCGTTGCGCGGCAGGAAGACCGTGCCGACGCCGTAGTCGCCCACAGCCGGCAATTGGATGCCCAGTTCCGCCGCCTTGGCTGCAAAGAACTCGTGCGGGATCTGCACGAGGATGCCGGCGCCGTCGCCAGTGAGCGGGTCGCAGCCGCAGGCGCCGCGGTGCGCCAAGTTCACCAGAATCTGCAAGCCCGAGCGCACGATTTCGTGGCTGCGCTGCCCGTGCATGTTGACGACGAAGCCCACGCCGCACGCGTCGTGTTCGTTGGCCGGATCGTAGAGCCCTTGGGCGTCGGGCAGTCCGTACTGTCGTTTCGGTTCCATGGTCTCACCCTGACTAGCGTGGGATTTCCTGGCGTGTGTCCCTACACGATGGCTGGCGGCGCCCGCCGCCCGATGGATGGATTCCTAAGATTTAGCGGCGGCCAGCGGCGCGGATGCGAATCGCGCGGCGGCGCTGCGCCCCTCGTCGGCCGGGCGCTCGGCCGCTTCCGCGGGACTTGCGTCGGCGGGCTCGGCATGTCCGTTCGCGGCCTGCGGCCATGGCAGGCTCTCGGGCTGTTGGCTGTCGCTCTGCAGCAGATCGATGAACCGCCGGGCGGTGTTGCTCAGTTCCTTGCCCCGCAGATGAACGATGCCCAGCGGACGCACGAGGTCGTCGGTCGCCAGCGGAACGGCGGCCAGCGTGCCTGACTCGAGTTCGCGCGTGAGCGTGGGTTTGGGAAGCAGGCCGACGCCGGCGTCGATTTCGATGGCCCGCTTGATGGCCTCGATGTTGTCGAACTCCATGGCCACGTTCACCTCGCAGCCGTGCTGCTCGAGCACGCGGTCGATGTGGCGGCGGATCGGCAGGTCGTTGTCGAAGTTCACCATGTTCACGCCAGCCAATTGCTCGAGCGCCACGCGTTCGGCCCGGGCCAACCGGTGGCCGGGAGCGCAGGCCAACACCATGGGCTCGACGCGCCAGCGGATCACCTGGAGCTGCCGCGACGACTTGGGGTAGCTGAGCAGCCCCAGATCGGCGTCTTCTTCCAGCACCGCCTCGATCACCCGGCGGGGGTGGGCGTATTCCACGCGGATGTCGGCCTTGGGGTGTTGGCGGAGGAACCGCTCGCGGCAGCGCGTAAGGTGGTGCAGCCCGACCGAGTAGATCGAGACCACGCGCACCTTGCCCGCCACCTCTTCGTGCAGCGTCCGCACCCGCTCTTCGAGGGCCAAGTAGCGCTGCACGAGCTTGCGGCACCCCTCGTAGTAGGTTTCCCCCTCGGGCGTGAGCACGAACGGACGCTTAGAGCGGTCGATCAGCTTGACCCCCAAATGGGCCTCGAGCTGATGGACGACCTGGCTCGCGCCCGACTGGGTAATGCCGTTTTCGTCGGCGGCGCGCGAAAAACTACGGCGGCCAACCACGTCGCAGAAAACCTTCAGCGACTTGAGCTGCATCGACGGCGCTTTATTAGACATTCTAATGCTATGTCGGCGGATGATCTGCGTTCGACATGATAGCCTAACGGTGGGGGGCCTCCGCGTCAAGCATTTCTTGCCCGCTCCTGGCGGGCGGCGGCTTCGGCCAACAAGGCCTCTAGTCGTTTGCCGCCGAATCACTTAGGTAGCGAAGGGACGCTGGAGGAGGACTTCGGCCGAGGCTTCGCTGCTAGCAGCGCCGCGCCGAGCGAACCGTTTGCGACGCGAACACCCGCCCCCCAGCAGGGCCGATCGGAGCAGAATTAGCCCACATCATGGCTGGGGCCGCTTGGTTGAGGCAGCCTGCTGCGCCCAGGGTTCCTCGGAGCGGGCGGCAGTCCGGCGGGGGCCTCCCCTTCCCGCGGGGGGGTTGGCGGCGGTTCACTCGATCGCTGCTTCCACGGCAAACCGCTCGACGCTCGGCAAATCTTTCTCGGGCGACGCCCCTTCGATCACCCGCTTGCTCCGCCAGGCCCCTTGCAGGAACCGCGCCAGGTAAATCACCCCCAGCAGCAGCACCCAAAGAGTGAGCACGCTCCAGCCCCAGAAAATGCCGAAACCGAGCACGTTTACGCCTAGGGCGGTGCCCAAGCCCGGCAGCCCGGCCAGGGCCAGTGTGACCAGCAGCACGAACTTGGTGTCGCCGGCGCCCTTGAGGGCGCTCGAGAAGATGATGTACATGGTGTCGAACAGGCAATAGGCGGCCACGAACCGCAGTAGCACCACGACCAGCCGCTCGAGTTCCGCATGCTCGACGCCGGACAGATTCATGCCGGCCAGCCTGAGCAGCACCTCCGGGCAGGCGAGGTAGATCACCGCCATGAAGGCGTTGTAAGCGCCGCCGATCGACAGCGCCGACCAGGTGGAGCGCGCCGCCAGGTCGGGCTCGTTTTCGCCGAGCCGCTGCCCCACCAGCGTGGTGGTGGCGATGCCGATGCCATAGACCGGCATGAACGCCAGGTTGTTGATCGTGAAGGCCAGGTTGCAGGCCGTCAGTTCGAGCGCGCCGAGCCGGCCCACGATCATGAGGAACAATGAGAACGATCCGACCTCGAGCAGCATCTGCACGCTGTTGGGGCTGCCGTAGCGCAGCAAGCGCCCCATCAGCTCGCGGTCGAGCCGCCAGCCGGAGAGCGTGGCATAGACCTCGCGTGCCTCGGGCAAAGCCATCAGCACGCCGTAAGCGAGCGGCTTGAACCACAGCGCCACCACCGTGGCCCAGGCGGCCCCAGCGATCCCCCACTCGGGAAACCCGCCGTAGCCGAAGATCCACAGGTAATCGAGCACCACGTTGATCGCGGCGCTCGTCACGTCGACGACCATCACCGTGCGCACGCGGCCGCGACCGGTGAAGAACGACGACATCGCTCCGGCGAGCACCATCGCTCCCGAGCCGAAGTTGAGAATCTGGAAGTACTCGACCTCGGCCGCCTGCACCGCCGGTTCATGGCCAATCAGGGCGAACAGGGCGGGGGCGAAGGGGTTGGTGAGCAGGGCCACGGGAATGACGAGCACTCCCAGCCACATGCCTTGCCATACCGCGGGGCCCACGCGCTCGTACTTGCCGGCCCCAAAGTACTGGGCCACGAAGGCGTTGACGTAGGCGGCTAGTCCCAAGAAAGGGCAGAGCACCAGGAAGTTGACCATCGCCCCCGGCAACGAGGCCGCCAGGGCATCGGCGGAGTACCAGAACAGGAACAATCGGTCGATGAAGGTCATCACCGTCCAGGAAGCGGTCGAGACCATCAGCGGGAGCGTCACCCGCAACACTTCGCGTCCGCCGGCCGGCTGGTTCCACCAGGTTGAGAGGAAGCGCATCATGGCGAAGTTGGCCGATCAGACCGCAGTGAATTCGAGACGGGACGGCAGATCGTACGCTGCCCAGCGGAAGCGGCCAAGGGCCGGGAGCGCCGACAAGATTTGCCCTCAGGCAGTGGGGGCGAAACGACTCCGCGTTCGAGGAGAGACGCTTGGGCGGTGGTTCAGGTTCGCGCGGGCGGTAACGCCTTGGCAGTCCGCGGCGGCGCCGCTTTGACGGACCGGTGGACTACGAACTTGTTTGTGGCGGCAGCGGCTTTCCGGGCTAGCTCTCCTATCCCACCCGCGCCGGCTCGCGAGACGCTTCCTCCCGCGCCCCGCGCCCCTCCTCGAGCTCCGTCCACTCGTCGCTCCACCCCAACCGGCGGTACAGCCGCTGCTTCCCTTCGAGCATCAGGCTGAACAACGTCGGCACGAGCACGAGCGTGAGCACGGTCGAGAGCAGCAGGCCGCCGAGCAGCACCGCCCCCAGCCCGCGGTAGAGCTCGCTGCCGGCGCCTGGCGAAATCACCAGCGGCAACAGGCCGATGAGCCCGCCGAGCGTGGTCATGAAGATCGGCCGGATGCGGCTGCGCACGCTCTCCAGGATCGCCTGCCGCTGCGGCAGGCCTTCGTCGCGCATGTGGATGATCGCCTGCTCCACGATCAGGATCGGGTTGTTCACCACGGTGCCCACCAGAATGACGAAGCCCAGCATCGTCAGCACGTCGAGCGGCTGCAGCACGAACAGATTCATCAGCCACAGTCCCGCGAACCCGCCGACAGCGCCCAGGGGCACGCTCGTGATGATGACCAATGGGAACAGCCACGATTCGAACAGCGCCGCCATCAACAGGTAGGTAATCACGAGCGCGAGCAGCAAACTCCACCGCATCGACTCCCAGGCCTGCCGCAGCTTGTCGGCCGTGCCGGAGAGGCCGATCGAGTATTCGGGGCTGATTTCCTTTCCCGCCAGAATTGGCTGCACGATCTTGGTCTGGATCGAGAGCATGGCGTCTTCGAGCGGCACCTGCGGCGGGGGCGTGACTTGAATCGTGATCGCCCGCAGACGCTCTCGGTGGTTGATCTGCTCGGGGCCGCTGGCCAGCTTGACGTCGGCCACGGCCGCCAGCGGCACGAGCTCGCCGGTGGGCGTGGAGACCGGCAATTCCTCGAGATCTTGGGTGCGCGTGGCGTAGCGGCTCTGTCCCTTGATCGTGAGGTCGATCTTGTCGCCGCCGGTGAAGTAGTCGCCCGCGTAGGCGCCGTCGACCAGGGCGTCAACCGTGTAGCCGAGGTCGCTCGCGCTCACCTGCATGTCGGCGGCTTGCTCCCACTTGGGAATGACGTGGATCTCGGGGCTGCTCAAGTCGAGGCTGGGCTGCGGAATCGCTTGCGCGCCGGGGATGACCTGTTGCACCTGGCCCAGAATCCGCCCGCCGAGACCGACCAATTGCTTGATGTCGGGCCCGGTGATTTCGATGTCCACCGTGCGCCCCGCGCCCAGGCCGCGCTCGAACAGGCTCGACTGCTTGGCCACCGCGAACGTGCCGGGGATGCCGCGCGTGGCTTTCTGAATGAGCGGCACGAGCCGCGGCGCTTGCAGCGGATCGGCGGCCCGCAGGCCCATGAACAGGGAGCGGCCGCGGGCGACATAGAAGAAATCGCCGATCGCCGGGGCGTCGAGCTTCTGCGCCTCGGGCGACTGCGGATCGAGGTCCCAGTAGGGACGCAGCGTCCGCTCGAGCTCCTCGCCAATTTGCGTGAGTTGGTCGATGTTGTAGCCTGGCGGCGGCAACAAGATGCAGAGCACCAGGTTGCGGTTGCCCAGCGGCAGGTATTCCGTCTTGGGCATCATCAGCCAAGCAGCCAGGCACGAGCCGCCAATCGTGAGGCCGACGAACAGCAACTGCCAAACGGTGCTCCGTTGCAGCCAGGCGTTCACGCCGACCACGAGGTTGACGAACCAGGCCCCCAACACGTCGAGCGGATGGAGCACGCGATCGGCGAAGTGCTGCATCGCCCGGCCCCAAGTGGAGTGCGCATGCAGCGGCGTCGGCGAGTGAGCGTCGGCCAAGCCGTTCTCGCTGCCATTCCTTTCCACTGCGACGGTTCGCTTGCGGGGCTTCTCGCCGCGCAGCAGTCGCACGGCCGCCGTCGGCACGACGGCCACTGCCACGAACAAGGACAAGCCGACCGCGGCGCTGATCGAGAGGGCGATGTCGCGGAACAACTGCCCCACCTCGGTGTCGGAGAACAACACCGGCAGGAACACCGCCAGGTTCACGACCGAAGCGTTCAAGAGCGCGCCCCAGACCTCCTTGGCCCCGCGCACCGCGGCGGTCTCGGCCGCTTCGCCTTGCTCGAAGCGGCGGTAGATGTTCTCGAGCATCACGATCGCGTTGTCGACGAGCATGCCCACCGCGAAGGCCAGGCCGCCCAGGCAGAGGACGTTCAGCGACCGCCCCAGGACGTACATGACGATGAAGGCGCCGATCGTGCTGATGGCGATGTGCACGCCGATGATCACGGCCGAGCGGCCGCTGCGGAGGAACAGCAGCAGCGTGATAAAGGTTAGCGCCGAGCCGAGGAGAATGTTCTCCCACACCACGCCGATCGCCGAGTTGATGTACTCGGTTTCGTCGTAGACCTGCTCGAGGAACAAGCCGCGCTGGGCCAGCACGCCGCGGTTCAGCTCGTCGAGCGCGGAACGGAGGCCGTCCATTGTGGCCAGCACGTTGGCGCCTGTTTCGCGCTGGCAGTTGACCGCCAGGTTCGACACGCCGAACCGCCGCGTCAGGCCGTCGGGGCGTTTGAAGCCGAGTTGCACGTGGGCCACGTCGCGCACATACACCGGCGCGCCGCCGCGGCGTGCCAGGATCACCGCCTCCACTTGCTCGGGGGAGCGAAACTGCCCCAGCGTCCGCACTGCCCAGCGGCGTTTGCCTTCCCACACTTCGCCGCTCGACGTGTCGAGGTTTTGCGCCCGCAGGGCCTCTCGCACGTCGGCCACCGTGAGCTGGCGGGCAGCCAGTTTCTGCGGGTCGACGATGAGCTGCATCTCCTCCTCTTCGCCGCCGACGACGTTGGCGGCCGACACGCCGGTCACGCGCTCGAACCGCATCTCGATCACGTCCTCGGCGAAGCGGCGGAGCTTGGGCACGTCGATGTTGGGGGGCAGCAGCTCCTCGAGCTCAGGATGTTCGGGATGCTGGGCCACCGCCTCGCGGATGCGAAACACGCGCAGGGCCGGATTGTGGGCCTCGGCGGCGCCCGTCACCAGCGGGGCGAGAGGCGGATGTTGCGCGGCGAACTCGGCGATTCTTTCCGGCGTGGGCGCGCGCGGCGTGAGGATGAACCAGGCGATCGGGTTGTTCGACAGGTTCGTGGTCGTGAGCACCGGCTCGTCGGCGTCTTCGGGGTACTCGCGCACCTGCTGCAAGCGCGTGTTCACGCGCAACAGCGCTGCCTCCATGTCGACGCCGACGTTGAACTCGAGGATGATGTTGGCCAGCGACTCGAAGGACTGCGAAGTCATCTTCTGCACCCCTTCGACGCTCTTGAGCTGCTCCTCCTGCTCCTGCACGATCTCCCGCTCCACCTCCTGAGGGCTCGCGCCGGGCCAGCGGGTTTCGATCGTGATCGTGGGGATCTCGACGTCGGGCGTGAGCTGCCGGGGCAGCTTCACGATGGCGATCACGCCGAACATGACGACCAGCAACACGCCGACCGACACCTTCACCGGACTGCGCACGAAGGTTTCGATCAGGTTCATGGGGCGTCTCGTAGTGTGGGTCAAGCGAAGC
>JBGAPH010000020.1:0-22288 GCA_044221365.1 Pirellulales bacterium
CCCTGGCCGAGCCTCGCAGACCCCTGCACGGGCCGGGCGGCATTTTCGGCCAGCGCGCCCAAGCGACGCTCAAGTCCCTTGCTTGCGCTGCGGGTTAGTGTGGCACAACCCTAAAATCCGTGCGTGACGCAGCACTAGCCGCCTCGCCCGCTATTGCTTGCCGAAGTTGTCCTTGAGCAGGCCGAAGTCGTTCAGATCGACCGTGCCGTTGTGATCGAAATCGGCGGCCGAGCCGGGCCCCAGTCGGCCGAACCACTCCTTGAGCAGGCCGAAATCGCTCAGGTCGACCCGCCCGTCATGGTTGGCGTCCCCCGGCAGCGTGAAGCTCGCCACGCCAAAGCCCACCTGCAGATCGGCGGCCAGTCCCGCCCCGGCGGCGTCGGCCACGCCGCTCGTCTGACCGAGCAGCGTAAACAGGTAGTCGCCGGCCGCCGCCGTCAGCTCGCCAAGGTTTCCGACCAGCCAGCGCTTGTGATCCGCCGACGTCAACGTGGCGCCGGCTGGCAATAGGTTGGCCCCCCCGCCACGCCGCAGCGCGAGATCCGCCAGCTCGAGGCCGAACACCGGCTCGCTGAACTCGAGGGCAATCTGCGCCACCGTCGAGCCGCCGGCGGGCCCTGCCAGCAACTCGACGTTGACCGTTGGCAGCGGGTTGATCTCGACGAAGCTGAGCTTGTTGTTCGTCGCCTGCGGGCCGCTCGAGAGGGTGAGCCGGCCGTCGCTGACCTGCACGACGACCGTTCCCTCGACCCAGTGGTTGGCCGCGCTGGGGACAGCGTTGAATGCAGCCACCCCTTCGACCAGCGTGTTCATGCGGCCGTCGAGGAAGTCGGGGTCGCCAGCCACAACGTGGACGCGATACCAGCCCGCCGGCACTGCGATCTCCCATTTGGCGTTGGGGTTCTCCGGCTTCTGCAAATGGATCAGCGTGTCGTACCGCTGGTCGGGCGCGGCGGCGCTGTCGCGGTCGCGCGTTTGGGCCGAATTGTCGGAGTTCCAACCGAACGACAGGCCCGAGCCTCGGTTTCCATAGACCAGGCCCGTATCCGCTCGGTAGTTGAAGTAAGTCGCCGAGCCGGCCGGTTGGAAGTTCACCTTGATCAGGTCGGCAGGCTCGGTCGTGGCCGTGGCCACCGGCGAGGACTCGGAGGGTCCCACGAGATTGAACGCTCGTACGCGATACTCGTAGGGCGTCGACGCCGTGAGACCTTCGTCCAACCACGTGGCGGTGTTCGCCGGCAATTCTGCCACCTGCGAGAATTCGCCCCCCGCCGGCCGGCGTTCCACGCGGAAGCCTGTCTCGGTGGTCGCGGCATCCTGCCAGGTAAGCCGGATCGCAGACGACGTCACCGGCGCGGCCGCCAGGTTTTGCGGCGCAGCCGGAGGCGTGGTGATCGTGCTCGGTTGAATCAGCCGCGCGTCGGCCCAGTCGGCGTGGTCATACCCATTGCCGTCGGCCGTCTGGAGCACCTGCAAGACCAAGCGGTCCTTGCCGCTCACCGGCAGATCGATCGGCAGCGCGGCCGAACTGCCCGTCAGGGTTGGGCTGGTGTAGGCGATCTGGTCATCGAGCAGCACGCGAAACACGACGCTGCCATTCGGCCCCGTTTCGTCGTCGAGCCCCAGCACGGCGGTGAACCGCTCATACTGGCCGTTGAGATCGAACTCGACGCGCGAATCCGCGTGGACGCCCAGCCCCTTGGCGTAGACCACGCCGTCGACGGTCAACGGGTGGCCGTCGGCGGCGCCCGTCTCTCCGTTGCTGCGGTCGCGTTCGGGCGGCCCCCAGCCGTTGGTCGGCGTTCCCACGTAGGGCAGATCGCTCACGTAGGTCACCTTCACCGGCTCGTAGATCGCCCGCCATTCCGTCTCGCCGGCGGCGAGCGAAAACGCCTGCGTCCGCTCGGTCTGGCCGCTGTCCCAGCGCACGAACTGGTAATCTTGTCCGCCGACGCGGGCAAACCGCGCCGCCGACACTGTCCGCTGCAGGTTCACCACGCCGGCCGTCTGGAAGGGGGTGGCTTTGGGCTGCCCATCGAGCTCGATTTCGGCCCCCGGCACGTTGGAGGTCAACCGAAGCTGGGCCAGGTTCGGCACGACGTCGCGATAGGTCTCGTGCTTGAGGCCCAGCGAGTCCTGCACTTGCAGATAGATCCGGTAGTACACGTCGGGATCGGTTTCGCCGGTCGTGGGAATGACGAACGAGCCGCTCGCGATCCCCGAGGTCGGCGCATAGAAGGGGTGGGAATGCGTGTCGTGATGGAACTCGACCCACCAGGTGAGCTTGTCGGCCCCGAGCGCGCCGTCCTCGTCGTCGTGCCCTTGCCCCGAGAATTGGATCGTGTCGCCCGCGTTGTAGTGCGCGCCATCGGCGGGCAGCAGGATCGTGGCCACGGGCGGATGCGTGGTCGTCACCGACAGTGTAGCAGCCGCGCTCTCGGTCGAGCCAAACGCGTTGCTCACCACCACGCGGAACTTGGCGCCATGGTCCGTGACCGCCGCAGCCGGCAACACATACTCGGCGCTCTTGGCGCCGGAAATGTCGGTGAACTGTGCAGCGCCGGCGTTTTGCCGCTGCCACTGGTATTCAAGCGGCTGCGTGCCTGAGGCGCTCACGCTAAAGGCGGCCGCTTGTCCCACGGAGACGAGCAAATCTTGCGGAGCAAGCACCACGCCCGGCGGCACGTTGGCCACGTATTCCACCTTGTGGACGCCGCCCAGGTTGGTGCCGTCGGCCCCGCCCGCGCCGATGCCGCGCGACAGATACCAGAGCGTTCCGTCGGGCCCCACCTCGATTCCGATCGGAAAATCCCCCTGCGTCAAGAAGGGCTGCGAGTCCGCCGGATTGTCAGGATCGAGCAGGCGAATTTCGCCGGAGCAGAATTCGGCGAAGAAGTACTTTCCCTCGTAGCTGGCGGGGAACTGCTTAACCGCCGGACCGTAGAAGGCGCCCCCGGTGATCGCGCAGTCCTCGGAGTGCGGGTAGGCGTGCTGCGGTTCGGTGAATTGCGGGTACTGGGCCTGATTGAAGTAGCCCTCGGTGGTGGGCCAGCCGTAGTTGGCGCCCGCCACGCCCAGGTTGATCTCCTCCCACGAACCAGCGCCGACGTCGTTGATGAAGAAGCGGCCCGTGCCAGGCTCGAAGGCCGTGGTATATGGATTGCGCAGTCCCAAGGCCCAGATCGCGCGATTGATGCCGGTGGCCGAGTTGTAGAAGGGATTGTCTGCCGGAATGCTGCCGTCGACGTTGATCCGCAGGATCTTGCCGAACGGGCTGTTCAGCGATTGCGACAGACTGGGCTGCAGGTGCTCACCGACAGCGACGTAGAGCTTGCCGTCGGGGCCAAACTGAATCGACCCGCCCATGTGCCAGATCGGGTTCCCCACCGTCGACAGGTTCGGCAACTCGAACAACACGGTTTCGCTGCCTGGCAGCGCCTCGTTGCCCATCGCCGTTAGACGGCTTACCCGGTTGTGGCTTTCAGGCGCGATGGCCGTGTAATAGACGTACACATAGTGGTTGGTCGCGAAGTTGGGGTCGAGCGTAATGCCTTCGAGCCCGCGTTCGCCGGAGCCATCGGCCGCGAGCGAGGCGAAGGGAGTGGGCAGCAGAACATCGTTTTCGATGATGCGAATCAGGCCGTTCTGCTGGGCCACGAACACGCGTCCATCCGGCGCCACGTCGAGCGCCGTGGGGCTCGAAAGCTGGGCGGCCACCTGCGTTTCCGTGAAGCCCTCAGGCACGACGGCCAGCAAGCGCCGGTCTTCCAAACTCTCGAAGCGCGCGGGAGAGCGACTCGAGGAGCGGCGACAGGCGAGCACACGGGGCGACGGGTCGATGGAAACCGGCATAGAGCGACCTGCTTGTGTTGGGAGCCCCGCCGGAACAGGAAAAGGGGTTGGGCAAGCTTTCCGGCCGAGACGTCGTTCATCGTAGAAACCGCAGGCGACGGGGTCAAAGGATTGGCGCGATTGAGTTTGCGCCGCTTCTGCGAGTCGCTCTTGGGAGACCGGGGCCGCGGCCGTTATCATCCGGCCGCACGCCGTCTTACGACTAAGAAAGTCCTGCCTTGTCCATGATCGCCACCGGTCCGCGGATTCTGATCGTTCGACTGAGCGCCATTGGCGACGTCCTCCATGGCCTGCCGGTGCTCTCGGCCCTGCGCGCGAAGTGGCCCGCGGCGCACTTGAGCTGGGTGGTCGAAGGGCGGGCGGCCGAACTGCTGGCGGGGCACCCCGCGCTCGACGAGCTGATCGTCGTTCCCCGTGGCTGGCTCAAGTCGCCTCGCGCGGTGTTCGAACTTCGGCGGCGGCTGGCGACTCTGCAGCCGAAGGTCGCCCTCGATCTGCAGGGGCTGACCAAGAGCGCGATCGCGGCCTGGCTCTCGGGAGCGCCGCGGCGGATCGGCTTCGCCCCGCCCGACGGCCGCGAGCTGAGCGGCTTGTTCTCTACCGAACAAGTGGCGGCGCGATCGGCGCACGTCGTCGACCGCTATCTCGAACTGCTCGCCCCCTTGGGCGTCGATCGGCCCGAGGCGCGATTCGAGCTGCCGAGCTTTCCCGAGGCCCAAGCCGCCGTCGACCGTTGGCTGCGGGAACTCGCCCTCGGTGGCGCCTTTGCCGCGATCAACCCCGGCGCCGGCTGGCCCTCGAAGGTCTGGCCCGCCGAGCGCTATGCCGCGGTAGCGCGGCATCTCGGCGCCGCCCGAGGGCTGCCTTCGCTTGTCGTCTGGGCAGGCGACGTCGAACGCCAGTGGGCCGAGCAGATCGTGGCGGGCTCAGGGGGCTTCGCACGCCTGGCGCCGCGCACGTCGCTCTGCGAGTTGGCCGTCGTCTGCTGGCGGTCGCGCCTGTTCGTCGGCTCTGACACAGGACCCCTGCATCTGGCCGCGGCGGTTGGCGCGCCGTGCGTGGGGCTCTTCGGCCCCATGCCGGGCGAACGCAACGGCCCCTACGGCCGCCAGCACATCATCGTGCAGAAGGTTTGCTTGCAGGGATCGAGCCGCGCGCGGCGGACCGCGAACAACGAGTCGATGCTCGCCATTGCGGTCGGCGACGTTTGCACCGCGTGCGACACGCTGCTCGCTCGGCGAGCGTCTCGGGCCGCGTGAACCGATCAGCCGTTTTGGCGAGCCCGTTTGCTCGCCAAGGCAAACAGTCCGAACAGCGCGAGCACCCAAGTCGCCGGCTCCGGCACAGCCGCGGACGAGCTAGGGCCGTCGGGCGAGAAGGTTGTGCCGAAGTTCGCCTTCATCTTGCCGAAGTCGCTCAGGTCGACGTGCAGATCGAAGTTAGTGTTGCCCTCGGCAGGGCCGCCGTGGCGGCCGAAGTTCGACTGCAGGATGCCGAAGTCGTTCAGATCGACCTTGAGGTCGCCGTTAAAGTCGCCATAGCGCCAGCTCGGGAACGAATTCCACTCGATGACGAAGCCGTGCAGGATGTCGCCGGACCAGTTGTCGTTCCATAGGGGCTGCCGCGTGCCAGGGGCCCCCACAAGCTCGAGCGCGTTCTCGTGGACGATCCCCTGATCGTTGGGCTCGCCGTCGCGCCAGGCCGTGTAGTCAAAGGGCTCGCCGGTCACCCATTGCCAATTGCCGGCAGGCTCGCTGGCGCCCTTGTCCTGAAAGCCGCCGATCCAGGGGCCGTAGTTCTGGAACACGCCTGCCCGCCAAAAGTCCTGGTCGTCGGCCGTGGAAAACACGAACTGATTCTCGGCGTCGCTCGTGATCGTGGCGAGATAGCCGCCGCGCGACTCCGTCAGGTCCTTGGCCCCCTGCCAGGTAATCGCAAAGGGGTCGACCGCTTCGTAGAAATGGCCGTTTTCGACAAACCGCTCCGGATCGGCTTGGGCAACCGCGGACCAACACAGCGACGCAACGACGCCAACAATCAGGGTGCGAATCATGGAGCAACGGCTTTCCATCAAAGACTGCAAGCTCCGCGCGCACGTCTCCTGACGCGCAGCCAGAGCCTACGTAGATGGCAGTATAGTGGCCTCTCGACGAACCTGGCCACGAATCGGCGCGCACGATTCCGAAAGGGGGGGAAAGCTGCGTCCACTTCGCGGCCGTGCTGCAAACTCACCAAAGCTCCCCAGCCTGCGCAGTTGCCTGTTCGCGACACATCGCGCGGCGAACTTTGCTTATCACGGGGAGTTTTCCTCACACGTCGACTCTAGCGGCCCGAAAGGATAGTGGAAGCGCCATCGCGGCGGCGCGAATCTCTTCTCTTCCAGGATCCAGCTAGCATGCGGCGGACGATCGCGACGACGTTGATCGCGCTGGCCGCACTCCTGTGGGCGGTGCGACCGGCGCCGGCGCAAGCGCCGCTCGTCGAGCCTCCGCCGATCGAGTTGGCGGCAGATGAATTGGCGCCGGAAGGGGAGTACATCCTTGATGGGCCCCCGGGGTTCTACGAGGAGCCGTTGGCAGGCGACTCGGTCGTGCCGCCGGAGCTCTTGGATCCCGCTCAGGTGGGCGTGCTGCACGTAGTGGCCGAAGGTGCGGTCCTCTCGCGGGCGAAGCCCGCCAGCGTCACGTTGGCCACGCAGAACGGCGTCGAGGTGCTCAACTCGCGCCAACTCGATCTCAATTCGAGCGGCGGGCCGCACATCAACGTGCAGTACGAGTTCGATTTCGATCTGCGGCTCGAGGTCGACTACTTGGGGTTGCAGGGCTGGACGGCCGTGGCCAATTTCGGCCCGGGAGACTACCGGCTGCAAGGGGGCAAAGGCGAACTCGGGCCGCTCGCCGACCAGTTCCGCGCCGAATACGCTTCGGACTTTCACAGCACCGAGATCAACCTCCAATGGGGCTGGTGCCCCGGCGTGTACATGATCTCCGGGCTGCGGTTCGCCGAACTACGCGAGCACTATGGCGTCGACGCGCTGAGCACGTTCATCGACCAGACGGAACGCTACACGTTGACCTACGACACGACGAACCACCTCTCGGGCCTACAACTCGGCCTGCTCTTCCGCACCGACGCCACCGGGCGTCGGCTGGCGTTCGAGGGGAGCGTGCGCGGGGCGCTCCTGGGCAACCGCGTAAACCACGGCTACGCGCTAAACGCCCCCGACACAGGGTTGCTCGCCGGCCGCGTCGACGCCACCGACGCGGCGTTCCTCGGCGACGTGCGCTGCGGGGCGATCTTCCGCTGGTCGCCGCGGTTTTCGATCCGCGCCGGCTACCAGCTCATCGGCCTCTCCGGCGTGGCTCTCTCGCCGGAAGAAGTGCTCGCGACCAAGCTCATTCCGAACAAGTCGCAAGCCCTGAGCAACGGGGCAACCTGGTTCCAGGGAATGACGCTGGGGTTTGAGTACCACTGGTAGTCTTAGGCGGCGAACTCCTCGCTCAGACGTCGAACGCCAGTTCCGCCTTGTCGGTCACGATGTCGAAAGCCAGGTTGCCGGTGAAGTTGTAGAAGAACTTGTCGACGCCGGCGGCGCCGGTCAGCTTGTCGACGTCGGCGTCGTTGTTGGCCGTGATCGGCCCGCCGCTGAGGGCGGCGACCAAGTGGCTGTACTGCACGTCTTCGGCGAGCGTGACCGGGTTGACGATGTCCGCCGCAACGAGAATGTCGTTGCCGGCGCCCGCCACCAAGCGATCGGCGCCGCGGCCGCCGATCAAGAGTCCCACCGCGGCGCTCCCCAGCAGTTCGTCGTCCCCTTCGCAGCCCACCAGAATGCTCGGCCCGTCTCCGGCCTTGATGCGGTCGTTTCCAGGGCCGCCATACAGCACCGCGCCGTTCGTCACGCCGCCGGCGATCTGAATGTCATCGTTCCCGCTCATACCGGCGACAATGATCCGGCCCCCAGAGCCCAGCGTGAACGACCCCAGTTTGTTCGAGTTGAGTTTGACCTCCACCGCTCCGGTGTTGCCGGCCTTGTTGATCAGCACCTTGTCGTCGGCGGCCGTGGCGACCACGATCAGGCTGCCGCCGGCCAAGTGAGCCGTGCCGGGCGCCACCGAGATATCGGCCGAACTCACCGCCTGCGCCAGCGGGGCCGACTCATGGCTCACGCTCACGGTGATCGCCTTGTGGTAATGGGGCGGCGTGCCGTCGCAGAAGGAATTGCCAAAATCGTCAGGCAGTCCCAACCCCACGGCGTAGGTGTGGCTCGCCTTGACGGTGTAGACGCCGCCGCTGACGGAGATCGTTCCTGCGCTCGCAGGCGTGCCGTCGCCCCAATCGATCGAGGCGGAGTAGTCTCCGAGAGGCTCTGCGCCGCCGGGGTCGGTGAAGGTGGCCGACGTCTGCGTGGCCGAGGGAGCGCCCTCCACCGCTGTGAACAAGAAGCCGCCGGTCGGCAGGACCGCGGGGTCTGACACTGTGGCGGTGCTGGCGATCACCGTCGGCAGGGCAGACTCGTGATGAACGGTGACCGAGATCTGGTACGGGTTGGAGCCCGGATGATCGGTTGCGCTTTCCTCGGCATAGCTATGCGACCCGCGCACCTCGAACGTCGAGCCGTTGAGCGTGATCGCTCCTGCGGCGCTCGCCGTGCCGTCTCCCCAGTCGATGTCGGCCGAATAGTCGCTCAGCGCTTCGACGCCGCCGGGATCGGTGAATGTGGCCACCAGGATCGACCCCGTGTTCAGCCCTTCCACCGCATTGATGGCCACGCCGGCGCCCACGACCGACGGGTCATCCACCGTGACCGAACTCGTCACGGTTTGCGGCGTGGTGCTTTCGTGATGAATCGTGATTGAGACCTGATAGGGACTCGAACCGGGGTGATCGGACGCACTCTCTTCGGCGTAGGTGTGGGCGCCGCGCACTTCGAAATGCCCGCTGGCGAACGAGATGACGCCGGCGCCGATCTGAACGCCCGATCCATCTCCCCAATCGACGTCGGCCGAGTAGTCGCCTAGCGGCTCAGGGCCGCCCGGATCGGTGAAGGTCGCCAAGAGCAACGAGCCGCTGCTGGTTCCTTCCACCGCCTTCAAGGACTGGCCGCCCGTGGCGGACACCGGCGGGTCGGACACGGACGCCTGAAAAGTCTGGGACTGGCTTTGGCTCGTGAAGTCCGTCACGGTCACCTTGACCGTGTAATTCCCTTCCTCCGCGTAGGCATGCGACTTCGAGCCGAGCGCGCCCGCGCTGTTGACATAGAAGGTGGTGTCGGGCGAGCCGTCTCCCCACGACACGGCAATTCCCCAGGGAGCGGCGTCGGGGTCGGTGAAGCTGCCCAGATCGAACGACTTGGAACTCTCTTCGACCGCCGATTGATTGGCCGCGGCCGTAACGGTTGGGCCATGCAAAGCCAGGGAGTAGCCCAGAATGTCGAGCCGGGTCATCTCGACGTTCAGGTTCGCCCGCGCGTTGGGAGTGTTGAAGGCGTCTTGAACCTGAGGAGTCTGGCCGCCGAAGAAGCTGTACCAATCGCCGTAGTCGCCGGCGTTGGCGGCGGTGTGCGTCTGGTTGAAGCGAGCGAGCTGCGTCGTACCCCCGTCGATGGAGAAGTAGGCCTGGTCCGTGGCAGTGCTGCTGTAGCTGCGGGCCCCGTTCTGGTCGTAGCGGAACAGATCGTCGGGCTTGATATTTCCCGTCGGCACGGCGACGCCGTTGTTCGACGCATCGAGCGACGAGCCGAACCCCAGAATCTCGTCGATCTCGTGCGCGGTGACCGCCTGCAGATCGTACTTCGTCGAATCTTGCGCCGAGGTCCGGTCGAGATTGCAAATGGACGTGTTCAGCGTGATCGTGCCGTCCCCCGCGGCGCCGCCGGCGCTGGGGGCGCTGAAGCCGAGCGCCCGGGCGAGCGGCGAGCGCACAAAGATCCGCTCGTTGTTGTTGACCGGATCGTTGGTCGTGTTGGGCAGCGAGCCCAACGCGGTGGTGTCGTTGGCGGTCGTCTTGTGCGAATCCAGGGCGGAGCGATAGTCCGCGTACTTGATGTTGTAGCCCAGGCCGCCCGAGCTGCCCCCCAAACCGCCCCCTTCCTGGAACGTGATGTCGACCGTCACGTTGTCGGTGATCAGGTTCTGGTACGCGGCGATGGTGCGATTGATGGTCGCTTCGATCGCAGCCGCGTTGGGGTCGCTGATGATGTTGCTGGCGAAGGTGGGGTTGATCGTCAGCGTCAGCAGGTCTCGGCGTTCGAGCGTCTCGAGCCCTGCGCGGAACCGCCCTCGCAACAAAGAGTTCCGTTGAGCATGCGAGGGAGACCGTTTGGGTGGCAGGCATCGCGGCATGGGGCGGCGCCTTGGCTCAAAGACCGGCGCGCGAGCCGACAACCTTTGCCCGCGTCGCACCGCCGGTCGACAGGGTGGCGCGCAATCGAGCACCCGCCCCGCACTTGGTCAAGGATTAAATCGAGAAGCTGTCAGTTTTGTAGGCTTGCTCTCGCGCATTGCCTGCGCGCACCACCTCGCGGGTGGCCTGCCCGCAGCCACGTGGGGGGCCACGAGAGAGTCCAGCCAGGCGCGAAGACGGTCACAGCCAGGCTACTTCCGCGCCCTCGGCCTGCGCCGGCCCATGGCCGCTGGAGCGATGGGAACGAGGTGAAACTCGCAACCGACGCTTGCCGCCAGGTCAACCGCGGTCGATAGCCGCACGTCCTTGCCATCGACAACGAAGCGCCGCACGCTCGTCAACGCCGCGCCCGAATCAACGGCGATTTCCGCCAGCGTCAGGCCGCTGTCGATCAGAGCCTTGCGCAAAGACTCGCTGGTGTCTGCGCCCATCTTGAATCTAGACTGGGGAACTCGCATTGCAGAAGGCCTTAATCGGGAATACCGGGCAGTAACGCGAAACTCAGTGTCGATGTTCTCCCAGCGGCTGTCCGCCGGCTCTCAACGCATCACGAGTTTCGGCGAGTGGTGTCGCGGAGCCGCGCAACGAGGGAGCGGCGCCAAGCGAACAAGATCATCGCCGCCGACAATGACAGGGCCGCGAGCGCCAGGGACAGACACAGTTCGTGCGGGGCATCCCAGGGAGACATCCGTCCGACTCCTTCGTTCCGGATTCGCAACCGCTGCGACTCCATGGTCTAAGTATTGCCACGCCGCGTCGTTTGGGGCATGCCCAGATAGGCGGGTTCGACCTCGTCCCATGATGACAACTTCGCCAGATGACGTGACGGACTCGCCCTTCGCTAAAGAAGACGCAAGCTTCCGAGGCGGGGCGACCTCACTTCATGGAAGCCGTCGCTCGAGCGGAGAGATCCACCGACCCGACCGTCAGGGTGCGGCGACGGTTCATGCTCGGCGGCGCAAGAGATCTTCGATCTGGGCGAGTCTTTCCTCGATCGCGGTCAAACGCTGACCATAAGCGACCAGTTCGGCGTAGGTGTCGGCCCAGTCGTTGAGGTCGCGGATGGCGTCGGCGATCGTACGAATGTCGGCGCTGGAACTCATTTGCAGGCCGCGACAAGCCCCACGGTGCATGTCGTTGGTGCGTTGGGGGTCGCTCGAGTTCGGCCTCCTACTCGCCCCGCGCGCCCCTTTCGGTAATCGCCGCGTGCAACGGCGACGGGCCCGCCACGAGCACGCGCTTGGCCACCGGATCGATCCACACGCGGGCCGACTTGCCGCCGGCGGCGGCCGGCAGCATGGCCGCAATCTGCCGGGCGTCGCGCGGCGCGGGGCCGAAGTGGTCGAGCGGATAGCTGTCGACCTGTTGGTAGTTGGCGGCCCGGTCGGGGCTCGTGAGCAGCAGCGCGTTGTCGTCGAGCGTCACCCAGGCCAGCTTTTGAGCCTTGGCGAAGTCCGTCAGCACGACAACGAGCGGCTGATCGTGTGCGACGAAGGAGACTTGCGAGTCGAGTTCCAGACCCGCGGCGACGAGCGCCGGCCAGTCGATGAGCAGCGTCGCCTGCGCTTCGCTTTCGAGTTCGCGGACGATGCGGACGAGCGGCGTGGGCTGGCGGAAATTGAGCGTCAACGTTCGCGTCCAGCGGTCGGAGGTCTGCCCCGGTTTGTCGGCGCCGCTCGTTTGCCGACTCGCGCGGAGCCGGGCCAGCGCCTCAGCCACCAGACGGTGCCGTTCGGGCTTGGCGGTCAGCGTAAACTTACGGTCGGCGGACTGGGGCGCCGCCCCCCCAAGGCCAGCGAGGAACGCGCGCAGTTCGTCCGCCTGCTCGTCGTTCAGAGTCGAAGTAAGGTCGGCCAGATCGTAGCTCTTGGCCAGCGGCTTTCCGGCGCGCACGCCGCGCGGCTCGATCAGCACCTGGCCGTCCACCAACACCCCTTCCAGCCCCAGATCGCGGATGACGGCCGTGGTCGCGGCGCCCACGGTGGTCGACTCGAGGTCGGCCGAAATCGGCGTGGCCGCCAACCCCGCCGCATTCGGCACGTTGTGAGCATCGAGCGAGATGGGAACACCGGCTAGTTGCGAGAGGTCCTCCAAGACATCCGCGAGCGCCACGTTGGTGAACTTGATGCTGGAAAGCGGCGCGGCCAGGCGCGCCCTCAGGTCTTGCGACCGTGGCCGGGGAGGCACGGTGGGAGCGGGCGCTGCAGCGCCCGGTTGGTCCGTCTTTTCGGCGGCGGGCGGTGGCGGTTCTGCCTCTTTGGAGACGGGGGGCGCGGGCGGCACTGTGTGCGCCGGAGTTTCCGCGGCCTCGCCTGCGGGAGGTTCGTGTCCGGTCGGCGGCTCGGCGTTTGATGTCTCGTCCGCAGTCGGCGCTGGCTCGGCAGGAGCGAGCTGCGAAGTCTGGTCTGCCGGCTCGGGTTCGACCTGCGCGGCCGGCGCTGTCGCCTCCACGGGATCCGATGTCTCGGTCGCTTGCCCGGCAGCATCCCGTTCGACGCTCGCCGGGGGATCGGCCGGCGACGCTAGTGCGCCCGGCCCCTGCGCGACCTCGGTTTGTCCGCCGGCAAGCCACCAGGCGACGCCGAGGCCAGCAACCAGCAGCAGTCCGGCGGCGGCCAGCCCGAGCCACATCAAGCTACGGCTCGCGGTCGACTCGGTAAGTTGCTCTTCGACCGCGGTCTGCTGTTGCGCGTCGTCGGCCGCGTCGGCCGGCGGTGCGTGATCCTCAGCCGTCGCAACGCCGGCGATCGCCGGGGGCGACCAACCCTCGGGCGCAGCGACCTGAATCATGCTGCCGCACTTCGGACAGCCTACGATCTCGCCCAGCGCCTGTACGCTGCGCACCTTGAGCCGTGCGCCGCAGGTTTCGCAGGAGATCGAGAAAAGCGCCATGCTGGCTTGAACGTTGGTCGAGGGAATTGCCAGGGTTCCGCGCGGCTAACGCGGTTTCTGCAGTGCGGCCGGGATCGGCTCGCCACGCCGCTCGGCCGCGGCGCGGGTGGTGACGATCAGGCTCGGCGAATCCTCGCCGGGGCCGGCCGCCTTTATCACATATACCAGCTTACCTTCGGGACTCGCCAGCAAAAGGATTTTCCGCAGCACTTCTTCGGCTGGCTTTTGGTTCAGATCGAGGCCAAACGACTGGTTGCGCGTGATGCTCTCGGCCTCCAGATCGCTTCCCTGAATCGCAATCTTGACTTCCGCCGCCTCGCCCCATTGTTGCAGGGCGGTTTCCAGCGTTTCCCTGGGGAAAACCAGGGAGATAGGCTGCTGCAGCCGTTCGGCAAGCGGCCGCGCGGCCGGCCGTGCCGGGACCGCGCTCCCGGCCGCGCGCCCCGTTTCCAGGGCCAGCAATCCCCCGCCCAGGGCCAGGTTGTGGGCGGCGCGGGCCGGCAAATACGCCCGCAGCACCGCCTGACCTTGCTCGGTGTCGCTGCGGGTATAGGCGGCCAGTTCTTCGATCATCCGCGGCAGGTCGAGCAACACCTCCCGCGAATAGGGCGACAGATTGGCCGTATGCACGGCGTCCTTCACTTGGTTCGGCAAGGCTTGCAGCCGCGCGGCCAACTCTCCGGCCAACGCCCGCGCGCGAGCATCGGCCCGGCCGACGGCGCGCAGCTCGACAAAGAGGTCCTCATCGTGCAGGTGGATGCTCAGGGCCACGGCCGAGAGCGCCTCGCCCAAGAACTGTCGCAGCGGCAGTTCCAGCCCCGCGGCGCTGCCTTCGAATACCCCTTGGCCAGCAAGAAAGAAGTAGGCGGGCGCCGCGACGAGCGTGACTTGCCGATCGCGGTCGGTCGCCTGGAGCAGCCCCTCAAGCTCGCGGCGCAGCGGCGGCGACTCGGTGGCTGCGGCGATCTCGCGAAGGAGCGGCAGCTTCGCCACGGCAAACGTTCGCTCCGGCGCCCGCGGCACGAAGTAACTCCAGCCCTCGGTCTGGTAAACCGTGCCGTTCGTCACGGGACTGGCCTGAGCTCCTGGCCAGCGGCTCGCCAGGTCGGGAATTGCCGCGTGGGTGCGGACAACGAAGGACACCTCGATCGCCCCTTCCTCGCGGGCATAGACCGCCAGCAGCACCGACTCGAGTTCGCTGACCGGCAGTCCGGTGACCGATTCGAGCCAACCAGCGGGATCGAAGCCCAAGGTTTCGACGCTGCCGACGAGCCGCTCGCCTTCGGGATTCGCCCACAGCTCCGCGGGGCGCACGGCCAGCAGAAGTTGCGCGCCGGCGCCGAGTAAACCCACGTCGAGCGGTTTGCCTGCGGTGGGCGAAGCCCAGAGCGAGGCGCCATCGTCCGCCGCGGTTTCGGGCGCGGTGGGAGTTTCCGGTTGCGACGTAGCGGCTGGCTTGGGGGGCGTCGCGGCGACATCGTTCTGCCGAGGTCGCTGTGAGCCTTGGCTAGGCCAGAACGACCAGACGACCGTTGCCGCGACCAGGGCGAGAACTGCGGTGACGCCAAAGGACACGAGCAAGGGAGTGCTGCTCGCTGGCGCCCGGCGCGTCCGCGGACTCGCCAGGGGGCCAGGCGATTGAATGCGGATGTCGATCGGGGGCGCAGCAGCAATGGGCGTTTCGAGCGGCGGATCCTGCTCCGCTTGGGCTGCGGGGCCCGGGGAACTTTTTTTGCGGCCACCTCCTCGGTGTTCGGCCAGCCAAGCCACATAGGCGGCCCGCCGCCGCGAGCGCTGCGCCGCCGCCGGCAGCGCCGACGAAAGAGGCAGGAGCGCGGCGGCCGCCTCGCGCGCCGTGGGCGTGGCCGCGGCGTCCGCCGGCGTGAGCCAGTTCAATACCCGCGCCAGCTCCGGCGGTTCGCTCGGGCCGAGCAAACTCCGCAACAACCGGGCCAGGCCGCGGACATCGTCGGCGGGCGTGCCGGCGCTTGGCGGCGGCAGCCACAACAGCTTCGGGCCGAGTTGCTCATCAAGCCACAGGTTTTCCGGCGACACGCGGCCATGCACGAGCCCGGCCGAGTGCAGTTCGTCGAGCGCCAGCGCGGCCTCACGCGCGAACGCGCAAGCATCCGCCGGCGAACGTTCGGCTGCAATGCTCTCGGCGGCCGCGGCCCCGCGGAGCGACTCGTGGACGGCGAACGCGTAGGGCGTGTGGTGGACAAGCTCGTAGTTGCGCACGAGCCGCGTCTCGGCTTGCTCCGCGAACTTGGCCGCGCGAGCCGCAATCTGCTTCCACTCGGGCGAACCAGGCCGCGGCGACTTGAGAAACTCGAGCAGCACCGGGCAGTTCGTGGGTCGATGAATCGCGCGAAACAGGCCTGCCAAACGGCCCTGGCCGATCTTGTCGGTCACCAGGTACTTGCCGAATGCAAAAGGTCCTGGCCGACCCGCAAGGAGCACTTTGGCCTGATACGGCGTGATCACGCGCTTTCGCACGAGCCAGTGAGCCACATCAGCCGCGCTCGCCGGCTGCTCCCCCCGCTTGGCATGGTACTTGGCCGCCAGCCGCACCCGAGCCGCCGCGCTGAACAGCCGCGCCGTCTCGGCCAACTGCCACAGGTCTTGCTCGGAATCGGGCATGGCGGAGGAAAAGTGTTTGTGGTGGTGACTCCTAGTTTAGCCACGGGAAGCCCGTCCACCGAACCCTGGCCGCGCCTGGGGTCGGCCCGGGGGAAAGGTTGAGATTCAACCGTAGCAAGGTTCACCCCCGGCATGGCTCTTGCTCTTCTTGGGGAGCCGGCTCCCAGCCGACGTCGGGAGGGGCCTGAAAATCCGGAACAGTTTGACCTAGAATTCAGTGGCCGGAAACGCGACAATGTGCTTCCGCCCGCCCTCTCTCGGAACTTTCATGACCGATCCGACCTGCGCCGCCGCGTTCGATCTCCCTCTGGCGGAACCTCTTGTGCCGCCGGTGACGGAGCGCTACGCACCTGCAGATTGGGTCTTGGAGCGACGGGCCGACGGCGCCGTATTGGTCCGGGTCCCCTCCCTCTTTCGAGGGGATCACAGCTTGCCAGAGGCGGTCTTCTCCTTCCGCCTGGGTGATCCCCAGTATGCGTACTGGGAAGGCGAACTCTTGCGTCGCTTGGGGCAGTAGCGGGAAAAGGGGCGGTTCTTCTCGAGCATCGCTGCGTCGCGGCATGCTGCCCTAGATCCAGCCTGCCTCGCGGCACCAGTTCATCGTTTCCGACATCCGCTTTTCGAGCTTCGCCTCCGGCGCCCAGCCAAGTTCGCGATGCGCCTTGGCCGCCCTGCAAGTCCACGAGCCAGCCAGACCTTCGCGGGCTTTGTCGAAGTTCAAAGCGGCGGGTCGGCCGATCAGCCGAGACCAGACCGCGTTGAATCCAGCGGCCACGTAGATGGCCCGCGGAGGCATCATCACCACGCGGGTCCTCCGCCCCAAAGCCCGCCCCATCATCCGCCCCAGCTCCGCGTAGGTCGGCATCTCGTCGTCAGCCAGGAAGTAAACGCCCTTCGACCAGTCGTCCGGCGTCGCTCCCGGAGAAGGCAGCCGCTCCCCGGCCTCCGCCACGCGGAGCAGGCCTTCGGCCAGATCGGCCACATGGACCAGCGAATACCGCCGCGCTCGCCAGCCCGGAACGAAATGCACTCCCGTGCGAGCGATCGACAGCGCGATCGCAAACACGTCGCGCTCGCCGGGGCCGAAGACCATCGGCGGGCGGGCGATCGAAATCGGCGCCCACCCAGCAAACTGGCGGGCCGCAGTTTCGGCGGCGCACTTGCTGCGCCCGTATTCTGAAACGGGGACAGGCTGGTCGGACTCGGTGCGAGGCTGATCGACGGGCGACGGCCCGACTGCCGCCAGCGACGAGACCAGCACCACCTGCGGCGGCGTCTGACGGTCGACGCAAGCGGCCAGCAAATGCCGCGTCGTCTGCACGTTCCCTTGGTCGAATTCTTGGGGACGAAATGCCTTGGTCACACCCGCCGTGTGGAACACGCACTCGACGCCGGCCAGAGCCCGCTTCAGAGCCGGTAAGTCGGCGAAATCTGCCCGCTGCACTTCGACGTCGAGCCCGGCCAGCGCACCGATATCCGAGGTCGGCCGGGCAATGCAGCGCACCTGGTCGCCGCGGGCCGACAGCGCCGCAACCAAGTGGCGGCCAACGAAGCCCGTCGCGCCCAGGACCGCGCATTTCAGCCGGCGGGCTGAGGCCCGTCGGAGCGGCCGCTGTAGATGGATTGCCCCAAAGTTGGCTGTTTCAGACGCTTGCGAGGTGGACATGCTTTCTCGGCCGCGTTAGCCGCGGGGATGAAACTGTCGGTGGACGTTTTTGAGCCTCGTCGGGTCGACGTGGGTGTAAATCTGGGTGGTGGCGATGCTCGAATGCCCGAGCATTTCCTGTACCTTGCGCAGATCGGCGCCGCCGGCCAGCAAGTGCGTGGCAAAGCTGTGCCGCATGGTGTGGGGGCTGGCCGCCTGGGGAATGCCCGCCCGGCCGGCATACTTCTTGAACAGCTCCCAAATCCGCTCGCGGCCCAAGGGGCGGCCGCGCCCCGAAAGCAGCAGGGCTTTCGGGGGCGGATCGAGTCCGGCCGCGGAGTCGGGGCGCTCCTGCTCGAGGTAGGCCCGAATCGCGGCGACGGCTCGATGGTTGATGGGCACGAGGCGCTCCTTGTCGCCTTTGCCCCGACAGCGGCAAAAACCTTCGTCCAGGTGGACATCGGCCAGGGCCAGGCTCGAAATCTCCGAAGCCCGGCAGCCGGTGGCGTACAGTAATTCAAGCAAAGCGCGGTCGCGCCGCCAATGGGTTTCACCCTCGAACGGGGCCACGAACAAGCGTTCGAGCAGCTCCTCGCTGAGCACGTTCGGCACGCGCTGCCAGAGCTTTTGGGTACCCAAAAGCTCGGCCAGGTTGTCGCGGAGCAGCCCCTCGAGCTGCAAATAGCGGAAAAATACCTTGAGCGAGATCACATGGCGGGCAATGCTCGCCGGCGCGAGCCCTTTGCGGTGCAGCCAACCGGCGTAGTCGGCCAGGTCCTGGATCGAGAGCCGGGTCGCGTTGCGGCCCCCCAGCCACTGGCCAAACCGCCGCAGATCGCGGGCATAGGCCGCCACCGTGTTGGCCGAAAGGTGGCACTCGCTCCGTAGGTAGCCCAGAAACGGCTCTTCATAGCGCCCCACGCCGGCGGCCGGAGCGGCTGCGGGGGCTGCCTGTTGCAGCCTGGTCAGACGGGTGCGCCGAGGTACAGTCATGCGCAGGGAGCGAGCGTGCGGATCGTAGGGGAGGGGAGGGGGGAGTTGCGGCCGGCAACGCAGCGCCGGGCATCGCTCTTCGGTCGGCCCCCGCCCAGATCCGACTTCATCCGCGTTATACGATGAAGTAAAGTCTCGCCTGTTCGGCATAGAGCGACCGGGGCGTCTGGATCCGGTCGCCGGGCGAGCGGCTTGGCGTGAGCCGGCCGACCAGCAGTCTTTCCTGGCGGATGCACGGCATGCAACGCGTCGTCTTCGAAGACCAGTATCGCTTCATCCCGCCTCACCGCGGCCGGCTCTGGCCCGACTTCATTCAGCTCTGGCTCGATGGCTACCTGGCGCGGGCCTTCGGCGTGGTCGAGGTCGAGTGCCGGGGCGTGGAGCAGGTGCGGCGGTCGATCGAGGCCGGGCACGGCATCCTGCTCGCGCCCAACCACAGCCGCACCGCCGACCCCATGGTGCTCGGCATCTTCTCGCGGAAGATCAAGCGGCACCTGTATGCCATGGCGAGCTGGCATTTGTTCAAGCACTCGCGGTTCCAGTCGTTCATGATTCGCCGCATGGGCGGCTTCAGCATCTATCGCGAGGGGGCCGACCGGGCGGCCGTGAACGAGGCGGTCGACGCTCTCGTAGGCGCCGAGCGGCCGCTGGTGATCTTTCCCGAAGGGGTGACCACCGGTTCCAACGACCTGGTCTATCCGCTGCTCGACGGGCCGGCGTTCATTGCCCGCACCGCGGCCAAGCGCCGAGCCAAGGCCGGCGCCAAGGGCGGAGTCGTGGTCCACCCGGTGGCGATTCGGCACACCTTCGAAGGGGATGTCGAAGCGACGCTCGCGCTGATCGTGGCGGAGCTCGAAGCCCGCTTGACCTGGAGCCCGCGGGCCGGCCGCTCTCTGGCCCAGCGCACGCTCGACGTGCAGCTTGCTTTGCTCGAGCTCAAGGAGCGCGAGCACCTGGGGGCGCCCCAGCGCGGCGACGTGCAGCAGCGGCTCACGCGGCTGATCGAGCGCCTGCTCGCGCCCGTGGAGCAGGAATGGAACGGCGGACCCAACGAAGACCACGTCGTGGCGCGGGTCAAGAAGCTGCGGGCGGCGATGTTGCCTGACATGATCGCCCGCAAGGTCACCGCGGAGGAAAACGCGCGGCGTTGGCGGCAGCTCGCGGATCTTTACCTGGCGCAGCAGCTTGCGTTCTACCCACCGGCCTACTGCCACGAGCTGACGCCGGACCGGCTGGTGGAAACCGTGCTGCGGTTGGACGAGGACCTCAACGACGACGCGCGGGTCATCCGGCCCTGGAAGACGGTGATCGAGGCCGCGCCGGCCATCGAAGTGCCGGCCGACGCGGGGCGCAGCTACGACGAGCAGCTTTCGAGCGAAATCAGCCGCACGCTGCAGGGGATGCTCGACGACTCGCGCCGCCGGCAGCCGCCGCTCGCGACAGGTTGCTAGCAGCAAGCGACGCACGGTTTGAACGCGCGCTCGATTCCTGGCCAAAACGACAGCCATTTGGGCTCCGATCGCCCGTCGGATTGCGTGCCCAAAACGCGACTCGTTGTTAGGATCAGACAGAGACGAGGGCGTTCGATCGGCTGTTGGCCGATCGCCCCTCTTCGCAGCTCATCTGGCTCGGAACAAGGCTCGTGCGGCAATCGAGGTGGCGCATGCGCGGCAAGCGTAAGCATGGGGGTGCGGGCAATCGCTCGCGGCGTATCAGTCTCGAGTTGCTCGAGTCGCGGTGGGCACTCTCCGTCAACGCATTGACGGATGATTCTCTCTCGCAGACCTGCCTTGCTGCCTCCCCTTCCCATTCGGGAGAGGCATCTGCCGCGTCGACGGTCGACGTCGGTCCCCTTGACGGTCAGAAGTCGTACAGCGGTTCCGTCTCTTGGTACGCGCCGACCGATTGGTTCGTGTTCGATCTCAAGAGTTCGAGCCAGTGGAGCGCCAACCTGACGGGGACTCACGGCCGACGCCGACCTCTACCTGCTCTCGGCTGATGGGTCGCTGCTGGCGTCGTCGACCAACTACGGCGCCGCAGCCGAAAGGGCCTCGCTCGACCTCGACGCCGGCACGTACTACGTGGGCGTGATGGGCTACCTGGGGGCCTCGACTCGCTATCAGCTCTCGCTCTCCGCTACGGCCGACGCGCCGGTCCAGCCCGTCGACACCGCCGGCAGCACCTTCGACACCGCCCGCGATCTGGGGACGCTGAGCAGTTCCCTGGCGGCGTCGGAGGCGGTCGGGCCCAACGACGTGGTGGACTTCTTTTCCTTCGACGTCACGCAGAGCGGCGCCGGCCAGATCCAACTCGATACGCCGGACGGGACGAGCGCCGTGTTCGCGGTGTTCAACGACCAGCACCAGGTCGTCAACGTGCAAACGGCGGTCGATCCGACTTATTCCGGCGCGCTCTCAGCGGGGCGGTACTACGTGCTCGTCTATAGCCCGGCCGACTTGAGCTACAGCCTGCACCTGACCTTCACTGCCGACGCCCTGCCCAGCAATCCGAGCGATCCCCCGCCGGGCGTCTTGCCCGACGTGCCGAACTTCGGCGGCGCGAACGATTGGAACCTCAACGCGATCAACGCCCCCGAGGCCTGGGCGGCCGGCTATACGGGGCAGGGCGTGACCGTGGCCGTGATCGACACGGGCGTCGACCTGACGCATCCCGACCTCCAGAGCCAACTCTGGGTGAACCCCGGCGAAATCGCCGGCGACGGCATCGACAACGACGGCAACGGCTACGTCGACGACGTCCACGGCTGGGACTTCGTCGACAACGACGCCGTGCCGGACGACGAGAACATGCACGGCACGCACGTCTCCGGCACGATTGCCGGGGCCAACAACGGCACAGGCGTGACGGGCGTCGCTTACGGCGCGAACATCATGGCGGTCCGCGTGCTCGACGCCACGGGAAGCGGCAGCCTGGCCGACGTGGCCGCGGGCATCCGTTACGCGGTCGACAACGGCGCCCAAATCATCAGCATGAGCTTGGGGGCCACGAGCACCTCGGGGCAGATGGGCAGCGCCCTGCGCTACGCCCAGCAGCACGGCGTGCTCGTGGTGGCCGCCGCCGGCAACGACGGGGCGGCGCAACCTGATTGGCCGGCCCGCTACTCCGCGAGTCTCGACAACGTGCTGTCGATCGGGGCCTACGATTCGTCCCTGAGGCACGCCAGCTTCTCCAACAGCGTCGGCTCGAGCGGCGCCGCACAAGTCGATGCGCCTGGGGTCAACGTGTATAGCTCACTGCCGGATGGCCGCTACGGTCGGCTGAGCGGAACCAGCATGGCCACGCCCCAAGTGGCAGGGCTGGCGGCGCTAGCCCTGTCAGCCAACCCTCACCTCACGGCCGCCCAACTCCGCACGCTGATCGTCGAAGGGGCGAATTTGAGCGTGGCGGGGTCGGATTCCGCCGGCGGTGTGAACGCCGCCGTCACGGTGGCCCAGGCGTTGAGATTGGGCGCGGCATCGGCCAGTGGTCTCGCAGGGGCGAACTCCGCTGTCGGCGGCGCTAGCAGCAACGTGCGTGCGAGCGCACGTTCGTTCGCTGTGCTCGCTGCGCACAGCGGACAGGCGGCGGCCTCGGAGTCGAGCGCCGCCTGGAGCCAGGCGGTCGCCGCCAATGCCGATGCGGCGATGGCCGACTACGAACCGCATGCCGCTGAGCAATTGCTGTACGTGCCAGGCCCCACGGGGACCCGCCTAGGACTGATCGCAGGCGCGGAATCCGACCGCGAAAGGCACGCGGCCGTGAGTTGGGCCAGGGCTTCGTCATCACAGGCGCCCAGCCCGACCTGCGAAATCGACTGGGCGGCTGTCGGGAATTGGGCCTGACCCCGCTTGTCGATCGTTC
>JBGAPH010000020.1:22324-117409 GCA_044221365.1 Pirellulales bacterium
GCCCCAGGCCTCTGCCTGGGGCGCGAGTCTTGGGTACGGCATAGCGCTCACCAGCCGCGGCCAAAGCCTGTGCCGATGCCGGCGCCGATCCCACCTCCGCCCCAGCCGCCAATCGATGAGCCAATCGCTCCTCCGATGGCAGCGCCCGGCGAGCCGTAGTAAGCGCCGCCGTAGCCCGGGCCGTACGATCCCCCGTATCCAGGGCTGTACCCCCCGTAATAGGCGCCTTCGTAGCCGAAGGTCCGGCCGTAACCGGGGTAATAGGTCGGCGGGCTATAACGCCCGTAGCCATCGCTTCGATAAGCCGGCCCAACGCCTCGATAGCCCATCGCCCACCGCCGCGGCCCGAGCGTGTACGTCGAGACGTTTCCACTTGAGTAGTTCGTCGCGCCGTTCACGATCGTGGACGAGTAGGACGGCGTCGATTCCGTGAGCGCGCCTTGACTTCGCATCCTCGCGGATTCCCGGGCATAGTAGGCGCCCTTCTGGTAGGGCACCCAGCGGCCGGCCTGCAAGATCCGCCACGTCTTATCCGGCGTCCAGTACCACCACAACTCGTCGTGCCACTTGAACCTCCAGGCGTCGTCTGCGCTCCCTGCTGGGGGAGCCGGAAGGTCGCCGCGCGTTTGATTCGTCGTGCGCGGAACGGGGGCAGTGCGGGTCGTCGTCGAGGGTCGCGTAGATCGCTCTGCAGCCGGGGCCGACCGCTTTGGGGCGACCGCGGCGGGCTGGTCCGGCGCGGCGAGTGGTTCAAAGTGCGGCGCGGGCTCGGCCGACGTTTCCGCGCTTGAATCGGCCGCGCCGCGGCGAGCCGCCTCGGAGGAGTCGCTCGAGGGCAACAGCCCGGGCGTCACGGCGCCTTGCTCCTCAGTCGTCTCGCTAGGCAGTTCGAGACCGGGCGCCTCTTCGAGCAGCGAGCCGGGCAGCGCATTGGGCGCGGTACCCCCCAACGGCTGGGCTCGGAGCGAGCGGGTGTTCGCACAAGCTGCCAGCAGCAGCGCCAAAGTTACCAAAGTGGCACGCATTGATGTCTTTCCTCTTCTCTGCCCGGGCTGCAATTCCGTTCTAGGTTGCTCCGCTTCCCGCTTGCCGCTTGCCGCCAGTCGGCGCATTTCTCGTTCGCGCTCGTGCAAGTTGACGACGGCTGGCAACTGCCTCGCGCCGATGCTTTAGAGGCATTCGAGCACTCGGTTAAGGTACGTTGGCTGCGAGTGTCGTGTTCAAGCTTCTTCTTGCTCCGCCCTTGCGAGCGGATTGAACTGCGCGGCGCAGTGGCCGGCCGCCGCGCAGGTAGCAGCGAACGCAATGGCCGCGGCCGCCCAGTCGAGTCGGGCGTTCGAGGAGCTCAGAGGCGCCGAGTGAACCGCCACTTCGCCCAGAAAGGCGGCGAGCGAAACCCATTTCCACATGATCGAGTCCTTTCAAGTAGTTTTTCGCGGCCCCGAATGAAACCCTTTGCCTGAGCGGCCCCGACGCGCTCACCCCTTCCTCAACCCTCGCGGAGCGGGACCGGCTCGGCCCCCGCGTCGGCCAGAATCTGCGAAGCCTTTGCCAACGCGGCGAAATCGTCGGGATCTCGCGCCTCGGCCGCGACCAAAATCTTGCCCGCTTGCACAGCCTGGTCGTAATAGTTGGCCAGTTCCCGTTCTACGCCGCGGGTCATCATGGCGCCGGCCAGTCCGCCCACGACTCCGCCGGCCCAGGCAGCCAAGCTGCCGAACACGAGCAAGCCAGCGCCTCCCGTCGCAGCCGTCGCCACGGCCGCGGTGAGGCCGCCGATCACCGCGCCGATCGTACCTCCTGCGACTGCCGCCGCCGGCGTGTGGGCGCCGGCGGGATCCTGATGCTCGAACGGGCGGAACTTGGCCTCGATGGCTTCGTTCGAGCAGACTACGGTGATTTGGTCCTCGCCGAACCCCGCGGCAAGCAGCCGCCGCACGGCCGCATCGGCTGAAGCCACCGTGCTGAACACGCCCGCGCGAATGGGTCGATCGTTTAGAACCGCCATGATTCTGTCCTCGCAGCAAGGTTGGTGCGGAATGATGGTTGAATTCGAAGGCAATTCCCGTGCCTAGGTTTGCGAGCTCGCGGGCGCCGCCGCGTTTGGAGTGTGTAACCGCTCGGCGTCTGCCGCTTGGTCGCCCCGCCAGCGGACTGGTTCCTTCGTAGCCAGCGGCGCTCGCCCCTGCGGGAATCGCAAGGCATTTGCGCTCCGCCGCAAATTGTCTGCATGCCATCGAACCGCTTCGAGTTGTGACTCGCGAAGGTCGCGCTTGCACGGCTGATGGATGGATTGGGCACGAATCGTGCGGCAATTCGAACTCGAACCCGAGTGGGTGCTAGCGTTCGTGGCGATCGGTGCATGGGCACCAGCGCACGAATTACGAAACAGCAATTCACGAAATCGCGGCGCTTTTCAGGCGGCGTCCGCACGTGCCTCGGCCAGGGTTGGAGCGAGGCCTCTGCGCAAGACTGCGCTCCCTAGGTTGCGCGTGTGAGTCGTGTTAGCGGCTGCGCGCTCGGGGGCCCTTGCCTCCCGCCACCCTCTTTTCGCTCGATGAGGAGATCATCATGAACCGTTCCTGGATTCGTCGCCTCGGCCTCGTTGGCGCGTGCGCCGCCCCGCTGACCATGGGCGCCGCAGCCTGGGCCCAGGCCACCGACCAAGCCCGCGATCCGGCCGCGCAGAACCAGTCCGAAGCTGCTCAGGAGAGCGGTCGCCAGCGTGACCGGCAGCCGGGCCAGGCGATCGACGCAGAACGCGAGCGGGCGCATGCCGGCGAGCATGCCGCTCAGAAGTTGGACGACCGCACCCTGGCGGCCCTCTTGCTGATCGGCAATCAGAAGGAGGTCGCGGTCAGTCGCCTCGCCGCGAACCGCGCGCAGAACGCCGAAGTGAAGCAGTTCGCCCAAGAGATGAGCCAGGCGCACGGTCATCGCCAAGCTCGCCCAGTTGGCCGGCGCTCGAGAGCGGGCCGATGGCGCCGCCAATCCCTTCGCGCCGCAGCGTGATCCGGCGGGTCGCGCCGCCAGCAGAGACGCTGACTCCAAGGCCAACAACGGGGCCGACGCCCAGGCACGGACCGCCACCAACCCCGCGCACGCCGAGCAGGGCGATCGGCAGCGGGGGGAATGGCAGCGCTACGACCTCGGGGCTTCGCCGCTGGTGAGCTTCGACCGCGAATTGGCCGACCAGTGCTTGCAGAGCACGGAGCGGTTCCTCGGTCAGCAGCAGGGGGCCGAGTTCGACAAGTGGTTCATGGCCCTCCAACTCGTCGAGCACATGGGCATGCGCGACAAGCTGCAGGTCGCCCAGCGGCACGCCACGGGCGAGTTGCGGGCGCTTGTGGATCAAGGGATTCAAACCACGGATCAGCACATCCGCCAGGCGGAGCAAGTGATGCGGCAACTGCCGCACGCGGGCGGCAGCGCGGCCCAAACGAGCAGCCGGCCCGGCGCGACGAAGCAGTAACCTTGCCGGTTCACTGTTCCAGGGCCGCGGAGCGCCGTTGAGGATGGCGCTTCGCGGCCTTTACCTTGCGCGTGAGGCCGCGCTTGCAAAAAGCCTGGCTTATCCCGCTCGAGGGGTGGTTTTCATCATCTGGCGTGGAAAACTTTGCCGATCATGCCGAAGACGAAAGCTTTGCCGGCTAGGGAATGCCCCGCGCCTGCGGCGAACCAGGAGGTCCGACGGCAGCATGCGATTCGGCGTTTTGCGGGCAACGACTGCGGCGTTCGCGGCGCTCGGCTGGGCAGGCCTAGCGTTTGCGCAAGCGGCGCTGGTCGAGCCGCTGCCGCCAGTCGCCGAAGCGCCGTCGCCAGCAATCTCGGTCGGCCCCGCCATTTCTGGGGAACCGCTGCTGAGCGGCCCGCCCGCCCTCACGGACCAGCCGGCCCTGCTAGCAGCCCGGCAAGCCGACGCGCCCACGCCGGCCCAAACGCCCAGCGACACGAACCCCGACGACGTGCAAAACGCCCCGGGCGCCGACGACGGGTATCAGCCGCTCGACCTCTACGAAACGATGCTCCGGGAGGCCGACTCCGAACTGCCCGGCGTAGGACCTGTGCCACTCGCCGATTACGCGCCGCGGGGTTACGAAGCTCGCGAGTTTCAAGACGCCCCCGGCGCCCCCGAGTTCGTCCGCATCAGTCCGCCGGTCCGCGTGACGGACGAGGAGCGCGAGAAGTTCGTCGTTCGCGGCATCATGCCCGGGTCGTTCCTCGTACCTGGCACGAACACCTCGTTCCGCTTGCGGGGCTTCGTGCGGCTGACGGGGCTCTACGATTTCGATCCCATCGGCAGCCGCGACGATTTCGTGACCAACACGATTCCGGTGCCGCAACAGGTGGGGCAGAACCAGAACCTCAGCGCCCGCTATAGCCGCTTCGCGCTCGAGACTTGGACGCCCACCAACGTGAAGGACTGGAACGTCCACACGTTCATCGAAGGGGACTTTTTCAACGGCCCGAATCAGGCCGTCGGCGGCGGCGGCAATCCGTTTCGCTTGCGGTTCGCCTTCGTTGATTTCGGCTACTTCCGCTTCGGCCAGCAGAACACCGTGTTCATGGACGGCAACGCCTGGCCGTCGACGGTCGACTTCGCCGGGCCGCGCGGGTTGGTGAACCAGCGGCGTCCCAGCGCGCGGATGACGTTGCCGCTGGGGTGCGACGGCTGGTTCTGGGCCGCCGGCGTCGAGGGGCCCTTCTCCGACATCACGACCAACGGCCAAGGCACGCCGGTGCAAGACATTCCCGACGCGGCCACGCACATCCGGTATGAGGCCGACCTAGGGCACCTTCAGATCTCCGGCGTGGCGCGGTCGATCGGCTACCGCCCCGACTTTGGCGCGGTCACCCGCCGCAGCGGCTGGGGCGTAAGCGGCAGCACGGTGTTCCATCCTTGGGCCATGTTCCTGGGCACGAACCCCGTGCGCGACGAAGACCCCGACGGCCTAACCCGCAGCCGAATCCTCGCCCAGTACACCTGCGGCTGGGGCATCGGCCGCTACATTCAGGACACCGCCGCCCTGGGGCTCGACGGCCAGGTCGATCCACTCACCGGCAACTTCAGCACGCTCTACACCGCCGGCTGGAGCACCAGCTACGAACACTGGTTCGACGCCAAGTGGCTCTGGAACACGACGTACTCGGAAGACTTCGTCGGCGCCAACGGCGGCCAGCCCACGAGCACCTACCACGGCGCAAAGTACCTGGCCACGAGCCTGTGGTTCATCCCCCTGCGCAACATGTCGCTGGGCGTGGAGTACGTGTGGGGGCAGCGCGCGAACATCGACCTGCAGAGCGCGCGGGCCGACCGGGTGAACGCGCTGTTCCAGTACAACTTCTAAGCGCGGGCTCTCGAACGCGCTATTTTACTCGGCTGAAGCTCAAGCCCGGATCGTCGGCCGGCGCCCCGTTGAGGGCGAACCGCCACTTGTCGGCGCCCAGCGGCGTGGCGACGCCGTCCATCGAGCTTTGGTCGGCGCTGGCCAGCACGAGCTGATCCCCGTCGGCTTGGAGTTCCCCCTTCAGCGACACTGCCGGCTTGCCCGCCTGCTGCGCCTTCCAGGTGAACTGCGAGTTGTCCGTCACGCTTAGATCGATGGTGGTGTCCCCGGCCTTGGCACGCCAGTTTCCTACGAGGTCGATCTGCGGCTCGTCGCCGCTTGGCGCAGCAGCCGGGGCCGACGACGATGCCGGAGGCTGCAGCGCGGCCAGCATCCGGGCGGCCGTGGTGTCCTTGGGCTGGTTTTTGACAACGACCTGCAGCGCGCTGATCGCGCGATCCTTGTCGCCGAGCACGAGCGCATGGTAAGCCAGCACGAAGTGCGAGGCCGGATCGTTCGGGTGGGCCTGGGTGTAAGCGTCGAGCTTGTTGAGCTGAGCCTGGTACTCGTCGACATTGCCCCAGAGGCTGCTCATCGTCGTCCAGTCCATGCCGGGGGCCGACGAGAGGAACGAGTTGAGCGCAGCCGCGGCTTGCTTGTAGTCCCCCAAGGCGAACAGCGCGAGCGCGCGAACTTCATGCACCACGGGATCGTCCGGCAGCTTCTGGAGCGCCGCATCGAACTTGGTGAGAGCGCCGCGGTAGTCGCCCGACTTGAACTGCGCGAGCCCAGCGTCGAAGAGCTTGGTCGCCTGCTCCGTGGCGGGCGATTCGGCCGGCGGCGCGGCGGCGACATCGGCGCTGGCGTCGCCGTTCACGTAGTTGTTGACCACCACAGGCTGCGAGTAGTCGTACGGCGCCGAAGTACTGGCCACGACATACGGGTTGTAGTAGGCCGTGCCGTAGCCCCAGCCCGAGGTCCACGCGCCGAGCCCCCAACCGACGGCCGTCCAGGCCAACGGCCGATACCAGTTGCTGCCCCAGTAGCCGCCGTTCCAGCAGCCGTTGTACCAGCCGTAATGGTTGCGGATACAGTTGTTGTGCCAGTTGCCGGCCCAACCGCCGCCGCCCCAACCCCAACCGGGGTTGTTCCAGCCGTGATCCCAGCCGGGGCGATTGCCGACGACGTTGCCGCCGCCAATGTTGACCCGGTTTCCAATGTTGATGTTGCCGTTGTTGATGCGGTTGCCGCCGCCGAGCACCGGACGTTCCGCAGGGCGGTCGCGATCGGGGAAGCGGTCGCCAGGGCGATTGCCGCCGCCGATGTTGGGGCGGTCGCCCGGCCGGCCCGGTCGATCTCCAATGCCGGGCCGGTCGCCGATGCCTGGCCGATCACCAATGTTGGGCCTGTCGCCAGGGCGCCCGACTCCCGGTCGATCGCCGATATTCGGCCGATCGCCGGCGCCAGGTCGTCCTACGTTGCCTGGCAGCGTGCTGGGCCGTCCTGCGTTGCCAAAGCTTGGTCGATCGACGCCCCCGCCAACCCCGCCCGGCCGGCCAGCCAGGTCGCCGAATCCGGGACGAGAGCCAGCGCCCGGGCGGCTCGCCAAGTTGCCGGCGCCTCCTTGGGGCAGCGAAGGGCGGCTCACGGGATTCACGTGATTCGGCGGGCGCACCGAGGGTCGGTTGCCGGCGCCCGCGCCCCCCGGCCGAGCGGCCAGATTACCGGCGCTGGGCCGCCCGCCTGAAGGATTGAAGTTCGCGGCGCCGCCCCCCGCGGGACGAGCAGCGGGAGACGGGCGCGACGCATGGGCCATCGACGGCCGATTCACGTTCGGCCGCGCGGCCGCCGATCGGGCGCCGCCGCTATAGCCGCCCATCGATCGTCCGCCGCCACCCCCCACATGTCCCATCGAGGGCCGGCCTCCTCCGCCGCCGACGCGTCCCCCGCCGCCGCCGCCGCCGCGCCCGCCGCGACCGAGCGTGACGGAGGAATCGAGCAGCAACCCTGCGATTGCCAAACTGCCGGCCAAAATGGTGATGCGAGAGAGGGCCATGAAGAGGCTCCTTGCGAAGAATGCGGTCGAGGGCGGCGCGGGACTGCTAGTGCTACTTGGCCGCGCTGGGCGGACGCCGCACGACGGTGATCTCGAAATCGGGCTCGCGGTCGCTCCCCACGATGCGTTCGGTGCCCGCCATCGTGAAGCGATTCTTGTCGACCGGCACGATGCTGACGGTGGCCGAGGCGGTGGTTCCATCGGGATTGACGGAGGCCGACTTGATCACGACGCCGTCTTCGACGATCGTCCACACCCCTTCGGCGAAGCCGCCGTCGGAATCGAACAACCACGAACGCAGCTTGCCGGCGGCTGGATCCCAGCCGATCCGCTGCGACGACTTACGCGCGGGGCCGTCCCCCGGATTGAACTCGAATTCGCCGAGCAGGAAGTTCTTGTCCTCCGACCAGCGGTAGGTGATCGCCACCTTGCCGTCGGCCCCTTCGTTCACCCAGTCCCCCACGAGCCAGGCGACTTCCTGCAGGCGGTCATGGGCCGTGGGATCGGGGTCGTCGGCGAAGTCACGCATCGAAGCGAGCTTCCAACCGCCGTCGGTTTTGATCCGCACCGCGAGGAAGCGGAACTGCGATTTGGTGGCGCCGTCCTTGGTGGTGATCGTCCGGGTGCCTTCCTCGATGGCGATCGGGCCCAAGAGTCGGATCGACTCGATGTTGACCGACAGTTTGGCCCCCGGGAAGCGGGCGAAGAACGCCTCGAGCAGGGCCTTGATCTCCTTCGATCCTTGATAGACCGTGCCTTCCTCGTCGATGAGTTCCCCTTGGGGCAGGAACATGGCCACGACGTCGTCGGTTTTGCCGGCATTGAACGCCGTGGTCAGCTGCTCGGCCGCCTTGCGCACGGCGCCGTCCTCCTGAGCCGACGCCCTGGGCGTCACGCTCGCACAGGCGAGCAAAGTCAGCAGTGCCACTAGTTTTCTGAATCGACACATGGGAGCGCGTCCTCAGTCAGGGTCACGAAGGGGTCGGCCGGGCCGGTCCGTAAAGCATAGCTGACTGTCAGCGATGTCAAGACGCCAGCGGGGACCAAGCGTGATCCGCAAAAGGCTGCTTTGCGTGCTAAGGGGCGCGCTCGAGCAAGTGCCCGGTTCCCCCGCAAGGGGGAATGCGGTAAGTTTGGGGCCAAGTTGGCCTGGGCATCCCTCGAAGGGCGGCAAATGAGCGGCGCGTTGGCGGCAGTGTTGGCGTTGTTGGCGGCTGCGATCGTGATGTTCGCGATCAACCGCCCGCGCATGGACGCCGTGGCCCTGATCGCCCTCACGTTCCTGCCCTTCACCGGCGCGGTGACCATGGGCGAGGCGCTGGCCGGCTTCAGCGATCCCAACATCGTGCTCATCGCCGCCCTGTTTGTCATTGGCGACGGGCTGGTCCGCACCGGCGTCGCCCGCAAGCTCGGCGATTGGCTGGCGGCCAAGGCGGGCAGCAACGAGCTCAAGCTGCTCGTGCTGCTGATGGTCGTGGTGTGCGGCTTGGGCTCGGTGATGAGTTCGACCGCCGTGACGGCGATCTTCATTCCCGTCGTGCTGCGGATCGCCCAGAGCACCGGCACCTCGGCCAGCCGGCTGATGATGCCGCTGAGCTTCGCCGCGCTCATCTCCGGCATGACCACGCTCGTGGCCACGGCGCCCAACCTGGTCGTGAACAGCGAGCTGGTGCGGAGCGGGGCGGCGGGGTTCAACTTCTTCAGCTTCACTCCTTTCGGACTCACGGTGCTGGTCCTCGGCGTGCTGTATATGACGTTTGCCCGACGGCTGTTGCCGGCGGGAGAAAAGTCGGTGGCCGGCGCTGGCCGGCCGAGCTTGGGGGACTGGGTCGAGCAGTTTCAACTCGCCCAGCGCGAGTACCGGGTGCGGATCGGTCCGGCGTCGCCGCTGGTGGGGAAGACGCTGGGCGAGTTGCAATTGCGCGACTCCCTGGGCGCGAGCATCATCGCGCTCGAACGTCAAACGAGATTGGCCCGCGAGGTGCTGCGCGCTACGGCGCAAACCGAGCTGCACGCGGGCGACATCCTGCTCGTCGATCTCTCGGAGCCGCAAGAAGACATCGAGGCGGTGCGCAAACGGCTCGATCTGGAGTTGCTGCCCATCTCAGGCGCCTACTTCAACGACCGGTATCAAGAAATCGGCATGGCCGAGGTGATGGTGCCCCCCGGCTCCGAGCTGATCGGCAAATCGGTGGCCGAGGCAGGCGTGCGAACCCAAATGGGCCTGACGGTCATCGGCTTGCGCCGCGGCACAAAGGCCCTCGAGCGCGGACTGCGGGCCGAAGGCCTCAAAATGGGCGATACCTTGCTCGTTGTCGGCCCGTGGAAGGACATCGAGAAGCTTCGCACCAGCGGCCGAGACCTCTTGGTTCTCCGCCTCCCCATCGAGCTCGAAGACGTCTTGCCGGTGGCCGGCAAAGCGCCGCAGGCGGTGTTTTGCTTGGCCCTTGTCGTGGGGCTGATGATCAGCGGCTGGACGCCCAACGTGCAGGCCGCCCTGTTGGGCTGCCTGCTCATGGGCGTGTTGGGATGTGTGAACCTGACGAGCGCCTATCGCGCGATCGACTGGAAGACGATTATTTTGATCGTCGGTATGCTGCCGTTCTCGACGGCGCTGCAATCGACCGGCGGGGTCGACCTGGCGGCCGACGGCCTGATGGCCGTGACCTCTGGCATGGGGACCTACGGAGTCTTGGCCTGCCTGTTCGCCATCACGGCGGTGCTGGGCATGTTTATCTCGAATACGGCCACCGCCGTGCTGATGGCCCCGGTGGCCCTGGCGGTGGCGCACGAGTTGAAGGCCTCGCCGTATCCGTTCGCCATGATCGTGGCCCTGGCGGCTTCCACGGCTTTCACGACGCCCGTCTCGTCGCCGGTGAATACGCTCGTGGTGACGCCCGGCAACTACACATTCGGCGATTTCGTGAAGATCGGCGTGCCGTTCAGTCTGGTCGTGCTCGTGGTAAGCGTGCTGCTGGTTCCCCTGCTGCTGCCTCTCTAAAGGGGCTATGCTTGCACATTGTCCGGTTCGAACAAACACCCCGCAGAAGACCGTGGTTTGCATGAACGCAACCGCTTCGCCGAAAAAGGGATTGATGCAGAAGTTTCTCGACCTGGTGGAGACGGTCGGGAACAAGGTCCCGCATCCGGCGGTGATCTTCATGATTCTGATCGGCCTGGTGATCGTGCTCTCGCACGCGCTCTTTCTAGCCGGAGCCAGCGTGAGCTACCAGGTGATCGACCCGGTGACGCACGAGGCGGCCAACGAGACTTCCGCCGCCAGGAGTTTGCTGACGACCGACGGCCTGCGGTTCATGTACACGTCGCTGATCCCCAACTTCATGGGCTTCACGGCCGTGGGGCTGATGATCGTGGCGATGGTCGGCGCCGGCGTGGCCGAGGCCTCGGGACTGGTGACGGCGCTCATCCGCAAGCTCGTCAGCGTGTCGCCCCCCAAGGCGCTCACCTACATCCTGGTCTTCGTAGGCATCCTCTCGAGCGTGGCCGCCGACGCGGGCTACCTGGTGCTGATCCCGCTGGCCGGCACGGCCTTCATCAGCGTGGGCCGGCACCCCCTGGCGGGCCTGGCCGCGGGGTTCGCGGCGGTGGCGGGCGCGTTCACGGTGAACATGCTCATCAAGCCGCTCGACGCAGTGCTCACCGAGTTCACCAACGACGCGATCCACCTGGTGAACCCCGGAGTGTCGATCGACCTCACGGCCAACCTGTGGTTTTCGTTCGCCTCGGTCGTGTTCCTCACCTTCGTGGTCGCCCTCGTGACCGAGCGGATCATCGAGCCGCGGCTGGGCAAGTACGAAGCAGAGACGCCGGGGGACGAGCAGGCCGGCGTGTCGGCCGAGGAGGGACGCGGGCTCAAGTTCGCCGGCTTGGCGGTGCTCGGGGTGCTGGCCGTGTTCGCGGCGCTCTCGCTGCCGCCGGGGGCGCCGCTGCGAAATCCCGACACGGGCGCACTGATCGGCAATTCGCCCCTCATGAACGGCCTGATCGCCGTGATGATGGTGCTGTTTCTCGCCTCCGGCGTCGGCTACGGCATCGGCGCCCGCACGATCGCCAGCGTCGGCGACGTGATCAAGGCCATGGAAAAGGCGATCTCCGGCCTCGGCGGCCTGATCCTGCTGCTCCTGATCATTAGCCAGTTCGTGGCCTACTTCAACTACACGAACATGGGCACGATTCTGGCCGTGAGTCTGGCTGTTCTGCTCAAAGACGCCAACATCGGCGCGTTGCCGCTCTTGATCGGGTTCATCATCGTCGTCGGCATCATCGATTTGCTCATTACCGGCGCGATCGCCAAGTGGGCCATCTTCGCGCCGGTGTTCGTGCCCCTGCTGATGCAGTTAGGCGTATCGCCCGAGGCGGTGCTGGCGGCCTACCGCATCGGCGACTCGCCGATCAACGCCATCACGCCGCTCAACGTCTACTTCGCCATGGTTGTGGGCTTCGCCCAAAAGTACGACAAGAACGCTGGCGTCGGCACGGTGGTGTCGCTCATGCTGCCGTACGTGGTGATCATGTTCGTGCTCTGGACGGCGCTGTTCGCGGTGTGGCAGGTGCTGGGGCTGCCGTGGGGGCTGTAGACTGACAGACACACTAACCCGCAGCGCGAGCAAGGGACACAAGCGACATTGGGCGAGCTGGCCGAAGATGCCGCCCGGTCTGTGAAGATGCCGCCCGGTCCCGTGAAGGGGTCGGCCGGGGCTCGACAACGGACGTGTAGCTCCCCCTTGCTTGCGCAGCGGGCTAGTGCTGCGTCACGCACGGATTTTAGGGTTGTGCCACACTGGCGCGCTGGCCGAAAATGCCGCCCGGCCCGTGCAGGGGTCTGCGAGGCTCGGCCAGGGAAACGTGGCTCTCCCTTGCTTGCGCTGCGGGCTAGTATCGGAGGGGCAACCCGAACTTCTAGCTGTGACGCAGCACTAGTATCGAATTCTCAATTGTCCTCCTCCTCGTTAGAAAGCCTTTCTCATGGCCGCCTCCCTGCCGCTCGATGAGCAAACCGCAATCGATCACTTGCTGCGCTTTCTCCATGTCGAAGGCGTGAGCGGCGAGGAGCGGGCGATCGCCGAGGCCGTGTCCGACGAGTTGCAGAAGTTCGGCGTGCCGAAATCGGCGATCCGCTACGACAAGGTCAACGAGCGAATTCCCCTGCCGACGCAGACCGGCAACCTGTTCGTCGATCTGCCTGGCACGAAGCCGGGGCCGCGGTTGGTCTTCTCCACGCACTTAGACACCGTCCCGCTCTGCGCCGGCGCGAAGCCGCGGCGCGAGGGGGACCGCATTCTCTCCGACGGAACCACCGCTCTCGGCGGCGACAACCGCACCGGCTGCGCCGTGCTCGTCTCGTTGGCCGAGACGCTGCTCAAACACAAGCTGCCCCACCCGCCGATCACGCTGCTGTTCACCGTCCGCGAAGAGAGCGGCCTGCAGGGGGCCCGCTATATCGACCCCGCCGATCTGAAGGGCATGGCGATGGGCTTCAACGTCGATGGCAAGCTGCCGGCCGACCTGATCCTGGGCGCCGTGGGGCAGGAGAGTTTCACAATCGAGATCCGTGGCAAGGCGGCCCACGCCGGCGTCGCGCCCGAGAAGGGCATTTCATCTACCCTGGCCGCCGCGCTCGCCCTCGAAGAAGTGCATCGCGGCGGCTGGTTCGGCAAGATCGTGAAAGGCGAGAGCCGCGGCACGAGCAACATCGGCGTCTTCGGCGGCAAGCCTGGCAAGCCGGCCGGCGACGCCACGAACGTCGTCACCGACTACGCGTTCCTCAAGGGAGAAGCCCGCAGCTCCGATGCAGCGTTCGCCACGCAGATCACGGCGGCCTACCGCGCAGCCTTCGAAAAGGGCGCCGCTGCCGTCAAGGACATCGGCGGCGAATCGGCCAAGGTGAAGTTCGACGCCCACGTGTCGTACCCGCCGTTCAAGCTGGCCGAGAGCGACGCGGTGATTGCCCACGCCAAGCGGGCGGCCGAGTCGATCGGCCTAGCGCCAACGTGCCACTTCTCGAACGGCGGCCTCGACGCCAACTGGCTGGTGGAACACGGCCTGCCGACAGTGACGATCGGCGCGGGGCAGTACGAGATCCACACCGTGAACGAGTATGTGGTGCTGCCGGAGTTCTTGCAGGGCTGCCGGCTGGCGGTGGCGCTGGCGACGGTGGGGTAAGGCGCCGGTTTCGCTGGCTCGTTTTCCGGCGAGCGGCCGGCGTCAGCCGGCTGAGCAAACCGGCGTCCGCGCCCCACGCGCAGAATCGGCCAGGTTACGCTGGGCCGCTCGCCCTCGGCGTTGCTCGCCGCGCGCGACGTTGCCAGCCACCACAACGGCGAGCGGCCGGCGTTAGCCGGCTGGCAACGCGGTGTTCCCCATGACCAACCAGCACGTTAAGGCCGCCACTAAGACAAATCGTCGAACTCTTGGTCCTTGGGGACTATGAGCAGGTCGAACGTTTGACGCAGGGACGGCGCATGGATAGGCAAGCCATCCAGGGAGCGATTCGCGACTACGGTCGGACGCTTGTTCCAGTTCCCGACCACTCGTACGACTCAATCGACGTTGTGCCGATCAAGTCCGTGCGATCCGCGTGGTCCGTACGGCTTCATCTCTGGACGGCGGAAGAGGGTGAGTCCGATCTGTCCGTGGAACTGACGATCCTCGAGGGAGACGGCCTAACAATCGAACTCGACGATATCCACGTGCTCTGAGCCCTGCCGCTCTACAGCGCCGCCACCACCAAATCCCCCACCTCGCGCGTCCCGTAGCCCATCTTGCCGGCCGACTGGCTCTTCATCTTCGTGCCGGTCACGACCTCGATGGCCTTCATGATGCGGGCAGCGGCCTTCGGCTGGCCCGAGTGTTCGAGCAGCATGGCGGCCGCGCCGATCGCGGCGATCGGGTTGATCACGTTCTGGCCGGTGTACTTGGGGGCGCTGCCGCCCATCGGCTCGAACATGCTTACGCCGCCGGGGTCGGGGTTGATGTTCCCGCCGGAGGCCACGCCCAGGCCGCCCTGCAGCATTGCGGCCAGGTCGGTGATGATGTCGCCGAACATGTTCGTGGTCACGATCACGTCGAAGTATTCCGGCGTCTTGACCATCCACATGCAGCAGGCGTCGACGTGTTGGTAGTCGGCCTTCACGTCGGGGTATTCCTTGGCCACCTCTTGGAACGTGCGCCACCACAGATCGTGGCCGTAGGTCAGCACGTTCGTTTTGGCCACGAGCGTGAGCATCTTCTTAGGGCTGTTCCGCTTCCGCGTGAAGTCGAACGCCCAGCGAATGCAGCGCTCACAGCCCTTGCGCGTGAAGATGGCCGTTTGCGTGGCCACTTCGTCCTTGGTGTGCTTCTTGAGAAAGCCGCCGACGCCGCAGTACAGATCTTCGGTGTTCTCGCGAACCACCACAAAGTCGATATCGGCCGGCTTCTTGTCCGCGAGCGGCGTTTCGACCCCCGCGAAGAGCTTCACCGGCCGCAGGTTGATGTATTGGTCGAGCTGAAACCGCAGTTCGAGCAGCAGCCCCTTCTCGAGCACCCCCGGCGGCACCTGTGGGTGGCCGACGGCGCCCAGGTAAATGGCGTCGAACTTGCGCAACTCGTCGACCGCGCCGGCCGGCAGCGTTTCGCCCGTCTTTAGATAGCGTTCGCCGCCGAAGTCGAACTCGGTCAGCTCGTACCGGAAGTTCTCGAGCGCCGACACGGCCTTGAGCACCTTGAGCCCTTCGGCGGTGACTTCGGGGCCGGTGCCATCGCCTGGGAGAACGGCAATCTTGATCGGAGCGGCGCTGGCGGCCATCGGCAATCGGTCTCGTACGGGGAGGGGGTGGGGAAAAGGCCGATTGTAGCCCGCTGCCGCGGGGAGCGGAATGCCCGGCAAGGCGGCTCGCCGATCGCGATCGCGAGCAGTTCGAGGCCTTTGCCAGGTCTGTAAAGCCCTCGAGTCCTCGCTGCCCCGGCTGCGAAAGTCATCGCAGCGCCCGCAGAAAGAGGAGCGCGCAGACTCCGCCTAGCAGCACCAGGAAGATTGCCCACAGGCGGAGCAGCACGCTTTGCCGCTGCTGGAGGCGCGCGTAGGTCTCCCGCGATTGACGGTCAGCTTCTCGCGCAAACTCCATATGCGCCTGGGCAAACTCAGCGCTCTCACGAGTCCGCTGCTCGTAGAGCGCGAGCAGCCTTTGCGGCGTGTCGTGAATGTCGGAGAGCAGTTTGTTCGGGTCGTCCATATTTGGACGTCTTGCGCTTTCGCCCGCTTGGAAAGGTTCGAGTGATGTGTTCGCGGATAGGGGCGGCGGCTCGGCGGGGAGGATTCGATGCGGAGCGGCCGCAGGAGGAGCAGCTGGCTGATTCGGCGGCTCATGCCTCGGCCCAACGCGAGTCCAAACGAGGTCCAGCAGCCAATGCAGCCAGTCGCCCAGACACGCCGCCGCGAAAAAAATAACGGTGGCGGCCAGCAGAACGGCGAAGTAGACATCTCGTGTCGCAAGCCACACCAGAACCGCGCTGGCCGTCGTTGCGAAGAAGACCGATCGCAGCGAGAACCGAGGCACCGTTCGCTCGCGAAGGAAGGCAAGGAATCAGGGCGGCTTGAACCCAGGCGAGTTTAGCCGCCTCTCTGATGCAGTTCCAGGATCCTGTACACGCGACCTCTCCTTACGCGTGCAGCTCCACCACATCCTTGTCCCGCAGCACGTGATCTCCCTTCACCTGCGATCCTGGGTGCGCGTCTTGGCCCCACAGCCGGGCGAACTTCAGGTTCGCAGCGATGTCTTTGTGGACCAGCTCCGCCACGTCGAGCACCGTGCCCCCTGCGCGGAGCGTGAAGGGGCGGTCGTAGTCGGGGTCTTTGCGCGTCGGCAGCTTCGTGTAGACGCGGATCACATCGAGGGCGCGGTAGATTGCTGCCCGCAGCGCTTCGAGCCCCGTGCCGTGTTGGGCGGAGATCGGGTATTCGGGGAAATCGAGCGGGCAGAGCTCGTGCAGCAGTTCCAAGCGTTCGGCGGCCCCCTCGGCGTCGAGCTTGTTGGGGGCGAGCAGCGTTTGTGTGAAGCTCAGGCCCACGTCTTCCTCGTCGAGGTACGAGCGCGCGGCGAGCCGCGTCTTGGTGCCGGCCAGCTTGTCGAGCAGTTCTTGGAGCTGTTCGATCCCTTCATCGGCGCCGAGATCGACGACGAGCACGGCCACGTCGGCGCCGCGGATCATGCCTTGCATGTACGTTTCGAGATAGTCGGCCGTGATCGGCGGCGTGTCGATCAACTGCACGGCCACGTCCTCGAACTCCATCATCCCAGGAAGCGGGGCGCGAGTGGTGAAGGGGTACGGGGCCACTTCCGGCGTAGCGCGGGTGAGGCTGGCCAGGAGCTGGCTCTTGCCGGCGTTGGGGCCCCCCAAGAGCACGGCCGTGCCGGCGCCCTGGCGGAGGATGCGCACGGCATTGCCCTTCTTGCCGGCCTTGCGCTCGGCCTCGGCCTCCTGCTTGGCCTTGCTGATCTTCTGCTTGAGCTCCGACTGCATCTTCTCCGAAGCCTTGTGCTTCGGCAGTTCGCGGAGCATGACCTGCAGGCACTCGAGCTCCTCGGCGGCCGTGGCGGCGCGGCGATAGGCTTCTTCGGCCTTGAGGTATTGAGGGGTGAGGTTGGCGGCCATGGCTAATGGCAGGCGGTTTGTCGTGATACTAGCCCGCAGCGCAAGCAAGGGACGCTCACGCTCTTTCGCGCGATAACCGAAATTGCCGCCCCTGACCCGTGAAGGGTTTGGACGGGGTTGGCGAAGGACGAGTGGTTTTCCCTTGCTTGCGCTGCGGGTTAGTGTATGCGCCTGCGTTAGTCCTTGCCTTTGTGTTCCACCTTGGGCCAGTACGTTTCGAACTCGAAGTGGGGGCTGTTGTCGTGGTCGTGGCACTTGAGGCAGAGGTTCTGCTCGGCCTCGGCCTTCGTGCGGCGCACACTCCGGCGGAGTTTGTCTTGCAGTGCCCTGTCGGAGCCGCGTTCGGCCGCGTCATGCGCGCCGCCGGGGCCATGGCAGTTCTCGCAGCCGTTGCCGGCGAGCAGCGGCGTTTGGTCCATGCTCAGAAAGCCGGTGGCGTAGGGGAAAAACTCCTTGGCGTTCCAGCCGGTCGCATGGCAGCTCAGGCACTCGGGATCGAACTGCCGCGGCGGATCGAGCTTGATGAGGGTGTCGGTGGCCGCGGCGTGCCCCCGGCCATGATCGGAGAACTTGGGGCGGCTCTCCCAAATGCGGAAGGCCTTCTTGTGGCACTCGCCGCAGGCCTTGGCCCCAACGAAGTGCCCGGCCGGATCGTCGGGCCCGCTGGCGTTGGGATGAACCGAGGGCGTGACGCCGAGTCCGGCCAGGCCGACCGTCTCGAGCTGCTTAAGATAGTCGCGCAGCAGTGCGGTCATCTCCTCGCTGGGCGGAAACCGCGAGTCGAGCGGCACGCGCTGGTAGCGCGGCGGCTTGCCATCGCCATAGAAGCCGAGCACCACCGCGAACATGCTCTTGTGCCCTAGCTCGACGAGCGTGCCGCGCTCGCCCAATTTCTGCGGGACGCGCGGCGGCTCCTCGGCCCCTTCGGCGGTGACCACGAGGTCGAACTGCGGGAACTTGGCGGCGAGCGCCTTCGACTCGCTGGGCGGAGCATCGGCCAACAGCACCAGGTGATCGGCCTTGGCGGCCTCGAGCTCCGGCAGGATCGCCGCCAGGGCTTCGGCCGGGTCGGTGAAGACCAGGTCCTTTTCGTCGTCGATCGTGACCCGCGTCTGATACTCTTTCCCCAGCACGCTCGTGACGCCGATCTTGCGGCCGGCCACTTCGACGATCTTGAACTTGGGCAGTTCCACCCCCGGCATACTCACGTTCGCGGAGACGATTGGCGTCGGGCGCTCGACGCCGCTGAATTGCGAAAAGAGGGCGCCCCCGCTCATCAGCCGCAGATCCTCGACGCCCAGACCCACGGCGCCGTAGCCGAGCGTTTGCAGCGCGGCCAGCGTCTTGTCGAACTTGATTTCCGACTGCGGCCCAGCGCGGCGCACCTGATCTCCCAGGTCGAGCGGCAACGGGTTCCAACCGTCGGCGGCCAGCTTCTTGATCAAGCTGTGGCGGCGGCTCAGCCCTCCCTTTTGGTTCTCGAGCCCCGCGCAGCCGCACGGCTCGAGGTAACCGAACTGCCCCCCTGTGATGACGAGCGAAAAGGCCGGCTTGGGCCAATCTTCGAAAATCGGCCCGTTCTCCTTCACGGGATCGAAGGGCGCCTTGGCCGCGCCGCCGTAGCCCGCCGGCGCAGCGGCCGTTTTCCCCGGCGTGCCAGGGGGCGTCGAACTGGGACAGCCGGCGACGCCGGCCATCGTTCCGCCGAGCAACGCGGCCGCCACACACACGTTCCGCACCGGTCGACAAACTGGCATGATGGGTCCTTGAGGAAGACGGCGGGGCCTGCGGCAAGAATGCCGGCGCACTCGCGGACTAGCGATAGCCGATTCGCGCGCCGGCGTCCAGGGCACTCGCCCCAACCTTCCCACGCGCGAGGGTCTCCGCTATTCCCCTTGGGTGGCGAACCGCACGTAGATCGACAGCGGCTTCCCATCGGCGCGGTCGGTCTCGAGCACGATTTCGCCCACTGGACCTTGGCTCGAGCCCAGCCGGTTGAGCGGACGCGTGCCCGGCGCGATCAGGATCTCGAGCGGCAGCACCAGGTTCTTGGTGCCGCCGAGCTTCTCGGGCGCTCCCAGGACGACCTGCATTTCGGGCGGGTCGACCTTGGCGATGCGGAACTTGCTGGCGTCGTGGTGTCCGCCCGCCAGGCGGACCTCGAGCCGACGGCGCGCCCCTTCCTTGCCGGAGACGATGCCCAGGTTCAGCCGTTGGGTCGAGTCGTCCCAGTTGGGCCCGTCGATCGAGATGTCGCTCGTCACTTCGCCGCGAGCCAGCAGTTCGACGGGCTTCTCCGCCGCGTTCAACCAAACCTGCAGGCCTTGACGAATCGGGCCCTGTGGCAAGCCAGGCTTGACCTTGAGCCGGACGAGGAGACCGCTGGTGGCGTCTTCGCGTCCGGTGGCTTCCTTCGCGAGCGGCTCGAACTCGACCTCGAAGTAGTCCTTGGTCGACGGCTCCGTGAACTCCCACTTCTTCACTTCCAAGGGCGCGGCGCCAAAGCCGAACAGCCGAACCAGCGCGGCTCGCGACTGCTGGAAGTACATGCGGCCGAATTCGAAGAAGTCGGACTGGGCCTCGTACGACTGCACGATGTTGCCCTGCAGCTCGAGCTGCACGAGCAACCGGCGACGGTCACTGGTGTGAATGGGAATCGTCTTGCGGAAGGGGCCGGGCGATTGGTCGGTCGTCCAGCCGACAACCACCTCGGTCGATTCGCCGGGCTGGAGCAGCGACTTCTCCACGATCGGCGTGGTGCACTTGCAAGGAGGATCGCCCGCCCGCAGCAAGAGCGGGCCCTTTCCCACGTTGCGGAACACATATTTGTGTTCCCCCTTCTGCCCCCGCTCCATGCGGCCGAAGTCGTATTGCTCGGCCTCCACTTCCACCTGGGGCTGCGGAGAGTTCTCCGGGAGGAGGTCGACCTTGGAATCGCCGTCGAGCTGGGCTTGGCTCACGAAGTACCCCAGGTCGAAGGCCGAGTGCCCCACGCCCACCGCGACGCCCACGAGCAGCAGCGCCGCCATCAGCAACAGACTCTTGATCATGACAGTCGGCTCCCAGAAATGAACCGGGCGAAATGAAACGAATGAGAACGCCGGCCGTCCGCGTTGATAGATGGGTCGGGAAGGCCGAATGCTCAATTTTCAGCCGCCGGGCGCAAGGTGTCAATTCGCCGCGCGCGGGCTGGCGAGGCGGCGCATCGCCTGTTCGGCGTTTTCACCGCTGGGGGCCCGCGGGTCTTCGAGTTTCTGCCGGGCCAGCTTTTGCTCGGCGTGCGGGTTGAGTCCGTCGAGTTCGAGGGCGCGCGCAGCCTGCGCCGCGGCCTCAGGGTCGCCCGCCAGGCTGAGCGCCCAGGCCAACCGCGCGTGACCTAGCGCCCGGTTGGGAAACAGCTCGACGGCGCGGCGAAACGCTTCCACCGTTCCCGTCAAGGCCGACGCTTCGCCCGCCCGATAGGCCGCCAGCCGCCAGATCCCCACTTGCGACCAGCCGGGCGCCGAGTGCGGATCGAGCGCGAGCATGCGCGCCGCGGCTTGTTCGAACCGCTGCCAACCGTCGGCCGTGGGCTGGGCGCGCCACGCTTGAAACCGCAACTCGGCCAGGCCGTTCCAAGGCTCGAGCGCGCGCGGGTCTGCGGCGGCGCCGGCCAGGAGCAAATTCTCAGCCTGAAAGCCATCGCCTTTCGCTGCTGCATCCCGCGCGCGGTGATCGAGATGTCGCATTCGATACCCAGGCCAGGTCGAGGTCGACCAACACAGCACCGCGAGGCACAGCCCGCCCAGGCCCAGCGGCCAACGGAAGGACTTTGGCAGAGTGACCATTGCCCCAGGGCTTGCCAGGTTGAGGCTCAGCGCCAGCAACAACAGCAGCGAACCCGAAAGGGACGGAAACGCCAAGGCGCCCGCCGCCTGCAAGTTCAAGGCGAGGGCGCCGGCGGCCAAGAGCGCCGCTCCGGCCGGAAAGCGGCCGCTGACGATCCAGGGCCCGTGCAGCGCGCCGACGCCGCCGATCACCAGGCCGCCCACCAAGCACAGTCGCAGCGACGGCGGCACCTCGGTCCAAGGACCGAGCAGCCAACTGACGGCAAACCCCACCGCGCCCCCCACCACAACCCAGCGCGGGTCGACAGACTCCGGGACCGCATCGTCGAGCCTCGTGCCCCCGGCCCTGACCACGCTCCAGCCCACCGCGGCTAGCGCCGCCACCAGCATCGCCAGCGCCGGCAACCCAGCGGTCGCCCCGACTTCGAACAGCAGGTTGTGGGGGTCCGCGATGTTCTCGCTCGCCTGCGGCAGCTTGTAGCGCGGGTAGTTCGCCTGAAAGTTGCCCGGCCCAACGCCCAACCAGGGATGTTCAGCGATGAGCGCGGCGGTCGACTCCCAGTATTCGAGGCGATAGCCGAGCGACTTGCGCGCTTCGGTGAGAAGTTTCAAATCGATCGCGCCCAGCCACCCCAATCCCGCCAACACCACCGCGCCGCCGAGCAAGATCCCAAGGCCGGCGCCCGCGGCTCGGCGAAGCGGCCAGCCGCGCGCTGCGCTGTAGAGGGCGAGGATGCCTGCACTTGCCAGCCCGGCCAGGTAGCCGCTGCGGCTCTTGGTCAGCAACAATCCCAAGCCCAGGATGGCGGCCGCCGCCAAGGGGGCGAGCCAAACGACGAACGGCCGTCGCGCGAGCGCCGTGACGACGCCGGCCCCGAGCGCGGCCACAGCCCACGCCACTAGGTAACCCGCCAAGGAATTGGTGAGCGCAAACGTGGCCACGGGTTCTAAACTGGCCAGCCGCTGCTCGAACAGAAACCGCTCCGGCGAGCCCGGGGGCGCCGAGATGCCGACCTCCTTGAGCATCTCTTCCGGAGCGCGGGCATACTCAGCGCGCGTCCAGGGCAACTCCCAGCCAAACTGATAGAAGGCATAGGCGGCGAGCAACACGCCTGCGCCAACTCCCACGGCCACGGCCGCACGCGCGAGTGGCGGGCGCGAGAGAGTCTGTCGAAATACGAACCAAGCAGCCCCCAACCCCACCCATTCCCACAACATGTTGAGGGCGGGTCGCGGCGCGCCGGTGCGCAACGCCGCTAGTCCCGCGAGGCTATGCCAGGCGAGCAGCCCGGCCAGCAGCCAATCTGCGGGCTCCCAGCGCAGACGCACGGGGCCCCTGCGGGCTGCGGCGATCAGCCAGGCCGACGCGAGGGCAATCCAGGCCACGACGAGCAGCTGTCCGTCTCCGTGGGTCGCGGCGGCCTCGGCCGGAAACGCCAACCGCGCGGCGAAGAGCCCCAGAGCGATGGAGAGGATGCCGAGTTCCGTCGACTCGAAGCCGCCGCTTACCGGCCGACGGTGGCTCGCCTTTTGCGTGTGCTTCTGCGCCATGACGTAGGAAGAGCATGTCGCCTGCGCCAGGGGGAAACTTGCTTCGACGTCGCGCGAGCGGCCGCCTACAATGCGTGTCTTGGCGCAAGCCGGACTTTCGCTCCCACCAGACACTAGCACGCACGACAATGCAAGACACGGTCCGTTCTCTGATGCAGACGCCGCCGAGAGTGATCGACAGCTCGGCCTCGCTGGCGGAACTCGAACGCGCCTTCCTCGAAACGGGCGTCCGCAGCTTTCCCGTGGTCGAGCGCGGCCGGCTGGTGGGAATCGTCAGCCGCAGCGATGTCGTGCGGCAACTGTCGGTCGAACAGACCTTGGCGGAAAACGCCTCTGACGCCGAGCAAGAGGTCAGCGGCTTCGAAGACGAGCAGGAAGAGGCCGAACAGGCCGACGACCGGGTGGGGGATCAGGTTGGCCAGCGGCTCGAGGGGCTGCACGTGTCCGACGTGATGATTCGCCGCGTTCACACGGTCGCGCCCGACGGTTCGCTCGGCGAGGCCGCCCAGCTGCTCGTCTCCAAACGCATTCATCAGGCGCCGGTGGTGGAGGGAGACAAGGTGGTCGGCCTGCTGTCGGCTCTCGATTTCGCCCGCCCCTTCGCCGAGGGCCGCGTGCGCTGGGAGCGATCATGATCACCCGCCGGGCGATGTTGGCGGCGGGGCTGGGGTTGGCAACCGAGTTGGCCGCCCCCGGTGCGGCGCGATCACAGGCCCTGCCGCAGGGCAACCAGCCGGGGCGCCGCGGGCCATCGCTGCGCGAACCGCTGCCGGCCCCGAGAGCGCCGCGTTCGAGCCGGCTGCCGGTGTTCACGGGGTCGGTCGACCATTTCGATTGGGTCGTCGCTCCCACGTCGAGGTTCATCGACCTTGTTGCTCCTCCCTGGCCCCTGCACGTCGCGGTGTTTCACGTTTCCGACGACCAAGTGCGGGTCGACGATCCGATTTCCGGGCGGCCGCAGGGGCCGGCGAAGCTGCGACAGGTGCTCGCAAAGTTCCGCCAGCACAATCCGCGGGCCGTCGTGGGCGCCTATCTCAGCGGAACGGCGGTCGGCACCCGGGAGATGATCGCCGAGCGCAAGAGTTGGCCCGCTAATTTGCTCGAGCCGCAGGCGGCGCTGCGCAAATTCCTGATCATTCCGCCGCGCGCGCCCGCTTGTTATGCCACGATCAACCTCGATCTGCCCGACGCGCGCCGCATTTGGGCCGAACTGATCGTTCGGGAGTTGCTCGCCCGTCGGCGGGAGTTTGGCTATCAACTCGGCTATCTCGATGAGTTCGCGCACCCGACGGCCGACCCCCGAGGATTCCGCTGGGCCAACACGTGCGACCTCTTGCAGCAGGTGCGCAGGCGGCTGCACGACGAGGGGATGGCGCTGGGCATCAACGTCAGCCTGCCGCTGCGTGGCGAACTGCGGGAGGATCTCGATCTCCTGCTGGCGAGCGTCGACTTCATTTCCATCGAGGGCTTTGCCAGCCGAGAAGTGTGTTCGCAGCAGTTCTTTCCCCAATTAGTCGACAATCTGCGCTACCTGCTGCGAGCGGGACTGGCGATCGGGCTCATTCCGATCACCGATCCGGTCGAGAACCGCCGCGGCCGCCGTGTGACCCAAGTGTCCACTGCCCCGGAGGGAGGCCTGCGGGTCGTGTGCGACGGCCCTCATTGGCTGGCCGACACTGCGACCAAGACCGTGAGGCTGGCGGGGGTGCATGCCGAGCTCGAGGATCTGGCCTTCCCGGCGACCATCGTTTCCGACACGGCTTTTGATTTGGCCTCGGCGCCCCGTGTGGGAACGATCCGGCCCGGCGCCGCGGCCAAGGCCTGGTTCCTGTTCTCGGATTCCGAGCCGACCGCCGCGATGATGTTGATCGCCAAATCTCAGGCCGAGGAGCGCGGCTACGTGTTGACCTCGCCGGGGCTCGAGCTGCCTTGGGCCGAATGGCCGCGGACCAAAGGGGTGCGGACTTCCGACTATTCGATCCGCGAAGTGACGGACGCGGGCCAGGTGAAACTGGTCACCTGCGACTTCCCGGCGGAGCGCCTGTTTGTCGATCTGCAGGAGCGGCACGTGTGGTTCGAACCTCTCACGGCGCGCAAATAGCGGCGCCTGCGCCGCGCGGTCCACAAACACCGGCAGCCGCCAACCCCTTGATGTCCAAGGTTGGCGGCTGCGTGCTGCTCGTGACTCGGCCGAAGGCGTCCCGGCGAAAGGCGGCCCCCGCCGCTCGAGCAGGAGAGCGGGTGTTAGCGGCCGATCGAGGCCGGGTTGCGGGCCAGGAAGTCGCGGGGCCCGCGGGTCGTGTAGTACGGATAGGTGACCGAGCCAGCGTTCTGCACGTTGTAGCCGTCGCCTGCGTTGGCGGCTTCTTGGTTGCCAGCCACGCGCTCGGCGTGGTTGCTCGTGTGTCCCGCCGCGCAGTCGCGGCAGCGATTATGCTTGGCCCAGAAGAAGCCCTTATACGGCTTTCCGCAGCCTTCGCAGGTGCTGCCCTCGCAGCCCCCGCCGCAGTTTCCGCAGCCTCCGCCACAGTTTCCACAGCCCGGGCTCAGGTAGCCGTCGGTGCTCCAGTCGCCGCCGCAGCAGGTCTGGTAGCAGCCCGACCACATGCCACAGCCGTCCCAGGAGTGGCAGAACAAACGCTCGAGGGCATAGCAACCGCTCGAGGTCGAGAGCATGAGGGCCGCGAAGGCGGCCAGCAACAGTCGTCGCATGGTATTTGGATTCCTTTCCACGAGGCTGGGTCTTGCGCTTGGGGTACGGGGCGCCCGAGGCGGGAGGGCGCTCCGTAAGCGGGGGTGGCTTCCGGGGCCGGCGGCGGCCCGCGGCGCGGTTTTGCGCGGCGTTGGCCCGCCAGCAGCAGCCGGGAAACACGCCCCTGCGTCGTTCTCGGCAGGCCCGGTCCGGCGACTCGAAATCGCCGGTCCGCGGGCTGCCTGTGAGGTGTATCGGCGGGCATTTTCGGAGAGTTCAGCAATATCGCTAGAACCGGCCGTAACCGCAGCTTAGCTACGCCCCGCAGGCTTTTCCCACGAATTAGGGTCGGCGATCGATGCCCAAGTTTCCTGAATCACCAAATCGTTGAAGTGCCCTCAGGCCTTGGTTACCATGAAATGGACGGTTCTCCCGCGGACGACCGCCGGACCAACCGTTGGGATGCGTGCTGCTCGACCCCGGGGCGTCTCTCCTCCAGCGGACGCGCGATCCGAGTGGCCGTTTTGTCCGTCGCCCTCCGCCGCACCCTAGTCCTCCTCAGGCTTGAAGACGCATCTATGCGACGCATTCTAGCTCTTTTGCTTGGCGCTTCGGTGCTGACCGCCTCGGCCCAGGCCGCCCTGCTCACGCTCACGGTCAACCAGACGACCGGCGAGGCCTGGATCGAGAACAAGTCGGCCGAGACGATCATTTTCGACGGCTACCAGATCACGTCAGTCGGCAAACACTTGAACAAGGACACCTGGCGCAGCTTCCAGGATTGGATTGCCGCAGATCCTACCGCCGCCAGTGCAGCGCTGCAAAACTCGACCTGGACTGAGTTCGTTAGCCAGCCCGATAGTTTGGTCGAGGTCAATCTGTCGAAGGAGACCACCGCCAATCCTGGCTTCAAGGTGGCCATCGGCACGCCGGTGTCGCAGTTCTTGGCCAACGACCTAGCCTTCTTCTTCAGCGACTTCACCAAACCCGCTGCCCAGCGCAATACGGCGGGCCTGATCGACCTGGTGGGGTCGAACCCCCATCCGTGGCAAAACGGCACGAACCCGCTCGACACCGACAATAGCGGCGGCGACCCGGTGGCCCTCGACGCCCTGGTGGTGATCAACGCCCTCAACGACGGCGGCGCCCGCGCCCTGCCTGTTCCGCCGGTCGCCCCGAATTTGCCCCCCCCGTTCCTCGACGTGAACGGCGACGACCAACTCTCTCCGCTCGACGCCCTGATGGTGATCAACCACCTGAACTCGGTTGCGGGCGCCCAGGCCGTGCCTGAGCCTTCGACCGGCGTTCTGGCCCTAGGCGGTTTGGGCGCGTTTCTGGTGATGGGGGGCGGCTACGGCTGGAACCGCCGCAAGCAGCGGCTGGCTGTCGCGAAGGCGGCCCGCGGCGCGCAGTAGCACCCTTCTGCGGACTTTGCGCCCTCTTTGCCGCCGGCGTCGGAAGCGGTACGATACATCTGTTCATGTATCGACGGACTTCTGGCCACCGAGGGCCCGCGGCGATGAGCGAGCGACCGGAGCGAAACGTGCGCGGCCGCGGCGCGCAGATCGAGCCGGCGAATCGCTTTCTGGCCACCCATCGCGAAGACGACTGGGAGCAACTCGCGGCCGACGACGAGTTGCTCGCCGACGATCGCCGCCTTCCCACCGAGTTCCTGACCGACGCTTCGCAGTCGATCCTCAGCGAGAACGATAGCCCCGACGTCGGCTTCCGCTACAGCATCAACCCTTACCGCGGCTGCGAACATGGCTGCGCCTATTGCTATGCTCGGCCGGGGCACGAGTACCTGGGGTTCAACGCCGGGCTCGACTTCGAAACCAAGGTGATGGTCAAGCACGACGCCCCCGCGCTGCTGCGCAAGGCGCTCCTGCGGCCCAAGTGGCGCGGCGAGGCGATCGCCATCTCAGGCGTCACCGATTGCTACCAACCGGCCGAGCGCCGCTACGAACTCACCCGCGGCTGCTTGCAGGTGGCGCTCGAGTTCCGCCAGGCGGTTTCACTGGTGACCAAAAACGCTCTGGTGCTTCGCGACCTCGACGTGCTCCGCGAGCTGGCGGCGTTGAACTTGGTGCACGTGTACGTGAGTGTGACCACGCTCGATGCAGGTTTGGCCGGCCGCCTCGAACCGCGCACCTCGCGTCCGGCGGCCCGGCTCGAGGCGGTGCGCCGGCTGGCCTCCGCCGGCGTGCCCGTGGGGGTGTTCACTGCTCCCGTGATCCCTGCGGTCAACGATAGTGAACTGCCGGCGCTCTTGCAGGCGGCGGCCGAGGCCGGGGCGCAAACCGCGGGCTACGTCCTCTTGCGATTGCCGCTGGCGGTGCGGCCCATCTTCGAGGACTGGCTCGCGCGAAATCTACCCGACCGTGCCGAGCGCGTGCTGGCCCGCGTGCGCGATACACGCGGCGGCCGCCTGAACGACGCCGAGTTCGGCCGCCGCATGCGCGGCCAGGGAGAATACGCCGACGGCATCCACCGGACCTTTGAAGTCTTTGCCCACAAGTTCGGGCTTGATCGCCGCCTGCCGCCGCACGACACGTCTCTGTTCCACCGCCCCGACACGGCGGGGCAGAAGCGGTTGTTCTAACGGGTGGAGGTGGTTCAGTCTCTCAATAGAACGACTCCAGTTGCCAAGGCATTTTGCGTAGCCCAGGCATTCATGCCTGGGTCTGCGATCGGTCCGCGACAGCTATTCTTTGCTCTTTATGGCGCTACGGAGCCAGCAATGGGTCACGCGTTCCATCAGCTCTACTACCATTTCGTGTGGGCGACACACAATCGCGATCCGCAGTTGTTTCGCGACCTTCGCCCGAGGTTCCTAGCGATCGTTCACGAGGAAGCCGCGAAGCGCGGCGGCTCCCCTTTGCGGCACAACGCGATGCCGGATCACGTGCATCTACTCGTAAGGTTGCCGCCGACTTTGGCGGTCAGCGAATTCATCGGGCAAGTAAAGGGGGCGACGGCCTTTCGGGCGAACCGAGAACTCGAGCCCAAATTTCAAGGTTCGGTGGCAGGACGGATACGGCGCCTTGACGCTGCGTAAAGAAGAGATCGAGGCCGTCGCCCGCTACATCGACCGACAGGAAGAGCATCACCGTGGCGGAGGACTGTCGAGGGTGCTCGAACAGATCGCAACGCACGAGGTGGAAGGCCCCTGAAGGGGCGATCTACCTGGATTCGGCATTCCCCGGCTGAAGGCCGGGGCTACGCAAATAGGCGGCCGTCAGTTCAAAGCGTCGGCGAAAAAGCAGTCCCCCTCAGTACGTCAGATGCCGGCTGGGGTTCCACGGCCAGTAGCTCTTGCGGGCGCCGCCGAAGCGGAACTCGGCGCCGCCGGTGAGCGAGACGTTGTTCATGGTCGTCATGCCGCCCGGCGCGCCAAAGGCCACGTTGTCGAGCAGTTCGACGCGGATCGCCAGCCGATCGTCCCAGCGGTACTTCATCCCCACGCCCCACGGCAGGCCGAGCAGCAACTGGTTGAACAGGCGATCGTTCTGGTCGTGGTACTCGAACTGCGCGAGTCCGAGCCCAAACAACGCATAGGGCCGCCACTTGGCGTCGCCCCAAGGGTAGTAGAGGAAGCTGAAGTCCCAAACAACGGCCCGGCTGTTGTCGCGCACGCGCACGCTCGGCACGGGGTAGTCGACGCTGGGCTTGGCTTGCCCCAGGCGCATTTCGGCGCCCATGTAGTAGTCGAAGTCCCAGCCGAGCCGCACGCCGCCAAAGCCGCCTGAGCCTTGGTTCACTTCCCCCGGCACGAGTCCCTGGGCGAACAGGCCGCCGAAGTACCAGCTAATGCTCCAGGGGCGGTTCATCCAACTTCCCCGCAGCAGCGGGCGGCCGCGCCCGGTGAATCGCGGTTCTTCCGCGAGCGGCTTGCCCCAATAGTCCATTCCCAGCCAGGAAACGAGCCAGTGGCTGTGTTGCTGCGGCTCTTCTTCCCCCGCGGTCAGCGGCATGCCCGGTTGATTCGGGTTGGGGCCGATCCAGTCGCCGGGCAGGGTGTCGTTGTCGGGCGAGACCTGCGTGGTGAGATCGGGCTCTTCGCCAAACACTTGCCCCGCGCCCAGGTCTTCGGCCGAGTGCTGGTCGAACGTGCCGTCGTTGAGCTGCGCGGTGCGGACGGGCGCACCGCGATTGATGAGGAACGTTGTGCCGCGGCCGAGCGAATCCTGGTGCGCGGCCGCCTGAATCGCCGTGGGATCGCCGACGAGCAGTCCCTGCGCCGGCGCAAGGCGGGGCGCTGCGAGCGCGGCGCAGGCGGCCAGCAACAGCGTTGGCAAGGCCAATCGCATCCTTGGCGAAACCGCTCCCCGAAATGGACTGCCCGGTTGCCCCCTTGCGACGGACTCGAGCCCGCCTGGCGTGGGGTCTGCGGAAAGGCCGCGGATTATCGTGAGGGGGCGGAGTTTGTGTCAACGCGGCCTGCGGGTTTGCTTGTCGGGTCTGGGCCGCCCGACTATCGTAAATCCAGCCGCCAAGCCCCCCAATTCCCCTGCCTTTGCGAGTTCCATCGCCTGTGAAACGATTCTTCGTTCGTTCGTGGATGATCGCCCTCGGTGCTAGCGTCGCTTTGATCGGCCTCTTGTCGGTGGCTCGCGCGCAGGATGGCCAAGGAGACGCGGGGGAAAAGGCCTCGGCAACGGCGCCGCGCGACGCCTTAGCCCCGTACGATCCCCCGGTGGCGGCGGCCTCCGACGAAGGGGAGCGGGCGATCCAGCAGTTTCGTAAACCCGAGGGGCTCGCGGTCGATCTGTTCGCCGCCGAGCCGCTGTTGGCCAACCCGGTGGCCTTTTGGATCGACAACCGAGGGCAGGCCTATGTTTGCGAAACCTTTCGTCACCATGCCGGCGTGACCGACAACCGCAGCCACATGAGCTGGCTCGACGACGACCTGGCCGCTCGCACGGTCGCCGACCGCGTGGCGATGTACCGCAAGCACCTGGGGGACGAGTTCGCCACGTATGGGCAAGAGCATGACCGCGTGCGGCTCGTGCGCGACACCGATGGCGACGGCCGCGCCGACACGGCCACGGTGTTTGCCGACGGTTTCAAGAACCCGGCCGACGGGATTGGCGCTGGAGTGCTCGAGCACCAGGGGAAGGTGTACTTCACCTGCATTCCCGATTTATGGCAACTGGAAGATCGCGATGGCGATGGCGTCGCCGAGCAGCGGCGCTCGTTGCACCATGGCTACGGAGTGCACGTCGCTTTTCTCGGCCACGATCTACACGGCCTGCGGCTGGGGCCCGATGGCAAGCTCTACTTCTCGATCGGCGACCGCGGGCTGAACATCGAAACGGAGGGACGGAAACTCGAGTGCCCCGATTCCGGCGCCGTGCTCCGCTGCAATCTCGATGGCTCGGAACTCGAGCTCTTTGCCACCGGGCTGCGCAACCCACAGGAATTGGCGTTCGATGACTTTGGCAACCTGTTCACCGGCGACAACAACTCCGACGGCGGCGACAAGGCCCGCTGGGTGAACGTGGTCGAAGGGAGCGAAACGGGATGGCGGATGTATTACCAGTACCTGCGCGACCGTGGCCCCTGGAACAACGAGAAGCTCTGGCATCCGCAGCACGCCGGACAGCCGGCCTACCTCGTGCCGCCGATCGCCAACCTGGGAGACGGCCCCTCGGGCTTGACCTACTACCCCGGCACGGGGCTCCCGGACCGCTACAACAATCACTTCTTCATGGCCGACTTCCGCGGCTCGATCAGCGCCTCCGGCGTACGGGCATTCAGCGTGCGCCCCAAGGGGGCCTTCTTCGACCTCGACAAGTCGGAGCAGTTCTTGTGGTCGATCGTGGCCACCGACTGCGATTTCGGCCCCGACGGCAAGCTCTACGTGAGCGACTGGATCGAGGGCTGGGAGAAACCGAAAAAGGGTCGGCTTTACCGCGTGTTCGACCCGACCCAGGTTGACAGCGCAATCGTACGCGAGGTGCAGCAGTTGCTGGCGTCGGGGCTGGCCGACCGATCGACCGAAGACCTGATCAACCTGCTCGCGCACCGCGATCAGCGTGTGCGGCAGATGGCACAGTTCCGTTTAGCCGATCAGGGCGCGGCCGCGATCGCGCCGCTCGCCAAGGTCGCGGAAGCGAACGCGAGCTTGCTGGCCCGGGTGCACGCGGTTTGGGGCCTGGGACAGATCGGCCGCAAAGATGCGGCTGCGCACCAAGCGGTGCTGCCGCTGCTCGCGGACTCTGAGGGCGAAGTGCGGGCACAGGCTGCCCGCGTGCTTGGCGACGGTCGAGTGGCTGCCGCCGGGGACGGCCTGATCCGTTTGCTCGCCGACGCCAACCCGCGTGCTCGCATGTACGCGGCGCTCGGCCTCGGCAAGCTCGCGCGGCCCGACGCCGTGCCGGCGCTCTTGAAGCTGCTGGCCGAAAACAACGACCAAGATCCCGTTCTGCGCCATGCCGGCGTGATGGGTCTGGTCGGTTGCGCCTCCGACGAAGCCCTGGCCGCTGCGATCGACGAGAGTTCGTCGCAGGCCGAGCGGATGGGCGTGTTGTTGGCGCTGCGGCGGCTCCAATCGCCGCGCGTGGCGAAGTTCTTGGCGTCGCCGGAACCGGCCTTGGTCTCCGAAGCGGCACGGGCGATTTACGACATGCCGATCGAAGCGGCGCTGCCGGCGCTCGCGGCGCTCGTGGGGCGCGAAGAGTTGGACGAGCCCACCTTTTTGCGGGCCTTGGCGGCCAGCCATCGCCTGCGCGGTCCGGAACACGTCGCGGCAGTCGCCGCGGTTGCCTTGCGGCCCGACGTAGCGGACGCGCGGCGCGTTGCCGCGCTCGAGGCCTTGGCCGATTGGACGGCCCCGTCGGGACGCGATCGGCTGCTCGGCCGCTGGTGGCCGATGGCGCCGGTCGAGGCGCAAGTTGCGGCCACGCCGCTGCAAGGACACGAAACCGAGCTGCTCTCGGGGCCCGACGCAGTGCAACGCGCCGCGGTCAAAGCCGTGGTCGCCCTGCAACTGACCGAGGCGGGGCCAAAGCTCGCGGCAATCCTTGGCGATCGCGAGCGATCCCCGGCTCTGCGGGCAGCCGCGCTCGATGCCCTGGCGAAGCTCAACCATCCCCTGGCGGCCGAGCAGGTGCGCGTGTCGCTGGCGGACAGCGCTCCGCGCGTGCGGCTGGTCGCCCGCGGGCTGCTGGCCGAAACCAACCCCGAACTCGCGGTCGTCGAGCTGGGCAAGTCACTGAGCGAGGGCACCATCGCCGAGCAGCAGGCGGCGCTGGCGACGCTCGCCAAGATCGATCTGCCTGCGGCCGACGCGGTGCTCGCGGAAGCGCTCGAGAAACTTCTGGCGGGGCAGGCGCCGCCGGAGGTCGAACTCGATCTGCTGACGGCGGCGGCCGCACGGCGGTCGCCGGAGACTGCGCAGCTCTTGGAGCGGTTCGAGTCCGCGCGGCCTGTGGGGAACGTGCTCGCCAAGTACCGCGAATCGCTGCGCGGCGGCGATGCCGAGCGGGGCGAGGAGATCTTCTTTGCGCGGGCAGCCGTCTCGTGTCAGCGGTGCCACAAGGTCGGCGAGCGCGGCGGCGAAGTCGGGCCTGATCTGAGCCGCATTGGCGCCCAACAGACCCGCGAGTATCTGCTGGCGGCAATCGTCGACCCCAACCGCGACGTGGCCAAGGGCTTCGAAACCGTGGTGCTGGCCCTGGCCGACGGCCGCGTGGTGGCCGGCGTGCTCAAGCGCGAAACCGAAACCCTTCTCGAACTCGTCACTCCGGAGTTGCAGACCGTGCGCGTGGCCAAGGACGAAATCGACGAGCGCTCGACCGGCAAGTCGGGCATGCCGGAGCAGACCGTGAGCTTGCTCTCGAAGGCCGACGTGCGGGATTTGGTGGAGTTCCTGACGGAGCAGCGGTAGGCAGATCGGTCCGCACAGCGGACGCAGATCACCCTCTGACGCCCTTCATTGCGGCGTTGCTCGATTGCCTGCGGCCCGAGTATCTTGAAAGCGGCCAGCAGTGACTGCCCTAGCTCGCGAGGCAAGGACCCCGATGACCGCCACCTCGAAACACGTTGATCTCTACGGCGGCCGGGATCCGTTGGACGCGCCCTGCTATTCCATCGCCGAGGCGGCACAGATCCTCCGGCTCCCGAAAGCCACGGCCCAATCATGGGTCCGCGGCCGCAATTACCCCTCGAGCGACGGACTCAAACGAGCCAAACCACTCGTCGAGGCTGTGAAGCAGGGACTGTCGTTCCGTAATTTAGTCGAACTGCACGTGCTGTGCGCCTTACGGCGAACCCATCACGTTGAAATGTCGGCGGTTCGAAAGGCGATTCGCTTCTTACAGCAGCGCCTGGGGATTCAGCGGCCCTTGGCGGACCAGCAGATGATGACCGACGGCCGCGACTTGTTCGTGGAGCGCTATGGCCAACTGCTGAGCGTCTCCCAGCAAGGCCAACTGCAGATGAAGCAAACGGTGCAGGCGTTTCTCGAACGCGTGGAACGCGACGCGAGCGGCGTTCCCATCCGGCTGTTTCCGTTCACGCGCCCCGAAGCAAGTGGGCCAGCGGCGGTCGAGGTCAATCCGCGTTTGCAGTTCGGGCGACCTTGTCTGACGGGCACGGGCATTCCCGTCGAGGTGATCCTCGATCGATATCTTTCTGGCGATTCGGTTCTCGACCTCGCCCAAGACTATGGCCAAGCCCCCGAGGCGATCGAAGAGGCTATCCGCTACGAGCTTGGCGGCCGAGCGGCTTAGATCCTTGAACTTCTTCCTCGATCGAAGCATCGAGGCGGAGTCGTTATATAGAGCACTTGTCGCCGCCGGCGCCCAGGTTGAGCGCCACAGCGCTCACTTCCGCCATGATGAACTTGATGCTGTGTGGTTGAGCCAGGCGGCGGCGCGAGGCTGGGTGATAATCACGCGCGATCGCCGCATTCGCTACCGACCTCTGGAACGACAGGCCGTCGTCGCTTCGGGGGCTCGACTCTTCAGCGTCGTCGCCGGGAATCTAGCGGGGAGTGCGCTAGCCGATCTGCTGGTCGGCCACCTTCCACGCATCGCGTCGCTCGCGGTCAGCACGCCGGCGCCGTTCTTGGCCGTGGTCCGCCGCGACGGAGTTTCCATTGCCTTTCGGGGCCGGCGTTAACCCGCTTCGCCTGACGCCCGAACGAGGGAGCAGGCAAGGTCGGCCCCGCTTAGTAATCCACCTGAATCCGCGAAACGAACAAATCAGCCGTGCTGTTGCCGCGGATCACGTTGTCGAGCATGGCGTGGATCCAGTTGGCCTGGATCTTGGCATGCTTGTTCAGGAACCAGGTCACGCCGAGCGTCGTGTCGTGCAGGGTGCCGTTGCCGCGGCGGAAGGTGCCGGTGAAGGAATTCAGGGCCGGATCATAGTAGTGCCCGTCGAGATCGAGCGGGTTGTGCATGTTCACGAACGACCAGCGGGCCGCCACTTCCCAGGCGCCCCAGCCATGGATGCCGCGCTCCCCTTTGCGGAGCGAGATGAAGTCGGTGAACGGCACTACGTTCTTGAGGGCCGCCAGCTTCTTGTCGTATTCGCGGTTCTCCCCCGTCAGCCGGTACATGACCTCGGCATAGGCGCCGTTGTAGAAGATGGGGCCGACCACGCTCTCGACCATCGTCCCCATCCACTCCGCCTGGAAACTGAAGGGCCCCGCCTGGTAGACGGTCTCCACGCCGAACAAATTGAAGAACTTGGCCTCGTACCGCCCGGTGTCGACGAACGTGGGCGTGCCGTTCACGGCCGTGCCAAAGTTCTGTGGGAACTCGGGGTATCCCAACACGCCGAACTCCGGCGTGGTGCGCGCCTGGTAGAACGGGCGCGGGCTGCCCGCGTTGCCCGGCAGGCCGCTGCCGGCGGCGTCGTTGGCGCCAAGCTGGCTGAAATCGTACGAGGCGCCCACGTGCCAGAGATACCGGTCGCCCGCGTGGGGGTCGTAGTACATCAGGTGCGTGAGGCGCGTCGAGAACGAGTAGCCTCCGATGTCGCCGAAGTCGGTGGCGAAGCGGTCGTCGCCGAGCGGCGCATTGTTGAAGCCCCCCGTGCGAAACACGCTATACGCCCAATAGGTCAGCTCGTCGTCGGTGTTGTTCGAAGCCATGATCCCCACGCGGCGGAAGGGAACGAACGACAAGAACGGCAGGCTCCGCTCGAGGAACGGCAAGTTGCGGAAGCCCGACATGGCGTCGACGCTGAACGGCTGCAAATACTGCCCCGCACGCACCGTGCCCAGGTAGGGAATCTCTCCTTGCTCGAGGTAGTTGTCGAAGAAGCTGGGGCGCCCGGCCGTGGCGAAGTCCATTTCGATCTGATAGTTGGTGAACTCGGCCACCTTGCCTTGCACCGCCAGCCGCGCACGGCGAAAGCCGGTGCCATCCTGGGCGTCTCCCACCGTGGCGATGTTGTTGCGATCCTGCGAGTAGTAGGCGGTGTCGAGCTGCAAGAAGCCCGTGGTCTTGAACGTCGGGTACTCGCTCTTGTCGCTCTTGCTGGCGGCCTTGTCGGACTTCTTGTCGTCGGCTTTCTTGTCGTCCGGTTTTTTGTCCGCCGTGTCGGCGGGCTTGTCCGGGACCTTCGTTGCTGCGGCGTCGCCTTCGGCAGGTGGGGCCGGGGGCGGAGTTGGCGCGCCGACTGCTGGGGCCGCAGCGCCCGGCGGCTGAGGGAGCGTCAGAAAGTTTGCTTGCGACACCACCCCGGGCGCCGTCGACGGGTCGTCGACAGGCGGCAGCGGCTCAGGCACGCTCTGGGCCCACACCCCGACCGCGGAAAGTCCCAGCGCGAAGGCCAGCAAAGCCCCGGCGCGACGCCACCCTTGGCGCGAATCGAGAGACGGCACGGCTTGGCGACGCATAGCACGAGGTCACGGAGGAATGAACGGTCTGGCCCCTACAATCGGCAAATTCGGCACGGTTCGTTTAATCGTTCAGGTCGCCGAAGACCGTCAATTCTTCCGAAATTCGCCAGACGCATGCGGCCCGGCTTCGAGGGGAGACAGGTCGGTTGACCCCCTAGCGTGGCCAGCTTAAGCTGATGAGTTGCGTAGGAGGGTGAAGTGGGGAAGGTCTAGGCCCCGCGCGCGGCTGATTCCGCAACTCCCTACTGCGCAGTTGCTTACGCTCCCTCCCCTCAGTCTCCTCGGCATGCTGGCCAAGCGCGTCATTCCCTGTCTTGATGTCGATCGCGGACGCGTGGTCAAGGGGACCAATTTCTTGCAGTTGCGCGACGCCGGCGACCCCGTGCAGGTGGCCGCTCGCTACGAGGCCGAAGGCGCCGACGAGCTGGTGTTCCTCGACATTACGGCCAGCCACGAAGGGCGCGACATCATGCTCGACGTCGTTCGCCGTACGGCCGAGGAAGTGTTCATGCCGCTCACCGTCGGGGGAGGCATCCGGCGGCTCGAGGACATTCGCGATCTGCTGCTGGCCGGCTGCGACAAGGTGTCCATCAACTCGGCGGCCGCACGCAATCCCGACTTCGTCCGCCAGGCGGCGGCCAAGTTCGGCAGCCAGTGCATCGTGGTGAACATCGACCCCAAGCGCGTCGAGCGCGACGGCCGCCAGGTGTGGGAGGTTCACATCAACGGCGGCCGGGTTCCCACCGGGCTCGAGGCGGTGCCTTGGGCCCGCGAGGTCGAGCGGCTGGGCGCCGGCGAAATCGTGCTCACGAGCATGGACGCCGACGGCACGAAGAACGGCTACGATTTAGAGATCACCCGCGCGGTCAGCGACGCGGTGTCGATTCCGGTGGTGGCCAGCGGCGGGGCCGGCAAGCCCGAGCACCTGGCCGACGCGATCGCGCTGGGCAAGGCCGACGCGGCGCTGGCGGCCAGCATTTTTCACTTTGGCGAGTACACGATTCGCGAGACGAAGCAGGTGATGGCGGGGCGAGGAATCGCCGTGCGCTTGTAGGGCGCGGCGGCAATCCTTTGGATCAGCGGACCCTCACCCCGGCCCTCTCCCGGAGGGAGAGGGAGACAGACAGAGAGAACAGAGATCCCAGGCGCAGTTCGAGTTTTAAGGAAACCGACCATGGCCACCATCGAAGCCGAACCGGTGCAAGCGCCGGCCAAGGATGTCAGTGCCGACGCCCTGGCTGCCCGCTTCGCCAAGAAGAAGGAAGAGCTCGAGGTCGACCGCTACTTCAAAGCGCTGGTCAAGCTCGAAGGGAGCGATCTGCACATGAAGGTGGGCCGGCCGCCGATGGTCCGCGTGCGCAACGAACTGCGCCCCATCAACCGCGGTCCCGTCGATAGCGAAGAGATGGTGCGGCTCCTGGTGCCCATGATGAGCGAGCGCGCCCGGAAGATCTTCGACGAGGAAGGGGGCGCCGACTTCGCCCACACCTGCGTGGTCGACGGCGTGTGCTGGCGATTCCGCGTCAATTTGCTGCAGCAGATGCAACAGATGGGCCTGGTCGCCCGCCGCGTGAACAACAAGATTCCCGATTTCAAGGGCCTGTTCCTTCCGGACGCCATGGAAAGCCTGTGCCACTTCGACCAGGGCATGGTGCTCTTGGCCGGCGTCACGGGCTCCGGCAAGAGCACCACGATCGCCTCGATGCTGAACTACGTGAACCAGCGCGAGCGGGTGCACATTCTCACGCTCGAAGACCCGATCGAGTTCGTGTTCACCGAGGACAAGGCGCTGATCAACCAGCGCGAGATCGGCATGGACGTGAAGGACTTCAAGATCGGCATGAAGCACGCCGTGCGCGAAGACCCAGACATCATGCTCGTGGGCGAAATGCGCGATGAAGAGACCTTTATGACGGCCATTCACGCGGCCGAGACGGGCCACTTGGTGTTCGGCACCATCCACGCCTCGAGCGCCCCTTCCACGATCGGCCGTATTCTCGACTTGTTCCCGCAAAACATGCACCCGGCCCTGCGCAGCGCGATCGCCTTCAACATGAAGGGGATCGTCGCCCAAAAGCTGCTGCCCTCGATCAAGCCGGGGGTGTCGCGGGTGCCGACCGTGGAGATCATGACCTTCAACCCCACGGTGCGCAAGCTGATTCTCGAGGAGAAGGACTCCAAGCTGTCCGACGCCATCCGCATCGGCGCCCAGGAAGGGATGCAGGACTTTACGATGAGCCTCAAAAGCTTGATCGACCTGGAGCTGATCGACCGGGCGACCGCCTTCGAGGTGGCGCCGAACGTCGAAGGCCTGAAGATGATGCTCAAGGGGATCGACGTTTCGGCCCCCGGTATCTTGTAAACGCCGGGCTTGCCCGCGGTCATTCCCATTCCGACTCCCGCACTCCCAGACGACGGCCGGCTGTTCGCCGGCTGCCCAACCTTGAGCATCACGAGCAACACCGCCGACGGCGAACCAGCAGCGTTTCGTAGGCAACCGAGATCGCAGCGGGCCGCTTGGCGCCCTCTGCAGTTCAACGTTCTGGCGTTTCTCTGCGTCGCGCTCGGCTGCGCCGCCTCGGCCTGGGCCCAGGGGACTGTGCCGGTGATCACGTTGCCGGCCCAGGGCTGGCGCGGTCCCGGTTTCAACATCAGTCTGCTCAAGTTGGGCCTGGTGCTCGGACTGTTTCTCGTCTGGGTCTACACCACCGACTGGATCAGCCAGGACTGCGACAAGCATCGCTTCAAATACGCGCTCTGGAACCCGCTCAACACCTTTCCTTTCGCCGGGTTCCTCCTGCTGTTCTTCGTGCTGCCGAACTTCGCGATCGGCTTTCCGCTGCTGTTCCTGGCTTGGGCCGGTCCGTTTGGCGCCTATGTGGTGATGCGCAACGGCCAACTCGAGATGCACGAACGGGTGCTCACGCCGGCTCATTTGCGCTACGTGCTCGCCAAGACCGTGAACAAGATCGGCATCCCGATGGAAGCCGAGATGAAGGACCCGCACGAGAAGGGCAAGGCCGTCAAACTGTTGGCCCGCGGCGGGGCGACCGACCGGGACGACAACGTCAACCTGCTCACGGCCCGGCAGTCGCCTGGGTTCGTCTTGGTCAGCGACCTGATCGTCGAGGCGCTCGACGGCCGCGGCGACGCCGTGCTCTTCGACGTGACCCCGGAACTGGTGAACGTGAAGTTCCAGATCGACGGCGTCTGGCACGACAGCGAGCCACAGGCCCGCGAAACGGGCGACCTGATGATCGCCGTGCTCAAGCAACTCTGCAATCTCAAGCCCGAAGAGCGCGTCAAGCCGCAGCGTGGCCAATTCGCCGCAGAATTCAAAGGCACGAAGCTGCACGGACGCCTGCAAAGCCAAGGCACGCAAGGGGGGGAGCGGGTCGTCGCGCAGTTCGACCTCGTGGGCTTTCGGTTCAAAACGCTCGACGAGTTGGGCATGCGGACGAAGACGCAGGAGCAGCTCAAGGAGCTGCTGCAGCGGCAAGCGGGCTTCGTGATCTTCTCGTCGCCGCCGGCGGGCGGACTCACGGTCACGGTGGACACCGTGCTCCGCTCCATCGACCGCTACACCCGCAACTTCTCGACGGTCGACGAAGAAAAGACGAAAGAGCGCGACATCGAGAACCTGCACCTCACGACGTACAGCGCGGCGAACAAGGAATCGCCCGCCAGCGTGCTGCCGAAGCTGGTGCGCACCTACCCCGACGTGCTCGTGGTCCGCGACCCCGTGAACGCCGAGTCGCTCGAGATCCTCTGCGAGCAGCCAGGCGAAAACCGGGTGGTGGTCACCACCACCCGGGCCAAGGAGGCCGCCGAGGCGATCCTCCGGGTAATGGCCATGAAGCCGCCCGGCAAGGAGGTGGCCGAGGTCGTCACCGGGGCGGTCGGCCAGCGGCTCATTCGCAAGCTCTGCGAAACCTGCAAAGAGGCCTACGCGCCGCCGCCGGAGCTACTCAAGCAGATGGGCATTCAGCCGGGGCGGCTGGAGGCCGTGTATCGGCCGCCTGCGGCGCCCGAGCGCGTGTGCCCCGATTGCAACGGCGTGGGCTTCGTCGGCCGCACCGCGCTCTTTGAGCTGTTGGTGGTCGACGACGCCGTCCGTAAGGCGCTGCTGCAAACGCCCAAGATCGAACACGTGCGGCTGGCCGCCCGCAAAGCCGGCATGCGGACGCTGCAGGAGGAGGGACTGGTGCTCGTGGCCAAGGGGATCACGAGCGTGCCGGAGTTGGTGCGAGTGCTCAAGCAATAGCCGATCGTTCGCGGTCGCAACGGAGCGGACGGCGGGGGTCAATCCCGCCGCCCGCTGGACGGGAATTGAGCAGGCCCCACGGGCCCGCGAGAAAACGGACGAGCGAAAGAAAGCAGCATGTTGTACGACGGGTTGGCCATCGGCGTGATTGTGATCTGCGTGGCGTTCCTGCGCGGCGAGGGACTGTGGGGAAACCTGCTCACGCTGTTCAACGTGATCTTCGCTGGCCTCGTGGCGATGAACTTCTTCGAACCGATGGCCGACGCCATCGAAACCAAGGGGGGCGGCTTCATCGCCAGCCTCACCTACTTCCTCGACTTCCTCTCGATCTGGATTCTGTTCCTGGTCACCTTCGTCGCCCTCAAGGTGCTCTGCCGGGTGATTTCGCGCGTGAAGGTGCGGTTCCGCAAGCCGCTGGAACTGGCCGGGAGCTACGCCGTGTCGGCGGTCGTCGGCTGGGTCATGGTCTGCTTCATCACCGCCTCGCTGCACACCGCCCCCTTGCAGAAGACGTCGTTCGCCGGTGGGTTCGATCCCAATCGGCGCATGGTGTTCGGCTTCGCCCCCGACATCAAATGGCTGGCGTTCACGAACTACACCTCGGGCAGAGCGCTCTCGCGCGGGGCCGGAGACGCCAACGCCTTCGATCGCGAAGGCCTGTTCATCCCTTACTACAACAGTCGGCGGGCGGCGCTCGAGGATCAACCGGGACTGCGCGTAGCGCCGTGAGCCAGGGGATTGCCCTGCGATACTAGCCCGCAGCGCCAGCAAGGAAGAGCCAGGTTTCCTTGGCCGAACATCGCCCGACCTCTTCGCGGGCTGGGCAGCGTTTTCGGCCACTGCGCCCAACGCCGCTCGCGTCCCTTGCTTGCGCAGCGGGCTATTGTGTTGCCCAACCCGAAAGGCGGGTAGTGATCGCAGCCCTAGTTGCTCGTCGCGGCCGCCGACGGCGGGACGATCTGAGCGTGGGCATCGAGCGCGGCGGTGATGCTGGGCCCCAAATCGGTTTCGATCTCGATCTTGGCCGACAGCTTGCCCGGCTTGTCGCCGGCGGTGAACACGACCGGCAGCAGGTGCCGCTTGGCGCTCGCCTCGCTGGCGGCGAAGGCGAAGCACGAGTCGCCGCACTTGACGTTCGTGATCTTGAAGGGGCGCTTGCCCGAGACGACGAGTTGCTTGGTCACCTTCTGCCCAGGCTGAACCGTGCCGACGAACAGCGACGCCGGATTCACGCTGATCTCCGGCAGCACGCGCCCTTCGACGAGCACCGGAATCTCCTTGCCGCGGGCATCGTTGGTGATGAGCGTCAGCTCTTCCTTCAGGTAACCGGCCGGGGCGTCGTCGTTCAGCTTGACGACGAGATCGTAGCCCACCTGACCGTTGCCGCGCGAGGTTTCGACGAACTCGGCCTTGAGATGCGGGTTGGCGCTCTTGAGCTCGAGGATCTTCCAGTCGGCCCGGCCGGCGTATTGGATGCCGACCTTCTTCTCGGCGGGCGAGCCTTGGTCGACGCTGCCGAACTCGATGCCGCCCGGGCTGAGCACCACGTCGCTACGGATGTAGCCGGCGACCGTGAGTTGCACCTCGGCGTAGAACGGCTTGTCGAACGTCACCGTGAGCGTGGCGTTGCGGCTGCCGAGGAACTTACGGGTGTTGAACTCGGCGAGGATTTCCCCCTCTTCGAAGGTCTTGAGGGTGTCCTTGCTCACCTTGGGTTCGGTGCAGCCGCAGCTCGAGCGGACGTTCGAGATGTGAACGTCCTCTTCGTAGAGATTCTTGAACTTGAAGGCATAGACCACGTTGCCGCCGCGCGGCACCGTGCCGAAGTCGTGGCTGCGGGCGGAGAACATCTTGTCGGCCCACTCCTGAGCGGAAGCGGGCGCGGCCAGGGCCGCGAGCGACACGAGCGCCAGGGTCAATTGCCGTAACACGCGTTGCATCTCCTCGAAGATCAGCCGTTGCACGATTGCGGTCCCGGGGACGCCTAAGCGGTTCCCCAGAAGTATACCCGGTTCGTCGTGGCAGGATGGGAAAACTGTAGGGCCTCTGCCGCGACCGTCTTCCCTACTCTCGACGGGCCGGACGAAGTTCTTGAGTCACTTTTTCCCAACCCGCAGCATCCTAGCGGGAGCGAACGCACAATGTGCATATCGGTTATTCGTCCCCCGCCCGCGGTGAGTTCACCCATTTGGCTCTGTGGCTGGCGAGGGGCGGCTTGCTTCGCGGGAAGCTTTGCCTAAGTTGTGCCGTTGGCTAGGATAACGATTACACGGCCCTCCTGCTTTATCCATCCTACGCGCGGCTCGGAGAGATTCTTCATGGCCCGTTTGCGTGCGACCTCGTGGCCCCTCCTCTTGGGCGCGGCCTGCGCCATGCTCTTTCCCCTGGCCGCGGCGTGGGTGCTGCGGCGCGAACCGGCGGCCCCGCCCCTCGCTATGGACGAGACACTCTTGACGCCTGTGGTCTTTGCCAAGCAAGCCGCCGTTGGCCCGATGGCGCCCTCCCTGGAAGGGGGCGTGGCCTGGCTCAACACCGCGGGTCCCATCGACCTCAAGGCGCTGCGCGGCAAGTTCGTGGTCCTCGATTTCTGGACCTATTGCTGCATCAACTGCATGCACGTGCTGCCGGAACTGAAGAAGCTGGAGAAGGCGTACCCCAACAACGTGGTGGTGATCGGCGTTCACTCGGCCAAGTTCGACGCCGAGAAGGACGAGCAGAACATTCGCGACGCGATCATGCGCTATGGCATCGAGCACCCGGTGATCAACGACGCCAATCACGTCCTCTGGAACAAATTCGGCGTCAATAGCTGGCCGAGCTTCCGCGTGATCGATCCCGAAGGGAGGCTGATTGCCGAGCAAGGGGGCGAAGTGGCCTTTGCCACCTTCGACGCCTTCATCAAGCAGCAATTGAAGAAGTATCGCCAGAAGGGCGTGCTCAACGAGCAGCCGCTGCGGTTCGATCTCGATGCCGAGCGTGCGGCGCCCACGGCGCTGCGCTACCCCAGCAAGATCCTGGCCGATCCCGAAGGCGAGCGGCTCTTCATCGCCGACACGAGCCATAACCGCATCGTCGTCACCGACCCCAACGGCAAGCTCTTGGAGACGATCGGCTCGGGCGCCGAGGGGAAAGACAACAAGGGGCTGGAAGATTCGAGCTTCAACAAGCCGCACGGCATGTTCCTGCGGGGGAACATCCTCTACGTGGCCGACACCGAGAACCACTTGGTGCGGCGCGTGGATTTGGCGCGCAAGAAGGTGACCTCGATCGCCGGCACCGGCGTGCAAGCGCGCGGCGTGCCGTGGCCGGGGCTGACGCAGGCTGCGGCGAATGCCGGCGGGGCGGCCACGCCGGGACAATTCGCGGGCCGGCCGTTGGCCACTCCGATCGCCAGCCCCTGGGATCTTTGGATCGACGGCAAACACCTCTACATCGCCATGGCGGGGCCGCACCAGATTTGGTGGATGAAGCTCGACGGCAAGGATCTCGGCCCCTATGCCGGCAGCGGCGCCGAAGACATTGTCGACGGGCAACTCCTGCCGCAGCGCCCCTACGACCCAGCTTTCAGCGCGTTCGCGCAGCCTAGCGGCCTGGCGTCCGACGGGCAGTTCCTCTACGTGGCCGATAGCGAAGGCAGCTCGATCCGCGCGGTGCCGCTCAATCCGGCCGAACCGGTGCGCACCGTGGTCGGCACCGCCGGCTTCCCCGGCGCCCGGCTGTTCACCTTCGGCGACGTCGACGGCCAAGGCCCCGGGGCCCGGTTGCAGCATCCGCTGGCCGTGGCGTACGGCGACGGCCGGCTCTATGTGGCCGACACCTACAACAACAAGATCAAGGTCATCGACCTGGCGACGCGCGTCTGCCAAACGCTCGTGGGCACGGGCAAGCCTGGCAAGACCGACAACCCGGCCGCCTTCGACGAGCCCGAGGGACTCGCGCTCCTGGGCAAAAAGCTCTACGTGGCCGACACCAACAATCACGCGATCCGCGTGATCGACCTGGCCGACGCCAATCGGGTGTCGACGCTCGAGATCGTGGGGCTCAAGCCCCCCAAGCCGCCGGCGAGCGACGCCAAGCCGACGTTTCCTCGGGCTGAAGAGATTGCCGTGCCGGCGGTCAAGGTGAAGCCCGCGAAGGGTCAGGTGCAGTTGGCGGTGGAGCTGATTCTGCCCCAGGGTTACAAGCCGAACCCCCTCGCGCCGATTCGTTACCTCATCGAGACCGAGGGGGAGGCCGGCCCCATCGACGCCAAGGCGATCGGCACGCTCCAAAAGCTCGAGAAGCCCGAAAAGGAGTTTTCACTTTCCGTGCCGGTGTCAGGTCCCGGCGAGGCGAAGCTCAAGGTCTCGCTGACCTACTACTACTGCGAGACAGGCAACGAAGGCCTCTGCAAGATCGCCAGCGCCGTTTGGACCGTGCCGGTGACGATCGACGAGGCCGCCGAAGAGACGGCGGTGCCGCTCGAAGTCACGGCGCCGTAGGGGTGTCCAGCTCACGCGGGACGGAACAATCGTGCAGCTATTTTCCCAGCGTCGCCGCGGCCGCGTCCTGGAACTCGCGCCGCAGGTCCGAGGCGTCGGCGTTGGGGAAGTTGGCCCGCTGCACCATCAGCACGTAGGCCAGCTTGCGCTCCGGGTCGATCCAGGCTTGCGTGCCGAAGGCGCCGCCGTGGCCGAAGCTGCCGGAGGAAAGCGCGCCGCTGGGACCTTGCGGCTCGCGCACCACGCACCAGCCGAGGCCCCAGGTGTTGCCGGGTGTGAAGCCGGTTTGCACGTCCCCCGCCTGCGGCGTGGTCATCGTGTGCACCGCGTCGGCGCTCAGATAGCGGCGGCCATCGAGCTCGCCGCCGTTCAAGATCATCTGGCAGAAGCGGGCGTAATCGGGCGCGGTGGAGAAGAGCCCGCCGTTGGCCGCCGGAAAGCGATCGCGGCTGGTCGGCGTCTTGCCCATGAGGATCCAGTTGGCCGTCTCCTCGAGCTGGCCGTCGTTGTTGCGGAGGTACGACTTGGCCAACCGCGGCAATTGCTCTTCGGACAGATAGAACGTGGTGTCCTTCATCCCCAGTGGACCAAACAGCCGCTCCTGGCAGAACTGGTCGAAGGAGAGCCCGGAGAGCACTTCGACGATGCGGCCGGCCGTGTTGATGCCTGACTGGCAATAGGCCCACTTCGAGCCGGGCTCGAAGGCGACCGGCTTCGACACGTAGAGCGGGATCGCCTCGGCCAGCGTCTCGCAGGCGCGGGCCTCTTCACCCGAGATTTCGCCGAGGCCCGAGGTGTGCGTGAGCACGTGGCGAATCGTGACGTTGGCCGGCCGGCCATCGGCCAGCTTGAGCGCTGCGAACTCGGGCAGGTGCTTGGCCACCGGGTCGTCGATCGAGAGCTTCCCTTCGTCGGCCAGGATCATGATCGCCGCCCCGGTGACCGGCTTGGTCATCGAGGCGATCCAAAAGATGTCGTCGGGGCGGGTGGCTCGGCCGGCGGCGAGGTCCGACTTGCCGGCCGCGTCGAGATGCAGGATCGCGTTGGGAGAGGCCGCCAGCGTGACCGCGCCAGACACCTCTTTCCCCTCGATCGCCTTTTGCACGGCCGCCTGCACGGCCGGCAGGGCTTTGGCGGCCGGGGCTTCGGCGGAAACGGGGCGGCCCATGCCGGCGAGGACGAGGGCGGGCATCAGCGAGAAGCAGAACAGGCGTCGAAGCATGGCAGCGTCTCCGCGGCGAGCTGAGAGGTGAGTGGGGAGCAGCGGCTTATTGTGCCGCGCCGCGAACCCGTTCGCCACTGGCAGAAGGGCGCCCTACCGGCCAACGTCGAGGGGAGCGCCTTCGCGGTTCGCCGCCCCTTCGGATCCATCTTCCGGGAGACGCGGACGGGGCGCGTCGTCGGTGCGCAGACCATATCCGAGGGCCACGATCGACGGCGCCGCCAGCAACAGCGCAAGTGCGGCTACGAGCAAGCCAAAGCCGCTCCCCATCCAGCCGGTCCCGTCTCCTTCCGTGTCGCGAATAATCCCGACACGCACCACGATGCCGAACGACAGGAGCCAGAGCGCATAGCCAAGCGCGATCGCGGCGACGCTGCGCACGACCACGCCAAACAAGTCGCGAGGCGTCATAGACACCTTCCTGGGGCCGATAGTTCTCGGTTCATCGTACCCGCAAACTCGGGATCGCCTATCCCGGCGCCGTCAGCGGCCGGCCGTTGTGCTGGGGACCGAGGTCAAGGAGGAAGGGAACCGCATGCCGGGCCCAGGCGGCCGGGCTTGGATAGGCCCCGGCGTCTCCGCCGAAGCAGCTCCGCAGCATGTCGGTGTCGATGATGCCCGGGTTGAGCGGCACGGCGGCCAAGCCCTCCGGGAGTTCTTCGGCCAGTGCCCGCGTGAGCCCCTCGATGGCCCACTTCGACGCGCAGTAGGGGGCCACCTCGGCCGCGACGCTGGGCCCCCAACCGGAGCTGAAGTTCACGATCACGCCGCGCCCCGCCGCGATCATGCCGGGAACGAACGCCCGCACGACGTGGAACACGCCTTTGATGTTGACGTCGATCAGTCGCGAGAAGTCGCCGAGATCGGTCTCGACGAGCGGCGCGTTGGGAGTGATGATCGCGGCGTTGTTGAGCAAGAGATCGACCGGGGCCGCCGCCTCGGCGGCCACCCGCCGCGCCCACTGGGCCACCGCCGCGGCGTCGGCCACGTCGACGGCTGCAAAGCGATGGGGCGTGCCAAACTGGGCGTTCAGTTCGGCGGCATCTTGCGCCCGCCGGCAGCAGCCATGGAGGACGTGCCCCAGCCGGGCGAATTCCTCGGCCATGGCGAGGCCCAGGCCGCGGCTGGCGCCGGTGATCACGATCTGGCGGGCAGGTGCGGAGGGCATCTGAGTTTCGCGTTCGCTCCTGAATTGGCTCGTGCTCGAACGCGAGTTGACCGGCGTCGTCCCGCGCAGGTGCGGTCTTCCACCCTCTCGCCGATCCCCCGCTGGCATTTCGGGCGAGCGCCGTACGAGGGATCCTAAACGTGCGCCGCGTGCCGACCTGCCTTGTTGATGCGGGCATACACGTCGTTCAGCACCCAGTGGAACAGGCACAGGTGGATGCTCTCGACCATGCCCATGTCGTCGAGGGCCACGTGCAGGCCGTGCTTCTGCATCTGCTTGAGCTTGCCGCCGGAGTAGCCGGTGAGGCCATAGGTGACGAGGCCGTGCCGGTTCGCCCAGTCGACCGCCGCCAGCACGTTGGGGCTGTTGCCGGAGCCGCTGATGGCCAGCACCAGGTCCCCTTCGCTGCCGTAGTTCATGAGCTGCTGCACGAAGATCTGGTCGTAGCCCACGTCGTTCCCCACGGCCATGATCCAGCCCTGGTTATCGGTCAGGCTCAAGACCTTGAGGCGGCGCTTGCCGTCGTCGCGCAGCTCGCTCTCGGGGAGCAGGCTCTTGCCCAGGTCCTCGCTCATGTGGCTGGCGGTGGTGCCGGAGCCGCCGTTGCCGAAGATGAAGACCCAGCGTCCCTGCCGGTAGGCGTCGTAGATGAGATCGGCCCAGAGATTCAGGGCCTTCTGGTCAACGTTGGAGAGCTCTTGCCGCAGCCGTTCGAGGTAGGCCGACGCGTCGTGGGTGATGCCGAGCATTGCGAGGGGAAGGGCTCCAGGAAGGGAGAGGCGGGAAACGAGGAAACCGCGCAGGCCTGCATTATAGCGCCCCTGGGGCAGGCAACGCGAACGAGTGCGCTTGTCGGGCCTAAATCGCCGCCGCCGCAACGACTTGCCGACCTCACCGAGCCCCCTCGATTAGCCTTGTCCCCCGGTGCCAGCGGCCGCTAAGATAGCGGTTTGCTTTGTGCCGAGACGGGGGGGTTCCGCCCGCGGTCCCAAGGAGGTTAGGGGGTCGCGCGGGGCGTTTTCGCTCGGCAGCCAGGCCGGTCCAGCGAGCCGCCGCGGCGCAGCTTCCTGCAAAGACGCCAGGAGGGCCGCCTTCCGCTCATTGCCGGCCATCACCCAACGCCTGACCCACCATGTCTTTTGTTTCGCTCGCGCTCGGCGTCATGCCCTTGGCACAAGCGGCGACGCCCAACGCCGGCCCGGCCGGCGGCCTCATCTCGATGCTCACCCCCATCGCGATGATCATGCTGCTGTTCTACTTTCTGCTCCTCCGCCCGGAGCGGCAGAAGCAAGCGCAGCAGCGAACGATGCTCGAAGCGATCAAGAAGGACGACCACGTGGTCACCTTCTCAGGCATCTACGGCGTGGTGATGAACGTGCAACGCGAGGCCGATAAGGTCACGCTGAAAATCGACGAAAACACAGGCGCCCGGCTGCAAGTCACCCTCGGCTCGATCTCCCGCGTGGTGCGGGGGGATCAGCCGGCCGAGCTGCCCTCCAAAAGCCCTTCCGCCAAAAGCTAGTGTAGGAACCCGCGGTCATGCATGGCCTTTCCCTCTTGTCGTCGCTCCTGGCCCAGGTCGCCCCGGCGGCGCCGGCGGTCGACGCACCCTGGTATCAATCGAGCTACGTGCTGGCGGCCATCGTGGTGGCCGTGCTCGTGCTCCCCTTCGGCATCGGCGCCTGGATGGCCCGCGCGCTGAGGATGCCCGACTACGGCTGGAAGATCGGCCTGGTGCTGTGCACGATCACGGCCGGCGTGGTGGTGACGTACTTTGGCTGGCCGCCGAAGCGCGGCATCGACCTGGCGGGCGGCGTGATCCTGGTCTACGAGGTGCAGGGAAAAGAAGACGTCGAGATGGACAAGCTGGTGGCGGCCATCCGCCGCCGCCTCGATCCGGCCGGCGTCAAGGAACTGACGATCCGCCCCTACGGCCCGCGGCAGATCGAAATCATCATTCCGCAGGTCGACAGCGAAGAGATCGCGCTCATCAAGCGCAAGATCAGCAGCGCTGGCCTGCTCGAATTCCGTATCACGGCCGACCCGCAGGTCGACAGCGCCATCGCCACCCGGGCCTTGGCCGACCCGACCGGTCGCGGAGTGCGCGAGACCGACGTGCGGGCCAGTAAGGCCAACGCCGCGGAGCAACCGCTGATCGAAGCCGCCCTCAAGACGCAGGCCAACGAGGTGCGGCTCGACAACCGCGTGGCCCGCTGGGATGTCGTGCCTGAGGCCGAGCGGGCTGCGGTGTCGGCCAACGCCGATCTGGTCACGCGGCAAACGCCCCGCGGCCTCGAGGTGCTGGTGATCCAGGGACGCGACCTCGCCCGCTGGGAATACGTCGGCAAAGGCATGAATGTCGACCCCTCCCGCCAGGTGCTCCGGGCGGCGCCGAATGGCCGCACCGAAATCTTGATGCTCTCCGACCCGTATCACATCACGGGGTCCTACCTGGTGCGGGCGTCGCAGGGGATCGACGAAGCGGGCCGCAACAGCGTGAACTTCTCACTTAACTCGCGGGGCGGCCAACTCTTTGGCGCGCTCACGGGCGCCAATCTGCCGAACCCGGCCACGCGCCTCGAACGCCACTTGGGCATCGTGCTCGACCACGAGTTGCTGTCTGCCCCGGCGATTCAAAGCCGCATCACCGACAACGGCCAGATCACGGGCCAATTCACCCAGGACGACATCAGCTTCCTGGTCGGCATTCTGAACGCCGGCAGCCTGCCCGCCACGCTCAACCCGCTGCCGATCAGCGAGCAGACGATCAGCCCCACGCTAGGCGAAGACACGATTCAGCAGGGCGTGCAATCGATGCTGATCGCCAGTCTGCTCGTGCTCGCATTCATGCTCATCTACTACCGCTTCGCCGGCCTGGTGGCCTGCGCGGTGCTGCTCTTGAACCTGTTGCTCGTCGTGGCCCTGATGATCACGGTCAAGGCCGCGTTCACCCTGCCCGGCTTGGCCGGCTTGGCCCTGACGGTGGGCATGGCCGTCGACGCGAACGTGCTGATCTACGAACGCATGCGAGAAGAACTCGCCCGGGGCGCGGCTTTGCGGATGGCGATTCGCAACGGCTTCGAGCGGGCGACCTCGACGATCATCGACGCCAACGTCACCACGCTGATCGTGGCCGTCGTGCTCTACGCGATCGGCACCGACCAGATCAAGGGCTTCGCCGTCACCCTCATCCTGGGCCTCGTGCTCAGTATGTACACGGCCATCTTCTGTGCCCGCGTCGTGTTCGACATCGTCGAACGGAAGCGGTGGGTGACGAGCCTGAAGATGATGAAGATGCTCGAGAACACGAACTTCGACTTCGTGGCGTACTACAAGCCGGCTTTGGCAGCGTCGGCCCTCGTGATTGCGATCGGCCTCGTGGCGGTCGGCGCCCGCGGCAAGGGGTTGCTCGACATCGACTTCACGGGGGGCTCCTCGGTCCACATTTTGTTTGCCGAAGGGAAGGCCCAGTCGATCGCCGACGTGCGGGCGAAGGTCAAGGATCTGCCCGACGTGACCGTGGTTTCGATCGGCAAGGGCGAGGACGGCAAGAACTACGAGTTCAAGATCGACACGTCGGAGCGGGAGCGCGACGTGGTGCAGAAGAAGCTGATCGAGCTGTTCGGCCCCGATCTGCGGCGCAACCACCTGCAGTTCGCCGACCTGACGCAGATCAATGCGAGCGCTCCGCCGAGCAGCACTGCCCCAGCGGCGCCCGCCGCCGCCGAGCCCGCCAAGGGACCCGAAGGCAAGCAAAGCTCGGTGCGGCGGCCGCTGCCGCCAGACACCTGGCTTGCGCTCGCGCAGGACGCCGCGCCGCAGACGCCGCCGGCCGAGACGCCTGCGGAATCCACCCCGGCCCAGCCCCCGGCGGCCGAAACACCGGCGCCTCAGCCCGAGGCAACGCCGACGGAAGGGCCTCAGGCCGCAGGGGAAGCCAGTCCGCCCCCGGCTGCAACGACGGAGGCCCCCGCGGTCCCTCCGGCTGAAACGCCTGCTTCCCCCACGACGACCCCAGCCGAACCAGCGAAGACTCCGGCCGAACCGGCGAAGGCCTCGAATGCGTTCGTCCCCGGCGGCGCGGTGACGTCTCCGCTTGTCGCCCCGCCCGTCGATCCGTTCCTCGGAGGCACCGAAGCCAAGCTGACGTTCGCGGAGCCGATCAACCACGACGGCGTGGCCGAGCGCATCCGCGAGGCTTTCATCCGCACGGGGCAGCCCGAGGTCAACTTCGCGCTCGCCTCGCCCAACTACGTCGAAGGGAGCAACACCCCCTTCAAGGTCTGGACGCTCAAGTTCGCCGGCGGCCGGGAGCAACTCGAAAAAGTGCTGGGCGCGGTGCAGGAGCGCCTGGCGGCCGAGCCGGTGTTCCCCTCGTCGTCCACGATCGGACAAAAGGTGGCCGGAGATACTCAGTTCCAAGCCCTCTATGCGTTGCTCATCAGCCTAGTGGGCATCATCGTGTACGTGTGGTTCCGCTTCAGCAACCTGGTCTGGGGCGTGGCTTCGGTGGTGGCCCTGGTTCACGACGTGCTCGTGATGCTGGCGGCCATCGCCATCAGCGCCTACGTGGCGCCGTTCCTGGGCTTCCTGCTCGTCGATCCCGTCAAGATCAGCCTGACGATCGTGGCGGCTTTCCTCACAATCATCGGCTTCTCGATCAACGACACGATCGTGATCTTCGACCGCATGCGCGAGATCAAGGGCAAGAGCCCCGATCTCACTGCTAAGATGATCAATGATGCGGTGAACCAAACCTTGAGCCGGTCGATCATCACCTCGCTCACGGTGCTCATCGTCGTCGTGATCCTCTACATCTGGGGCGGCGAGGCCATGCACGGCTTCGCCTTCGCCCTGCTCGTGGGCGTGATCAGCGGCACTTACAGCACGATCTACATCGCGGCGCCGCTCGCGCTCTGGATGGGCAACAAGAGCGAGAAGAAGCCGGCGACGCCGTCGCGCGTGGCGCAGGCCAGCCAACCCAAGGCCCTGCGATAGAGTTTCTGGCTCAGAAAGTTCGCCGATGCCGCGGCCGTGGGCGGGAGAACCGCTGAGGTCGGCAGACCTCGTGCTGGTGCGGCTCAGCAAATCGCTCCAGGATGCCACGGGGTCGGACGACGCGGTCTCGCCGAATGGGACCTTGATCGACTATCTCCGCGCAGCCGACGCGCTCGACGACATCGACCTGGAGGATCTTTGGTTCCGCTGGGAGCGCGAGTTCGGGCTCGAATGCACGCGCCAGGAGTGGCTGGCGTTCTTCCAGCTTCCCGCAGTGGACCTCACGCGCTGGCAGAAGGAAGTTGCGCCGCAACTCACCTTCCGCGCGCTCGCCGCATTCATCGCCGAGCGGTTGCCGGCAATCTCTTGCGAGCCGGTCACCGTCTTAGGCAGATCGTGCCGAGCCGCGGGCGTTTTCGTGGGGATCGAACAGTTGGTCGGCGCATTCCGCTCCGGCAGGAGAAGCTTCGGTCCGAGCACGCCCCTGCGCCGCGTGCTGTCGGCCGACGAGGCGATTCATCTCCAGCGTGCCCTGTTCTGGTCCTCGGGCGGCCGGTATCCAGAGCCTTGCACCCCTTGGGCGTGTTTCTCCGAGGATCAGGCCGTCAACCTCTGGGGTCTCCGCGTTGCGATCATGATCATGCTCGTGGCGATCGCTTTCCCCTTAGCCTGGGGCGGAAGGGCGGTCGATGTCGTGGCTCTGCTGGGCATCCTGTTGAGCGCGCCTTTTTTGGTCTACTCGGCCTGCCGCTGGCTTTATCGCCGCCGGGCCGCGCACTGGCCCCCCGGCGTGCACACGTTTCGCGACCTCGTGCGCAATTATTTGGCGGCCGTTGACGGCGAGTCGCCAGGCCGGCCTTCGCCCTAAGCCGGCGAGCAAACGAGAGGTCGCACAATGTTGCCCTGGGCTATCGCCCATTCCCGCGCGACGCCGGTTCCGCGACCGCCTGTGAGTACATGCCGACCCCGAGATAGTCGAGCCGATAGCCAGCGGTGACCGGCGCCGCGCTCGGCGCTTCGGCCGTCCAACGAGCGAGTATGGGCAACCGGCGCGTGAGTCCTCTCCTGGGAACGTCGTAGCAGACTACGGATTCCCAGGAGAGCAGCTTTCGTTCCGCTTTCGCCGGTCGCGGGCCGGCCTGCTAGAAGTCCATCTGGGCCCGCATGGCGAACATGTCGGTGTCGTTGCGGCCGTAGATCGGGCTGTTGTTGAAGGCGTGGATGTAGTTGAACACGACCTTGGTGAACGGGTTCCAGTACCAGTTCACGCCCAGGGTCAGGTCGAGCATCTCGCCGCCCCGCACGTCCTTGTCGTTGAGATCGATCATCGACACCCGCGAGGCCACTTCCCAGGCGCCCCAGCCGTTGCACAGGTCGGGACCGCGGCCGAGGCGGAAGAAGTTCGTGAACGGCTTGACCCGGTCGATCTGCCCTAGGTTGCGGTCATACGGCCGGTGTTCGCCGGTGAGGAAGTAACCCACCTGAGCATAGGCGCCGCCGAAGAATAGGTTGGAGCCGTTGATGCGGTTGGCGATCGTGCCCATCGCTTCGGCCTGCAGCGACCAGGGGCCGTTCACCCACAGCAGTTCCGTGCCGAAGACGTTGTAGTTGTTCAGATTCAGCGGCCCCGTGGCCACGAAGAAAGGCGTGCCGTTGATTACGCCGGGAATCGGCTGCCCCGACGTGCCGACCGCGCCCGGAGCGTTCTCGCCGATGAACAACTCGGGGATCGTGCGGAAGTTGAAGATGTGATTGGGCGGCGTCGAGAAGAAGTGCCCCAAACCGCCGTGCAGATAGTATCTGCCTTCGGCCGGCTCATCGTAGTAGAACAGGTGCGTCAAGCGTTCGGCGGTGCCCCAGCCGCCGTTGTCGCTGATCGAGTCGCCGAACTGATCTTGGCCGGTGCGAAAGCCCGAGGCGGCCCAGGTCCAATTCAGGTTGTCGGAATGGTCGTAGAACCCGGCGCCCAGATGGCGGAAAGGGGTGAAGGCCTGGAACAGCAGCGAGCGTTCCATGAACGTGGTGTAGCGGAAGCTGCTGACCACCTCGAGGCTGAACGGCTGCTTCCACTGGCCGACGCGAAAGTTCCCCAAGACGGGAAGCTGCGTCTGTTCCACCCACACGTCGGTGAACGTCGGCCGGCCGGGGAAGGCGAAGTCCATCTGAAAGAAGGCGTTCACCGTTTCCGTAATGGAAGCCTTGGCCGCCAGGCGGGCACGCCGGAAATCAGCGCCATCCTGGATGTCGCCATGCGCCAGCACGGACTGCGGATCTTGGTCGAAGAAACCTGCGTCGGCCTGGAACACGGCGTTGACCGTGACGTTCGGATAGGTGTTCGACTTGCTGTCGGAGAGCCACGACGAGAAATGCTTTTTCATGTCTCCCCAGGTCACTCCGTCGGGCACTTTCGCCGCGTCGCCCGTCGGCGCGGCAGCCGCCTTGGCGGCGTCCGCCAGCGCTGGCGCGGCCGGCGCCGTTTTGGGCGCCTCCATCGCGGCCAGGGTTTCGCCGACAGGCAAGACGCCGTAGGCCGAGGCCTCGACATTGGTGGACGGAAGGGGCATGACCGTCGGCTGCCCATTCGGATCGAGCAACAGCCCGTTCGTGGGCAGCGGCTCCGCGGAAAACGAACCAGGCGCTGGCCCTGGCGCCGGTTGGGCCGACAGCGTGGCTACCCACGTCGTGAGCGCCAATAAGGCCGCGGAACCAAGGATGCGTCCCTGCACGAATCGCATGACATCTTCTCCATGCGAGTTGACTAGCGGTCGACTCGGTTTTGTTGTTGCCCCCCGAGCAAACCAGACCCCAGCACCGAACGGCGCTGCCACGATGAGAGTGCGGATAGTAGCCAGGGTTTCTCCCGACCGCTATGGAGATTTGGGAACGCTGGGTCGTCAGCCTCTTAAAAGTCGTTCAGAAACCGCACTCAAACCTGACTGATTCATGGGAAACGGCGACAGCCGCGCCGTCCGGGCAAGTTGGGATGCCGCGATTGACCTTGCATAGGTGAAAGGCGGTGTGCGTTCGAGCCCGCCTTGTGGTCGTGGCAGCGCGCTGCGGTGTTGCGCCCCTCGCCGAAAATCGGCGGGAATTCGCAACATCGTGCCCGCACGGCTCAACGTTGCCCTGCCGTTGCCGCCTCGCGACGCCGGCTCGAACTGCGGCTCATCCGCTGCCGGCCATTCTGCGCGTTGTTTTGCCCGCCGCTGGGTGCGGCCGGGCGGAGCACGCGGGCGAGCGTCGCCTCGAGCTCCAGAGCGTCGACGCCTCCCTTGAGGGCGACGACGGAGACCTTGCGCGTGGCGGACGACGCGTCGAGTTGTTCGATCATGTGAATGACGTCGGGCAGCAGGATCTGCGGGGCCGACACGATCAGTTGATTCGCCGACTCGTCGATCCCCAGCGAAAGCGAGCCCTTGAACTGCGGACGCTTGCTCCGCGAGCCATACGAGCTGCGCCGCTGCTCCTGAGACTGGTTCTGGCCAAGCGCCCGGTCGTTGTCGCTGAGCAGGTCACGGTAGACCTCTTTGACCATGCTGGCCAATTCGGCCGCCTGACCGTGCCTGAGGGCAACAATCTGGGTGACCCGCGTCGTTTGCGGATCGACGCGTTCGGGACGGTCGTAGGTCTCGACCAGCCCCGCGATCTGCTCGAGCTGTTCGGGCGTAGCATGCTGCACGAGCACGGTGTTGGTGTCGGAATCGGAGATGAACCGCAGGGGCTGCCGTTCGGAGAGCCGCGGCCGATCCTCGTCGTCGCGACGGCGGCGGCCGTAGTCGTCCTCGGCCCCGAACACGTCTTCCAGATTCATCCGCACGAGAAAGGCGTTGGCGTGCTCGAGCTGAAAAACCCGATAGTCTTCCCCCTTGGGCAAGAGCCCTGCGAGAAGCTGGTCGAAGCGATCAAGAGCCGCCGGATCGGGCGAGGTGACGATCAGGCGGCCATCGGGGCCGGGGGCGACGCGAACCGGGGCGGCGGTGGTCCCCGCCGGTTGCTCGGAGGGCGAATCGCCTTCCTGAACCGGGGAGGGGGGCGCGTCGTTCGCGACTTCGGGCTGCTCAGCCGAGGCAGCCACGGCCGCCAGCGCCAAGCTCAATGGCTGCTTCACCAAAATGAATGGGTCGCGCCGCAGCGGCGATTCCTGCTCGAGAGCCATGGGCGCTCGGTGGTGGGGCGGCTCCACGGTCGCGGCCTTCGATTGCGGCGCCGTGCGCCCCGTGGCCGCCGGCGCCGACCCCGGCGCAGCCCCTCCGGGGGGCACGATTTCCAGCGGGTTGTTGCCTTCGGTGGGCCACAGCCGCTGCAGTTGCTCGAGCAGCTCTTCGGGCCGCTTTCCGCGGGTATCGAGCACGCGCACCAGCGGCGGCCGCGTCGCCTCGCCCGAATCGAGTCCCAGCTTGGCGGTCAGTTCGCGCACCTGGGCCAGCTCGTCTTCCGTGCCGCAGACGACAATCTGGTTGCGGGCGACGTCGGCCTCGACGCAGAAGCGATCGCCGCGGTTGTTTGCTCGCGCGCTCCCCGAGCGGCCGAAGATGTATTCGATCGTGCCGGCAATCTCGTCGGCGGGAATGGCGCCGGTGCGAATGACCTCGAAGCGGCGTCCGCCCGTGTCGAGTTGCTGCACGAGCGAGGCGATCAACAGTTGATCGTTGGGGGGCGCGTAGGCGATCAGCGTGCGGTTGTTTTCATCGGCTTCGAGCCGCGTGCTGGCATCGAGCTTGCCATTGGAACGCAGTTGCTCGAGCAGACTCGCCACGCGCTGCGGGGCGATCTCCGGCAGCCGGTAGGTGCGCATGCGGGCGGCGCTGGCCAGGGGCGAGAGGGTCTCCCGCGGCGGCTGATCGAGCGCCTCGACCGCCTGCTTGATCAGCACCATCTGATCGGGGGGCGCATTGGCCAGCACGCTGTTGTCCTGCTCGTTGGCCACGATGCGGACCTGCGCCGGCTGCTTGGTGAGCTGCTGCGCATCTTTGCCAAGTTGCTTGAACAGCTCAGTTTTCATCCGCGTCTCTTCGATCGCCAACTCGGTGCGGCCCTGGCGGCCGCGCTGCGGTTCGACGCCTACCAGGTCGCGCAGTTTTTCCGCGACGTCTGTGGCACGGGCATGCTGCAAACGGAACTCGAGCACCATGCGCTCCTGAGCGCCGTTTTGCTCGTGCGCGAGCAACTTGCGGAGCTCCCGCAAGTTGACCACGGCGTCCATCGCCTCGAGTTGGTTCGTCGCCTTGAGCGGCGTGAGCGTGCCGAACGCGCTGACGAGCGGCCGCAGTTGCTCGGCGGCGGCTTCGGCCACCAGCCGCTCCAAGGGAAACCGGGTGCGCACCCATTCGTGCGGATCGCGCTGGTCAAGCTCCTCCGGCGCGACATGCGGCACGAGCGCCGGGTTGATCCCTTCGAGCTTCACCACCGACAGCACTTCGCCGCGCCGGAGCAGCGTGTAGCCGCGGGCCAGCAAGTGCATGTTGATCAGGTCGCGGGCCTCGTCGAGCGTGTAAGAGCGCTGCGTTTCGAGATTCAAATAGTCGGCCGGCAGTTCCTGCCAGTCGAGCGTTTGCTGCGAAACCTCGGCCAGCCACTCGAGCACGGCGGGCCAGGGCTGCCCGCGAAAGCCGAAGCGCAGTCGGCCATCCTCGTCGCGCGCGACCTCGAGCCCGGCTTGCGCCGGCGGCGGCACTTGATTGCGTTGAATGGAAGTCGGCGCGGGGTTGGCCGCGGGCGTTGGCGTTGTGGAGGGGGCGCCGGGGATCGCGGGCGTCGCGGGAGCTTGCGCGGCGGGCTCGGGCGCGGGCGTTTGGGCGCGCAAGGGCATGCCAAGCGAAACGAAGATGCACGCCGCCAGCAGCAACGAAGCGATCTGTCTGGGCGAGCAGATCATGAGTGCCTCCCAATTTGTGGGCGCGCCGCCCATCCGGAGCTACAAGCCGATGGCTCGCGACAGGGGGACGGGACGGTCGTAAAGGTGGGACTTCTACTTCAGCCCGGCAAAAGGCGGGACCGGACTTCGCCGCCGGCTTGCTCCGAGCAGGCTGCGGCAGGTCTGAGGACGGTTGGCAGGGTCGCTCAAACTGCGGGCATTGTGGCCTGCCGGCGGGGGGACTGCAAGGGTGCCTGAGAGGTGGCGGATGGCGTACAGATCACGCAAGTCCTTTCTCGATAGGGACATGCCCCCGAAATGCCGCTCGCTTCCGCGACTGATTTGGACCGCGCCGACGGGGACGAGCTTTGCCGCGAGGGCCCGCCGCGCTAAGCCGTGGGAGATCGCGCGGGGGCCGCCATGGCCGATGAATAGACCGCGGACGCCCCGTACCGAGGCTGCCGCAGGCGCTGTGCAGATTCGGCGGACTCGCGTTGCAGCGTTTGCAGGTGGCGCCGGGCGTCTTTGAGCAGCGCCAGGATGTTGGCGATCCGCTGCTCGCCGCCAATGCGCCCCTCGCAAATGTCCTCGATCAACTCCTGCCGGAGCTTGAGCAAGCGTTCGTCGAGGTGGCCCATCAGCTCCCGAGTCGGAATCGAGTCCGGCTGATCGAGCGACGAACTCAGGGCGATCTGCTCCACCTTGCGAATCTCGGCGAAGTAGTCGGTAGGCTGCAGCCCCTTGCGCCGCCGCAGCAGACTATAAAGCGAGAGGGCGCCGGCGCTGAACGCGCCGAAGATGCTCAGTCCCTCGCTGGCCCACTCGAGCGCCGCATTGATCGCCAGCGGCTTATTGCGGTCGAAATAAGCCTCGGCCGCCGGGTGAAGCGCGTAGGGCGTGGCGATGTCGCGCGGCGAAGCCGTGTTCAGCCGGTGGGCAAACTCCCCCTCGAACAGCGCCTGCATCAGCGGCCGAATCGCGCTCGCGGGCGCATCTCGGCGGGCCACCACCAGCAGCCGCATGCCCACCGTTTCGCAATCGTTGGCCGGAAAGGCATGGGTGGTGAAGTAGCTGTGCGCTGGAATCGTGGTCCGCTCGAGGAATTCGCGCTGCACCACCGTGGCTTGAGCGTCGCTGTCCTGCAGATTGTCCAGGAGAAACGCTCGCGTCGCCGGCAAAGGCACCACCTGATAGTCGGCCGCCTCGACAAGCTGCTGCACCAGCGGCGACGGCAGCGACGCCAACACGAGCAGGCAGTCAGGCAGGCCGGCGATCAGCGCGCGCCTCTCTTCGCCGCCGGCCGCGCGAATCCGCTGGCTCATCGCGAACAGGTGTTCTTTCGTTTGCTCCAGGGGGACGATGTCGCCGGGGTGTCCCGCCGTGGGAAGCTTCAGGCGGCCGAAGTCGAGAAAGTCGTGCGCGAGAAGCCATTCGACGCTGCCACGTTCGCCAAGATTGACCCGCTTCCCCCGCATCGACTCGATGAGCGGCGCTTCGGCCAACTCCTTGCGGACAAGCACATGCACCGCTTCCATCTGAATCGCACTCAAGACGACGATGTCCTCGTCGTTGGGAACGGTCACTCCGTTGCTCACGATCGCCACGTCGAGCTTCCCCGCCTCGAGCAGCGTCAAGCAGTCCTCGGAACCGGCGTTGGCCGAGAGGTCGATCGCCAGGCCGTGCTTGGCGGCGCGGCCGCAGAGATACTCGGCCACCGCGTGCCGACGGGTCCCCTCGGGTCCCGCGCTCAGCCGCAACGCCCTGGGCGTTTGCGCCTCCCACCACCGCGCCGCCAACAATAGGCTGAGCAACGCCAGGCAGGCGCTGCACAGCAGGGCCTGCTTGCGGTGGGCAATCCAAAGACCGAGTCGCTGTTTCATCGGCTAGATAATCTGATGAGGGCGGCGCGAGACGAGCCCCTGCCGGCAATTGCATACCGCAATGGCGGCTGGCGGGTCCAGAGCAATCGGCGAGGTCAACCAGCCCCGGATGCACAGGCTGGAAGCCTGGGCCACAAGCGCAACGCGGCGGCGGCTGGCGAGGAGAGACTCACACGAACCGCAACAGCGCGTAGTTCTTCTTGCCCGACCGCAGCACGAGCACCGACTCGCTGGCCAGATCGGCCGAGGTGAGCTGCCGCTCGCTCTCGGTCACGCGGCGATTGTTCACGTAGGCGCCCCCTTGCTGCACCGCGCGGCGGGCTTCCCCCTTGCTCTTCGAGAGTCCGGCCTCGACCAGGGCGTCGGCGATGTTCAGCCCGTCTCCTTCCAGGCGTGCTCGCGGCAGCTCCTTGTTCGGCACGTCGGCAAAGATCTGGCCGAGCTGCGCGTCGGACAGCTCGGCGATCTCGGCGCCGAAAAAGATCTCAGTGGCCCGCTTTGCCGAGGCCAAGCCTTCACCGCCGTGGACGAGCTCGGTAAGCGCTTCGGCCAGCCGCCGCTGGCTGTCGCGGCGTCCCGGCTCGCTCGCCCGCGAGTCGTCGAGCGATTCGATCTCCTCGCGCTCGAGCTCGGTGAGATACCGTAGGCATTTGCCGACGATGTCGTCCTCGACGTTGATCCAGTACTGGTAGAACTGGTAGGGGCTCGTGCGGTCGGCGGCCAGCCAGATCGTGCCGCGCTCGGTCTTGCCCATCTTGGCGCCGTCGCTCTTGGTCAAGAGCGGCAGCGTGAGGCCGTAGAGCTGCACGCTTCGCAGCCGCCGCGCCAGGTCGATGCCGGCCGTGATGTTGCCCCATTGGTCGCTGCCGCCGATCTGCAGCTCGCAGCCCAGTTCTTGGTGCAGATGCACGAAGTCGTAGGCCTGGAGCAGCATGTAGCTGAATTCGGTGTAGCTGATGCCGGCGTCGCTGGTGATGCGGTTCTTGATCGACTCCTTGGCCAGCATCACGTTGACCGGCACGTGCTTGCCGACGTCGCGGAGGAACTCGAGGTAGCTGAAGCGGCTCATCCAGTCGTGGTTGTTCACGAGCAGGGCCGCCCGTGGTCCGGCGTCGAAATCCAGGAACCGCCGCATCTGCCGTTCGAGCCCCGCCACGTTGCGGGCAAGCGCCTCCTTGTCGAGGAGGTTGCGCTCCTCGCTCTTGCCGCTGGGGTCGCCGATCATGCCGGTGGCGCCCCCCACCACGGCGATCGGCCGGTGCCCGGCGCGCTGGAACCGCCGCAGCGTGAGCAGCGGAATCAGGCTGCCTACGTGCAGGCTCTCGGCCGTGGGGTCGAACCCGGCGTACAGGGTACGGCTCCCCTCGGCGAGCCAGCCGGGCAAGAAGGCGTCGTCGGTGGTCTGCTGAATCAGGCCGCGCCAGGCGAGTTCGGAGTGGATCATGCAAAGAGCGGAAAACGGTCGAGGGAGGTCAGCGCCCGGAAGCTCGGCGCGGCAAGCCGTGCAGTGTCGGCGACTTGCGGCCGGGGAGTCAAGACACGAACGGCCGGCGCTTAGAACACCCGCGTTTGAACCACGGAGACACGGAGGCACGGAGAGAAACGGGAACGCCGAACGATCCGCGCACGGCCAGGCCCTGAGAATCGTCTCTCGTCTTCTCCGTGCCTCCGTGTCTCCGTGGTAAACAAAGCCGTTGCCCTGCTGTTTGGCAGGGTCGGTTTGGCGGGGAGTCTGGCTGGCCCCGCTAGCGTCGATCGACTAAACTCGCCACGGGGTTAGGAACGCCGTTGCGGCGGCCCCTAGCCCGTCTTCCCGCCCGGCTACCCATCGATCGCAGTCCCACCTTTCCCCTTCCTTCGAGAGCTCATGGACACTTCGGCGAGTCCGCGTCCCGGTTTGACCCGCACGGAATGGCTGATCTGCATCATCGCGGCGATCGGATTCGCGTTCGACATCTACGAGTTGCTGATGCTGCCGCTGATCATGCGGCCGGCGCTGACTGATCTTGGTGTGCCCCCAGAAAAGTTCAACCAGTGGGTTGGGCTCCTGTTCTACATTCCCGCACTGTTCGGAGGCATCTTCGGCCTGATCGGCGGCTACCTCACCGACCTCTTGGGCCGGCGACGCGTGCTCACTTGGAGCATCCTACTCTATGCGTTCTCGGCGCTTGCGGCGGGCTTTAGCACGTCGGCGCCCATGCTGCTCTTCTTCCGCACGACAACATTCATCGGCGTTTGCGTCGAATTCGTCGCAGCAGTCGCATGGTTGGCCGAACTTTTCCCGGATCCGAAACGGCGAGAGTCCGTGCTGGGCTACACCCAAGCGTTTTCCTCGCTCGGTGGGCTCCTGGTGACCGGAGCCTACGCCCTCGCGGTCGAATTCGGGCAGCACTTGCCCGCGATTCATGGAGCGAACGCCCCTTGGCGCTACACGCTGATTTCCGGCGTAATTCCTGCCATTCCGCTCATCTTCATTCGCCCCTTCCTTCCCGAGTCGCCGACGTGGCACGCCAAGAAGGAGGCCGGGACGCTCAAGCGGCCTAGTTTCGCTGAGTTGTTTCAACCGCAGTTCCGCCGCACGACGATCATCACCGCGCTCATGTTCGCCTGCAGCTATGGCGCAGCGTTCGGCGCGATTCAGCACCTCCCGCGCATTGTGCCCGACATTCCGTCGGTCAAGGAGTTGCCCACGCCCTTGCTGCAACAGAGAGTCGTCAGTCAGGTGCAGGGTTGGCAGGAGTTTGGCGGGCTGGCGGGACGCTTCTTACTGGCGTTCCTCGCGATTCGCATCGTCAGCCGCCGCAACCTGCTGCGGGTATTCCAAGTGCCTGGACTGTTCTTGGTTCCGCTCGTATTTCTCTACCCAGCAGTGAACAACGTGGGCATGCTCAAGGTGGGCATCTTCTTCGCCGGCCTGCTCACGGTCGCCCAGTTCAGCTTCTGGGGCAACTACTTGCCTCGGGTCTATCCGCTGCACTTGCGCGGCACCGGCGAAAGCTTCGCCGCCAACGTCGGCGGCCGCATCCTGGGCACATCCGCCGCCCTGATCATCACCTACACGCCGATCGTGCAGTACATGCCCGGCAAGAAGGTGGCCTATGCCGCGGCGATCGTGGCCTTCGGCGTCTACCTGGCCGGCAGCATCCTCTGCTTCTGGCTGCCTGAGCCGGCAGGCGAAATCGAGGACTGAGACCTTTAGTCCTCGAGGTCGGCGCGGTCGCCTGCGGACCGCGTGGCCAGCGAGGCGTGGGTGTGGAAGTTCATCGCGTAGGAGAGCGAATGCACGGAGCCGTCGCAGAAGACGGCGTTCCAACTCGCTTGGTGCGCGCTGCCGAAGCTGTGGCAACTCCAACAGGCCAAGCTGCCCGGCTGATCGTGCGCTGGCATCTTCTTGGCCCAGCGCACGCAGTTGCCCCCCGTGCAGTCATAGATGCTGCTGTCGTCTCCGGGGTCGCGGCCTGATTCGTATTCGCCGCCGCTCATGGCCTTCTCGCCGATCAAATAAGTTTGGCTGAGGCCGTCTGTCACGTCCGCGGCGCGTACCGTGCTCGAGTGATTGAGCTGCCCCATCTGCTGGCGGTCCCAGATGCCGGGCCATTCCATGTGGAAATCTCCCGAGGACTTCGAGGCGCCCCCGTTGAGCACGTAGTCGGTGCGAGCGCCGAGGGCGCGCTGGGGAACCAACGGATAGGCGATCGGCCGCCGCCGCGTGGGGCAGATCAGTCCCCCGATCGGAGTGGCGACCACCTGCTTCATCATTGCAGCTCGGTCGCGGGCTTTGGGATCGGCGGCAGCCGCCCAGGCGTCGTGCAAGCTTCCTTGCTCGAGGAACGGCAGGACCGAGACGATCCAACTGCCCACGAACGTTGAGCGCTCGATGTGGTTGGCGTACCTGCGGTGCGTGTCTTGATAGAGGATCGCCGCCAGGCCGAATTGCTTGAGCTGGTTGCGGCACTGCGTCTGTCGCGCCGTTTCGCGGGCGGCCTGCACCGCAGGCAGCAGCAGCGCGATCAGCACGCCAATGATCGCCACAACCACGAGCAATTCGACGAGCGTGAAACCGAGACGGCGAGACATCGCCACTCCCTTTGCAGTGTGGAAGGAGAGGACCGTGTTCGCCTCATTGCCTCTGTGCCAAGCTCGATTGTAAAGCATTTTCGGAAATCGCAAGCCTGGTTGGTCTGCGAATTGCCGCGGCCGCGCGGACCCAGCCGCTGGGTGCCCTAGAGCCCCCTCTTCAGCCGCGAATGCAAGGGATATCCCTTGCTCTGTGCGAATCCGTCAAGAATCGAGTCCGGAATCCCCTTACGGCAAAACCAGGGTCGCCCGCAGCACGGCGCACCGCGTCTCAAGGCATTCTACTAATTGCCTTTATGTCCTAAGACGCCGGAATGTCTACGGCAGCCAATCCTGCGTAACTACGCAATCTTCGCAATCGGAACAAACTTCCTAACCGGAAAAACTGCTGCTGCATGGCCAATGCCTCCGTTCCTGATGGTGCCAGAAGCGCTGGTGCCTCTGGCGGGGGGATCGCCCCCCTTGGCCTTCGCGTTCCTGTTGCGGTGGGAGGCGGCGCGCGTGCAGTCGCTGGCCGCCCGAGCCGCGGCAAAAGCCGTCCCCACGGCGAGGAGGTTTTGGATGATTCGTTCGAGAAATCGCAGCGCCCTGCTGGGGGCCGCTGCCCTGTTGCCGCTGGTGGCGCTGGCCGCTGGCCTGCGTTGGTATGGCGAGCCTGCCGCGCCCGGACGCAACCTGCAGATCAACCCCGCACTCTTGTCCTTTGGCGAGGTGGCTGCCCGCCAAGATCATGTGGTCGAAATTCCGGTCGTGAACCGGGGCGACGAGGACGTGGCGGTTGCCAGCGTGAGCACATCGTGCGTCTGTACGCGCGTCGAGCCCGCGTCGTTCCGCGTTCCCGCCGGAGGCAGCGTCACCCTGCGCGTCCACCTCGACCTCGCGCCCAAGTCGTCGCAAGACCTGGCGAAGACGACGCGCGACGTGGCTCACGAACTCAAGTTCGAGTTGGCGGGGGAAAACTCCCCAGGCCCCTCTTGGGTCCTGCAGGGGCGCGTGATCAACCCGTACGAAGTCTCGCCCGGGTTCGCGCAGTTCGCTGAGCAACTCGTCGCCGGGCGCGCATTCGCGGCCTGCGAACTCACGGTCAAAGGCCGAGCGGAGTTGCATTCGCTCGAAGCGCGCTGCGACGCGCGTTGGGCCGCGGTGCAAGCGTTGCCTCAGTCAGACGGCAGCTATCGCCTGCGCATCCAACCGAACTCCGGTCTGCCGGTCGGCAAGCATCAATTTCAGGTCGACCTTGTCGGCAGCGACGCTTCCGGCCGACGCTTGCCCGAGCAACCCGTGCCGGTGCTCGCACACGTGGTGAGCGATGTGATGGCGTTTCCCCGCGCCTTGTCGTACGGCTTTGTGGCGCTCGAGGAACATGCGGAAAGCGAGGTCGTGTTCTCGTCGCGCTCGGGGCTGGCGTTGGAACTGGTCGACGTCCAGGCGCCGGCAGGCCTGGAAGTGGGGCATCTTCGCACGGAGTCGAGAGTCGGCGCCTTGGCGGTGCTGCTGGCCGCTCGACCCAGCAAGGCGGGGTTGCAAAGCGGCCTCGTCACGTTCGTGCTGCGCGACGCCGCCGGCAAACGGCACGAGGTGTCGTTGCGCACGAGCCTGGAAGCCCGGCCGCCCGACGCGGCGGATGCGGGCGTTTTGACTCTCGTCTCTCGTTAAGAAAGGTTGGTTCCATGCACCGCAATCAACGTGGGCTGCTTTGCCTCCTGCTGTTGGCCCTGGCTCTCGCCGGCCGGACTCGTTCGTGGGCGGAGGCCGATCGCCGCGCCGCGCAAGGCGCGCTCGGCGTGTCGGTGGAAGAAGTGTTTGCAGCGTGGGACGCCCGCGCGGATCAAATTCGGACCTTCGAGGCGACCTGGCGGCAAAGCGAGTTCTACCGCCGCGGCTCGCTTCCCGGGCGCAGCGCGCCGCGCGCCGAGGCAGCAGATCGCCCCGCGGCGCCCCACCAGGACGCCGTCGTTGAGATCGAGAGCGAACTTCGCCTGTCAGGCGACCAATTCTACGCTCGTCGGAGCGGACCGCTCTGGCAGTCCGAACTCAACGAGTTCGTGGAAGGCGACCAGGTCGCTGCTCTCGGCGCCGAGGAGGGCACGCTGTTCAGCCAAGCGGCGGTTCCGGTCGTCGAGCCCCGCGCACACGTGTTGCCCGCCGGACGCTTGCGCGAATCGCGCTCGATCTCGAACCTGCCGCTGTTCTGGTCGCTGAGGGCACGCACCGAAAAGTCGGAGGCCATCGATCGCGACGGCGCCTGGACCGTGGCGCCCGTTCCCGTAGCGATCGACGGCCACGACTGCGTAGTCGTCGAACGCCTGGCCGCCGTCTACCATCCGGAGCTTGCCAAGGGCGAGTTGCGCGAAACCTACTGGGTGGATCCGGCTCGCGACTTTTGCATCCGCCGCTTCGAGCGGACGCTGGGGGGACTGGTGGAACTGCAGGTGGAGATCGACTACGCCGATCCTGCGCATGCTTGGCTGCCGACGCAGTGGAAATCGGTCGTCTATGGCGGCCCCGATGCCGTGTCGAGCCGCCAGTACGAGGCCCGGCTGCTCACCCACTCGGTGAATCCCGAATTGCCCGCGGAGAGGCTGCAAGCTGAGCTGCCCGTCGGCACTGCGGTCGAAAACGTCACGACGCGCGAAGCCTGGATCATCCGGCCCCAGGGCCAGTGCCGCATCGTTACGAAGGAGGAACGGGAGCGAGGCGCGACCTACGCGCAGCTGCTCGCAAGCGAGCCTGGCCAGGCAGCGCTTCCGCCCTGGCAACCGTGGCGCGCGCTGGCTGGCGTCGCGGCGCTTCTGCTGTCGGCGGCGGCGGTAGCGAACCGGTGGCGGGCCAAGCGCCGCGCTTGCTGCGAGGCAAGCTTTTCGGCAGTCCGTGCCGCTTCGCCCCCCTGGCTGGCCATCCTGACGCTCGCCTCGGCGCTGCTGCTGGGAAGCTTCGCCGCCGGGCTGACCGCGTCGGCGCCCACTTGCACGGGGCGCTGCCACGATGGCTCGTGGAGCGCGTACAAGCAGGGAACTTCGTACCGCATGGACTTCCTCATGTACTGCACCTACCGCGCATGGTCGAACGACACCAACGTGGCCTATGCGCCCTCGAACAGTTGCGCCAAGGGGTACGTCCAGGTTCCCTACTACCTGTACCTGACCAGTTGGTCGCACCCTTGCGTTCAATATGCCCCGGCGGGAGACCTGCTGTGGACCATGGATAGCGGAGGCAGCTATGTCGGAAGTTACCAGTTCCCCTGCTGCGACGGCCTTTGCTATGGCGTCAAATAGCGCGGCCTAGCGTGTCGCGCTTTCGGGTCGTCTGCCGGAGAACGCGTGCGTCCTCCGGCGGCCGGAATTTGTCGACGGCTGGCCGCCTAGAGCACGCCCTTGGTGCTGGGCACGCCCGTCTGCCGCGGATCCAGTTCCACCGCCATCCGCAGCGCGCGGGCGGCCGACTTGAACACCGCCTCGGCAATGTGGTGGCTGTTGCGGCCGTGGTGCAGCACGACGTGCAAGTTGCACAGCGCGTTGCCCGCCACGGCTTGCCAGAAATCCTCGACGAGCTCGCTGTCGAAGTCGCCCATCTTGGGCGCCGGGATCGGGGCCTGATACACCACCTGGCAGCGCCCGCCCAGGTCGAGCGCGGTCGTCACCAGCGTTTCGTCCATCGGCAACGTGCAGTGCCCGTAGCGGCGAATTCCCGCGCGGTCGCCGAGCGCCTGCCGCAAGGCTTGGCCCAGGCAGATGCCCGTGTCCTCCACGGTGTGGTGCGGATCGACGTGCAGATCGCCGTCGGCCATCACCTTGAGGTCGAAGCAAGCGTGCTTGGCCAAGAGCGTCAGCATGTGGTCGAGAAAGCCCACGGCGGTCGTCACCTCGGCCTTGCCGGCGCCGTCGAGGTCGAGCGTGAGTTGAATGCTGGTTTCCGCCGTGCGGCGATCGATCTGAGCCGTGCGCGACATGCCTGAAGGTTGCCTGGACAGGACTTGGATTTCCCTGAGATGAGCCGCGCCGAGCGGGCGAGGTTCGTTCCTCTCGACTATACCACCTGGCTGGGGCCCGCGCCGTCAGCCTTGCCCGGCTTTTGCCGGCCGTAACGGGCTTTGCTGAAGCATGAACTTCTTTTGTCCGGCCTGGGAGGCGAAGGCGACGGTGGCCATGCGGCGGGGCCCGGCCCCGCTGAGAGCCACGATCTTGCCCAAGCCGTAGTCGGGGTGCCGCACCACCATCCCTTGGTGAAAGACGTCGGGTGAGATTGGCGGCAATTTGGCGGGCGCGTCGCCGGCCAACTCGGCCGCCGTGCCCAGCGGCGTTTGGGGTTCCAGCGGGCGGGTTGGCGCCGAACGCTCAGGCGCAGACGGGGCGAAGCTGCCAGCCGCTTCGTCGTCGAGCAGTTCGGCGGGCACCACGAACCGCGGCTTGACCACGCGCATCTGGTCGCGGGGAAGCTCCATGAGGAACTGGCTGGGCACGCTCATCCGCCGCTGGCCGCGATAGTCGCGGTGGACGGCCATGCTCAACTCGAGTTCCTCCTTGGCCCGCGTGATGCCGACGAACAGCAGCCGCCGCTCCTCCTCGACCTGTTCGTCGTTCTCGCGGCTCCGCTCGTGCGGCAAAATGCCGTCTTCGAGCGCCACGATGAACACCACCGGGAATTCAAGCCCCTTCGCGGCGTGCAGCGTCATCATGGTCACGCGGTCGAGTTCTCCCTCCCAGGCGTCGGTGTCGCCGGCCAGGCTGGCCTCCTCCAAGAACCGCTCGAGCTGTCCTTGTTCGGGATTGCGCTCGTCGAACTCACGCGCTGCGGTGAGCAACTCTTCGAGGTTCGCCAGCCGCTCCTGGTCGTCGGGACTCTCGGGATCGAACATTTCCCGGTACTGCGTCTCGCTCAGGATCTGCCCCAGGATTTCCTCGACGGGCTGCGCGGCCAGCAGCGACAGGCGGTCGATCAACCCCACGAACTTCGCCACCGACACCGCCGCCCGCTTGGTAAGCGCTTCGATCAGCCCGGCCTCGCGGGCGGCCTCGAGCAGCGCGGTGCGGTAGCGGCCGGCGTGGTCCTGCAGCCGCTCGAGCGTCGTGCGGCCAATCCCCCGTGGCGGCGTGTTGATCACCCGCTCGAACGCGGCGTCGTTCCGCGGGTTGACCAGCAACTGCAGGTAGGCCATCAGGTCCTTGATCTCCTTCCGCTGGAAGAACTCGAGGCCGTTGACCATCTGATAGGCGAGCGCTTCCTGCCGCAGCGCGCTTTCGATCGCCCGCGAGAGGGCGTTCATGCGGTAGAAGATGGCGAAGTCGCGCAGCCGCCGGCGGCCGGTGCGCACGTCGGCGGCGATGCGGGCGGCGATTGCCTCGGCTTCGTCGCGCTGCGTGAAAAAGGTCACCAGACCCACCGGCTGTCCCGGCGGATTCTCGGTGAACAGCGCCTTTTCCTTCCGCCGCTGGTTATGCACGATCAACTGGTCGGCGACATGCAGAATCCGCTGCGTGCTGCGGTAGTTCTGCTCGAGCCTCACGACGCGGACGTTGGGAAAATCGCGCTCGAAATCGAGGATGTTGCCTAGGTTGGCGCCGCGCCAGCCGTAAATCGACTGATCGGGATCCCCCGTGACGGCCAGGTTGGGATGGTCAATGCTCAATGCCCGCACGATGGCGTATTGCGCCAAGTTCGTGTCCTGGTACTCGTCGACCATGATGTACTGGTAGCGGGCGTCGAGCGACTCGCGGATCTCCGGGTTGTCCCTCAGCAGGTTTGCGGTGTGCAGGAGCAGGTCGTCGAAGTCGACGGCATTGGCCTGGAGCAGCAGCGAAGCATAGACCGGATAGACCTGGGCGACGACCGCGCCCAGGGCATGCCCCGGCCGCGGGACATATTGCTCGGGGCCGACCAGGTTGTTCTTGGCCCAGCTAATGGCCGACGCGATGCGTTCGGGCGTGAACCGCGCCTCTTCCAGATTGAGCGATTGCATGGCCCGCTTGAGCGCGCTGCGGCTGTCGCTGGTGTCGTAGATGCTGTAGTTCTCGGCCAGCCCCACCGACCGGCCATACTGCCGCATCAAACGTGCGCAAAAGCGGTGGAAGGTGCTCATCCACACCGACTGGCCGGGCGCGAGGGTCTCGACGCGGGCCTTCATTTCGTCGGCCGCTTTGTTCGTGAAGGTCAGCGCCAGGATGCGCCGGCTCGACACTCCCTGCTCGATCATCCAGGCCACGCGGTGGGTGATCACGCGGGTCTTGCCGCTGCCGGGGCCGGCGACGATCAAGAGCGGACCGTCGACGTGGGTCACGGCTTCGCACTGAGCGGCGGTGAGGGGGGCGAGCAGCGGATGCACGGGGGATGGAAGGGAGTGGAGTTTGGCGGGTCAGCGTCGCACGAGCTTAGTGCCGGCGCGCTGCTTACGCCAGCAATGCAGCTAGCATGCGCGTGCTAGCAGGTTGTGGAATATCTGTCGATAGCCTTGGCCCCGCGGTTCGATCCTGCTATAGTGCGACGGCCGCGGGCGGCCTGCGTCGCGCTTGCCCGCAACAACGCATCTTTTTCGGGAGGGACCCCAGATGACGCGCATTCCGCTCAGCGCGATCGCCGACGACAAGCAAGTCCTCAGCCAGCGGCTCGACATGAGCCTGGCGGAAATCGGCCTCACGGTGCGCACGACGAACTGTCTCGAGGAGCGGGGCATCTTCACGGTTCGCGACCTGCTCAACTGCAAGCCGCAGTTCCTGCTCAGCATTTCGAACTTCGGCGAGAAGACGCTCGAGGAAGTGTACACGGCGCTCGTGGGGGTCGGCTTCGTTCGCAAGTGGAAGCAGGAGCGGCCCGTGGCCGCCGCCCGCCGCTAGCGACAGGTCGACCAAGAGTCGCTGGGCTCGCTGCGCTCGACCCCAGCGGCCCGGGTCTGCGCAACAGCCCCGCGTTCGCCGACCTACCGCTACAAACGCCGCGAGCCGGAAGGCCTGCCTCCGCGGCGTCTTTTCTTGGCGGCGCGTCGCTCGCGCGGCTCCGCCGACTAGTCGAGGAAGCCGAGCAACTCCTGAGCGCGGCTGGGCTGCTGGAGCTTGCGAACGGCCTTCGCCTCGATCTGGCGAATGCGCTCGCGGGTCACTTTGAAAATGTGGCCCACCTCTTCCAGCGTGTAGCTGTAGCCGTCGCCGAGGCCGTAGCGGAGCTTGATGATCTCCCGCTCCCGGTAGCTCAGCGTCTTGAGCACCTTGTGAATCCGGCTCCGCAACATCTCCTGGGCGGCGCCCACCGCCGGGCTCTCGGCCCCCGAATCGGGCAGCAGATCGCCAAAGTGGCTGTCCTCGCTGTTGCCCACCGGCCGGTCGAGGCTGATGGGGTAGCGGCTCATGGCCAACACGCGGCGGGCTTCGTCGATCGCGGTGCCGGCGGCCTGCGCCGTTTCCTCGATCGTGGGCTCGCGGCCCAACTGCTGCAAGAGCGCCCGCGACACGTTGCGCACCCGCGACATGGTTTCCACCATATGCACCGGAATGCGGATCGTGCGGCTCTGGTCGGCCACGGCGCGGGTGATCGCCTGGCGGATCCACCACGTGGCGTAGGTGCAGAACTTGAACCCACGGCGGTACTCGAACTTGTCGACCGCTCGCATCAGGCCGGCGTTGCCTTCCTGAATGAGGTCGAGGAAGCTCAGCCCGCGGTTGCGATACTTCTTGGCGATCGACACGACCAACCGCAGGTTGCCTTCCGACAGCCCGCGCTTGGCCTTCTGGTATTCCGAATAGACCCGCTTCACCTTGGCCACGCGGTTGCGGAGGCTGGTGGGGGTTTCCTGCAGGCTGATCAGGATCTGCCGCAGTTCCTTGCGGAACTTGCGCCGCTCGGCCATCGGACCGCGGGCCTTGCGGTTGGCCTCGATCAGCCGCTTGAGTTCGTCGATGCGGCGGCTGAAGTCTTCGAGGACACGGATCTTGGGCTCGATCCGCTGAGTCCGGAGGCCCAACTCCTCGACCAGCTTGACTGCCCGCAGGCGACGGCGGCCCAGATCGCGCCACGCAGCGGCGCGATCTTGCGGGCGCGCGCTCTTGCTCGTGGCCACCTTGTAGTCGGCCTTGTTCTGGGCGAGCACGCTTTCGAGCGTTTCCAGATTGGGGGTCAGCCGGCCCTGAATCTGGTCCTTTTCGAGCTTGTCCGTGACCGACACCTGGACGGTGCGGTCGAACGGCAGCTCCCCGTCGCAGGTCTTTCACCGCGGCCTGAATCACATAGTCGCATTCCAGCAGCTTGCGGCGGAACAAGGCGCGGGTGTTCTCGATTCGCTTGGCGAGCGAAATTTCTTCCCGCCGCGAGAGGAGCGGAATTTCGCCCATCTGCGTCAGGTACATCCGCACCGGATCGTCCGACCAGGATTCGGCCTCCGCCTCGGCGGCGCCGAGCACGTCGTCGAGCTGCATGTCCGCGCCCGGGTCGCCGTCGTCGTCGGCGGCAATGAGGTCGATGTCCTCATCCTCATCCGCCAGGTCCAACGGCTTGTCGGCCAAGTCCACCGCGTCGTCCGGACTGCGATTTACATCGTCGTCGAGGTCATCCAACAAGTCGTACAAGGGACCCACTCCTGTAGGGATACGAAACGGTTCAGCTCGGCCCGGACAGGCTCATCCTGCGCAAGGGCTCGGAGGGCGCTGGCAGGCGGCGATCATCCGCACGCAGGCAAAGGAACTGGAACGGCCATCAAGGCGTCGAACGAAGGCTGCTTGGCAAGAGGTTGGCGGGGCTTCGCAATCCGCTGGGCGAGTCGTGCGCCCCTGATTATCCCCAGAACGAAAATCGATTGCCACAAAATTCTACCACTGCCCCGGCGCGCTCCTCACCGCCGCAGGACATTTGGCAAAAGATTCTGTGACCAACCGCCGACCACCAGCAAACAAATCTATCCAAATTACCCAAACCACCGAGTCTTCCAGGCTCCGAAGATATCTCCCCCGATCGTGCGCTTCACCGGCCAGCAAATTTGCTGGTTCCGGCCTGCGACGGCCATGTCGAAAGAGAACGGGCAATCTGGCGGCAGCGTTCGAGCAGGAAGCTGATCGCGGTATGAGGATGACAAGCAAATCCTCGTATTCATGAACCCGCGGGCCGGCCGAACGCTTGAGCTGCTAACGCAAGCTCACTAATTCTAACTAGGACCGCGCGGCAGTCCAGTAGTTGGTCGAGGAGTTTTAAGATCCACGCGCCGCTAGCACGCGGCGGCCGCGCGGTCCGCGAGCATAGGTCGCGAGTTGCTCGCCGCACCGACCATCCACCGCTGCGCCGAATTCAGCGGAGAGTAAGCGGGCCAACATCCGCGGTCACGCATCCGCGGTCACGCATCCGCGGCAACCCAGCTTTCCGCGGCGCTCACTTCGCCCGCCGTCGCGCCGCCGCAACCCACAACGTCTCGACCGCAAAGCCACAGCCTAGAGTGAAACACCCAAGCGAGACGAGTGCGGCGAATTCGAGCAGATTGAAGAGCATGCCCCCGCAATACCGCAATTCGCGGGCCAAATCTCGGGAGGCAGCAAGAAGAACAAACAGCGGGGCCGGCCGCCAGGCTTGCAACAAGACGGACGCGGACCCCGGCTGCCCAAGGGGCAACGGGGGTTGAACCCCGCCCAGCGTCCGCCGGACCGGCGTCTGAAAAAAGCCTGCCCGCGGCATCCCTGCCCCACGTGAGGCGCCGTTGACAGCGTTCCCCTCGCCGGTCTAAACAAGCCACCATCGCCCAAGTTGTCTTGGGCGTTTCAGGTCGAGCGTAGGCGCTGCGAATGATTCTGTACTGCGTCCGGCACGGAGAGAGTGTTTACAACGCCGAGCGGCGGATCCAGGGGCAAACCGACGTCGAACTGTCTTCCCTAGGTCTGAGCCAGAGCGGCGCGGTCGTCGAAGAGCTCGCGTCCCTGCCGATCGAGGCTGTGTACTCGAGCCCGCTGCGCCGCGCTCGGCAAACCGCTGAGCCGTTGGCCACAGCCTTGGGGCTCGAACTGCGCGTCGACCCTCGGCTGGCCGAGATCAACGCCGGGGTCTTTCAAGGGCTGGACTGGGACCAGATCGCCGCCCGCTACCCGGCCGAGGGGGCCCGCTGGAAGTCGCACGATCCCGACTTCGTCATTCCCGGCGGCGAATCGCGCCGGCAGCTCGCGGCCCGCGCAGTCGAGGCCTTTCAGGCGATCCGCGCGGCAGGAGGCGCCCAAGTCGCTGTGATCGCCCATGGCGGCCTGCTCACCGCGGGCTTCAAAGGCCTCTTCGCCGTGCCGCTCGAGCGAAACCCCTTCAATTTGCTCAACGGCTCGATCAGCCAGATCGTTTGGGACTCGGAGCCGCAACTCCTCACGCTCAACCAGACCGAGCATCTGCGCCGCGTCGCCGGTTTGGCCGAAGCCCGCACCGGCGACCTTTGATGCGCGCACTACGGCCGCAGCGGCGGCCGCGGCAATTGCAGCGGGCGGTTTTCCGGGGGCGGCGCCGGCAACGTCTCGGGTACGGCCAACTCGGGAATCACGTCGGGCACGACCTCGCGAGGCCCTTCGAGATAGGGGTCGGGGCCCGTGGCGGGAGGACGCTCGATCGGATTTCGCAGATCGAACGTATTCTCGGCCGGCTGCGCGCCGTCCGGATAACGCGGCTCCTCCCCTGTCGGGGCCATGGCCTTGGGATAGAGCCGCGGGTGGAAGAGTCGGCCGAGCGGGCCGATCGAGCCATAGCGTTCCTCGGCGAAACGGACGCCATGGACCTCGAGGATCGTGCCGGTCTCGCGCTCGAGGGTGGCCAGGGCCGTGTTGTACTGCGTGAGCGCGTCGGCCTCGCGACTCACCGAGTTGCCCCACTCGGTGATCGCCTGCAGCACGTTCAGGTAGATGTTTCGCCCGGCGATGTACTGGGCGAACTGGATCTCGAGGTTGATCCGCGAGGCCTCGCGGACGGTGCGGAAGGCCTCATACTGCGTCCAGTATTGGTCCAGGTTCCGCAGCCCTGAGTTGAGAATGAACGACACCGTTTGCAACTGCTGATCGATGTTGGCCCGGTCACGAACGATGAACAGCTCCTGCTGCCGCATCGTGGCGCGCTCGCGCCGCAGCGCCAGCGGCACCGAAAAGTTCACGCCCAGCTGCCACTCCGTGAACTCCCCCGGCCGGCTGGCCACGAGCGTCCGGTCGGGCGTGCGCCCTTCCAGGCCGTTCCAACGGTAAAGGGCATTGGCGTCGAGCCGCGGCAACGCTTGGTTGCGGGCAATGACTAACTGCTGATCGTCAGCTTCGAGGATGAGCTGCAGCTCGATCAGGTCGGGCCGCATCTGCGCGGCTAACTCGTAGACGGCTGGCCACTGGATTTCGGTGCGGGCGAAGCTCGGCGGCGTCACCGGAACGTACAGGTCTTTGCTGGCCGGCAGCAGGCCCATGATGTTCCGCAGGGCCGCTTCGCGGGCCAGCAGGTTGGCCTCGGAAGTCACCAAGTTGGCTCGAAAACCGGCGAGGGCGGAGCGCGCTTGTGCGACATCGGCGGCGCTCACGAGCCCGACGTTCTTGTTGGCTTCGGCGCGCATCAATCCCGCAGTCCCCTGCTCCACCTGCTGTTCCCGCGCCCACACGTCGGTCCGCGCGAAGACCAGAGCCCAGTATGCCTGGATCACGCTCCGCACCAGGTCCTGCACGGTGTCCTTGAGCTGGTAGAACGACCGCTCGGTGTTGATGCGGGCGATCAGGATCGGCGCGATGTTCGCCGGGCGGCCGGCCCCTTGCAGCAACGGCTGCGTGTAGGACATCTCGGTGGCCGAGGGAGACTGCGGATTGAGCGGCTGGTTGGGGGCGTTCGTCTGATTGGGGTTCGCACGCACGCCGAGCCGCGCCACGCCGCCGAGCTGGTTCGTCTTGGCCAGCCCCATGTTGAACGCGTAGCTGTCGTTGCGGAATCCGCGGATGCCGACGCCGCCTGGACTGGCTGGGTCGAACACCGCGAAGGGGGGCTCGGTGCGGAAAAAGTTGTTGATCACCTCGAGCGTCGGATCGAAGCGGGCCCGCGTCTGGTCGATCTGCACGTTGGTGATCGCGGGGTCGTAGATCGTGCGGCCGCTCGGCACCGCCACGTCGCCGGTCAACACCCGGATGGCGTCGGAGTTCGAGAGCGTGATGCGGATCGCTTCGTCGAGCGTGATCGCGAGGCGCCCTTTGGCGCCAACCCGATCGCGGACCGTCACCGGCGCGCCGACCTCGGGAATAGGCCGATGGTAAACCGCCCCCGGCGGACGCACCTGGATGTGGCGCTGCTCGGGCGCGACCAGCCACCAGTCTTCGACACCGGCCACGGGGCGCAGCGCGAACCCCAAGATTGCCAGCGCCGCCGCCAGGCGCCATGAGATTCGCGCGCATCCATGCATGTCGGAAGAATCGACACACTGCCCGCTCGGCTGGCGAATTGTCCAGCCGCCGACCGCTTGTTCGCTATCGGCAAACTTGGCCGCCGAAGCGGTTCGAAACTCGCGGTGCAGTCGATCCGGCTGGGTAAACCTTGCGGCCCTGCATTCTGGGCGCCCGGTTGCTGCCGAGCGGCCAAAGGGAATAATCATCCGCAAGCGGACCAATCAGCGACCACTCTCTTAAGCAGCCCAGACCATGGACGACCAACCACGCAACGTTCCCACCACCGGCCTCGGCGGACGCCCCCTCAAGCCCCTGCCCACCGTGCTGCTCGAGCGCCGCGCGACCGGCCGCTTCAAGCCTGATCCGGTGCCGCCGGAACTGCTCGACACCGTGCTCCGGCTCGGCCTGCAAGCGCCCTCGGGCTACAACCTGCAGCCCTGGCGGTTCATCGTGGTACAAGAGGCGGCGAACCGGCAGCGGCTGATGAAGGCCGCCTTCAATCAACCCAAGATCGGGCAGGCCCCGGTCGTGCTGATCGCCGTCGGCATGAAGGAAGAATGGAAAGCCCGCGCCGACGAAGTGTTTCAGGAAGGGGCCAAGCGGGGCGCTGGCAAGCCTGAGAACGTGGCCGCGTATCAGCAGCAGGCGCTCGGCTTCCTGTCGACCAAGCCGATGGATGTGTGGGTCAACCGGCACACGATGATCGCCTTCACGGCGCTCATGCTCGTGGCCGAGGCCTACGGCTTGGACACCGCGCCGATGGAAGGCTTTGACGCCGCCGCCGTGAAAGCCGAGTTTGGTCTGCCGGAGGAAGCCGAGGTGGTTGCACTCCTGGCGATCGGCATCGCCGACGGCCCCGACAAGCCGTACACGGGACGTTTCGAGCTGCCGCGGGTCGTGTACGCGGAAAAGTATGGTCAGCCGTGGCACGGTCGATCGCTTGTTAGCCCCCCGTGAGTCACGGGGGGCAACACGGTGACGCCCTATCCCGGCCGGTCCCGCTCGGCACGGGGGGAGCACGCCGCTCTACCGTTTCGCCGACGGTCACCGCTGATTCCCCCCCGGCGACTCGCCGGGGGCTAATGGGAACCGCGGGGCTAATCGACCGTCTGTTGTCGTCGCAGTTCCGTGCTGGAAATGTCCTGGCGGAAGCGCTCGGCCGGAATGCCTTGGCACAGGCGACGGAGCGCGGGGGGCAGTTCGAGACCGTCGAGCCCGAGGAACCGCCCCTCGACTAAGCGGCCAAAGACGAGGAACCGTGCGCCGGCCGCCGCAAGATCTCTCAGCGCCGCATCGCGGGCGGCTTCGCTGCCGTAGTAGCGCGGTTCGCCGATCCGCTCGACCGTGTCGGCCCCCACGACAAACGTGGCGCCGGGAAACAGCCGGCTCTTTTCCCGGAACGTGGGGGCGCGGGTGAACCACAGGGGCGCGCCCGCGAATTGCTCGGCCCGCCGAGCCTGTTCGCTAAAGTCGAGCGGCGGCTTGTCGACGTTCTCGATCGAGATTTCGAACTCAACGGGCCGCCCCAATTCAGCCGCGGCAACCTCGGCCATCTGCCGGTGCCCGTCGTGCAACGGATGGAAAGCGCCGGGGAACAGCAGCCTAGCCGGGCTGTTCGCGCGCGTCTGCTCGAGTTCTTGCCAGGCCGACGAAGCATCGGCACGCCCAATCGCGGCGACGTCGCCTCCCAAGAGCCGCTGCCAAGCGAGCGGGGCGTTCGAGCGCAGCTCCTCGATTTGCTCGCCGGAGCGGAGAACCAGCGCCAACGGCGGCGCGCCGCACAGCTCGGCCAGCAGGTTGAGCGCGAGGTCTGCCACCAGCCGTTCTTCCTCCGCTCGCGGCCGCGCGCCTTTTTCGAGCGTCAGCGAATGCGTGAGCGTGGCGTCGGCGGTCTGCACGGCCAGGTGAACCCGGTGCGGGCCGCGCTTCGGCCGATCGCTGGCCAGGCTTGCCGTGCAGCCGAGTCCAAAGAGCGCCGGGGGGGCCGTGTTCTCCGTGCTCGAACCCGACAAGCGCTGGGCGCGACGGAAGCCCGCCATCGCCATGGCCCGAGCCGTGTCGGACGAGCAGAAGTGGTCGGGCGCCCCGCCCAGCCAATCGATTAGCGCCGACGATGCGTAAGGGACGATCGCCTCGAGCACCGTGCGCGATGCGCCGGGCTGGGAGAGCAGATCAGAGACCGCCAGGCTGCCGCCGCCGGTCACCGCCAACACGCCGAGGCCGGCCGCCGCGTGAACCTGCTGCACCAAGGCCGCCCGCGCTCCGCCGCCCACGCGCCCCTCCTTAGCCGCGGAAGTGGCTGGCGAAGGTCTGCTTGATGGCGGCCAAGCCGAGTCGCGCGGCGCTCACGTCGCTGCCGAAGGTCAGCATTCGGCAGCCCTTTTCCACGCACTTGTCGGCGTGCGCCGGATCGAAGGCCACGGTTCCCCAGTGCTTGCCATGCTTCTTGCAGGCGGCAGCCACCTGGTCGACCGCCTCCCAGACCTTGGGATGGCTCGGCTGGCCGAAGACGCCCAACTCCTGCGAAAGATCCGCCGGCCCCACGAACAGCAGATCGACCGCGTCGAGCGCGGCGATGGCGTCGGCGTCGTTCAAGGAACCGACGGTTTCGATCTGCACCGCCACGAGGTGGTCGCGGTTGGCGGCCTCGGCAAGCTGCGCCGCGGAGCGGCCCGTGTAATGGCCGTCCGCCCCCGAAGTGTTCAGCCCCCGCAGCCCCTGCGGCGCGAACTTCGTCCAGCGAACGAACTCCTCGGCGTCGGCCAGCGACCCGATGCGGGCGGCCATCACGCCGTCGATGCCTGACTCCAGGTTTTGGCTGGCCAGCGAGTAGTGAAAGAAGGGCATCCGCACGAAGCAACCCAGCCCATTGGCGCGGGCGGCGAAGTTGAGGTTCACGATCTGCTCGGTCGTGAGCCCGGCGTGCTCCTGATCGAGCCACAGACCCTCGTACCCGCCGGCGAGCCCGAGCAAGTCGATGAGCACCGGGTGCGGCATGCGGCCCACGGCCAGCACGTGGATCAGACGGTTTTGCTCGAGCAGCGTCTTGAACACGCGGGGCATGCCGGAAAGGTCCTTCGCTCGCGCTTTCGCCCTCGCGCGACGTACAAAGTAGGGCCGCAGGCAGGGCGAAAACGCCGACGGCTCCGCCCTGAGAGCAGCGGAATCACGGAGTTTGATCGGCCGACCGTGCGCGGTCAAGGGTAGGACTTTGTGACGGGCTGCCGCGAACTTCCCGACGATCCCGGCCAGACGCTTGGAGCGATGCGCCAAGAAGTTACAATAGAATTCTCAACGTTTCTCGGGATGCGTTTCTTGGGGACCCTCCCCAAGGCTGGACCGCGTTATGCCCCGCAAAGCTCACCGCGCGCGTCGCGCAGCCAAAGAGCCCGTTTCCAACCTCGTTCCCCGCGCAAGCGAACAACCCAGGCGCCGGGTTCTGGTGTTGGGGGTGGTGCTCCTCGCTTTAGGCGCGCTCTTCTTAGCGCAGCAGGTGCGTAGGGCGGGGCCGTCCAAGCTTTCCCGCCCTCCGGAACCGTTGACGTTAGCGCCTTTGTCGCCTGCACGATCTTCCACCTCGGCCACGCAGTTCGTAAAGCTGCCGCCTGCTGAGACAGGTCTCGACTTCGCCAACCCCGTCGACCTCGATCATCCGCTCGCCTTCCTCCACTACTTTGGCATGGCGGCCGGAGGGCTGGCGGTGGGGGACTACGATGGCGACGGACTACCCGACATTTACGCCGTGAGCGGACCGCGCAAGAATCGCTTGTTCCGCAACTTGGGCGGCTGGCGGTTCGAGGATGTCACTGCCCGCGCCGGAGTCGACGGCGGCGACGATTGGGGGACCGGGGTGGCCAGCGTCGACATCAACGCCGACGGCTGGCTCGACTACTACGTCTGCAACTACGACGCCCCCAATCTCCTCTACGTCAATCAAGGCAACGGCACGTTCCGCGATGAGGCGGCGCGTTATGGCCTTTCCCTGACCGACGCCTCGCAGCAGGCGAACTTCTTCGACTACGACCGCGACGGCGATCTCGACTTGTTCTTACTGACCTACCGCTACGAACGCCCGGCAGGGCAGCCGGCCTTGCCTCCGATCGAACTGGTCGAGGGAGAACCAAGAATCAAGCCGGAGTTCGAGCGTTACTACAAGCTCTCGCGCGACCCCCCGGGATACGAGCCCACGGGCCGCAGCGACGGCTTGCTCCGCAACAACGGCGACGGCACCTTCACCGATGTCTCGACGGCCGCCGGCATCACGGGCCGCGACCATGGCCTTTCGGCCGTCTGGTGGGACTACGACAACGACGGCTGGCCCGACCTCTACGTGGGGAACGACTTTCGCGATCCCGACCAGCTCTATCGCAACAACGGCGATGGCGCGCTCACCGACCGGATCGCCGACGTTTTGCCGCACACCACCTGGTTCTCGATGGGCGCCGACGCCGGCGATCTGAACAACGACGGCCTCATCGATTTCCTCTCGACGGATATGGCCGGCACCACGCACTACGTGCAAAAGGTGCTGATGGGAGCAATGTCGGACTCCCGCGACTTCCTCGACCACGCCGAGCCGCGTCAGGCGATGCGCAACGCGGTGCTGCTCAACACCGGAACGGGCCGCTTCTTCGAGGCGGCGTACCTCACGAACTTGGCGAAGACCGATTGGACCTGGTCGGCCCGGCTCGGTGATCTGGACTGCGATGGGCGGCTCGACGCCTTTTTCACCAACGGCGTCGCCCGCAGCTTCGCCCATTCCGATCTCGCACCCAAGCTGGCATCGCTGGTCGGGCGCACCTTTTGGGACTTCTACAAGGACACTCCTCGCGTACCGCAGCGGAACCTGGCGTTCCGCAATGCGGGGGAGCTGAAATTCGACGACGTGGGCGCCGCATGGGGCCTCGATCACCTGGGGGTCTCTTCGAGCAGCGTGCTCGCGGATCTCGACGGCGACGGTGATCTTGATTTGCTCACGGCCGACCTCGAGGAACCGCTCGGCGTCTATCGCAACGACTCGGCCGCGGGCCACCGCGCGCTTGTCAAACTCGAAGGCGCCGGGCAGAACCGGTCGGGAGTGGGAGCCGTCGTCCGGGTGCGCACCGCCGCCGGCGAACAGGTGCGTCAGTTGCAGCCCAACTCCGGATTTCTCTCGAGCGCCGACCGCACGTTGCATTTCGGCCTGGGCGACGCTCCACGCATCGAGCAGCTCTCCGTGGAGTGGCCAAGCGGGCGGAGCCAGGCGTTCAGTGATCTCGCGGCCGATCAGCAAATCACGATCGTCGAACCCGACGCGGCGCAGCCGGCGCCCTCGCCCCCCGCAAGCTCCAAGGAAACCCCACCGAAGGGCTGGTTTCAATCCAGTTCCGCGCTTGCCAGCGCCGCCCATCGCGAACCACCGTTCGACGATTTCGCCCGTCAGCCGTTGCTGCCGAACAGGCTTTCGCAACTCGGCCCCGGGCTCGCCTGGGGAGACGCCGACGGCGACGGCGACGACGATCTCTATCTGGGGGCGGCCGCGGGGGCGGAGCGCCGCATCTGGTTCAACGAGGGGGGCGGAAAGTTTACGCCGGGGGATCCCGCTGCGTTCGCGGCCGACAACGCCTGCGAAGACATGGCCGCCCTTTGGCTCGACGTCGACGGCGACGCCGACCAAGACTTGTTCGTGGTCAGCGGCGGCGTCGAGTGCGAGCTGGGCGACGCGGCGCTCGTCGACCGGCTTTACCTCAACGATGGTCGGGGGCGCTTGGCGCGCTCCTCCGACCGGCTGCCTGATTTGCGCGATAGCGGTTCAGCCGCCGTCGCGGCCGATTTCGACCGGGATGGCGACCTCGACTTGTTCGTCGGCAGCCGTTCGATTCCCGGCCAATACCCGCTTACGCCCGACAGCCGGCTGTTGCGCAACGACGCCGGCCGCTTCCTGGACATTTCCGACGAGGCGGCGCCCGGATTGCGCACCACCGGATTGGTGACCGCGGCGCTGTGGACCGACGCCGACGGCGACGGCTGGCTCGATCTCCTGGTGGCGCACGAGTGGGGCCCGCTCAAGCTCTTCCGCAACGAGCAGGGGCGGCTCGTCGAACGCACTCGAGAGGCAGGGCTGGCCGAGTTCACCGGCTGGTGGAACGGCCTGGCGGCCGCCGATTTCGACGGCGATGGCGATCTCGACTACGTGGCGACCAACTTCGGTCTGAACACCAAGTACCACGCCTCGCGCGAGCGGCCTGCCCTGCTTTATTACGGCGACCTCGACCGCTCGGGCAAGCTCAACCTCGTCGAGGCCGAGTTCGAGCACGACAAGCTCTTCCCCGTACGCGGCAAAAGCTGTTCGACCGAAGCGATGCCGAGCCTGGCGAAAAAGTTTCCCACCTTCGACGCCTTCGCCAAGAGCACGCTCTCCGAGATCTACACTCCGGAATGCCTCGAACGGGTGAACAAGCTGTCGGCGACGACGCTCGAATCATGCGTCCTGGTGAACGACGGGCAGGGCCGGTTCGCGGTGCGCCCGCTGCCGCGGCTGGCGCAGATTGCCCCGGCCTTCGGCGTGGTCGCCAGTGATTTCGACGGCGATGGCCGCCCGGACCTCGCGCTGGCCCAGAACTTCTACACTCCTCAGCGGGAGACGGGGCGCATGGACGGCGGTCTCAGCTTGGTGCTGCGCGGGTTGGGAGACGCAACCTTTGAGCCGCTCTGGCCGCGGGCGAGCGGCGTGTTGGTGACCGGCGACGCCAAGGCCCTGACCCAGGCCGACCTCAACGGCGACGGGCGGCTCGATCTGCTGGTGTCGCGCAACGACGCCCCCGTGGCTGCGTTCGAGCTCGGGGCGCCTCAGCGCGGTCGGGTGATCACCGTGCGGCTCGTGGGACCGGCGGGTAACCCCACCGGCGTGGGCGCTCGCGTGTCTCTCTACTCGGCCCGTGGCCGCCGGCAAACGGCCGAGGTGACGGCCGGCGGGAGTTACTTATCGCAGTCGGCGGCCGCGCTCGCGTTTGGTCTCGAGGCGGGAGACGCGATTGCGCGAATCTCGGTGCGCTGGCCTGATGGGGAGGAAGAGGATCACCCGCCGCAGATCGGCGCTGACGGAGCGATTCTCCTCATGCACAGTTCGCGCTCCGCCGCGGTCCAGCCTTAGCTCGGTGGTGTCCTAACAGAGTTGCTGGGCGGGCGGGAGCGCATAGAAAGGGCCGCCCGTTTTTGAGGCGGCCCGCTCTATGGTGTGGGTGGTGGTGGACTAGCTGGTGGGCTAGGCGGCAACCGACGGGGGCATGTTAGAATCCAGTTCATGCCTCTCCTGCGCCACCTCCCCTCGTTCTCGCTCCGCACGCTGATGGTGCTGGTGGGAGTGGTATGCCTTTGGCCGCGAACGGCCCGGGCCGACTATGAAGCCATCGCGCTCGTGATGGGCCAAGTGTTTCTTCAGATGTGGGCCGTGGCCATCGCGATCGCGCTTTTGACGACCGTCTATCGGTTTGGCTGGGCACTCGTGTTTAGCAGCGTGCTTTCCGCGATCGCGTCCACGGCGTCGATCGTTGGTCTGCTGGAGTGGGTGCTTAACCCGTTCGTTCGGCGGAACGGCGATGCCCGCGCGGTGCTGCCGACAACTCTGGCCTATCTCGCGTTCGTGTGGCTTGCGCCCGCCGCTGAGTACGCGGCGTTGCGGTGGTGGCGGCTGCGTCGGTCCCCGTCACTCCCTGCCGCCCCATGACCCTCCCTCGCTTCTCCCTGCAAGTGTTGCTCGTGACCGGGCTGACGGCAACTCACCGTTAGGACACTACCGAACCGCGGGCAGTATTTCGTTTGCCGCTGCCCTCTCGCTCAACCGCCTTCAAGTACGCCGCAACGTGGTTCTGAGAGAACCGGTATGGCCCACGCCCATCGGGGCCGCGGTCAACGCCAAGCCGACCCTCTTTGACGAGTTGCCGGACGCGAGCGACCGAGATGCCGAGTAGCTTGGCGACGTCGGCTGTACCGAGGTTCGCGCGCCGCCGTTCAATGCAAGACAGGGCAAAGTCAACGAAGGCCCGAAGTTGCGGCCATGTTAGAACCGGCTCCGGGCCCACCCGGCGACTGGTGTACGTGCCGTCCGGGGCAAAGTCGATGACGTAGCCCTGGGGAGGATCAGGCCAGTCATTCACGGTGTCGCTCGTATTGGCGGACATCATCTTCGTAGTACCGAAAGTGGCCTTTCCGGTCACGGTCGGCCGGCAGCGTGCCTGCGTGGACCAATGCGCGGACTTCCGAGTCGCGGATGCCGAGCCGTGTCGCTACATCCTTCGTGCTCATCGACGATGCGACTGGCTCCCCCGAAAATGGCCGATACCCGTACAACCGCTCCAGGACCGCCAGCCAAAAACGAAAATCGAGCGGCGGGCCGAAGTGCTCCACCGTTCGGGTGCCGTCGGCGTTGCAGCGGACAGTAAAGCCCTGTTCTGGCGGCGTGCTTTCCTGTTGCTCCATCCGGTCACCTTAAGCTTGACTTGGCCCAGCGAACCAAATTCTACCCGTTTCACGCTGCACACTCGCGCCGGACCCATGTCTCGGGCCGCCTTAGAAGAACCGCAACCGGTGCCCGAACTCAAGCGACCGGTCCGCGGGACCATAGAGCCCGGTCAGGTCAAGATAGAGCTTGTTGTCGGTGGCTCGGTCGATGATGAACGCGGTGGGCCCAAGGTCGGGCACGTCCCATTCGGTTAGTACGCCGTCGAGCGCCACGGGGTCAGATTGAGCCACCGACCACGTGCCCGCGGGCATGTAGGTATTGGCGTTGTTGTCCGCGGTGGCGCTGCCCGCCCCGAGCGCTTCGGCGTTCTCCCTATACGCCGTCCAGTCCGTGAGCCGATTGGAGCGGGTGCCGAGGAAGGCATAGAACTTGTCCACGAGCTTGGTCGCGTCCAGCCCTTGCAAGCTCACATGGTCATCAATCCCCGCGGCGCTGATCGTGAGCGTGTGGACCATGCGATAGGCCCCGCCCAGGTTCGTTGTCCGCGAGAGCGTGGCCTCGGTCCCCGAGAAGATCCCCGCGCCGTTTACGGGCAACGCGGTCCCGTCCACCACGAGCGAGACGGATTCCAGCGTCTCGTGCCCGTGCCGGCCGCCCACGAAGCCCACCCCCACAAGCGAGATAACGGTGCCGTTGGTGCTGCCGTCATAGTCCATGATCGGCAGCCCGGCCCGATCAAGCCTTGTCGGGTAGTAGTTGTATCGTGGGTCAAACCCAATCCGCAAATCCCCCACCGACACGTAGAGGAACGTGGCCACGGTCCAAGTATCGCTGGCCGCCGCGGCTAGCTGATTGCCGGCTAGGTCCGTGATGCCCGCGGGGTTAACCGTCAGCGTGTACGTGCCCTCGGGGGCTGTGAGCCCGGCCAGGTTGCCGAGAATCCAGGTGCGTTGATCGTTGCTGCCGAACGTCTGCGCTGCCGTGAGCAGGTTGGGGCCGCCATCGCGCGTGAGCGAGACGTGAGCTAGGTCGAACCCCGTGACCTTCTCGCTAAACACGATCGACATTGGGGACACCCACGAGCTACGCGGATCGGGGCTCACGTCCACCACGTCCACCGTGGGGGCCGTGGCGTCGATCGTCCATTGGTCATAGAGCGGGGTAATCAGCGCGTTGCCGGCGGCATCCACGATTCCCGTGGTGGTCTTGAATGAGAGAGTGTAGCGCCCCGGCTGCACGAAGCTTGATACATCTAAGGTCCACGTTTGGCCATTGCCGGTGAGCGCCTGCGGGGCCGTGAGCAGATTGCCCTTGCCGTCCCCCTCAAGATCGAACAGCAAATCGGTCCAGTCGAACCCAATGACCGGCTCGCCAAACGCGATGGTAACGAGCCCCACCTGCGCATTGCGCGGGTCGGGGGTCACGTCCACGATGTCGGACGTCGGGGCCACCAAGTCCACCAACCACGACACGCTTGCCGTCCCCACGTTTCCCGCTTGATCCGTGGCCGTCACGGTCAGCGTGTAGGTCCCCGCCGTCCCGGTGAGCGCCGACAAGTTACCAAGGTTCCAATCTCGCCCGCCCCCCGCGGGCGCGTTGTCTTGGGTGAGCAGATTGGCCCCGCCGTCCCGTGTGAGCGAGAGCCCGGCCAGGTCGAGCGCCACCGGTTCATTAAAGGCTAGGGCGATGCTGCCTAGCGGCGTATTGCGTGGCCCCAAGGCGGGAAACTGGACTTGGGGCGGCGCAAGGTCCACGGTCCACGCGGTCCCGCCCGTGCCGACGTTGCCCAGGGCGTCGGTGGCCGTGACGGTAAGCACATAGGCCCCGGCCTCGGCCGTAATTGCCCCGAGGCCGTCCAATGTCCACAACCCATCGACGGCGAAAGGTTCGCCGGGAAGCAAGTTGCCCCCGCCGTCCCGCGTCAGTGAAACACTAATCGCTGCCGCTTCCGAGAAGCCAAGCCCCAAGGAATCAACCGGCGTGTTGCGCGGCGTGGCTACCGCATCAACCGTGACCACCGGCCCCGCGGCGTCCACCGTCCAGCTTGCGGAAGCGCTTGGCGAGTAATTGCCCGCGGCATCCGGGACGGGGGCCACGGCAAGCTCATAGGTGCCGCTCGTGGGATTGGCCCCGGCCAAGCCCGTTAGCTGCCAGGTTTGGCCATCAACGGTGGTCAGGTCCGCGGCCACGGGCCCGCCGTTGATCGTCAGCGCGGAGAGCGTCAGGGTGACGGGTTCGCTGAACTCGATTGCGAGCGAATCGAGCGGCCCGCGGGGGCTCGCAATGCTTTCGATGGAAACCGCCGGGGGCGTGGCGTCCACGCGCCAGCTTGTGGCCGCCCCGAGGGCCAAGCCGTTGCCAGCAATATCGAGCACGGCTGCGGACGGGTTGAGCGTCAGCGTGTATTGCCCCTCGGCAGCGTCATTCAAGGCCACGGTCCACAGTTGGCCGTCTTCCGTAATCACGCCGTCGATCAACAGCGGTACGCCGTCCAGCGTCAGGGCCAGGTCGGCCGCGGTCAGGCCGGTCACGGGCTCGCTAAAGACAACGGCAAGCGCGCCGACGCCCGTGGCCCGCGGATCAGGGGTCACCGCCGCAATTTGGGCCGTGGGCGCGGTTAGATCAATGGTCCATGTAGCGCTGCCCCCGCCCGACACGTTGCCGAGGGCGTCGGGGACGCCGAGCACCGTGAGCACATACTGGCCCCCGGCCGTCGCGTCCGGCAGGGTCCACGTCATACCGTCCACCGAAGCCGGGGCCTCGGTCAGAAGCTCTACACCGTCGCGCGTGAGCGAGACGTGCGCCAGGTCGAGCGCCACGGGCTCGCTAAACACAATCGCAAGACTCGTGGGCGTGTTCCGCGGGCTCGTGACCACGGGCATGGTCAGAACTGGCGGCGTCGCGTCGGTGCTCCACGAGCGGAACACGTCGGCCGGCGAATTGCCGGCGGCGTCTCGCAAGCCGCTTCCCACGAGCGAGAGCACGTAGTTGCCGCTTGCCGCCGTCATGGCCCCGAGGCTCAACGTCCAATGCTGGCCGCCGCCCGATAGCGTGCCCGCGACCGGGCTACCGTTCAGCAGAAGGTCCGCTAGGTCGAACCCAATAACCGGCTCGCTAAAGTCGATGGCCAGCGAGTCCACGGCCGTGGCGCGGGGGCTGGCCACCGCGCCGATTGTGGCAACGGGCGGCGTGGTGTCGATCGTCCATTGGTCCACCACGTTCTTTGTCATCACGTTGCCCACCGCATCCTTGACGCCGGCCGTGCTCGCCATGATGGCCAACGTGTAGAGGCCGGGGGCCACCGCGGTATTGGCGAGAGTGAGCGTGAACGTGCGGTTGTCGCTCGTGCTGAGCACGTCGGCGGCCGTGAGCAGATTACCGAGTCCGTCGCCGTACAGGTCCAAGGTGAGATCGGTGCGCGTGAAGCCCGTCACGGGCTCGCTAAAGACGATCTGCACGCTCGCGGGCCCCGTGTTCCGCGGATCGGGGGCAACGTCCGCGATATCGCCCGTGGGCGCGGTCACGTCGCTGGTCTTGGTCCACGAATCGCTTGTGCTCGCGGTCATCACGTTGCCCACGGCATCTCTCACGCCCACGGGGTTGAGGTAGACCACATAGTAGCCATCGGTGGCCGTAAGCGGTGCAAGCCCACTTAGGGTGAACGTCTTGTTGTCGGTGGTCGAAACGGTCTGCGCGGCAGTGAGCAGATTGCCTTTGCCGTCCCCGTTCAAGTCCAGCAGGATATCGTTGCGGTCGAACCCGGTGACGGGCTCGCTAAAGACGATCTGCACCGAATCCACGGGAGAGTTGCGCGGATCGGGGCTCACGTCCACGATATCCGCGGTCGGGGGCGTCAGGTCACTCGTCTTGGTCCACTGATCGTTGGCGGCATTGGCCAGCGGGTTGCCGGCTAGGTCTTGCACGCCCACGGCGTTGGTGAAGAGCACGTAATAGCCGTTGGCTGACGTGAGCGAGCTTAGCCCCGCGAGCGTCCACGTGCGGTTGTCGCTCGTGGTGAGTGTCTGCGCCGCCGTGAGCAGATTGCCCTTGCCATCCCCGTTGAGGTCAAGGTTCAAGTCGCTGCGGTCGAACCCAGTTACCGGCTCGCTAAAGACGATCTGCACGGTGCCCACCGGGGTGCCACGCGGATCGGGGCTCACGTCCACGATTTCGACGGTGGGCGGCGTGGCGTCCAGCGCGAAGCGGCGCTCAAGGCGTTCGACTGCTCGTGTCATTGCGGCTGCCTCTAGGGGGAGAGATAGACGCCCTAGTGTCGCGCGTGACCGCCCTGACGCCAAGAGCGTGCGGGGAACCGCAGTCTTGGCTCGTTTGCACGCTAAGGAGTTTGGCCGCCTGGCGTGCGCTATCGGGCCTTAGAGCCCTAGCCGCCTGGGCCAGGCAGCCGGCGCCGATCCGGCGGGCGATTCTGGCGCTGATCGGGTGACGAGCTGACGGGGCCTTGGGGCTGGCGCTGCGATGGGCCGCGTACCAAGCCACTCAGGAATGCCCCCTGGCATTCGCCGTTCCGCTCGTAGCGGCGATCCGAGCCCCCTGGGGGCCACTGCCAGCGGTCCTGGCAGTGGGCTTTTCCTTGCGCGAAGGCAGTGGGCCGCGGGTCGGCACCAGCGAAAAGAGCCCGACGGAAAAAGGGGCGGGCTCAAGGCCGGGCGTTGACTCCGTCGCGGCTTGGTTTGGGGCAATACCCCTACCTCCACCAATCCCAGAATCGCCCGCCGAATCGGCAGCAGCAACGTCGGCCAAGCGACCAGGACTTTGGCTAGCTGGAGGTCGGCTTCGGCCGCTAGGCGTGAGAGCACTCCAACATCTAGAATGACGACGCCTGGACGACGCCTGCGAAGGGGGCTTTTGGGGCCTTTTCGGGGCTTTCGCTAGGCTACTAACGGTCGCCGTAAGTGGCAGCCAAGAAAGGCTTTGTCAGTCGCCACAAAGAGTTGCGTAGAGGGGCCCGCTTCCCTTACGAATGCGGTGCTCTGCCAATTGAAGCTACGCTGGCAAGTTGTTTCAGTCTAAGGACTTCGGCATCCGCAGGCAAGGTCGGTTTGCTCGGCCCAACCACTCACGCCCCGGCTCTCGAATTCTGCGCCGGCGGCGCCTTGCACGCCCGAACGGTTCAGCCCCTGAGCCGGAAACGAAGTCGAAAACTCTACCACGGGCAGCGGGGGCTTGCAAACCGGGCTGCCAGCGGCCAGCAGGCCGGCGCCCAGGGCCGGAGGCCAGGCTCGAGCAGTGGTTGTTCGATGGCGGCAGGTTCGCGCTGACGGCGCGCAGAACACACGGATGGGACGCTGCTGGTGGCGTGCTCGTCGCCAAAAATGGAACGGGCCCTCACCCTGCCCTCTCCCACGGGGAGAGGGTTCTGAGGGAGGCGCCTTTGGCCAGCCGCCGATTGCTCGAAACTGGACCGCCTTTGCCCAGCGTGCGATACTTCTTGCTCGCAGGCGGTCCCACCCCCTTCCCTCGCGATCCTGCTCGCCGTCTGTTTCTCGACCCCTTGGGGCCTCTCGGCCCTTTCTTGCAACCTCGTGCTGCCCATGCTGCGATTCGTTTGCTTGGCTGCTTTGTTCCTCGGCCTACATACTTTAACGGTCGAGTTCGCGCCCGCGGAAGAAACCGCCAAGCCCGCCGCGCGGCCGCCGGTCGTCCTCACCGACGCGGCCCGCAAGCTGCACGCCGAGTGTTTGCTCGTCGATGGTCACAACGATCTCCCCTGGCACACGCGGACCGAGCACGACGGCTCGTTCGCCAAAGGGGACATCGCCGTGCTCCAGCCCAAGAACCACACCGACATTCCGCGGCTCCGCCAGGGAGGCGTGGGGGCTCAGTTTTGGGCCGCTTATGCCCCGGTCGAAACGATCCGCAAAGGGGACGCCACGCACGTGGTGCTCGAGCAGATCGACCTGATCCGCGAAATGATCGACCGCTATCCCGAAACCTTCGAGCTCGCGCTCACCGCCGACGACATCGAGCGGATCCATGGCCAAGGCAAGATCGCCTCGCTGATCGGCGTCGAAGGCGGCCACGCCATCGAAGACTCGCTCGGCGTGCTGCGCATGCTGCACGCCCTGGGCGTGCGCTACATGACGCTCACCCACGCCGACACGCTCAACTGGGCCGACGCGGCGACCGACGACCCCCGTCACGGCGGACTCTCGCCCTTTGGCGAAGAGGTGGTGCGGCGGATGAACGAGCTCGGCATGCTCGTCGACATCTCGCACGTCTCGCCCGACACGATGCGCGACGCCCTGGCAGTCAGCCGGGCGCCGGTAATCGCCTCGCACTCATCGGCCTATGCCATTGCGGCCCACCCGCGCAACGTGCCCGACGACGTGCTGCTGCTCATCAAGGCGAACGGCGGCGTGGTGATGGTGAACTTTTTCTCGGGGTTCGTGGTGCCGGAGTCGGCCCAGACGGCGGCCGACATGTTCCAGGTCCGCCGCGAACTGTCGAAACTGCACCCCGACGCCAAGGAGCTGGACAAGGCCATGAAGGCCTGGCAGGCGGCCCATCCGCTCGTGCCTGGCACGATCCACGACGTGGTGGACCACATCGACCACATCGTGAAGGTGGCCGGCGTTGACCACGTGGGCATCGGTTCCGACTTCGACGGCGTGTCGATGTTGCCGGAGCAGCTCAAAGACGTGAGCGCGTATCCGCTGCTCACGCAGGAGTTGCTGAACCGGGGCTACAAGCCGGAAGACATCCGCAAGATCTTGGGAGGGAACCTGCTGCGGGCATTGCAGGGCGCGGAGCAAACGGCCCGCGAATTGCGCAAGTGACCAGTTGGCGGAGTGACGAGCCTGCGCCGCATCTCGCGCCGGCCGCGACTTAGGCTTGTGCGCCCGCCAGATTGTTAAGGAAAGAGTTCGGGGCCGAGCGCTGGGCAGGGGGCGAACTGAAGCCGCCCACGCAACGTACAAGTTGTTTTGCTCGTGGCGGTTAAGTCGCCTCCGGGCGCCGCATTTCGGTTCTCCGAAGTGCGGCTGGGCTTGTGTTGTCAGGAATGTCGAGATTGCGTACTGTACGACTCAGTAGGCCGTTCTGGGCGGAGCAGCCCCCAGGCGACCAAGCTGTCGGCCAGCCAAGGATGGGCGCGTCGGCCGCCGAAAACGCCTTTCTCACCCCAGCGCCGCGCGTTTCCTCGACGACGCCAGCGGCGTCTAAGCCATTGGCGACCCGGCGAAATCAGCTAAGCTTACCTAATTAGAACACGTGGAGTGTCGGACCGACCCCATGAACGAAACCGAGACCTGGCCGCATAGCGCCAGTCTGGAGTTCCTCGAGGAGCTCTTCGCCGCGTACTGCCAGGATCCCCGCAGCGTTCCGGACGACTGGCGCCCCTATTTCGACACGCTCTCTGCCAAGGGAGAGCGCGAGATCCAGCGCGGACCCTCGTTCCGCCCCGGCACCCTGTTCGACCCCGCGCCGGCCGCTCCCAAGAACGGGAACGGCAACGGGCATGGCCATGCTCCGGCGCTCGCCGCGCCCGCCAAAACCCCCGGCGCCGTGAAGCGCGAACGCGATCTCAACGTCGCGGCGATGCAGGACCGCGTCGACCAGCTCGTGCGGGCGTATCGCGTGCGCGGCCACATGGCGGCGCAGCTCGATCCGCTGGGCCGCCCGCGGAGCTCGCAGCCGGAGCTCGATCCCGAGCATTACGGCTTCACCGAGGGGGACCTCGACCGCACCTTCAGCACGCGCACCATCGGCGGCCCCGACACGCTGACCTTGCGCGGCATCGTCGAGCGCTTGCGGAACACGTACTGCCGGCGGATCGGCGTGCAGTTCATGCACATCGACGACGTGCGGGTGCGCACCTGGCTGCAAGAGCGGATGGAGTCTAGCCAAAACCGGCTGACGCTCACTCGCCCCGAGCAGTTGCGAATTCTTACCAAGCTGACCGACGCCACGGTCTTCGAGGAGTTCATCCACAAGCGCTTTCAGGGGAGCAAGAGCTTCAGCCTGGAAGGCGCCGAAAGCTTGATTCCGCTGCTGGACTTGGCCATCGAGCGCTCCGGCGAGCAGGGCATTGCCGAGATCGTGCTGGGCATGGCCCACCGCGGCCGGCTCAACGTGCTGGCCAACATCTTGGGCAAAAGCCCGCAGCAAATCTTCCGCGAGTTCGCCGACATCGATCCCGAGCTGCACCTCGGGCACGGCGACGTGAAATACCACTTAGGCTACAGCAATGACTGGGTCACCACGGCCGGCGCCAAGGTGCATCTGTCGCTGTGCTTCAACCCCAGCCACCTGGAGTTCGTGAACCCCGTGGTGCAGGGGCGCGTGCGGGCCAAGCAGGATCGCTTTGGCGATCTGCTCCGCGAACGCGCGATGGGCATCATCATTCACGGCGACGCGGCTTTCGCCGGCGAAGGCGTGGTGCAGGAAAGCCTGAACCTGAGCCAGCTCGCCGGCTACGCCACGGGGGGCACGCTGCACATTGTGGTGAACAACCAGATCGGCTTCACCACCAATCCGCACGAAGCCCGCTCCTGCACCTACGCCACCGATCCGGCGAAGATGCTGCAGATTCCGATCTTCCACGTCAACGGCGAAGACCCGGAGTCGGTGGCGCAGGTCGTGCGTCTGGCGATGGACTTCCGCCGCGCCTTCGGCCGCGACGTGGTGATCGACATGTACTGCTACCGGCTGTTCGGCCACAACGAGCAGGACGAGCCCGAGTTCACCCAGCCGCGGATGTATCAGGCGATTCACGCCCGTAAATCGGTGCGCGACGGCTACCTCGAGCATCTGCTGCAGCTGGGCGGCGTGACGCAAGAAGAGGCCGAGCGCATCTCGCACCAGCGGCGCGAGTTGCTCGAGCAAGAGCTGAACGTCGCCCGCAGCGACAAGTTCGTCCACCGCGCCGACGGCCTGCAAGGGCTCTGGAAAGGCTACCGGGGCGGACCGGAGAGCCAAACGCCCGACGTCGACACGGGGTTGCCCGTGGATCAACTGTCGGACCTGTTGCTGCGGCAGCTCGATCTGCCGGCCGATTTCCATCCGCACGGCCGTTTGGAAAAGATGTTCCTGCACGCCCGCCGCGAGATGGCGCAAGGGGCCCGCCCGCTCGATTGGTCGGCTGCCGAATCGCTGGCCTTCGCCTCGCTGGTCACCACCGGCACGCGGGTGCGGCTGAGCGGCCAGGATTCGGGCCGCGGCACCTTCAGTCATCGGCACTGCGTGCTGCACGACTCGACCGACGGCCACACCTTCATTCCGCTGGCGAACTTGTCGGTGGATCAGGCGCCGTTCGAGGTCTACAACAGCCCGCTGTCGGAAATCGCCGTGATGGGCTTCGACTACGGCTACAGCCTTGATTGCCCCGATGGCCTGGTGTTGTGGGAAGCGCAGTTCGGCGACTTCGCCAACGTAGCCCAGGTGATCATCGATCAGTTCATCGTCAGCGCCGAAGACAAGTGGAAGCGGCTCAGCGGGCTGGTGCTGCTGCTTCCCCACGGCTTCGAGGGGCAAGGCCCCGAACACTCGAGCGCCCGGCTCGAGCGATTCCTTACGCTGGCGGCCGAAGACAATATTCAGGTCTGCTGCCCCACGACCCCCGCGCAGTACTTCCATCTGCTCCGGCGGCAGGTGCTGCGTCCCTGGCGGAAGCCGCTAGTGGTCATGACCCCCAAGTGGCTCTTGCGGTACAACCAGGCAGTTTCCACACTGGAGGAGTTGTCGACCGGCACGTACCGCCGCGTTCTGCCCGATATCGATCCTTATCGGATGGACGTCGAGCGGGTGTTGCTCTGCAGCGGCAAGGTGTATTACGAGCTCTACCAGGAGCGCGAGCGGCTCGAGCGGCACCGGGTGTCGATCGTGCGGCTCGAGCAGCTCTATCCGCTCCCCACCGACGAGTTGCAAGAAACGCTGGCCCGCGTGGGCGACGGCGTGCCCGTCGTCTGGGTGCAGGATGAACCGGAAAACATGGGCGCCTGGCGTTATCTCCGCGTGCATTGGGGCGAGCGGCTGTTTGGCCGCCTGCCTTTCAGCGGAGTGTATCGCCCGGCCTCGGCCAGCCCGGCGACGGGTTCGCACAGCAGCCACAAACTGGAACAAAGCCGGCTTCTGGCCAGCGCCTTCGGCGTTGACTGATCGCCAATCTCTAGGACGAACAGAACGAAAGACATGGCGACGGAACTGAAGGTGCCCGCGGTGGGCGAGTCGGTGAGCGAGGTGCAAATCGCCCAGTGGCTCAAGCAAGAAGGGGAGTGGGCCGACAAGGACGAGAACCTCGTCGAGCTCGAAACCGACAAGGCCAGCGTCGAGGTTCCCTCGCCGGTCGCCGGCACGCTCACCAAGCTGCTCAAGAAGCCTGGCGATTCGGCAGCCGTCGGCGAAGTGATCGGCTACATCGAGGAGTCAGCGGGCAAGGGC
>JBGAPH010000090.1:0-15519 GCA_044221365.1 Pirellulales bacterium
CTCGCAAGGGATGGGGGGCTTCGAACTGCCGGCGGGACCGAGCGAGGCCCGCTATCGGCTGGTCGCGTTTGATGGGGGCGATATCCCGGCGCAGGAGGACTCGCTGTTCGACGGCATCAACGTCGGGCTAGACGGCCTTTCCGCGGACGCGCGACGTCAGCCCGAGGAATTCCGTGCCCGCCTGTTGGCTCAACAACAGATCTTGAACCAGGCCGTTGCCGACGCTCAAGCGGCCTTCTCGCCGGTGCGGCTCGATGCCTGCGTGCCCGCGCTGGTGCGCGGGCTCGCGGCGATTCGGGCGATGAACGAGCTCGTGGAGCGCGAGTGGGGGCTGGTCGAGCCCAAGGACTATTTCGTGGACTGGACGCGTGCCCCGTTCCTCCGCAAGCAACTCCAGTGCGAGGAAGCGCTCGCGCGTGCGTTGGCGCTCGATGTCTCAGCCATCGCGGAATCGAGCCAAGCAGCTTGGGGGAGGTCGGGATTCGACTTTGCCGTGCCGGGGCAGAGTTTGTCGACGCCCGTATCGGTCGTCCACCGCAGTCAATTCCCGGTTCGGGTGTTGGGTTGCCGGATCGCGGTCGGGCATCGCGTGGAGAGGTACGACGCTACGCTCGGCTACAACGAACGATGGGAGGCGCGCCCGGCCTTGACCGTGCCGGCCGACGCGGTGCCCACGCGGCCCGCCTGGCGGCGATCTTCCCTCCGCGAGTCGCACTACAAAATCCTCGACTCGAAACAACTCGGCCAGCCGCTGCCGTCGCCGCCGCTGGTGGCTGAAGTCGACCTGGAGGTCGAGGGCGTACCCTTCACGATCACGCGCCCCGTAGAAGTCCGTGTTCGCGACGGCGAGTTTGGCGCGGCCTCCTATCCCTTGGCGATCGCGCCGGCGATCAGCGTGCGGTTTGCCGGTGAGCACGGCGTCGTCCGCTCCGGGCAGCGCGAGTATCGCGCGGTGGTCGAACTGCGTAGCAACGTGAAGGGACCGGCGGAAGGAAAACTGCGGCTGGAAGCGCCCCCGGGCTGGCGCTGCGCGCCCGAGTCTCACGAGTTTCACTTTACCGCCGAGAACGAGGAAGCCCGCGTCGAGTTCGTTGCCCATCTGCCAGAGAATCTGCCGCCGGCAGTGCACGAGTTGCGGGCGGTGGCGGAGCACCAGGGGCGCGAGTACCGCGAAGGGTTCCGCACGATCACGGCCCGCGACCTCGGCCGCTGCAACTACTATCAAGACGCGGTGCATCGGCTGAACAGCGTCGACGTGGCGCTGCCGGCGGACCTGAAGCTGGCCTACGTCATGGGCTCCGGAGATGATGTGCCGCGTGGCTTGGAGATGCTAGGCGCGCGACCCATGCTGCTTTCCGACGCCGATCTGGCGGGCGCCGACCTGAGCGACTACGACGCCGTGCTCGTAGGAGTGCGGGCGTATGCGGTGCGCCCCGCGCTTGTGGCCCACAACCAGCGGCTGCTGGACTACGCGGCTCGAGGGGGCGTGGTGATCGTGCAGTATCAAACGCCGGAGTTCGACCACAACTTCGGACCGTTCCCGTACGGCATGGGGAGCGCCGAGGAAGTGAGCGAAGAATCGGCAGCGGTGACGCTGCTCGACCCCGCGCACCTGCTGTTCCGCGAGCCCAACCGGATCACAACGGCGGACTTCGACGGCTGGCTCGAGCAGCGCGGCTCGAAGTTCTGGGCCACCTGGGACGAGCGTTATCAGCCGCTGCTCGAATCGCACGACGAACACCAAGCGCCGCAGCGCGGCGGACTGCTCTTTGCACAGCACGGTCGCGGGGCGTATGTCTACGCGGCCTACGCCTTCTACCGGCAGTTGCCGAGTGGGGTGCCGGGCGCCTACCGCCTGATGGCCAATCTCGTTTCGCTGCGGCGAACGTTGCCCCGCTCGAGCGACTGATCTATGTCTTGTTTCATCCCCATAGCGCGGTGACCATCGATGTTCGACTCGAGCCCCCCAACCTCTCGACGCGATGCACTAAAGACGGCGGCGCTCGCCGCCACCGCGTGTGCCTTGCCTGCGCTTGCGCGCGGCGCCGAGCCCGCGACGACCGGCCAGAAGCCGGGGAAACGCGTGCTGCGGCTCGCGCATCTCACCGACGTCCACGTGCAGCCAGAGTTGGCGGCGGGGCGGGGCTTTGCGGCCGCGCTGCACGCGGTGCAGCAACTCGAAGACAAGCCGCAACTCATCCTCGGCGGCGGCGACGCCGTGATGGACAGCTTCGGCGCCGACGAAGCCCGTACGCGGCTGCAGTGGGACCTTTGGAAGAAGGTGCTGGTCGGCGAATGCTCGCTCCCTTCGAAGCACTGCTTGGGCAACCACGACGTGTGGGGCTGGGACAAGAAGGAAAGCAAATGCACCGGCGAGGAGCCCCTCTACGGCAAGCGTTGGGCGCTCGAAGCGCTGGGGCTCGAGCGGCCGTACTACAGCTTCGATCAAGCAGGTTGGCACATCGTGGCCCTCGACAGCACGCAGTCGGACGGCCAAGGCGGCTATGTGGCCCGCCTCGACGAGCCGCAGTACCACTGGCTGGTGCGCGACCTGGCGGCCGTGCCGGCCACGAGCCCCGTCTTGCTCTTCTCCCACATCCCGCTGCTTACGGTCACCTCGTTCCTGGAGCTAAAGCCCAACGAGGCGGGTGATTGGGTGGTGCCGGGGGGGTGGATGCACCAGGATTTCGTCCAACTCGCGGCCCTTTTCCGCCAGCACCCCAATGTCCGACTGTGCCTGAGCGGGCACATGCACCAGGTCGACCGCGTCGACTTCCAGGGGGTGACCTACCTATGCAGCGGAGCGGTGTGCGGCGATTGGTGGAAGGGAGCCTACCACGACTGCCCGGCGGGGTTCGCGGTCGTCGACCTCTTCGACGACGGCACACACGCGAGCGAGTATGTGAACTACGGGTGGAGGCCAGTCGACGCGTGACGTGGTCGCGCTCCCTGCTGCGAGCGCTCTTTTTTGCGGCACGGACGCTGCCGGAAAAAGAGGCGGCGAGTCGGGCATCGGCGTCGCTAGCAATCTTGCGTAACGATGGATCGTATTTGGGACGCAAGTTGCGTACGAAAAACAAGTTGCGATATCTACTTCGCATCGAGCTCGGGGGTCGAGGAAGACTTTTCTCTCCGAAACCGCGCGAATGGCACGGCCCTTGCATTATTGTTGCAACGATGGTCAGGCTACGGCTGATTGAACAGCGGTCGGGGCCGAAACAGAGAAGAGCACCATCGCGGGGTCGGATGCGGAAGAGGCAATCGCAAGGTCAGAGCGGAAACACTTAGAGAGAAACAGGTTTCGACCGGAACATCGGAACAAGTTGAGGCCTCCAAGTGGACCAGTTACGGCTGGTATCCGCGACCACGGGGCGAGTTGGGTCGCTCGGTTGAACCGAACATCCAACTCGCCCCGCTGCATTTTAATGCAGCATTTTTGAACACCTGCATCAGAACGCAACAGTCGAGATAAGCCCAGGCTTAGCGGGCTATTCGCGAGCATTTTTTCCTGCCGACGAACCAGGTGCGTGCAGCTTTTTCGCCGGCGCTGTACAATGAATTGCTGCGTCGCGTTGGGAGCTGCGGGCCTCGCTAGCCCGGCCTAACCCGGCGAACCTCCTCTGAGCTCGAAGCTCTGGAAAACCCGCGCGATGTCGCTCGTTCGTCGCCTTGGGCGGTCGGGTCGATTGGCTTGCTCTCCGCAAGCGGGGTGGGTGTGTTGCTGCGGGGGAGCGATCTTTGTCCTCGCCTTCTTGAACCCCGGCGTTCGGGCCCAGGTTCCGCCCCCTTCAGTGCGGCTTGCCGCGGATACGGTGCGCGTCACCCCGGCGGTGGAGCCGGCCGCGCGCCCCGAGGTCCAGGCATTCGTAGATCAGTCGCTCCGCGCCGCGTGGAAAGCCGCCGGCGTCACCCCCTCGCGCGCCGCGACCGACGCCGAGTTCTGCCGCCGGCTCTATCTCGACCTCTTGGGGCGCATCCCCACGGTCGAGGAGCTCAACGCTTACCTCAATGAAAACTCGCGCGACCGGCGCGAGCAGTTGGTTAGCAAGCTGCTCTCGCCGGAATATGCCGAAGACTACACCCGCAACTGGACCACGATCTGGTCGAACCTGCTCATCGGCCGCGCCGCGGGCAACGGCGACGAGCGGGCGACCGTCAACCGCGAGGGCTTGCAGCAGTATCTGCGCGAAGCGATCAAGGAGAACCGCCCCTACGACCAAATGGTGAAGGAACTGCTCACCGCCACCGGCACGAACGCGCCGGGCCGCCCGGGCTTCAACGGGGCCGTGAACTTCCTCACCGGCAAGCTCGACGACGACGGCGTGCAGGCCACCGCCAAGACCGCGCAGCTCTTCCTTGGGCTGCAGGTGCAGTGCACCCAGTGCCATAACCACCCGTTCAACGAGTGGAAGCAGAACCGCTTCTGGGAGCTGAATGCCTTCTTCCGGCAAACCCGGCCACTGCGTCGGTACGAAGATCGCCGCCTGGGCTATGTCGACCTTGTCGACGAAGACTTCCTGGGCGAAGGCGAACGTCGCCCTGGCGAAGCCCCGATTTTCTATGAACTACGCAACGGCAAGCTGGCTGCCGCCTACCCGGTCTTCGTCGACGGCCGCGCTCCGCTGAAGGGGACGGGTGACGACTCCAAGCCGATCCAAAGCGGGTTGCTGGCCGACATCAACCGCCGCCAAGAGCTGGCCCGCTTCGTGGTCGGCTCCCCCGAGTTGAGTCGCGCGCTCGTCAACCGCTTGTGGGCCCATTTCCTCGGCTACGGCTTCACCAAGCCCGTTGACGACATGGGGCCGCACAACCCGCCGGTGATGCCGGAGGTGCTCGACCGCTTGGCCGAGGAATTGCGTTACCGCAGCTACGACGTGAAAGAGCTGATCCGGGTGATCGTGCTCAGCGAGGCTTATGCCCGCTCGAGCGCCGCGGGGCGCGGCAACGCCAAGGACGACCCCACGCTCGGCGCGAAGCCGCTGTTCAGCCGCTTCTACCTCCGGCAAATGCGGGCCGAGGAGCTCTACCAGTCGCTGCTCGTGGCTACCCGCGCCGACCGCACGCGCAGTTCGCCCGAAGATCAGGAGAAGGCTCGCCGCGAGTGGCTCGATCAATTCGTCAAGGCCTTCGGCACCGACGACGACGGCGAGGCGACCACCTTCGACGGCACGATCCCGCAAGCCCTGATGATGATGAACGGCGAACTGGTGAAGCAGGCCACCAGCACCGAGGCCGGCAGCTTCCTCTACCGCGTGGCGGCCGACGACAAGCTCAAGAACCCGGCCAAGATGGAAACGCTGTTCCTGGCCGCGGTCGCCCGCCGGCCCACTAAAGTCGAGCTGCAAGCGGCCAACGCCCTGCTCGTGGCCCGCGGCGGCAACGCCGCGTACGCCCTGCAGGACCTGTGGTGGGCCCTGCTCAACAGCAACGAATTCATCCTGAACCACTAAGTACCCGAGACCGCGAAAGTCAGGTCCGCCATGAAGCGCTTCGTCGTCCCGCAAGGCATGTCTCGCCGCCATTTTCTCACCCACCTGGCCGGCGCTTCGGCGCTCGCCGGACCGGCGGCTTCGTTCTTGACCTCGCTCCATGCAGCGGCCCCCGATCTCAAGAAGCGCAACAAGTCGGCCATTCTGCTATGGATGGGAGGCGGCCCCGCTACCATCGACATCTGGGACCTTAAGCCCGGCGCGCCCACCGGCGGCCAGTTCCGCCCCATTGGCACGAGCGGCGAAGGGCAGATTTGCGAGCACATGAGCAAGCTCGCGCCCCACATGGACAAGCTCTCGATCATCCGCTCGATGAGCACCCGCGAGGCCGATCACGATCGCGGCCGCTACTACATGCACACGGGCTACACGCCCAATCCTTCGATCGAGCACCCCAGCTATGGGGCCGTGGTGGCCCATGAGCTGCTCGAGTCGCGCGGCGGCGCGCTGCAAATTCCTCCTTTCGTCGCGGTGGGGGGCGGTTCGGTCGGCCCCGGCTTCCTCGGCATGACCTACGCTCCGTTCGTCGTCGGCTCCGATGGCGACGTCAAGAACCTCGAGATGGGGCTGGGCTACGAGCGGCTCATGCAGCGGATGCAGGCGCTCGATCTGATCGAGAAGCAGTTCGTCGGCCAGAATCGCGGCTCGGCCGCCACCGACCACGAAAAGGTGCTCCGCAAGACGCTGGAACTGCTCACCAGCCAGCAGATGGCCGCCTTCAAGGTCGACAAAGAGCCCTCCCAGGTTCGCGACCGCTACGGCCGCACCGGCTTTGGCAATGGCTGCTTGATGGCCCGCCGCCTGGTCGAAGTCGGCGTGCCGTTCGTGGAGGTCGACCTCGGCGGCTGGGACACGCACTCGAATAACTTCACCGACCTGGCTCGCAAGCTGCCCGAGATGGACACGGCCATGAGCGCGCTGGTGAGCGATCTCGAGGAGCGCGGATTGTTGCAAGACACGGCCATTATTTGGATGGGCGAATTCGGCCGCACGCCGCGGATCAATGGCGACGCCGGCCGCGACCACTGGGCCCGCAGTTGGAGCGTGGTCGTCGGCGGCGCAGGTTTCCAGGGGGGCAAGGTCATCGGCCGCACGAGCGCCGACGGCACGGAAGTCGAGACCGAACCCTATAGCTCCGAAGACCTGATGGCCAGCGTGCTCAAGTCCCTGGGCATTCCGCTCACGACGACGTTCCAGAGCAAAAGCGGCCGACCGATGAAGATCGCCAACTCCGGCAAGGTGATCGGCGAGTTGTTCGCCTAGGAATCCGAGGCGGGGGCGCTGGCCTGCTCGCCCGTCGGCAGTTCGCCTGTCTGAACCGGCTCGTCATCCAAATACGAGGCCGAGTTCACCGCCTGCGCCGCTTGGCGGAAGTCGGTCGTGTCGCAGGTGATCAGGCCGTCACGCAGGACGATCGCCCGCTTGGCGTGCCGCGCCACCTCGTGGTCGTGAGTCACGAGCACGATCGTGAGACCGAACTCCTGGTTGAGCCGGCGGAACAGATCGATGATCTCGCGGCTCGTCTTCGAGTCTAAGTTTCCCGTCGGTTCGTCTGCCATCAGAATGTCGGGCCGCGTGGCCAGAGCGCGGGCGATCGCCACCCGCTGCTGCTGCCCTCCCGATAGTTGCCCCGGATGGTGGTCGAGCCGCTCGCCCAGTCCAATCTGCTCGAGCAGATCCTTCGCCCGCGCATGGCGTTCGCGGCCCGACATCTTCTTGCTGTAAAGCAGCGGCAGCTCGACGTTCTCGAGCGCGCTCGTGCGCACGAGCAAGTTGAAGTTCTGAAAGACGAAGCCGATCCGCCGGTTGCGCAGGTGGGCCCGCTCCTCGAGCGTCATCGTCACCACCTCCTCGCCGGCCAGCTTGTAGCTGCCGCTCGAGGGCCGATCCAGGCAACCCAGCGTGTTCATCAGCGTCGACTTGCCTGATCCCGAGGGGCCCATCAGAGCGACGTATTCCCCCTGCTCGATGTCGAGCGAAACGCCGCGCAAGGCCTCGACCAGGACTTCGCCCAGGTTATAGGACTTGCGGATGTCGCGCAGCTCGATGAGGGGCATAGGCATGGACAGCGGGTGATTCCGGTCAGGGATTCAAGGCGGGCGAGCCGTCCGCCTTGCCAGCAGCGGGAGCTGAAGTAGGTGGCGCCACGGCAGGCGCGGCCGTGGTGGGCGAGGTGCTTGCCGCGGGAACGTTGACGCCGTCCGCCGGAGCGCCTGCGTCGTCGACCTTTGGCTTGACCGGGGGAACGGGGTAGACCATCCGCGTGGCGTCCTTGGGAATGAAGATCGGGTTGTCCAGAACCCCGTAGTCGATCAACCCCTTGAAGACGGAAGGGCTGATGAGATTCGAGAACCCGTAGTTGCCTGGCGACTGATAGCGTTTGATCTCGTCCCAGCGAACGTAGATGTGCGAAATGCCTGCGTCGGTCAAACTTTGCCACACCTCGTCGGGAGTTTCCGCGGCCTTGAGCCAGGTTTCGAGCGGCGAGACGTCGAAGGTCGTGCTGTAGATCGCCGGGAGTTCCAGGTCGAACGGCTGCGCGTCCCCGACCAGCAGCGCCTGCTTGCCAGCAGGAACGTTTTCCTTGAGCCATTGGTGCCAAGAATCGGTGCGTTCGGGGTCGTAGCGCAACGTGGCGTAAGAGACGAAGTAGCGATTGTCAGCCCCCAGTGGGCACGTAACGGTGATGAAGTTGGCGCCGAGGCCGACAAACAGCAAGCCGCGCAACATCCACTGCCAGGGCACGGCCCGCGTCCACACCGCTCCAATGCCAGCCATTAGCGCGAGCGCCGGCAGGACCGGCACGAGAAAGCGATCGATACGGTGGGTCATGAACCACCACTCGACGAAGAAGAATGCCACATAAGCGCCCAACGCAAGCGCCGCCAGACGCCACCGCGCCGACAGTCCGGCCAAGAGCGCAAGGGGCACGAGCAGCGGGCTCAGCCATTCGCTGGCCCCCACCACTCTCCACAGCGAGAGCAACAGCGCCGGGGCGCTCCGGTCGAAGCTCCGATGGGCGCGCACCCATTGTTCATTGAGACCCTGGTCGCGCGTAGCGCCGCCGAACACGTCGTAGAGCAGCGGGTACACCGGGTTGCCCGTCAGCACCCAGTTCTTCACGAGCCACGGGCCACAGGCCACTGCCACGGCCGCCAGCAAAATCGCCGGGGGCCGAAGGTCGGCGCCCTTCCGCACGCTGAACACCACGAGCAAGAGCGGCAGTACGCCGAACAGCACCGCGGGATACTTGCAGGCCACGGCGCTGCCCGCCAGAAAGCCGCCCAGGGCCAACAGCCGACCGTGCAGTTGGCCGTCGGCGAATGCCCGCACGCGCCACAGCGCGGCGGCGAATCCGGCGAGCATGAAGTAGGCGGCCAGCGCCCCTTCGACGAGCCCGTTCATCGAGGGGAACATGATCCACGGCGTCGACAGATACACGACCATCGCCACGCTGGCCACGCGGCGGTCGAAGAATCGCACGCCCGCCGCATAGACCCCCGCGGCGCCCACGAGGGCCCACAGCGCGATCACCGTTTTGCCGGCCAGCGCGCCGAGCCACCAGTCTCCCAGCACCGCCATGGCGGCGGCCGTCGGCATCTCGGCCCCGAGCGGCATATTTCCGTAAACGTTGTGCGGCAGAAAGCTCACGCGCCCCGCTTGATACCACTCCTTTGGAACCTGCAGGTGGTATTCGCGAACGTCGAAGTCAATCGGCGGCAGCAGCCCGCCCAAGACGACGACCGCGGCGAAGGGGACGGCCGCCCAGGGGAGCCAGCGGGCGAGCACGGCGTCGCCATCGTCAGCCAACTTGGCTGGCGGCAGTCGCTCGCATTTCAGTCCGCCGGCGGCATGCTCTCGCCACGCCAAGAAACCTGCGGCGAGGAGCGCAATTGCTCCCGGCCCAACGTAAATCCAGCGTTCGGCCAGCAGGCCGGCCAGCCCGACGAGCAGCGTGTAGAGCGACACCAGGTTCATGCCGGCCCCCAGGGCAAACACAGCCTGCTCGAGCAGCGTCAGCTCCTTCGTCAGCCGCAGCGCCCGCAGCGCGAGCCAACCGACCGCGCCAGCCACCGCCCAGATCGCGAGCGCCACGCACAGCGGCAGCAACCGATCAACGACGGCGAACTCCGCCGGCTTGCCGAACCACTCCTTGACCAAGTCGTCCAGCACGATCGCTCGCTCCATCCACACGACGCGCTCTGTGGGCCGCCCGGTGCGGATGTTCTCCGGCAGCCCCGGCAGCGGCGTGAACATGAACCAGCGGAGATATGCCAGGATCAAGAGTCCAAGCAGAGCGAAGCCCGCCAGCCGCAGGCCGACCGAGCGTCCCCAAGCGGACTGCACCGACCGTTCCCAGCGGCGCAGCGTTTCCAGCGCGTCCGCGGCAGACGCGGCGGGGGTCGAATCGCGGGGCGAGGGCTCGGCGTTGGGCATGGAATTCCGCGACGAGGCCGCGAGGGAAACGGCGGGGCATCGGGCGCCCGGCGCCCCAGCGCAGCAGGGCAAACGAGCCCGCTGGACGGGTCGAACCGGCAACTTTCGCAAAGTATAGTTTTGTTGTAACTTGGGCCGGCCGCGGAAGAAAGCTCGTGGCCGGGCGGCCCGCCGTTTTGCCCGCCAAACCCCTTCCCGCCCCACCGATTCTGACCTCTCTGATGGCCACCTCCCCCAGCCTGCGCGGCGTTTTCACCCCCAACATCGTGCCGCTCGACGGCCGCGGCGAGATCAACGAGGCCGAGCTGCGCCGCTACACCTCGTGGCTCATCGACAAGGGGGTCCACGGGCTTTACCCCAACGGTTCGACCGGCGAGTTCACTCGCTTCACCCCCGAAGAGCGCCGCCGGATCGTGGCCATCATGGCCGATGAGGCTCGCGGCCGAGTGCCGATCCTCGCCGGGGCCGCCGAAGCCAACGTTCGCGAAACGCTGTCGGCCTGCGAGTACTACGCGAGCCTGGGGGTGCGGGCGGTGGCCATCGTGGCCCCCTACTACTACAAGCTCAGCTCGCCGGCGGTGTACGCCTACTTCAAGGAGATTGGCGATCACACGCCGATCGACGTCACGCTCTACAACATCCCGATGTTCGCCTCGCCCATCGACGTGCCGACGGTGCGTCGCCTGGCCGAGGAGTGCCCGCGCGTGGTGGGCATCAAGGACAGCTCGGGCGACTTGCCGCACATGATGCGGATGATCGCCGCGGTTCGCCCCGCGCGCCCCGACTTCAGCTTCCTCACCGGCTGGGACGCCGCGCTCATGCCGATGATGCTGATCGGCTGCGACGGGGGCACGCATGCCACGAGCGGCGTCGTGCCCGAGATCACCCGCAAGCTCTACGACCTGACGGTCGCCGAGAAGCTGAACGAAGCCCGCGCCCTACAGTTCAAGCTGCTGCGGCTGTTCGACGCGATGATCTACTCGGCCGACTTCCCCGAAGGCTTCCGCGCCGCCCTCGCGCTGCGCGGCTTCAAGCCGGGGCTCAGCCGGCAACCGCTCGCCGCTGAGCAAAAGATCGACCTCGAGCTGATCCGCGATCAGCTCGCCTGCCTGCTGGCCGAAGAAGGCCTGGCCGACGCCCCCGGCGCCGGCTGCCCACCGCTGGGAGGCGTCGACCCAGGGCAGATCAACCGAATCGTGCGGAGCGTGGTGGCGGAGATTCGACGACAGGGGAGCGCGGCGGGTTAGGGGCTCTCCTTGGTCCGCACAGCGGACCCTGCGTAGGGTCCGCTCTCGCGGACCAATTGCTGTTAACTACGCTGCCCTACATCACTCATCGCCCGCGGCAAGTGCCGCACCAGATCGCTGGCGATCAGCGAGGGCTCGCCCAGTTCCGCGGCCGCCAGGTCGCCTGCTAGGCCGTGGACGAAGACGCCGAGGCAGGCGGCCTCGAACGGCGCCAGGCCTTGCGCGAGTAGCCCGGTGACGAGCCCCGTGAGCACGTCGCCGGTCCCGCCGGTCCCCATGCCGGGGTTGCCGGTGGTGTTCCGCACCGAGCGCTGGCCGTCGGTCACGAGCGTCCCATGCCCCTTGAGCACGATCACCAGCCCATGCCGGCCGGCCAGCTCCACCGCCAGCCATTCAGCCTGCTCGCGGGCAAGCTTCTGCCCGCCGACGAGCCGGGTGAACTCACCGGGATGGGGTGTGAGCACGCGAGGCGCGCTAGCCTTTCCCAGCACGTCAGGGCGTTTGGCCAGGGCGTTGAGGCCGTCGGCGTCGACCAACAGAGGCCGGTCGAACTTCTCGAACAGTTCGCAGACTAGATCGGTGAGTGCGGGCGATTGCCCCAGCCCCGGCCCACACGCCGCCACCGTGGCCGGCGCGAGCGTTGTACCCAAGCCATCGAGCGTCACATCTAGGTGGCCCTCTTCGTCCTCTGCCAGCGGCCGCAGCATGTACGAGGGCTCGAAGCCTGAAACGATCGGCCAAATGCCCTCCGGCACGGCCAGCGACACGAGCCCGGCGCCTGCTCGGAGCGCTGACATGCCGGCCAGCCCGATCGAGCCGGCCATGCCCCGTGACCCGCCGATGAGCACGGCGTGCCCATAGGTTCCTTTGTGCCCCGCGGGGTCGCGCGGCGCGAGCTTGGGCAAGGTCTCGCGCGTGAGTAGGGTTGGCGGCGGATCGAGGGCTTTCACGGCGGCGACTCCCGAAGAGGCAGGCGGCCGCTTAGCCGCCCAGCTCAATCGTAGCTGTTCGGGTCGGCCTCGGGCTAGCGCGGTGCCGGCCGCGAACCGCCTATCGAGGAACGAAGAACAACCCCCGATTGATGCCCGGTGCGTCGCTGCGTTCGCGGTCGAGGTGGAACGACTGGGCTCCCTTGAGGGCGTCGAGATCGGTCTCGGTCGAGGTGACTTGCGTGGTCTCGAGATTTTCTTCGACGGCCTTGCCCTTGTAGGTCTTCACCACGGTGCGCTGCGGCGCGTGGATCTCGCCAGTGGCGATGTCGAGGATCGTGATCGTGAACCGGGTCAGGCCGTCGAGCCCGTCAGGCGTTACCCAAACATAGGTGTCGCAGTAGTGGCCGACGTAGCAAGCGTTCTCCGGTACGTCCTCTTCGCAGCCCACTTCGTACCAGCCGGTCGGCAGTAGGCACTCGTAGGTTTCGGTGCTGCCGAGAAAGAACCCCTGCAGCCGGGCCTTGCAACGGTCGCAATCTCCTTCGTCGGCGCCCACCGCAATCTGAAAGGCGCACCGCATGCGGCGCAGGTTGTCGGAATCGTTCACCGGGGCGGTCGACCAGTTCTCGGTGAGCGAGCGTTGACCGCTCAGTCCAAAGAGGATCGAAAGAATCGGCAACGCGCCGCCCCCTTGCAGCGACTGCGTGAGCGTCGGGCTGTAGACCGGGGCGAGGTTGGCGCCGTGGATGTCCTCCACGTTCACCGTGCCGGCCGACACGACCGAAAACGACGGCATCGCCGCCGGGTTGTGGTTGAAGCGCGCCAGGTTGTCGAGCACCTGACCGTAATAGAGGTCGGCCACGGTGAGATTCGCCGCCACCGTGTGCCTGCGGAGCGAACTGTGCGTGGCGCAGCCCGGCAGCATCAGCACTCCCAGCGCAAGGGCCAACGCCCACCGCGCCAGGCTGCGGATGATGCTAGCGACGTCTTTGCCCAGGGCCGGCATCGGCTCGAATTCGCAAGAGGGCCCACCTCGACACCATCCACCGTATCGGCTGTGCCGACTAGGCAAAATGAACGGCCTCGACGTGATCTCCGGGAACGAGGCGAAAGTCCGCGCGCAAAGCCTTGCCGTGAAACGATCCGAGTTCCTTGAAACGCCGGATTGCTGTACACTGCGGCGTTCTCCCACCCAACCTAGATTCTCGCCGCCCCTGCGTTCCCATGGCTTCCGACCTGCGCGTCGCCGTGTACACCGGCTCGTTCGACCCCCTCACGCTCGGCCACCTGAACGTGATCGAGCGGGCCGTGAAGCTCGTCGACCGGCTCGTGGTGGGGGTCGGCATCAACACCGGCAAGCAGCCGCTGTTCTCGATCGAGGAGCGGGTGGCGCTCCTCCTGGAAACGACCAGCGCGCTCCGCGGCGTCGAGGTCCGCCCGTTCACCGGGCTGGCGGTGAACTTCGTCCGCCAGTGCGGGTCGCGGGTGATGCTCCGCGGCGTCCGCTCGCTGACCGACATCGAGGCCGAGTTCACGATGACCCTGGCCAACCGCAAGCTCGACCCCGAGATCGAAACGATCTGGCTTACCGCCGACGACCAATATTCGCACGTCTCGAGCTCGCTGATCAAGCAGATCGCCCCGCTGGCCGACGACGCCCAGCTTGGCCGCTTCGTGCCCAAGGCGGTCGTCGCGGCGCTCCGCAAGAAGATTCAGCCCGGAGGCCAGGAAGGCCTGGCCCAGGGGGACTGAGGCGGGCCCCCCAAACCGGGAAACCGGCCCACGCGTATCCTATAATTACCCGGCGGTGGTTCTGGCGAAGCGGCCAGGCGTCGCCGATTGGTCCCTTTCCTTAGATCGCTGTTCAGGATTGCCCCTCATGACGACCTCGAATCCCGCTCTCAGCTCCGGCGTATTCCAGATCGAGTCGACCGCCGATCACGCCATGACGCTGCAAGGCACGGTCTGGAAGACCGGCGCCCTGCTGGCGGTGACGCTCACCGGGGCGGGGGTCACCTGGTGGCAGGTCGCCGCCTCGCCTGCCTTGGCGCGGCCGCTGATGATCGGCGGCTTCTTGATCGGCGCGGTGATCGCGCTGATTACAATCTTCAAGCCCACGGTGTCGGCCTTCACGGCGCCCCTCTACGCTGCGGCTGAAGGCGTGGCCCTGGGTGCGATTTCCAAAGTCGTCGACGTCGGCATGCCGGGCTTGCCCGTACAGGCGGTCGGTCTGACCTTCGGCACGCTGGCCATGATGCTGTTGGCCTACCAATCGGGCCTGGTGCGGGCGACCGAGAAGTTCAAGCTGGGGGTCATCGCCGCCACGGGGGGCATTGCCCTCTTGTATTTTGCGACGATCGTGCTCGGGTTCTTCGGCATTCAGGTGCCGATGATCTACTCGAACGGACCGATCGGCATCGCCTTCAGCGTGTTCGTGGTGGTGATCGCCGCCTTGAACCTGGTGCTCGACTTCGACTCGATCGACCGCGGCGTGGAGCAAGGCGCCCCCAAGTACATGGAGTGGTACGGCGCCTTCGCATTGCTCGTGACGCTGGTCTGGCTGTACCTCGAAATCCTACGCCTGCTCTCGAAGCTCCGCGGCCGGGACTAGGTCTCGCCCGTCGTAGCAGGCACGCTCCGCGTGCCGCAGCGGAAGCGGAGACAGCGCTCGCTCGTGCTTGCGCCGAGAATGCGCTCTTGCGGTGGAAGTAGCGGACGGCACACGGGAGTGTGCCAGCTACTTCCATTGCTTTTCCCACACAGTCTGGCCTGCCTTGTTCAGGCCGAAGATGCCTCGCGTACCATCCGGGAACAACTGGACAATTATGGCCGGCATCTCGCTGTCGCTGTCCCGAATGCTTACGCCAACGCCGAGATCAGACACGCCAGCGCCAACCACGCTATTGCCCGTCTGGTCGAGCAAGGCGACGAGAGGGCTGCCGTCAGGAGCAAGTTCGATGACGATTCGCTCGTAGCCCTCTTCGTCCCAAAACCGCAGGCTGGGAGCAGGCTTGGCCTGCCGGTTGTCCATCATGGTCAACAAGGCGCGCGTGATGCCGCGCTCGTCAACGAGTCGAAACTCGGAGGCGCTGATGGCCGCTGGACGCGTAGCTGCACGCTTCTTTTTTGCCATTCTTTGATCGCCCTTTCCGGGATGCCTAGGCCGGACAGCATAGTAGCAGGCACGCTCCGCGTGCCGCAGCGGAAGCGGGACACGCGCTCGTTCGCAGGCTCGCGCTTGCGCCGAGAATGCTCTCGCGGTGGAAGTAGCGGACGGCACACGGAGAGCCTGTGATTTTTTGGGCTTTTCGAGTGAGGGGAGGGGGCGCTAGCTTGGTTGGCGCGGGGTGGTGGGCGAAGTTGGCGTGGGTCGAGGTTCCAGGATGGATCGCTTGTTGTTCGAGAAGGGCGCGG
>JBGAPH010000021.1:0-30816 GCA_044221365.1 Pirellulales bacterium
GGGCCCCCCCCCCCCCCCCCCACTTCCGTCATGTCCCTGTCCGTAGACGCACCGTCGAGCTCATGCAAAACGTACTCCGGCTGGCCATTGTCGATCCTCGCGACAGTTCGCGCGACACCCTGAAGAACATGCTTTTGGGGATGGATCGCGTTTGGCTCGAGGCGGAGTGCTCGCGGTATGAGTTCTTCGCCGACGTGGTGGCCCAGACTCAGCCCGAGCTGGGCATCGTGTCGATCGACGCGGATCTCGAAAAGGGCTTGCAGCTCGTCTCGCAGCTCCGCGAGACGGCGCCGAAGTGCAATATCCTGGTCGTCAGCTCCTCGACCGACGGCAATGTGATCTTGCGCGCCATGCGCGCCGGCGCCCGCGAGTTCCTCACGCAGCCCGTGCGCATCGAAGACTTGGTCGCGGCGCTCGAACGGATCAGCCATCAGTTCCTGGGGCGCGGCGACGCCAAGACGAGCGGCAGCACCGTGATCGCGGTGGCGGGCGCCACCGGGGGCGTCGGCACCACGAGTCTGGCGGTGAATTTGGGGTGCTATCTGGCGCAAGAGCCCTCGCGCTCGGTGGCCTTGATCGACCTCGATCTGTGCCTGGGGGACGCCGACGTCTTTCTTGACACGATTCCCGACTACACGCTGCTTGACGTGGCGCAAAACGTCACGCGGCTCGACTTCACGTTGCTCAAGCGCTCGCTCACCAAGCACGCCTCGGGGCTGTTCCTCCTTCCGCGCCCCGTGCAGCTCGAGGATGTGAACCACATCACGCCCGAAGACCTGCACCGGGCGATGGGCCTGCTCAAGGCGACCTTCACGCACCTGATCGTGGATCTCTCCAAGAGCTACACGGCGATGGATCGCGTGGCCATGAACCTCTGCACGCATCTGCTGCTCGTCACCCAGCTCGACTTGCCTTGCCTGCGAAACGTGGTCCGCCTGATGACCTCGTTCAACGAGATCGACGGGCTGGCGGACAAGGTGAAGATCGTGGTCAACCGCGTGGGCCTCGACAACGGTCAGATCAGCCTGAAGAAGGCCCAGGACACGATCGGGCGCGAGATCTACTGGCAGGTGCCCAACGAGTACCAGGCCATGGTGCAGGCCCGCAACAACGGGGTGCCGTTGCTCGAGCACGCGCCGCGGTCGAACGTGGCCCAATCGATCCAGCTCCTGGCCGAGTCGCTCACGGGCGATTCGAAGCTCGATCCCGCAGCCAAGAGCACGCGGCTGGGCGGCCTCCTCTCGCTGTGGGGCGGCAAGAAGGCTCCCGCTAAGTAGCTGCGTCGCCGCTCGCGCCTTTGCGTCGGCCGGGCAAATCCCCTGCAATCGCGCCGATGCGGGTAAGCGGCGCAGGCCGGGAATCCGTCCCGGGGTTTGCCGCCTTCTGGTCCCGCGCCCAGCGCCTGCCCGCCCGTGTGTTCTCTGCGGGCAACGTGTGGCTGGCGTGAGCTAAGCTTGCGCCGAACGCTTATCCGCTCCGAGGTCTTTCCGCGTCGCTCTCGGCGACATGCGAAGGCCGCGTCGAGCGGCAGGGCGCACGTTCCCTCGCGAGAGCCGCAACCCTTTGACCGATGGCAGGATCGCCGCATGAAGACCGCACCCTACGCCGGCCGAAGCGCCGAGCAATCCAAGGAACAAGAGTTCGAAACGCTCAAGCGGCGAATTCATAGCAAGCTCGTCGACAAGCTCGACATGTCGCGCGTCGGCGACCTCGAAGGCGAAATCCTTCGCCGCGAGATTCGCCTGGTCGTCGAGCACCTGTGCGATTCGGAAGACACGCTGCTCAACCGCAACGAGCGCGAGCGGTTGATCGACGAAGTGCTGGACGAAACGTTCGGCCTTGGTCCGCTCGAGATGCTGCTCAAAGACCCTTCGATCAGCGACATCCTGATCAACGGCCCCAAGAGCGTGTACGTGGAGCGCCGCGGCAAGCTCGAGAAGACGACTTGCACGTTTCGCGACAACAACCACTTGATGCAGATCATCGACCGCATCGTGTCGAAGGTCGGCCGCCGCGTCGACGAAATCTGTCCGATGGTCGACGCCCGTCTGACCGACGGCTCCCGCGTGAACGCGATCATTCCGCCTTTGGCCCTCGACGGCGCCGCGGTTTCGATTCGCCGCTTCGGGGCCAATCCGCTCAAGCTCGAGGACCTGCTGAATTACAAGGCCTTCACGCCGGAAATGGTGATGCTGCTCGAAGGCGCCATCAAGGCCCGGCTGAACATCATCATCTCAGGCGGCACGGGCTCCGGTAAAACGACGCTGCTCAACACGCTGTCGAGCTTCATCCCCAGCCACGAACGGATCGTGACGATCGAGGACGCGGCGGAACTGCAGCTCCAGCAGGAGCACATCGTGCGGCTCGAGACGCGCCCCCCCAACATCGAAGGCAAGGGCGCGATCACGGCCACCGACCTCGTGCGCAACGCCCTGCGTATGCGGCCCGAGCGGATCATCATCGGCGAATGCCGCGGCCCGGAAACGCTCGACATGTTGCAGGCCATGAACACGGGTCACGAAGGCTCGTTGACCACGATCCACTCGAATAGCCCGCGCGACGGCATCGCCCGCATCGAAACTATGATCACGATGGCCGGCTTCGAACTGCCGCTTAAGGCTATGCGGCAGCAAATCGCCAGCGCCGTGGACCTGATCATCCAGGCCAACCGCCTGCAAGGCGGTTGCCGCAAGATCACCCACATCACTGAGATCCTGGGCATGGAGCAGGACACGATCGTGATGCAGGACATCTACCACTACGTGCAGGACGGCATCGACGAGAACGGCCGCGCGGTGGGCAAATTCGAGGCCACCGGCATCCGGCCCACGTTCATGGATCGGCTCGAGTCGGCGGGCGTGCGGCTGCCGTCGAGCGCCTTCCGGCAACGCGTGATGATGGTGGACTAAACGATTTTGGGCCGCGGCGGCGCGAGCGCCGCCGCGCGTTCCCCTGGCTCGAGAGGCTGATGCAACCATGAGTCCGATCATCATTCTGGTCGCTGCGTTCGTCGGCGTTGCCGCGCTGGTGTTCGCGGTCGCCACGTTTTTCCGCGGCGGCGAAGACACCGCGGCCGAAGAGCGGCTCGACGTGTTCACTGGGGCGAAAGCCAGCGCCCAGTCCCGCGATTCGCTCAGCCGCGACGTGCTCTCGCAGCCGCTCGACGGCAAAGAAAGCGGGCTCGAGCAATTCTTGGCCCGCTTCGCCAACTGGAAATTGCTCTTCGAGCAGGCCGACACGCAACTGACGCCCTCGAAGTTCTTCGCCATTTCGGGCGGGTTGGCTCTGTTGGGCGCCGTGATCCCCGTTGCCGCCCGCTTGCATCCGGGATTCATCCCGCTCACAGCCTGCACGTTCGGCGCGATGCCTTTGGTGTGGCTCATCCTCCGCCGTCGGAGGCGGCTGCGCGCGTTTGCGGTGCAGTTGCCAGACGCTCTGGAATTGATGGCTCGCGCGTTGCGCGCCGGGCACAGCTTGGCCGCCGGCTTCAACCTGGTGGCCGACGAGATGAGCTTGCCGATCAGCAAGGAATTTGGCCGCGTGTTCGAAGAACAGAACTTGGGCGTGACGCTCGAAGACGCTCTGAACGAAATGAGCAACCGCATTCCCAATCTGGATCTGCGGTTCTTCGCCACGGCCGTGATTCTGCAACGGCAAACGGGCGGCGATTTGGCGGAGATTCTCGACAAGATCGGCTACCTGGTCCGGGAGCGTTTCAAAATCTGGGGGCAGATCCAGGCGCTCACGGGCGAAGGCCGCCTTTCGGGCATCGTGCTCTTGGCGTTGCCCCCCTTGCTGTTCTTGGCCGTCTACCGGCTAAACCCCGACTACGTGATGGTGCTGTTCACCGACCCGATGGGCCAGAAGATGCTGGCCGGCGGCGCCGTGCTGCAGCTCATGGGCGCCCTCGCCATCCGCAAGATCATCAACATCAAGGTCTAAGGCCCCGCCATGCATTCGGCCCTGGTCAGCTTCGAACAACTGCTTCCCTACGCCTTCTTCGGCCTGGTGGCCGTGTTGGTGTGGTGGGTGCTCGACCGCGTCGCGGCGGGCAAGCCCCGCGCCGAGGAGCGGCTCGACGAATACAAGAACCCCGGCCTTCGCCGACAGAAGGGCGACGGCAAAAAATCGGACGCCGTGGCGCGCGTGCTCGAGAAGGCCACGCCGACCCTTTCGAAACCGCTGCAGCCCAAGAACGAGCTCGAAGTCAGCAAGCTGAAAATGAAGCTGGCTCACGCCGGCTTCCGCAGCCAAATCGCTCCCGGCTTGTTCTTGAGCCTCAAGTTCGCCGGCCTCATCGCGGGCCTCCTGATCGGCGGCGGCTCCTTCGCCGCCCTGCAGGGGATGTCTCAGAAAACATTGGCCTACACGGTGATCACCGCCGGCGGGCTGTTCTATCTGCCCGACGCGCTTGTGTGGTTGATCGCTCGCAAGCGCAAGCAGGCCATCTTCCTGGGCTTGCCCGACGCGTTGGACCTAATGGTCGTGTGCGTTGAGGCCGGCTTGGGTCTCGACCAGGCCATGCGCAAGGTGGCCGAGGAAATGCGGAAATCGTATCGCGTCATCGCCGACGAGTTCGCTCTGGCCAATTTCCAGTTGCAGATGGGCAAGACCAAGAGCGAAGTGCTGCACGAACTCGGCGCCCGCACCGGCGTCGATGATGTCCGCAGCTTGGCGGCCATTTTGATTCAAGCTGACAAGTTCGGCTCCAGCATCGCCCAGGCGCTGCGGGTGCAGAGCGATTCGATGCGAACCCGCCGCCGCCAGTTGGCCGAAGAAAAGGCCGCCAAAACGGCCGTAAAGCTGATTTTCCCGCTGGTGATTTTCATCTTCCCAGGCATTTTCGTGGTGCTGGTGGGCCCGGCCGCGATCACGATGGTCAACGAAATGTTCCCCAAGATGAGCGGAAGCTAGTTGGAATAGGCGGGTTGCGCCTTTTCCTCACTTCCCTCTCAGCCTGCCCCCGCGACTGCCGATAAGCAGTTAGGAAGGCTCATAGCCGCCGATCCGCGGCTACGCGCTCCGGACGTCTGGACGCGCCGGTCCAGGGATGGCAAACGGAGGGGGATGTCGTCATGCCGTGGTTTCGTTCGACGATCGTGGCCGGTCTTTTGGCCGCTGGGGCCGCAGGCGAGGTCCGGGCCGACTGGCTGACCGTATGGTCAGAGAGCTGCAAGCGAGTCTACCGCCGCAACACCTGCTGGCCCAAGCCCTTCATTCGGCCGGACAAGGAAGCGGTCAAGCAGCCGATCTGGTGCATGATCGACAACGGTTGGCAACGCCAGAATCTGCTGGGCGACCATTACTTCACCGAGGATTCGGTGGCCTTGAACGAAGCCGGAGTGCTCAAGGTCCGCTGGATCATGACGCAGGCCCCGGCCGCCCGCCGCACGATCTTCGTCGAGCGCGGGATGGACGCCGAGCAGACGGCCGCTCGGGTCGATGCCGTGCAACAGACCGCGGCGAAGGTCGCCCCGGGCGAACTGCCTGAGGTCATCGAGACGGGCATGGCCGCCTATGGCTGGCCGGCCGACTACATTGAATCGGTGGATCAGAAATTCCGCGCCACCGCCCCGCCGCCGCGGATTCCGCAGGTCGACCGGGATGGCGGTGGTCAGAACTAGCCGCGATCAGGGCCTCAGGCTGAGCAAGCGCGCCAAGCCGCGCTTCAGCCGGCCCCGGGATGCAGCGCGGAGATTCGCGCTGTCCGCCAAGGTCCTGCGACACAAGGAGGTGTCGGGTGCAGACATCAAAATGCAATTGGCGTCGGCTGTCGGTTGCCCTGTCCGTGGCGTCGGCCGTGGGGTGCGCGGGCGCCGGCGACGCTACGGCGTCGAAGGGGTCGTGGCTGTCGTGGAAGAAATCCACGGCCTCCGCCACGGCAGCCAGCGCCGTGCCCAGCGACAGTGTGCCCAAAGCAAGCAGCTTTGCTTCGTTCTGGCGCAAGGACAAGTCGAAAGCCGACCTGGCGTCGGCCAAGACCGAATCGCCGGTGAGCAAGCCGATTCCGCCGGGCGCGGGGCCGGATCTGCTGGTGGCCACGGCCGCCATTCACGAGGCGGCTGGCCGCGCTGACGAAGCCGAGACCTACTACCACAAGGCGCTCGACCTCGACGCCAAGCACTACAAGGCGTTGCTTGGGACGGCCCACTTGCTGGACCGCCAGAATCGTTTTCCCGAGGCGACCACGTTCTACGAGCGGGCCTCGACGGCTTATCCCGACGACCCGGCCCCGCTCAACGACCTCGGCCTTTGTCTGGCGCGTCGGCGGATGTACGACAAGTCCGTCGAGACGTTGCGCCAGGCCGTCGCCCTTGCGCCAACGAACAAGCTCTATCGCAACAACCTGGCGACGGTGTTGCTCGAGATCGGCGACCAGCCGGGCGCCCTGGCCGAGCTCTCGGCTGCCCACGGTGAGGCGATCGCGCACTACAACCTTGGCTGCCTGTTGCAGCGTAAGGGGAAGACCCAGGACGCGGTTGCTCAATTCCGCGCCGCCGTGGCCGTGGACCCCAGCATGAAGCAGGCCCACGAGTGGCTGGCAAAACTCGAGCGGCCGGGCGGCATGCCTGCTCCCACGGCGGTTGCCACGCGGCAGTCGGCCGTTTCCGGGACGCGAAATCCCGCTCTCCAAGTGAAAACGGGCGCGCCGACGACCCAACCTGCCCGGCGCTGGGGACAAGGATCGAGCGTGCCGGCCGGACCGGCGCCGACGCCCGACGCCGCCCCGAGCTATCTGGTGGGGAATGCTGCGGCCGGTCCTGCCGGCTCGGGCGCCGACGGACTGAGTCAGCCCGGCAGTCCTTGGGGCAACATCGGCTCAGCCCCCGCCGCTCCCACGCCGGAGCAGCTTGATCGGGCCGATGGCCGCGGGTTGAGCGCCCTGCCGCCGGTAGGCACCGAGTACTATCCGCCGAGCCGCTACTAATACACAGCCGACGCGCATCGGCGAGCGGCCAGCGAAGGCTGGCCGCGTTCCCACAAACTAGGCCGTGCCCCTTTTACGCTTCTCGGCAACCGGTTTGTGCTCGTAGTCGCTGACGGCGCTGGGGTCGAGTTGCTCCGTCGCCTGCTCGCCCGGCAGCAGCCAGATTTCGCCAAACAGTTCCCCCTGCTCCGCCCGCACTCGGTGGTGCCGCACGAGTTCGAGCACCGCGAGAAAAATGCCCACGAGCGCCGACTTGATCAGACCTGGCTCAAAGAGTTGTGTGAAAGCAACTTGCGGCTGTTGCTGCAGCCGCGACTGAATCTGATCCATGTAGACATGGATGGGCGTCTCGTCGTAGACGATGTTCGACGGGGCTTGTGCCCGGTGCTCGCGCATCAGCCGGCCAAAAGCGCTCACGAGGTCCCAGAGTTCAACCTCGTGAATCGGCTCCGTCGCTGGATCCCGCGGCACGCCGGGGGCCGAATCGCGGGCTTGCCGGGGGAACCTTTCCTGCCAGGCCCGGCCTTGTTCTTCGAGTTGGCTCGCGGCGTCGCGGTACTTTTTGTACTCGAGCAGCCGTCGCACCAGGTCCTGTCGAGGATCGTCGCCGGCGTCCTCCGCCTCGGTTTCGTGCGGCAGCACCATCCGCGACTTGATCTCGACCAGCGTGCTGGCCATTTCCAAGAAATCCCCGACTGCGTTGACATCGAGGTGTTCGAGCACCGCGACGTAGGCCAAATACTGCTCGGCAACGGCTGCAATCGGGATGTCGAGGATGTCGACTTCGTGCTTCCGGACGAGGAACAGGAGCAGGTCCAGCGGGCCTCGGAACACCCCCAGCGAGACCTGGAAGCGGTTGGGAACGCTCGGAGCCGGCAAGCCGCTTTCCAAGATCAGCCTCGCGGAGACGAAGAACTGGCGCCAGGGGCGGCAGTCGCCAACACCGGCTAAATTTTGTCGAGAGCGGCGCAGGCAGCGGCCTAGGCCCCTCGCTATAATGACGTTCGGCGTGCCGCGCTCGAAAGCGCCGCCCCGCCTCATTCAAACAAGAAATCCCCCGGCCCACAACGGCCGGCCCGACGCGCATACCCGGCAGAGAAGGGGGCGGCGTCGAACGGATCGCGCCCGCGAATGCCACTAGGCTTGCGGGGGCGGCGCATCCCGTCTTGCCACGGTTGACCTGCGCCACTCCAGGAAGTGCCCGCATGCCTCGTATCCTGCACGCGAGGTTCTCTGCGCCAGCGTCCTCCCAACGGACGCCGCGCGGGTCCGAGGTACGGCCATGTTCGAGATCAAGCATCGCGAGACGGGCGAGGTGCTGCTGGCGCTCGACGTCGACTCATTGGCGGGGCAACGCTTGACCGGCGCGCGCTTGCGCGGCGCGATGCTGGCCGGCGTGGACCTGTCCGGCGCGGACCTCTCCAACAGCGATCTCCGTACGACGGATCTGACGGGAGCGCAGCTCGTTGGCACGCAGATGAACGCCTGCTGCCTGAATGGTTCGGCGGCCGACGGCGCCAATTTCCACAAGGCCAACCTGACCGACGCCAAGCTTATCAACGTGAGCCTGGTCCGAGCCGATCTCACCTGCTCGATCCTCCGCTACGCCGAACTCACGGGCGGCAAACTCACCGGCGCGAACTTCACCGACGCCGATCTCTCGATGACTGGGCTGCGCGCCAATCTGGGAGACGCCGTTCTGGCCCGCGCCGATCTGCGCGGCGCGGACCTGACCGACGCCAACCTCCGCGGCGCGAACCTCACCGGCGCGAACATGAAGGGGGCCACGCTCACGCGCGCCGATCTGGTGGGCGCCAAGGTCGGCGGCGCCATCGATGCGCACGGCCACAAGCTGGCCGCCTTCTCCGCCAAACCGACTCCCAAGCCCCAGAAGCGCTGGTGGCAGATTTGGCCCACGGCTTAATCGTCGCGCGGGCTACCGGGCCGCGCGAGCGAGCGACATAATGTCCTGCCGTTGCCCGCTCCCCGATAGCGCCTCAAACGTTGCATGTCCTCTGCCCCTCCTGTCCAGCCGATCTTCTCGCTTCGCGGCCGCCGGATATGGATCGCTGGCCACCGCGGGCTGGTTGGTCGGGCCCTCATGCGCCGTTTGCAGCGTGAGGACTGCGAACTGATCACGGCGGACCGAACGACGGTCGACCTGCGCCGGCAAGAGCCCACCGAAGCCTGGGTCGCCGCCCACCGCCCCGAGGTGATCTTCTTAGCCGCCGCGAAGGTGGGCGGAATCGCCGCAAATCAGCGTTTGCCCGGCGACTTTCTCTACGACAACCTGGCGATCCAGGCCAACGTGTTCGAGGCTGCCCGCCGCGCCGGCGTGGCGAAGCTCATCGCCCTCGGATCTTCGTGCATCTACCCCCGGCTGGCCGCGCAGCCCATGGGCGAGGCCGAACTGCTGACCGGCCCGCTCGAGCCGACCAACCAGTGGTATGCCGTGGCCAAGATCGCGGGGCTCAAGCTAGGGCAGGCGTTTCGTAAGCAGCATGGGCTCGACGTCATCACGGTGCTGCCGACGAATCTCTATGGTCCCGGCGATCACTTCGATCTCGAAACAAGCCACGTCGTACCGGCGATGATCCGCAAGGTTCACGAAGCCAAGCAGCGCAGCGCGGCTGAAGTGCCCCTGTGGGGAACTGGCACTCCGCGGCGCGAGTTTCTCTATGTCGACGATTGCGCCGATGGCCTGGTCTTCCTCGCCCAGCACTATTCGGCCGAGGAGCACATCAACCTCGGCGTCGGCAGCGACGTGAGCATTCGCGAGCTCGCCGAGTTGGTCGCGCGGGCCGTTGGCTACGAAGGCCGTTTCGCGTTCGATACGTCGCGGCCCGACGGCCCGCCCCGCAAACTGCTGGATGTCGCCCGCCTCTCGGCCCTCGGCTGGCGGCCTCAGACGGATTTGGCCGAAGGGCTACGCGCCACGTACCAGTGGTTCGTGCAACACGCCGCTAGCTGACCCAGCCTTCCCTTGACGCCCGACTAAGCGAGCCTGCAATGTCGCCTCCTGAATTCACCCGACGCAGACTGCTTCACGGGGCGGCGGCTCTGCCGTTTGCCGGGCTGTTGGCTCGCGCAGCTCGGGCGGCGGGGTCGGCCGAGGTCGAGTCGATCCGCACGATCAGCCTCGACGACGTGTATCACGGCTGGCCCACCCTAACTCGGCGCAAGAACGGCGAGTTGCTGCTGGTCTACTCCGGCGGACGCGAGGGGCACGTCTGTCCCTTCGGCCGCGTGGAGCTGACGCGCTCGCACGACGACGGCCGCACCTGGACTTGGCCCCAGGTGATCTTCGACGGGCCGCTCGACGACCGCGACGCCGGCATTCTGGAAACCGCCCAAGGGTCGCTCCTGGTGTCAACCTTCACCTCGCTGGCTTACGAGCCCTTGCTGGAAAACGCTGCCTCGTGGCCTGAGGAGCGGCGCACTCGGTGGCTGGCGGCCCGCGACCGTCTGAGCGCGGCAGAGCGCAAGGCGGGCCTTGGCTGTTGGATCCTTCGCTCGGCCGATGGCGGCCAGACCTGGTCGCCGCCGGTTTCGTCGTTGGTCAACAGCCCGCACGGGCCGACGCAACTCGCCGATGGCCGGCTGCTCTACGTCGGCAAGACGCTATGGAGCGCTACGCCCGAGAAGATCGGCGCGAGCGAATCGACCGACGACGGCCGCACCTGGCGTTGGCTGGCAGAGATCCCCACGCGGCCAGGCGACTCAGTCGCAGAGTACCATGAGCTGCACGCCGTGGAGGCCGCCGATGGGCGGATCGTGGCGGCGATTCGCAACCACAACTCGGCCAACCGCGATGAAACGCTGCTCACCGAATCGCCCGACGGCGGCCGCACCTGGAGCGTCCCTCGTTCGTCCGGCGTGTGGGGATATCCAGCGCACCTGCTGCGGCTGCACGACAGGCGGCTCGTAATGTCGGTAGGGCATCGCCGGGCGCCCTTGGGCAATCAGGCGGCCATCAGCGCCGATCACGGCCGAACCTGGTCGACGCCCGTAGTGGTGTCGGGAGATGGAGCCGGCGGCGATCTGGGGTATCCATCGACGGTTGAGCTGGCCGACGGGACGCTGCTCACCGCCTGGTATGAGCAGCTCGCCGGTCAGCCGGCTGCGGTGCTGCGCTTGGCCAAGTGGCGTCCGTCTGCGATGTAGCTCGCGAGATTGCCGACCCTCACCCCGGCCCTCTCCCACGGGGAGAGGGAGACCTTAGCTGATCCCGCCGGCCTCCCTTTCTCCGTGCCTCCGTGGTTAAAAAACTGTCCGCATGAAGAATAGCAGCGAGCGTGTGGTGGTCGTCGGGGGCGGTGTGATTGGCTTGGCTTGCGCCTATTATCTGCTGCTGGCCGGACGCCGTGTGACGCTCATCGACCGCGGCCGAATTGGCGGCGCCTGCTCGCACGGCAACTGCGGGTTTGTCTGCCCAAGCCATGTTTTGCCGCTGGCGGAGCCCGGGGCCGTGAGCAAAGGGATCAAGGCCCTGTTCGAGCCGAACTCGCCGCTGGCGATTCGGCCGCGGCTCGATTGGCGGCTCTGGAGCTGGCTGGCGAACTTTGCCCGCCGCGCGAACGAGCAGGACATGCTCGAGGCCGCCCACGGCTGCCAGGCATTGCTCGATCCATCGTTGCGGCTCTACGAGGAGCTAATTGCCGCCGAAGGGCTCGATTGCCAGTGGCAAACAAAGGGACTCTTGTTCGCCTTTCGCACGGCCGAGGCGTTTGCGACCTACGCCGATACCGACCGCCTCTTGGCCGAGCAATTCGAGCTAGGCGCCCGCAAGCTGACCGCGGGAGAGCTTACGGCCTTCGAGCCGGCCCTGCGCACTGGCCTCGCTGGAGGCTACTTCTACGAGCACGACGCCCACCTGCGCCCCGACCGACTGATGTCCGCCTGGACGGGGGCGTTCGAGCGCCGCGGCGGCCAGGTGATCGAAGGCTGCGAGTTCCGCGGCTTTCGCGCGGCGGGGGGGCAGGCGGTCGGCGTGCAAACCGACCAAGGAGAGTTACCGGCCGATGCATGCGTCGTGGCGCTCGGGGCTCGGATGCCCCAGGTCGAGCTGCAGCTCGGCATTCGGCTCCCGATCGAGCCTGGCAAAGGCTATTCGCTCACGATGCCGCGGCCCGGGCGCTGTCCAAGCGTTCCCGTGATCTTGATGGAAGACCGCGTGGCGGTGACGCCGTTTGCCGATGGCTATCGCCTCGGTTCGACGATGGAGTTCGCCGGCTACGACGAATCGCTCCGTCCCGAGCGCCTCGCGCTGCTCACCTCGGGCGCTGCCCGCTTTCTCGACGAGCCGACCGCCGAGCCGGTGCAAGAAGCCTGGTACGGCTGGCGCCCCATGACCTACGACGGCCTACCGGTGATCGACTGGAGCCCGCGCTTCTCGAACGTGCTGCTCGCCGCGGGGCACAACATGCTGGGGCTCTCGATGGCCCCGGCCACGGGGCAACTCGCCACGGCGCTCGTCACGGGCGCCTCGCCGGCGATCGATCCGGCGCCGTATCGCGTCTCGCGGTTCTGAGCGTCGGCGTAGCGTTACGCCGACTTTACTTCGTTCACCAGGCTCGTGAGCGAGGCCTTGGCGTCGCCGAACAGGATCGCGCACTTCGGGTCGTAGAACAGCTCGTTCTCGACGCCGGAGAACCCCGGGTTCATGCTCCGCTTGAGCACGATCACGCTCTTGGCCTGATCCACGTTGAGGATCGGCATGCCGTAGATGGGGCTCGAGCGGTCGTTGCGGGCGGCGGGGTTCACCACGTCGTTCGCGCCGATCACGAGCGCTACATCGGCCCTCGCAAACTGGTCGTTGATCTCCTCCATTTCGCACAGCCGATCGTACGGCACGTCGGCCTCGGCCAAGAGCACGTTCATGTGCCCCGGCATGCGGCCCGCCACGGGGTGGATGGCGTATTTCACTTCGCCGCCCCGATTCTCGATCATCTCCGCCAGCTCGCGCACCTGGTGCTGAGCCTGCGAGACCGCGAGGCCATAACCCGGCACCACGATCACATAGCGGGCATAGGCCAGCTGGATCGCGGCATCTTCGACCGACACGCTGCGGATCGAGCCCTTGGCGCTCGTCTCCTGAGCGGGCCCAGCGTCGCCGCCGCCGAAGGCGCCGAACAGCACGTTGCTAAAGGACCGGTTCATGGCCTTGCTCATCAGAATCGAGAGCAAAAAGCCGCTCGCGCCGTCGAGAGCGCCGGCGATGATCAGCACGTTGTTGTGCAGGACGAAGCCCATCGCCGAACAGGCCAGGCCGGCGTAGGAGTTGAGCAGCGAGATCACGACCGGCATGTCGGCCCCGCCGATCGGCATCACGAGCAGCACGCCCACCGCCAGCCCGATCAACACCATGCCGTAGAACAGCACTGCGTGCAGACCGGAAGCCGGCGAACTGAACACGAGCGCCAGGAACACCAGCAAACCCACGCCGAACAGACCGATGTTCGACTGATTCTGAAACTTGTAGGTCATCGGGGCGCTGCGCACGAGCCCTTGCAGCTTGGCGAAGGCCATGAAACTGCCGGTGATCGTGAGCGCGCCGAAGAGGACTTCGAAGCCAAGGGCCGCCAGTTCGAAGGGACCAAGCGCATGCCCGACGGTCCGCGTCGCATGGTCATAGTGCGAAATGCCTACGAGCGTGGCCGCCAGCGCGCCAAAGGCGTGCGAGATCGCGGTTCGCTGGGGAATGGCCGTCATCGGCATCCAGACAGCCATCGCGGCTCCCACGCCCGAGCCGACGATCAGGCCAAGGATGATCCAGACGTAGCTCACGATGTCGTGGTGCAGCAGCGTGCCAATCACCGCCAGCAGCATGCCGCCGGCGGCGTACTGCATGCCGCGCCGCGCGCGGTCGGGATGCGTGAGCCCGCGCAAGCCCAGAATGAACAGCACCGAGGCCGCCAGGTAGGTCAACTGGATGAACCAGGTGCGGACGTCGCCGGTCGACGAGTTCGTGGCGGCAAGCAAAGCGGCTTGAAACACGGGGGCGTGGCTCCACTCAGGCAGTTCGCGGCTACGGCTTGCGCTTGAACATCTTCAGCATGCGGTCGGTGATCATGAATCCGCCCACCACGTTGATCGTGGCCGCGATCACCGCAATGAAGCCCAGCACCGTGCTAAACCCGCTGTAGTGGGCGCCGGCCGCTACGATCGAGCCGACGAGCGAAATGCCCGAGATGGCGTTCGTGGCCGACATCAGCGGCGTGTGCAGCAGCGCCGGCACCTTGGTGATCAACTGGTAGCCGACAAACCCGGCCAAGATGAACACGTAGAGCTGAAGGATTTCGGGAGGCACAGGAACGGGCATGAGCGCCAAACCTCTCGCTTATTTGTTCGCGAACTTAAAAGGGCCATCAACGGCCCGGCCCTGCTTACGATGCGGCAGCCTGCCCCGACATCCGTGGATGCACGATCGCTCCATCGCGGCAGACCAGCGTGTCGCGGGTAATCTCGTCGCTCGTGTCGATCTCCAGCTTGCCTTGCTTCACCAGGTGCTGCAGGAAGGTCGCCACGTTGCGGGCATACATCTGACTCGCGTGATAAGGAACTTCTCCCGGCAGGTTCGTCGGCCCCATGATCGTGATGCCAAACGTGACGATCGTTTGATCGGCCACGGTCAGCTCGCAGTTGCCGCCGCGCTCGGCCGCCAGGTCGACGATCACCGAGCCTGGCTGCATCCCCTTTACCGCATCGGCCGTGATCAGCACCGGCGAGCGCTTGCCGGGGATGGCGGCCGTGGTGATCACGAGGTCGCTCTCGGCCACCACGCGGGCCATCAGTTCTCGCTGCCGCTGGTAGAACGCCTCGTCCATTTGTTTGGCGTAGCCGCCGGTCCCTTCGGCCCCTTCGAGCGGCATCTCGACGAACTTGGCCCCCAGGCTGTTGATCTGCTCCTTGACGGCGGGGCGCACGTCGTAGGCCTGCACTACGCCCCCCAACCGCCGCGCGGTGGCGATCGCCTGCAAGCCGGCGACGCCAGCGCCGATGACGAACACTTTGGCCGCGGCCAGCGTGCCGGCGGCCGTCATCAGCATGGGGAACATCTTGGGCAGCGCGAGCGCCCCCAGCAGCACCGCGCGATACCCGGCCACGGTGGCCATCGAGGAGAGCACGTCCATGCTCTGAGCCCGCGTGATCCGCGGGATCAGCTCGAGGGCGAAGAGCGTGACGCCGCGCTGGGCAAGGGTTTGAGCAGCCTCCACCGCCGTCAAAGGCTCGGCCAAGCCGATGAGCACTTGCCCAGGCCGCAGCAGTTTGAGGTCGTCCGGGCCTTCATTGGGATTGGCCCCTAGCGTACGCACCTGGCAAACGATGTCGGCAGAGGCGAAGGCGTCGGCCCGGTTGGCGGCCAGCTTGGCGCCCTTGGCCAGGTAGGCCTCGTCGGTGTAGCCGGCCGCGAGACCGGCCCCCGGTTCGATGATCGTTTCGAGTCCGGCCTTGGCGAGCAGCGGCACAACGGCCGGCGCCAAGGCCACGCGCCGCTCGCCGGGAAAGGTCTCTCGAACGGCGGCGACTTTCATCGGTGCATGCGCCCGGCGGTGCGGTGGCCAACCTTCTCAACGGCTGAGCTTCGCGGGGGCTGGGTAGGGCGAATCGCTCAGACAGGCCCGATTGTGCCAAAAACGCGGGTTAGCCGAAAGCCCCCGAAAACGCCCTCGCTACCCACCTTTCAAAGGAGACAACTTGGCCTCGTGTCGCTGGCCTCGAGGCACGCGAGTGCGTACTCTGAACGTGGTTGTCCGGCCGGTTCGGCCGGGCGGCGCTTCCCTCGTCTTGCTGGAGCCCCGGCCATGCCGTCGCGCATGTACTGCTCGAATCGTCGCGAGTTTCTCGGGGCCTCGCTGGTGACTGCGGCCGGCGGCGCCGCCATCGCTTCGGCCCAACCGGCGCTTGCGGCCGATTGGCGGGCCGCCGGCGACCGTGTGAAGCAGTCGGTCGTCCACTGGTGCTTCAAGCCGCTGTCGGTCGACGAGTTGGCCCGGGCGGCGGCCGGGATGGGGCTCAAGTCGGTGGAGCTCGTGGCGCCCGAGGAATGGCCCACGCTCGAGAAATACGGCCTCGTCTGCGCCATCAGCCCCAGCCATGGCTTCGTCCGCGGGCTCAACGACAAGGCGCATCACTCGGAATGCCTCGAGGCGCTCCGCAAGGCGATCGCCGCCACCGGCGACGCCGGCTTCCCCAACGTGATCACCTTCTCCGGCATGCGCGGCGACATTTCCGACGCGCAAGGGATCGCCAACATGGTCGAGGGGCTGAAGCAAGTCGTCGGCCTGGCCGAACAGCGGCAGGTGACGATTTGCATCGAGATGCTCAACTCGCGCGTTGCGGAAGAAATGAAGGGACACCCCGGCTATCAGTGCGACAAGCTCGAGTGGGCGGCCGAGGTCTGCGACCGCGTCGGCTCGCCGCGGGTAAAGATCCTATTCGACATCTACCATGTGCAGATCATGCAGGGGGACGTGATTGCCCGCATCCGCCAGTTCAAGGACTACCTAGGGCACATCCACACGGCGGGCGTGCCCGGTCGGAACGAGCTGGACGATACGCAGGAGTTGAACTACCGTCCCATCATCGAAGCACTCGTGGAGGTCGGATACACGGGGTACGTCGGCCAGGAATTCATTCCCAAGAACCCCGATGCACTCGCGTCGCTCCGCGCGGCGGCGCAGCTCTGCGATGTGTGAGCCGAGACCGCGGCGTCAACGAAAAGGGCCCGACAACAGCCTGTCGGGCCCTTTGGTTTGCCTTCTCCGTTCCGGCGCGTGCTATTTGCTCTGCACCGCGATCTTCCGCGGCTTGGCTGCCGCGGCCTTCGGCAAGTTTAGCGTCAGCACGCCATCTCGATAGTCAGCCGTGATCTGGCTGGGGTCGATCTGCTCGCTCACGCGAAACGTGCGGTAGAAATCGCCGACGCCGAACTCGGCGTGCGCGCTGCGCACCTTGTCGGGCTGGCGCGGCTTCACCTTGCCGTGAATGGTCAACAGGCCATCTTCGAAGTTGACCTCGAGTTCGTCCGACTTGACCCCCGGCATGTCGGCCAACACGACCAACTTCTCCGATTCCTCATAGATGTCGACGTTCGGTCGGAAGTAACTTCCGCGCGTATCCTCTTGTCCGCGGCCCTGACCGTTGCCGCGGGCCACAGCCACCGTGCTTTCAGCAGCCATCGTTCGTTCGCCTCCGCTACCTTGGATAAGTTCAAAAAATTCGGCTCGCCGCGCGGTTTGCCCGCGATCAGCCCTGCCGCGCCGAGATCGAGATCTTCCGCGGCCGCACCGCCTCGGCCTTCGGCAGCCGAACCAACAGCACGCCGTTTTCAAGCGTCGCCTCCACGGCGTCGGCGTTGACATCGACCGGCAGCTTCACGACGCGGGCAAACTCCCCTTCGCCCCGCTCCCGGCGGTGATACGCCTGCGTGCTCTCGCGCGGCGAAACCCGCTTCCCCTTGAGAAGCAACTCGTCGCCGGAAACCGACAGGTCGAGGTCGCCGCCATGCACCCCCGGCAGCTCCGCCTCGACGAACACGGCGTCGTCCTGTTCCCACAGATTCACTGCCGGAAACACCTGCGGCTGAACGAACCGCCGCATCACGTCTCCCGGGGTCGAGCCGGCGAACGTATCGAAGATCCGGTCGACTTCGTCGCGCAGCACCCGCACCGTCTGCGGGCCAAAAGGCTGAAAATGCACCATGATGATCCCTTTACCTAAATTACCCTGGCGACCACTGCGGCCCCCAAGCCCGCCCAGGTGACCTCGGCGGTCGCATTTGCTTTCGGCTTGCTGAGAATGCAAGGTCCGTGCCGAGACCCAAAAACAAGACACAACGTAAGGCCGCAGAATGCCTTGCGCCGCGCCGGCAGCGGCCACGCCTTTCTCACGGGCTGTCAAGTTGGCACGGACGCAGCATAGGCGCCTGAGAAAGGCTCGCACGCGAGAACAAATCCGCCCAGTCGGGCAGACCCGGTTGCCGGGCGAATGGCCGTTGAGTCGACTTTGAGGCCCCGCTATACTCCGTGGCTTACGTTCAAGGAGCGACTATACCCCCTGAATGGCGTCGCGCAAGGGGGGTGCCCGTATTCGCCGCGCCCATGCGTTTTACTCTCATCGATCGGATCGTCGAGCTCGAGCCCGGCGCTCGGATCAAGGCCATCAAAGCTCTCTCGATGGCCGAAGAGTATCTGGGCGACCACTTTCCCTTGTTCCCGGTGCTGCCCGGGGTCCTCATGCTCGAGGCCCTCACGCAGGCGGGCGCCTGGCTGGTGAGGTCGTCGGAGGATTTCGCGCACAGCGTGGTGGTGCTGAAGGAGGCCCGCAACGTCAAGTACGCCGACTTCGTCGAGCCCGGCCGGATACTGACGGTCTCGGTCGAGATCACGAAGTGGGAGCCGCGACTCGTGCATCTCAAGGCCCAAGGCATGCTCGACGGCGTGGTAGCGCTCAGCGCGGCCCGCCTGGTGATCGAGCGCTATAACTTGGGCGAGGAGCGAGGCGACGGCGCCAACGTAGACGAATACACGAAGCGTTACCTGCGCAAGCTGTTCGCTTTGCTCTACCACCCGGACCTCCCGGCCGCCCACGGCGTCGAGAGCCCGGCAGCCGCGGCGCCCTAGTTTGGGCCCCGGCGGATATTCGCGGACGAGAATCGAGTCCGCCCCAACGTCTCAAGCAAACACGCTAACCCCTAGTCAAAGGTCCGTGCCCGATGCCCACGAAAGAAGAGGTCTTCACCAAGGTTCAGAGCATTCTCGTCGATGCATTGGGCGTCGATGAGGAAGAGGTCACCCCCACCGCCACGCTGATGGGCGACCTGGGCGCGGAGTCGATCGACTTTCTCGACATCGTGTTCCGCTTGGAGAAGGCCTTCGACATCAAGATTCCCCGCGGCGAACTCTTCCCGGAAGACATCCTCACGAACGCCGAATACGTGCAGGACGGCAAGCTCAACGCCGCTGGCCTGGCCGAATTGCGGAAGCGGATGCCGTTCTTCGACTTCACGGCGCTCGAGAAGAATCCGCTCGTCAAGAACTTCGGCGATCTGCTCACGGTGCAGGACATGTGCCGGTACGTGGAGACGAAGCTCGGCATGCCCGCCTAGTTGGGCTTCGTCCCCTGAGGAAAGCCCCATGCGCTGGTTCTGGATCGATCGCTTCACGGAGTTCGAAAGCGGGCGCCGCGCCACGGCCGTGAAGAACGTGTCGTTGGCCGAGGAGCACCTGCACGACCACTTCGCCGGTCAGGCGGTGATGCCCAACACGCTGATCATCGAAGGCCTGGCCCAAACGGGCGGGCTGCTGGTGGGTGAGAAGAATCAGTTTCTCGAGCGCGTGGTGCTGGCCAAGCTGTCGAGCGCCAAGTTCAGCCGCCCGGCTTTCCCCGGCGACCAGCTTGTCTATCGGGCGGTGATCGAAGACATCCGCGAAGACGGCGCGCTCGTCCACTGCACCAGCCACGTCGGGGACGAGCTGCAGGCCGAGGTGGAGATGTTCTTCGCCCACCTCGATCACCGCCAGGATCAGGACCTGTTCGAGCCGGACGACTTCTTGGCCATGCTCAAGATGCTGCGGCTCTACGAGGTCGGCAAATTGCCCGACGGCCAACCGCTGCCGGTGCCGCCGCATCTGGCGGCCGCCGAGTCGGCCAACGCATCCCAGCCCTGGCCGCGCGGCCCCGCATTGCCAGCCCCCTACGCTCCCTCGAGGACCACATCATGAGACGCCGTGCCGTGATCACCGGCGCCGGTTGGGTCACCCCCATGGGCGTCGAACTGGAATCCGTCTGGAAGCGGTTGCTCAAAGGGGAGTCGGGAGTAAGCTGGACGACGATTTTCGACGCCAGCCAGTTCCCCACCAAGATCTCCGCCGAAGTGCGCAACTGGGACATCGCCGATTCCGGCGAGGACCCCGAGGTCTGGAAATACCGCGGCCGGCACACCAAGTTCGCCGCCGGCGCGGCCAAGGCCGCCTGGCGCGATTCGGGGCTCACCGCCGAGGGGGTCGATCCCGTGCGGATGGGCGTCTACCTGGGCGCAGGCGAGGGCCAGCAAGACTTCAACTGCTTCACCGACATGATGGCCGACGCCCTGCAGGGCGAAACCCTCGACGTCGCCAAGTTCTGCCGCAGCGGGCTCGAGCGCTTGCATCCGCTGGCGGAGCTCGAGCAGGAGCCCAACATGCCGGCCGGCCACTTGGCCAGCCTATTCAACGCCCAGGGTCCGAACTTCAACTGCCTCACGGCCTGCGCGGCCAGCAGCCAAGCGGTGGGCGAGGCCGTAGAGATCATCCGCCGCGGCGACGCCGATGTGATGCTGGCCGGCGGCGCGCACTCCATGATCCACCCCTTCGGCGTGACGGGCTTCAACCTGCTCACGGCCCTGAGCGTGAGCAACGATCCGCCGGAAAAGGCCTCGCGGCCGTTCGACCTCGAGCGCGACGGCTTCGTGCTCGGCGAAGGAGCGGCGATGGTCATTGTCGAAGAACTCGAACACGCCTTGGCCCGCGGCGCCAAGATCTATGGCGAGCTCAGCGGCTACGGCTCGACGGCCGACGCCTACCGTATTACCGACACGCATCCCGAGGGACGCGGGGCGATTAGCTGCATCCGCATGGCGCTCGACGACGCCCGGCTCAACCCCGAGCAGATCGGCTACATCAACGCCCACGGCACGAGCACCACGGTGAACGACAAGGTCGAAAGCCTGGCCGTGAAGCAGGTCTTTGGCCCGCGGGCGTATCAAACGCCGATGTCGAGCACCAAGAGCATGATGGGGCACCTGATTGCGGCGGCTGGGGCCACGGAGCTTATCATTTGCTTGCTCGCCCTGCGCGATCAGGCTTTGCCCCCCACGATCAACTACGAGCACCCCGATCCCGAGTGCGACCTCGACTACGTGCCCAACGAGGCGCGGCCTGGCAAGGTCGACCACGCCCTGACCAACAGCTTCGGCTTTGGCGGGCAGAACATCGCGCTCGTGGTCAGCCGCTATGCGGGATAAACGGGCGGCGCGCGGTTGTCTTACGCCGCGAGAATGGCTGATTTACACTACGTAGCTTTCCCCTTGCCGTAAGCGCCCCACGACTGCGGCGCGGGCCGAAGCGCGAAGGAGTCCCGCGTGACCCAAGCCATTCTCTCGCACACGTTCGCCAACGGGCTGGCGCTCGTGGCCGAACCGATGCGCAACGTCGAGTCGGCCGCCTTCACCTGCCTCGTGCCGGCAGGGTCGTGCTACGATCCAGCGGACCGCAAGGGCTTGGCCACACTCACCTGCGAGCTCCTCTTACGAGGCGCCGGCGAGCGCGACAGCCGCGCGCTGATGCAAGATCTCGACTCCCTCGGCGTGGAGCGCGGCGAGTCGGTGTCGGGCGCCCACATCAGCTTCGGCGGCGCGACGTTGGCGGAGAACCTGACCAAGGCGCTGCCGATCTACGCCGACATTCTGCTCCGCCCTCACCTGCCGGAAGACCAACTCGAGCCTTCGCGAATGTCCGCCCTGCAGGAGCTGCGGGCGCTCGAAGACGAGCCGGCGCAAAAGCTGATGATCGAGCTGCGCCAGCGGCAATACCCTGATCCCTGGGGCCGTTCGAGCCTCGGCGAGGCTGCCGATCTCGAGGCCACGACGATCAAGGACGTCCAGCAGTTCCATGCCCAGCGGTTCCGCCCCAACGGCGCGATCCTGGGCGTGGCCGGCCGCATCGACTGGCCGGCGCTCGTCGATCAGGTGGGCGCTTTGTTCGCGGACTGGAAGCCGCAAGAAGCCCAGATCGTCGAAACGCCGCGGCCGGTCACGCGCTACGAGCACCTGAACCACGAGTCGAATCAAACGCAAGTTGGCATCTCCTACGAGAGCGTGCCCTATCGCCACCCCGATTATTTTCAGGCCTGGGGCGCGGTGGGCGTGTTGTCGGGGGGGATGAGTTCGCGACTGTTTACCGAGGTCCGCGAGAAGCGCGGCCTCTGCTACAGCGTGTACGCCAGCTACCACACGCTCCGCGAGTTCGGCAGCGTGCTTTGCTACGCCGGCACCACGGCCGAACGGGCGCAAGAAACCCTTGATGTTACGCTCGGTGAACTCCGTCGCCTGGCCGACGGCATCGAAGAGCGCGAACTTGACCGGCTCAAGGCTCGCATCAAGAGCTCGCTGATCATGCAGCAAGAGTCGAGCTCGGCCCGCAGCTCGGCTATTGCCCGCGATTGGTATCACTTGCAAAGCGTCCGCACGCTCGACGAAGTAAGCCGCATCATCGACGAGCTCAGCCGCGAGAGCATCAACGCTTACCTGCGGCGGCGTCCGCCGGCCGACTTTACGGTCGTCACGCTCGGCTCCGCCCCCTTGGAGGTCCGCTGATGGAGTTCCGCAAGCGCACGCTCGACAACGGCCTGACGATCGTGGCCGAGTGCAACGAAGAAGCGCACAGCGCGGCGCTCGGCTTCTTCGTGAACACTGGCTCCCGCGACGAGCACGACGCCATCTCCGGCGTCAGCCACTTCCTCGAGCACATGGTCTTCAAAGGCACCGGCAGCCGCTCGGCCGAAGACGTGAACCGCGAGTTCGACGAGATGGGGGCGCATTACAACGCCTTCACCAGCGAAGAAAACACCGTCTACTACGCCGCCGTGCTGCCGGAGTGCCAGGAGCGGGCGGTCTCGCTGTTGGCCGATCTGATTCGCCCCGCGCTGCGCAAGGAAGACTTCGACACCGAGAAGCAGGTGATCATCGAAGAGATCAAGATGTACGAAGATCAGCCTCCCTTCGGCGCCGACGAAAAGGCCAAGGCGGCGTTCTTTGGCCCGCATCCCCTCTCGCGAAGCGTGCTCGGCACGGCCGAAAGCATCACCGCGCTCGAAGTCGAGCAGATGCGCGAGTACCTGGAGCGGCGCTACAGCCCCGGCAACATCACACTCGCCGCCGCCGGCCGCATCGACTTTGATCGGCTCACCGCCGACGCCGAGCGGCTCTCGCGCGGCTGGAAGCCGGCGCCCGCCAAGCGCGAGGAGCCGGCCTTCAAACCGGTCGAATCGTTCCTGGTGCTCCCGCGCCCCTCGGCCACCCAGGAATACGTTCTCCAGTTCGCTCCCGGTCCCAAGGCTGCCGACGCCGACCGCTACGCCGCGAAGCTGCTGGGCGTGATCGTGGGAGACGAGCAGGGGAGCCGGCTCTTCTGGGAACTCGTCGATCCGGGCCATGCCGAGCAGGTGAGCCTGGGGCACCACGACTACCAAGGCGCCGGCATCTTCAGCGCCTACATGAGCTGCGAACCCGAACAAACGGCCGACAACCTGCAGCGGATGCTCGACGTTTACCGCAAGGTCGAGGCCGAAGGGGTGACCGAGCCGGAGCTCGAGCGGGCCAAGAGCAAGGTCAACTCGCGGGTAGTGCTCTCCAGCGAGCGTCCGCGAAGCCGGCTGTTCGCCGTGGGCGCCAACTGGATGCAGCGGGGGGAGTACCGCTCGGTAAGCGACGACCTCAAGGCGGTCGCCAAGCTCACCGTGCCGGAGCTGAACGCCGTGCTCAAGCGGTATCCGCTGTCGGTGAACACCACGGTGGCGGTGGGGCCGCTGACCGAGGTTGGGCGGCCCAAATAGCGGGTTGGCCGAGTCTTCGGCGTTTGCCTGGATCGTGTCCTAACAGGGAGTTGCCGCCGCCGGCTAGAATGAGGGGGACCACTTATCAGAGGGTCCACCATCATGGTCACCTGGCGTCGATTTACGATTGAGTTAGCCGTGCTCCTGGCCTTTTTCGCAGTCGCGTCTTATCGAAACGGGTTCGATCCGCGCCTGCTTTTGGTAGTTGCGGCATACTTCCCGGCCAAATGGGCCGGACTTTGGGTGACGGCCAAAGTATCTGCTCGGTGCCCCGCAGACCCACCCGCCCCAACACTGCTCTAACCGGTCGGGTTCTTCCGGCGGTTTAGACTCAGCCGGAGGATGAACGCCAGCTTTGCCCGCATCAACTTGCCCCCCATCTCCCGCCCGACTAAATTAACGTGTTTGCCTGCCTGGAATTAGGCCCACTTCGCGCGCCTGCCAGCCGGCCGTCCGACGGTTTTCGTGATCGAGGAATTTGCTGGTGCCTGGGACCTGTGTGATCGGCTTGCAGTGGGGCGATGAGGCCAAGGGCAAGCTGGTCGATCTGTTGACCGAGCGGCACGACATCGTCGTCCGCTACCAAGGGGGGGCGAACGCCGGGCACACGGTCGTCGCCGGCGACCAAACCTACAAGCTGTCGCTCATCCCCAGCGGCATCCTCTCGCCGCGAGTGAAGTGCGTGGTCACGGGCGGCGTCGTGCTCAACCCCGGCTCGTTCCTCGACGAGATCGACGGCCTGACGAGCCGCGGCGTGCGCGTGGCCGACAATCTGCTGCTCAGCGACCGGGCCCACGTGATCTTTCCCTGGCACTTCGCCGAAGACAAGCTGCTCGACGAAAGCTGCTCAGGCGGCGAGAAGATCGGCACCACGGGGCGCGGCATCGGCCCCTGCTACCGCGATAAGGTGGGCCGTGCCCATGCGCTGCGGCTGGCCGATCTCTATCGGCCCGACTTCCGGCAGAAGCTCGAGTTCGTGGTCGCGCAAAAGAACCGCATGCTGGGGGCGCTCAGCGGCGGGGCGCTGCCGCCGCTTGAGGCCGGCCAGATCTACGCCGACTACACGCAGTTCGCCGAACGGCTGAAGCCCTTCGCCGCCGACACCACGGCCTATTTGCTCGACGCCCTCGAGACCGGCAAGAAGGTGCTCTTCGAGGGCGCCCAGGGCGCTCTGCTCGACATCGACCATGGCACCTTCCCCTACGTCACGAGCAGCAATAGCTCGGGCCTGGGAGTATCGACGGGCTCCGGCGTGCCGGGGCGGTGGATCGAGCGGGTGATCGGTGTGCTCAAGGCCTATTCGACCCGCGTCGGCGGCGGACCCTTTCCCACCGAGCAAGACAACGCCACCGGACAGAAGCTGCGCGACCGCGGCAACGAATATGGCACCGTCACGCGCCGGCCGCGGCGCTGCGGCTGGTTCGACTCGGTGGCCGCCCGCTACACCGCGCGGCTCAGCGGCGTCGACTGCCTGGCGGTGATGCTGCTCGATGTGCTGGATGGGTTTGACGAGCTGAAGGTCTGCACCGCCTACGAGCTCGACGGCCGGCGGATCACCGACTTCCCCAGCCACGTTGACGACCTACGGCGCGTGCAGCCGGTTTTCGAAACGCTGCCGGGCTGGCTGGCCGACACGACCAAGGTGCGCCGCATGGGGGACCTGCCGGCCAAGGCGCGGGCCTACCTGGCGAGGCTCTCGCAGTTGGTCGGCCGGCCGGTGGGGTACGTCTCCGTCGGCCCCGAGCGAACGCAGACGATCTTTGCGGACTAGCGCGCTCGGGGGTTTCCAAGGGCGCCGCAGAGCGTTTGCGAACGAGTGCGCCATGAAGCTCGACCAAGTCGTCCCCTGGGGCCGCACCGGCGACGAGTACGAGCGAATGTTCGCCCTGGACTCGTTCGACTTGCCCAAGGCAATCCTGGGCGTGGCCGATGGGCCGGCGAGCTTCAACGCCGAGTGGTCGACTCGAGGCGGGCGGGTTGTGTCGGTCGACCCGCTTTACCAGTTCACGGCCCGGCAGATCGAAGCACGTTTCGAAGCCGTGTTGCCGAGAGTGCTGGCCGCAACTCAGGCCACGCGCGACGCCTTCGTCTGGGACGAGCTGCGGTCGCTCGAGGAGCTCGAACGGCGGCGCCGACGGGCGCTGTCGACCTTTCTTGCCGATTATCAGACTGGGCCCCGGACGGGCCGCTATTTGGCGGCGGGCCTGCCATGGCTGCCGCTATCCGACAGCCAGTTCGACCTGGCGCTCTGCTCGCACTACCTCTTTACCTATAGCGACCTCCTCTCTGCCGATGCGCACCTGGCCGCGATCCTGGAAATGGCCCGCGTGGCGCGTGAGGTGCGTGTGTTTCCGCTCGTCGACATGTTCGCGGGAGGACCTTCGCGGCATCTGCCCGCGGTGCTCGAGCAACTGTCCGCGGCCGGGCTGATTGCGCGGGTTGTGCGCGTGCCCTATGAGTTTCAACAAGGAGCGAACGAGATGCTGGTCGTCGAGCGACCCGTCGCCGCAAGAGTCGCGTGAGCATGCCCGGCCCTAAGCGTCAGGACACGCTAAACGGCGAACACCTCGGCCACGCTGCAAGAGAAGCCCGGCAGGAGTTCGGGCGATTCGAGCCTGTCTTGCGCGGTTAAGACACGGATGTCAGTGGACGAACGGTGAATTGCAATCGTCTCGGGGCGGGGACTGACTACCCAGACTTCTTGGCAACCAGCGTGCAGCCAGTCTTTTACTTTCTCGTCAACGTCGCCGACGCGATCGCTGGGCGACACGATCTCCACCGCCAAATCGGGGGCGCCGGGAAAGTATCCAGCAGGCAGCGGCGCCTTCCCGCGCTCTTTGCCCACAAAGGCAATATCGGGAGCGCGAACGGTGTCTGGCTGGCGAGCGATGAGGAACCCGGTGTCCGCATTAAAGAGCCGGCCCAGTCTTTGGCGATGCACGCACAGCGACATCAGCCCGAGCAAATGCGCACCAATCGCCCCGTGCTCCGACCCGGCCGGCGTCATCGTACGCAGCTCCCCTCGCACCAATTCGTGGCGCAGGCCGTCGTCGGGCCGCACAAACAGTTCTTCGGCGGTTACGAGCGACGGGGTGGTGGCGCTCATCGGCGGTCTCCTGGCAAGTCACAAGCCAACGGGACGGTTACTATTCTACCTTGACGGCCGCGGCCGAGTAGCGAAGCGGCGACGGACGTGCAACGGAGGAGCGCGACTCAACGCCCCGCAGCCGCGGCCCGTGTTCCGGAACCTCCTGCTGGCGCAACCACCGCTTCCCACTGTTCGTCGAGCCGCTTGGTCGACACCTTGATCGAGGTTCCCAGCGGCTGGGCAAACAGCGATACCCGTAGCTCCTCGAGCATCCAGCGGTAGTAGTCGAGCGCGGCCAAGTCCAGCGGCGCCTCATCCAGCGCTGCGATCGCTTCACGATACTTCTGCCAACGCGGTCCGATCTCGGCCATTCCCACTCGGTCTCGAGCCGCGCCGCCGCTGCGCAGCTTGTCGAGCCGGTAAACGATCGCCTTGAGATACCTCGGATAATGCCGCAGCCACTCCCAAGGAGTGCTCGTCCAGAAGCCAGCCGTCACCAACTGCTCGAGTTGGCTCCGCATGTCGTCGAGCGCGGCTTGGGCTTGCGCGAGCTTAGCTTTTTCGAGCGCGAGCCGCGCTTCGTGATACGCCGACAAGAGGGGCGCCGCCACCTCGGCCACGTCCTGCACCGCCACGCTGATCCGCTGCCGCGCGAACTTCAAGCAGGCCTCGAACTCCTCCTTGGTCCGCGGGGCGCCGTCGTCGAGAGGCAACGCGCGGGCAAGCAACAATTCGCTGAGCTCGTCGATGAGCGGCGCGCCCGGCAGCCCCACACCCCACAGGAACAGCTTCTGCTTGTCCGGCAGCCACTCCATTTGTGCCCGCAGCTTCGAGTGCAGGGCGATCTGCGCCAGCCGACGCACGCCGCGCCGCGTATCGACCTCGGCCCGCTCCCGGTTTTCGCGGAGCGCGAGCGCAGCCGTCTTGCCTTCGTCAACGAGCGCCGGAAATGCCGGAACCACGACGCCGCGGTGCCGCACCTGAATCTCGCGCGGCAACTCGCCGAAGTCCCAGGCCGTGAGCCCGCGGCGCGAGAACCGCGGGTCTTCGACCGCGGCGACCACAGCCGCATGCTCGGCGCCCAACTCGCGCCGCAACTCGCGCACGTCGCGCCCCGCGGCCAGCTCCTGCCCGCGCTCGTCGACCACGCGAACCGTGGGCCGCAAATAGTCGGGCAGCGCCTGTTCTTGCAACTCGCCGCTGGCGAGCCGCACGCCATACACGCGGTGAATCGCCTCGGCCACTTGCTGGCTAAAGGCCCCCTCGCCCCAGCGGATCTCGCCGCGCAAGCGCCGCGCGGTATCAGGCACCGGCACGAACTGCCGCCGCAGATCCTTGGGCAGCGCTTTCAGCATGCCGGCGATCCGCTGTTCGAGCAGTCCTGGCACGAGCCAGCCGAGCGCCGCGTCGTCGAGCCGCGTAAGCTGACCGCGCGGCACCGTGACCGTCACGCCGTCGCGTGCGCCGCCAGGCTCAAAGCGGTACTCGAGCGGCAGCTTTTCGCCGGCGACCTGGGCCTGATCGGGAAAGTCCTGGGAAGACACGTCGGCCGCGAGCGTCACATCGGCCAGCGTCATATTGAGGAGCGTTGGGTCGGCCCGTCGGGCGTCGCGCCACCAACCCTCGAACGAGCGGGCATCGAAAACGTCGGGCGGAACGCGGCGGTCGTAGAACTCGTAGTGGGCGTCGCTGCCGAGCAGCAGGTCGCCGCGGCGAAGTTTTGCCTGAGTCGCCTCGGCATCGGCGACCACGCCGGCGTTATGCGCCAGAAACTCGGCCCGCGTGTCGAACTCCCCTTCGACGAGCGCGTGTTGGATGAACAGCTCGCGCGACTTCGTCATGTCGATCGGCCCAAAGTTGACGCTGCGCCGCGCGACCACCGGCAGGCCAAACAGAGACACTTTTTCGAAGGCCAGCACCGTCCCGCGCTCGCGGCTCCAGTGCGGATCGCTGTAGCTGCGATTCACCAAATTCCCGGCGAGCGGCTCGATCCAATCAGGGTTGATCCGCGCTGCAATTCGCAGGTAGCGGCGCGTCGTCTCGATCGCTTCCGAGGCAACGATCCATTTGGGCTTCTTGTCGCGTAGCCCGGAGCCCGGCCAAAGGTTCGCTCGCCCGCCGCCGGCCGTCGAGTAGTCGTTGTCGTCGGTACGGAGACCAATTCCCGAGAGGAGCCCAGAGAGAATCGACTGATGGATCGCGGTATAGTCGCCGCGGCGCTGCCCAGGCTTGAGCCCCGCCTGCTCCACCATCTGCTTGAGCTGCAAGTACAGGTCGAGCCATTCGCGCAGCCGGTTGTACGACAGAAAGTTCTGCCGGCAGGCCTTCTCCAGCTTGCTGCGCGACAGGTCCTCGCGCAGGTGATGGTAGAAGTCCCACAGCTTCAAGTAGCTGAGGAAGTCGGACTCGGGGTCCTGAAACTGAGCATGCGCTTCGTCGGCGGCCTGCTGCTTGTCGTGTGGGCGTTCGCGCGGATCTTGGGCCTCGAGCGCCGCCGCGATGACCAAGAGTTCCGCTAGACAGCCAAACTGGTCGGCGGCCAGCAGCATACGGCCGATTCGCGGGTCGACCGGAAACTGCGCGAGCCGCCGGCCCAGTTCCGTCAGCTTGCGGTCGTCGTCGATTGCCCCCAACTCAAAGAGCGTCTTGTAGCCATCGGAAATCGCCGCCGCCTTGGGCGGATCGAGAAACGGAAACTCCTCGATCGGCCCCAGCCGCAGCGCCAGCGTTTGCAGGATCACGCTCGCCAGGTTCGTGCGCTGAATCTCAGGCGGCGTGTAACGCTCTCGCCCGGCGTAGTCTTCCTCCGAGTACAGCCGAATACAGATGCCGGGGCCGATGCGGCCGCAACGCCCCTTGCGCTGGTCGGCCGACGCCTGCGACACCGCTTCGATCGGCAGCCGCTGCGTGCGCGAACGGGCGGAGTAGCGGCTGATGCGGGCCGTGCCGGTGTCGATCACATAGTGAATGCCTGGCACGGTAAGCGATGACTCGGCGACGTTGGTTGCGAGCACGATTCGCCGCTTGCCGGTGGGGCGAAACACGCGATCCTGCTCGGGCCCCGTGAGCCGCGCGTAGAGGGGCAGCACCTCGACGCCGTCGCCGACGTGGCCGCGGAGCGAGCGCGTGAGCTCGTGGATGTCGCGCTCGGTGGGCAAGAAGATCAGCGTGTGCCCGCGGCCGTCGTGTGCCAGCTCATCGACCGCCGCCAGCACGCCGCGCTTCCAATCGATGTCGCGCTCAGCCTCTTCGTCGACCGGCGGGCGATAGCGGACTTCGACCGGATAGGTCCGCCCCTCGACCATCAGGATCGGCGCGGGGCCGCGGGTGTCGCCAAAGTGTTCGGCGAACCGCTGGGCGTCGATCGTCGCCGACGTGATCACCAGCTTCAGGTCGCGCCGCTTCGGCAGGAGCTGCTTCAGGTAGCCGAGCAAGAAGTCGATGTTGAGCGACCGCTCGTGCGCCTCGTCGATGATGATCGTGTCGTACTGGTCCAGGAAGCGACTGTGCTGAGTCTCGGCCAGCAGCATGCCGTCGGTCAGCAGCTTCACATAGGTCTGCGGGCCCGTGACGTCGGTGAAGCGGACCTTGAAGCCGACCTGCTGCCCCAAAGGGGCGCCCAACTCAGCCGCTACGCGCGCGGCGACGCTGCGGGCGGCGATCCTGCGGGGCTGCGTGTGCCCGATCAGGCCGTCGACGCCGCGCCCCAGCTCCAGGCAGATCTTGGGCAACTGGGTGCTCTTGCCGGAGCCGGTTTCACCGCAAACGACGACCACCTGATGGTCGCGGATGGCGTCGGCAATTTCCCGCCGGCGGGCCGAGACGGGCAACTCGTCGTCGTAAGTGACGCGGGGGACATTCTGCCGGCGTGATGCCCGCAAGGCGATCGACCGCTCTAGCTCGGCCTCGAGGCGGGTGAGCGAGCGGTCAGCCGGCTTGCCTCCCTTGGCCGCTTGTTCAGCCGACCGCAGCAGCCGGCGCAGCCCAAAGCGATCCGGGGGCCAGGCCTCTTCGATGCGGCGGGCAAGTTCGGCAAACGGCTGCATTTCAGGTAGTTATCGCATCCAAGAGGCCGGCAGTGAAGTCGCGGCGTAGGGTGAGGCGAGGCTTTGCGAGCCCCACCATGGACAGACGCAATGGTGGGGCTCACTTCGTTTGCCCCACCCTACGGCAGCCCTCGACTTCCCCCGCCAATTCCCTAAGATCG